>JAFWEV010000098.1 GCA_017512745.1 Oscillospiraceae bacterium
CAGAAGAAGATCGAAGAATCCGTTGACTGGACAGTCGCCGGAATCCTCGACGGATCTCTTGCCCCGGGCAATCATGCAGCAACACTCGCCAACAACGGTGTAGGTCTTGCTGACAATGAGAACTTCCAGGCACAGGTTTCTGCAGAGACACAGGCTGCTGTTAAGGCAGTTCTTGACTCCGTAGCAAGCGGTGCAGTAGATGTTCACAGTTACTATGACTTCACAGGTGACGACTTCTATGAGAAGTATGTCAACTACTACACAGACCATGAGATCTCCTTCGAAGAGGCTAATGGCTGATTAAATAGCAATATTTAATAGGAACGAAGTCCGGACCCGGGGCATTTGCCCCGGGTCTTTTCTTAACAGAAAACTGTTGACATCTCTGCTCGACAGTTGTAGACTATACGTACTTTACAACTGTAGACTGGAGTTGGTATATATGACCCCGATAAGGCTCAGCGAGAGTGAGATGAGATTCATGAAGATGATCTGGAACAGACAGCCTGTTCACTCTTCGGTGCTGGTTGCTCTTTGCGAAGAACAGTTCGGATGGAAGAAATCCACCACATATACAATGCTCAAAAGGCTTGAGCTCAAAGGCGCCGTAAAGAACGAGAACACAATAGTCAAGGCGCTTGCCGATGAGGATGATGTCAGATCAAAAGAGAGCGACCGATTCGTAACGGAACAGTTCGACGGGTCTTTGCCGAAGTTCATTGCGGCTTTCCTTGGGGACAAAAAAATTACTGATGCGGAGGCTGAGGAACTCAAGAGGCTCATTGATTCATACGTAGAGGACTGAATATGATGAAGACGGTTTTTCTAAGCGTGGTCAACATGAGCATAACGGCCGGGTACGTTATACTGGCTGTCATGTTGGCGAGATTGATGCTCAGGAATGCTCCGAAAAAGTATTCATATGCCCTGTGGAGCGCTGTGGCTTTCAGGCTGTGCTGTCCGTTTTCATTGAGCTCGGAACTGAGTTTCTTCAACCTCAGGATAGAGGATAGCGGGAAAACGGCCATGGATCTCAGGGATGTCCCCACAGTGTTTTCGACACACGGCAGTACGTCATCCGTCGCTGCGGCGGAACGGGATATCATCTATGAGACCGTGATACCGAGCACCGGTATAGAGAGTCTGGACAAGGCGGTCACAGCGACGGCGCCGGTCAGGCAGATGAATGCTGCAGGGATTCTTGCGGTCATATGGGCTGCAGGAGTTCTGATCTTTCTGATATACGGAATAGTATCATGTATCAGGATCGGACGAAGGATATCTTCAGCCATAAGGATGGAGGACAACGTCTGGGAGTCCGATGATATAGGCTCTCCGTTTATATTCGGGATCCTGAGACCAAGAATATATATCCCTTTCGGACTTGGATACACATCGCAGCGCATGGCAGTTCTGCATGAGAAGCAGCATCTTGCAAGGCACGATCACATGATCAAGATGGGCGCGTTCATCCTGCTCGCGGTCAACTGGTTCAATCCTCTCTGCTGGATCGCATTCGACATGATGACCCGGGATATGGAAATGAGCTGCGACGAAAGTGTGCTCGACAGGAACGTACATATCAAGAGGATATATAGTCTCGCGCTGCTTTCTTTTGCGGCAGAGACGAGATTTCCCGCACCGAGTCCCGTAGCTTTCGGAGAGACATCCGTGAAGGCCAGGATCCGGAATATACTCGCTCACAAAAAGACGAAGATGACCGTTACGGTCATATCCGTGATTGTTGTTGCAGCAGTCATGCTTGGCTGCGCGACCAATCCGGTGGATCACGTGGGAAAACCGGTGTTCAATATGCTCACCGGAACCGAATCGCAGAATGTTCTCGAAAATCCGGTAGCTGTAACAGTAAGGAATACCCCTTCCGCGAGACCGTTCTACGGGCTTGACAGGGCAGATATCGTCTATGAATACGAAGTCGCCGGCGGAGTTACAAGATATACGGCAGTATTCTCGTCTATCGATGATATAGAAGCAATAGGCCCTGTGTTTGAGATGTACGACGTGTCTCTGAGACTAACTGCTCCTTATGGCGCAGTATCGGTGTGTACCGGAGCGAGCCAGTCCGATTCAGTGAAGATCCGAGAAGCCGTGGCTGCAAACGGACTTAAAGTTCTTGACGGTGAAACGGCAGAAGATCTCTATCATACAGACGCCAGCAGGGTCGGGCAGTATGCCCCGGACAACAACTATTTTCTGTCTATGGATGTGCTCTCTGCGGAAGCGGGAGATACAGTCGTCTTTGACGCAGAGTCGAGGGCACCGGTCTTCAGCTTTGCAGCTGAGGGACAGGATGTTCTTGAAGATACAATGCCCGCCGACAGGATCGAATGGGATTTTTCTTCCAGAGAAATCGACATAATGGCCCCCGAAAAAGGTCTGATCGGGACTACAGGATACAAGGGCACTTTTGAATATGACTCTTCATCAGGCCGATACAGAAAGATCCTCTTTGACGGTATAGGCGGAGACGGCAAGACTCTTATGTTCGATAATGTATTCCTCGTTCTGGCCGGCGGCGGTTATGATGAAAGAGATGAATTCACTTATGACCTCTCCACCGGAGGAAACGCGTATTACTTCTCTCATGGCAAATATATTGAATGCAGATGGGATAAAGGCAACGGAGGATATGAAGAACCTCTGAGGTTCGTCGACAGTGAGGGAAACGACATCAGCGTCAGCACCGGAACTTCATATATAGGTCTATTGCGGATTGGTATGGCAGAGAGCCTCAAGATCAACGGTATGCAGAAAATATTCTTTATCGATGCGCCGACGGAGGGGTCCATGATAGTTCCGGTCGCAGACGATCAGTTCATCTCAAGAGGCTTTACGCAAAACCACACTGGCATCGACTATGTAGCGCAGCTGGGGAAAGAAGTGTCTGCCGCATACGAAGGCGTTGTCAAAGAAACCGGTTTCGAAGAGAAGCGGGGCAACTATGTTGTCATTGAGCACGGCGGAGACATACTGACCCAATATAGCCACATGGAATCCATAAGTGTTGAATCCGGGAATCATGTAATGCAGGGTGATATCATAGGTTTGGTGGGAAGTACAGGTATGTCTACCGGACCACACCTGGACTTTCGTGTGATCGTAAAGGGCGAAGAAGTGGATCCCGTTATTTACCTTATGCAATAATCAAAAAGAATTATACAAAAAGTAAAGCTCTCTGAAGATCCCTTCAGAGAGCGTTGTTTTTTATTTCATTTCTCAAGTTCGAAAATCTTTACGGTGCACAGTTCGTCAGAACCGAATTTTGCGGGGAACCTGGCTTCGCCCACACAGGTCATACCGCATTTCTGCATGACGCGTCCGGACGCCGGATTGTCGATGTGATGTTCCGCCCGTATCTTTGTGAAGCCGTCGTCGAACAGCTTCTGTATGACCGCCCTGAAGGCCTCTGTCACGTATCCCTTTGACCAATACTTCTTCCCTATGGCATATCCTACGTCAGCGGTTTTTCCGTCGTCGTCGATGCCGATGACGTCTATGCATCCCATGAGATCCCCTGAAGCTTTGTCCGTGATTGCCCAGCGGTATTCAAAACCGCCCTCCTGCTGTTCAAGATACATGTCGAGAAGGCGCTGTGTCGTTTCAACATTTTCATGGGGATACCATCTGCAGTATCTGGCGACGTTCTCGTCGAATGTCCATGAGGCGAACATCCGCGGAGCGTCGTCCCTGCCAAACGGTCTTAAGATAAGTCTGTCCGTCTCAATGACCATGACTGAGTCTCCTTCTTTTATCGGATCCCGAGTTCTTCTCGGGCAAATTCATAGACGAGAGGATTGGGGGAAAGCTCTCTGCCTGTCCGGATCTCATCTGTTTTTCCGCGGAATTCACAGATCGCCTTAGCGACCGCTCCGGACCGGGAAACACCCTCCCAGCAGTGGACGATGAGGTTATCGCAGGAAAGACGGATCGCGAAGTCTTTAAGACCGTTGAGATCCTCCCGCTTCGGAAGCGGACGGCCGTACGGGATCCCCTCTTCGTCATACTCCTCCGTCAGGTCGTTGAATCTGAGACGCAGGATCTCCTGAATGTGTGGGTTTTCGGGAAATTCCACGTCGTTTTCATCCGTCGACGTTATGGATATGACAGCTGTATTGACCTGTGTCTCCGCGGCGAGCCTCATGGCTTCCGCCTGACTGCATACGGTGATCGTCATAATATTTCCGGCTTGCTGTATTTATATCAGATGACCAGAAACTGGCCTACGTTCCTTATGAACGTGTTCTTCCAGTATCCGCCGGTGACCAGACGGACGCATTTCCTGATATGCGGCATGCCGAGCATCTCCCCGTATCCGGTGAGGACCTTCTTCTGCTCCGGCATCAGTTTGTCGGAGTATTCCTCCGCGAATGCCGAGGCCTGTCTGAACATGGAATCATAGATGGTCCTGTTCCTCTCTTTCGACGTAAGTCTTGAGAGAGAGGCGTCTGCGCTTGACGCGTTGTATGCGCCTACCTGATTTGATCCGTGCTGTCTGTAGAGGATCAGTGATTCCGGGAGAAACGCAATTCTTCCGAACGCCGAAGCTATGAGCGCGCACCACCAGTCGTGCATGACCGCCTCCGGCTCGCGGGTGATATAGTTCAGAAGAGCTCTGTTCACCATCATCGCGCAGCCGGTCACGTTGTTCTGGGCGGTGAGCTGTTTGAGACCGGTTCTCGATGGAGTGAGCTTTTCGTATTCCACGAGGGATTCCGCGATGATGCCGAGATCCTCGCCGGCAACCTTGAGGTCACAGTGCACGAGGCACGGAATGTCCGTATCTCCGTTTTCGAGCTTTTGCATGGCGGCAAGCGTGCGGGATACCTTCTCGGGCAGCCAGTAGTCGTCGGCATCGCACGTCATCACATAATCTGCGCTGCTTGCAAGCAGAAGCCTGAAGAAATTGGATTTGGCGCTCCCTGAAGAAGTCCTGTCCGGCAGGAGCTTTATCCGCGCGTCTTTTTGGGCGTATTCATTGAGGATATCCCATGTGCGGTCTGACGATCCGTCGTCCCGCACGGTAACGGAAATATCCCGAAAGTCCTGCGCGAGCAGGGAATCGAGCTGACTTGAAACATATTGTTCGCTGTTGAATGTAGCGAGAAGTATCTCTACTGTGGCCATAGTAGCTCCTGTTGCGGGATCCTGATCATGTACTAGTATCTTCTATCGGTCCGAAAAGGTCAAATGGTGGTCCGGAAGGCACCGAATCATATGTGACGGTCCCCTCCCCGGACGGGTCGGGAAAAGAGAGCTCACAAGAATACAGGGCAAGGGGACAGTCCGATCTGCTGCCGTATCTGCGGTCGCCCTCAAGCGGCATGCCCCTTGAGGCGAACTGCGCCCGTATCTGATGGGTCCGTCCGGTGTCAAGAAGTATTTTTACCAGCGCCAGCCCGTTTTTTCTGCCTGTGACGGCATATGAGAGGCGGCACTGTCTTACACCCTTTCTCATCCTCTTTACCGCATATGAGCGGTTTTTGGAGCTGTCGTGAAAGAGGAGATCCTCGAAGACGCCGCTGTCCTGCAGTTCCATGTCCGGGACGCAGGCGAGATAGACTTTCCTGAAGGAACCGTCCCGAATGGATTCCGAAAGCGCTGCGGCAGCCTTCTTTGACTTGGCGTACACCATGAGCCCCCGGGCTGGCTTGTCCAGTCTGTGGACAGGCAGGATCTCGCATCCGAGCAGTTCCCTCAGCGCTCTGACCATACCGGTCTCCTCACTGGTGATGCCTGCCGGCTTTATGCATACGATAAAGTCTTTTCTGTTGTCAATTATCTTGATATCCATAAAGTAAAAAGACTGCTGCAGATGACCTGATCCGCAGCAGTCGCAGTTATTTGTCTCAGATGTATTTGTTGACGATTTCCTGGGCAGCTGCGCTGTCGTTCGCCACTACATATACCACATAATTTCCGCTGACCTTGATGATCGTGTTCTCGATCCTCGGTACTGCTTCCTGGTTATAGCTGACATATGCGTTGTACTGAGCTGTTTTTCTTGCTTCAAGCTGTGTTTCGAGAGTCTTTGCGTCTTCCGCGGTCTTGCACTTGAACACTCCGAATTCCTCGCCTGTGAATCCTGTCGTCATATAGAATTCATACTGTTCACAGAGGTCCGTATCGAGGAGGACCATGCTCTTTACGATAGAGTCATTTTGCTCGGTGAGAGGTTCCGTGAAGATGCTTGCGGCCTTGAGTTCCTGAGAGAGAGCCTTTATGTCGACATCCTTGGACTGTCCGCATGCTGCGAGGGACATGACAAGAACTGCTGCCATCAAAACACAAACCAATTTTTTTACCATCTGTAATCTCCTTCTTTAACTGCGTGTGTCCTGAGATATGTACACCACAGATTTAATCCTTCCTGCGTGAGCGAGAGACCGTTCGGGGCCGCGTAGTCGCCGCTGAGAGAGCCGTCTTCCATGACAAGTTCTGTCGGCAGACCCAGGAAGAACACGTTCTTCGTTATTGCGACCGACTGGATCATGGCGTTCATGGACGCGATCTTCTCGAGAGTTATATATGAGTGGGACGACGCGAGACCTGCGGTGACAGGTATGACCGACTGCAGATAGATATCAGCATTCGGCTGAGCCTGCTTGATAGTGTCCACAAGTCCTGCCAGCGACTCCTCGAATTCATTGACATAGTACCAGCCTATCTCGTTGAGGCCCAGGCAAATGTAGATCTTCCCGTACTGTTTGCCGGCGAGTATCGAACTCAGATTCGTGCTGTTTTCATTTCTGTCGTAGCCGGAACCTTCCTTGGCGCTCTCTGTCGTCATGGATCCCGAATAGAAGAGATCCGCGCCGGGAGCGAAGCCGTACAGCTCAACGCCCGAGATCCTCGTCTCGCCGATTATCAGGGCGTCGGAGAACCATGTATTTCCCACATCTTCTGTTGCCGGAACTTCCTTGGAGAAGTTGTACGGATCCTTGAGACTCTCTACTGTTATAGTCTCCTGTGGCATCGGACCGATCTGAGCGAAGGTATCGGGTTTTTTGGAGTTTCTGATTGCTCTCACAATGAGGGTGATGCCTGTTATGAGAACGATCAGGATGAGAGCCATAAGCGCATACGCTATCATGCGGCGCCGCTTCATCTCCTTGATCTTTGCCCTGCGGCGCTCTCTTGCTGCGGCGGCTTCCTCTGGAGTGAGTTTTCTGGGCTCTTCCGCCGGACCCGCGTCCTCTTCCTGCTCGACCGGTTCGAAAGCTGCGGTCACAACTTCGGATCCCGTTTCTTCTTCGGGTTCCTGAGGAGAGTCTTCTGCCGCGCTGAGAATGCGCTCTGCGTCTTCTATTGAGAATGAGGGATTAGTGTCGGAACGATTGAATTGATCTTCCACGATGATACCTCCGAGAAACTCTTGTCACATGCGCAGTTTTAAGGCGCTGCCACGAAACTGCCGCACAAATCACATTTTATGCATATATACACATATTATACATCATTAATCATTCAAATAAGCATTAATGTTTTGTTAATGGTGCCGGTATTGCGCGGAAGCGCCGGAATTGCTATATAATAACTGAACAACACAGGATCTGAACGGAGTGAAACAGATGGAAAAACAGAAAAGAGTGCTGGCCATACACGATATCTCCTGCGTCGGCAGATGCTCGCTGACAGTTGCTCTGCCGATACTTGCCGCGGCGGGGGCGGACTGCGCCGTAATGCCGACTGCGATACTCTCCACACATACGGGAGGATTCACGGGATTCACGTTCAGGGATCTCACCGCGGACATGCTGCCCGTGGCGAGGCACTGGAAGGATCTGGATCTCAGATTCGATGCCATATATACGGGATACCTCGGCTCTTCTGAGCAGATAGATATCGTCAAGGAGATAATAGACATGTTCAGGACTGATGAGACGACCGTGCTCGTCGATCCCGCCATGGCGGACAACGGAAAGCTCTATACCTCTTTTTCCGATGATTTTCCGATGCTGATGAGATCGCTCTGCAGCAAGGCGGATATTGTGATCCCGAATTTTACCGAAGCTGCGCTCATGCTCGGAGAGCCATACATAGAGCCGCCATACACGGATGAGTATATAGAAAAAGCGGTGATTAGACTCAGAGACGAACTCGGCGTTCCATGCGCGGTGCTTACGGGAACCGATATCGGCGACGGACAGCTCGGAGCGATATCCTATGACGGAAAAGAGATATCCAGGGCCGGAGCCGGAAAGATAGACGGATACTTTCACGGTACGGGCGATGTGTTCGGAAGTGCTTTTCTCGCGGGAGTAATAAACGGACTGGATATGCGGGAATCCATGAGGCTCGCGTGCGACTATACAAGGGAGTGCATAAGGAGAACGGTTGAACTGGGACAGGAGGAGAGATACGGGGTGTGTTTCGAGAAGGTACTTCCGATGCTTATAGAGAGGATAGCCGGAAATGTCTGAAGCAAGACCTCTCAATATAGTGCTGTTCAATCCGCAGATCCCCCAGAATACGGGCAATATAGCGAGGACATGCGCCGCGACAGGCTCAAGGCTGCATCTCGTCAAGCCGATGGGATTCAAGATAGACGATACGAAGATGAAGCGCGCCGGACTCGATTACTGGAACTATCTCGATGTGACGGTATATGACTCCGCCGACGACTTCATGAGGAGAAACGAAGGGGAGGAGATGTTCTTCTTTTCATCCAAGAGCGTGCGCGGATATACGGAAGTCGAATATCCCGAAGGATGTTTCCTCATATTCGGAAGCGAGACAAAGGGAATAGACGAGACCTTCCTCAAAGAGAGGCTCGACAGGTGCGTAAGACTCCCGATGAGAGAGAACATACGGTGCCTCAACCTCTCGAATGCGGTAGCCATCGGCGTATATGAGGCGCTCAGGCAGCAGGGATTCAGACAGCTGAAAACCGCCGGAAAATTCGCCGTTGAAGTCAACGGACCGTGAAAACGGCAAAAACCGGCCGAAAAAGATACAAAATGGTTAAAAAACGCCTTATTTAGGGCAAAACTGCATAAAAAATGCTTGCAATTGCCGATTTCGTTCTGTATACTTCATATGTTAGGTTGAAAGAGTGGGTTTTGCCCACTCTTTCATTTTGGATAAAGACCTTTTTGTGGAGGTGAAACATGGCAAAACAGTCTGTTGCAGACAGAGTGTGGGAAGCCCTCGAGCCTGTGGCCGAGAAACTCGGATACGAGATATGGGACGTCGAATATCTCAAGGAAGGCGCGAACCTTGTCCTGAGAGTATATATCGACAAACCGGAAGGCATTTCCATAGACGACTGCGAGGCGATGAGCCGCGCATCCGATCCCGTTATCGACGAGATGGATCCCGTCGATTCGGAGTATTCCTTTGAGGTATCCTCTCCGGGGATCGAGAGAAAACTGAGACTGGACAGCCATTTCGAGAAGTGTCTCGGAGAAAAGGTCTACGTAAAGCTCATAAGACCTGATGAAGACGGAAACAGAGAGTATACGGGGATCCTGAGGTCCTTTGACGGACAGTCTGTTTTCGTTGAAACAGAAGAGGAAAAAGTAATAGACATACAGAGAAATGCAGCCGCTCAGATAAGGCTGTGCTACGATTTTACGGAGGACTAATAGAAAAAGATGAAAAAGAAACCAGTTGAGACGGGTAATTCCGATTTCTTTGAAGCACTGGCACTCCTCGAAAAAGAGAGAGGACTGCCCGCCAACTATCTGATGGAAAAGATAAAGAACGCCATCGTCATCGCCGCAAAGCGTGACTACGGCAACGGAGACAATGTCAACGTAGACATCGATCCCGCAACGGACACATTCAGAGTGTCTGTAACAAAAGAGATCGTTGAGACGGTCGAGAATCCGGGCACCGAGATCTCACAGGAAGACGCAATGCCCTACACGTCCGATCCCGCCATCGGATCCCTCGTAACGATACCGATCGACACAAAGAACTTCGGAAGGATCGCAGCGCAGACGGCAAAGCACGTTATCAGACAGAACATAAGAGAAGCCGAGCGTGAGCAGGCTTATGACGATATCAGAAGCAAGACAGGCGAACTCGTTCAGGCGACGGTCATGAGGACTGATCCCGTCAAGGGAACCATGGTCCTTGAGATAGGCAAGAACGAAGCCCTTCTGCCGAAGAGCGAGCAGGTACCGGGCGAGATCCTCAACGACGGAGAGAAGATCAGCGTTTACGTAGTCAGCGTTGACGACTCCGCAAGAGGACCGAAGATCATGATCTCAAGAACGCATCCGGGACTCGTAAAGAGACTGTTCGAAGTCGAAGTACCGGAGATCTTTGACGGAACGGTCGAGATCAAGGCGGTCGCCAGAGAAGCCGGAATGAGAACGAAGATCGCGGTATGGTCCAAGGACAAGGACGTTGATCCGCGCGGCGCATGCATCGGCCCGAGAGGGGCGCGTGTCGAGAGGATCGTCGAAGAACTCGGCGGTGAGAAGATAGATGTCGTTCTGTGGAGCGAGAAGCCCGAGGAGTTCATTGCGAAGGCACTCTCTCCGTCAGAGGTCATATCTGTCGAAGTCCTCGATCCGGATCAGAAGATATGCTCCGTTACGGTCCCCGATGACCAGCTTTCGCTCGCCATCGGAAACAGAGGCCAGAACGCGAGACTAGCAGCAAGACTTACGGGATACAAGATCGATATCAAGCCCGAGAGCGGTTACTACGAGAGCGAGATCGACGAATGAGTAAAAAGATCCCGATGAGAATGTGCACGGGGTGCAGAGAAAACAAGCCGAAAAAGGATTTCATAAGGGTTGTAAGGAGCCCGGAGGGCGAGATCTCGATGGATCTCACCGGACGTAAACCCGGAAGAGGCGCGTATATCTGCAGAAATGCCGAATGTCTTAAGAAAGCCATCAGGAACAAGGGCATAGAGAGAGCGCTCGGAGTCACACTTTCCGATGAAATATATGCTCAGCTGTTAAGTGAGATGCCTGCCGATGGAGAATGATTCTAAAGTGCTCAATGCCATAGGGATGTGCAGAAGAGCAGGAAAACTCGGCATAGGGATGGATGCAACGATCGAATCCTTAAGAAAGGGAGCCCCGCTCGTTCTGATCGCGAAGGATGCTTCGGACAGAACGAAGAGAAAGGTGACGGAAGCCGCTCAGGGCCTTTCGGAGACCGCAGAGCTCCGGTATACGATGGAAGAGATCGAGTCCGGAGTTGGCCGCAAGTTTGCAGTAGCGGCCGTCAAAGACAGAAACCTCGCACAGGCTGTGAGGATCGCCTTACAAAAGGAGGAATCAATTAATGCTGATTAAGTATCGTCTGGGAGAACTGGCCAAGGATTTCGGACTCCAGAACAAAGAGATCGTGGCTATTCTCAACGAGAAATTCCCCGGAGATAAAAAATATGCAACAGTACTTACAGAGCCGGAGCTCAATTACGTCTTCAATGCCGTAACCAAGAAATATGCTTCGGAAAACTTCAACGAATATATAAAGATACCTGAACCTCAGGCAGCTCCCGCAGCCGCGGCCCAGACACCGAAGGCGCCGGCGGGCGAAGCTGTTCAGCAGCCGAAGCCGAAGAAACAGCCTCAGGAGCCCAAGAGAGACAGGATCACAAAGGTCGTTGATACGGGCGCCGCTGCGGTCGACCTCGACAGGTACAACGAGAAGTACGACAATCTCGCTGATACCCAGGTCAGAACGGGCGGGCAGATGAGTTCCAGAAAGACCCAGTCACAGGGCAACAAACAGAAACTCAGCCAGAAATCCAAACAGGGCAAATACAGACAGATCCGCCAACAGAAGAAGGAGACCGAAGCAGAGAAACTGCAGAGGATCCAGCTCGAGAAGGCGAGAAAAGCCCAGCTCAAGATATCCATACCGGATGAGATCACGGTTGGAGAACTGGCGACAAGACTCAAGGCAACATCAGCCACGGTCGTAAAGAAGCTCATGTCGCTCGGTATCATGGCTTCTGTCAGCGATGTCATCGATTTCGACACCGCATATCTTGTGGCCGAAGAGATGAATGCCAAGGTTGAGCGCGAGGTCCATGTGACCATCGAAGAGAGACTTATCGACGACACCGCCGATGAGGAAAAGGATCTCATGCCGAGAGCTCCGGTAGTCGTAGTCATGGGCCATGTCGACCACGGCAAGACCTCTCTCCTCGACTATATCAGAAAGACAAAAGTCACCGCTTCGGAAGCGGGCGGTATCACACAGCACATCGGCGCCTACAGGGTCGACGTCAACGGCAAGCAGGTAACTTTCCTCGACACGCCGGGACATGAGGCCTTCACCGCCATGAGAGCCAGAGGCGCAATGATGACGGATATCGCCATCCTGGTGGTCGCCGCGGATGACGGAATCATGCCGCAGACTATCGAAGCCATCAATCATGCGAAGGCCGCAGGCGTTTCCATCATCGTGGCCATCAACAAGATCGACCGTCCGACGGCCAATCCTGACAGGGTAAAGACACAGCTCACGGAGCACGGACTCATTCCGGAAGAGTGGGGCGGAGACGTTATCTGCTGCCCGGTATCCGCAGTGACAGGCGAAGGTGTCGACAACCTTCTTGAAATGCTCGTTCTCGTGAGCGACATGAAGGAACTCAAGGCAAACCCGAACAGATTCGCAAGAGGCACCGTCATCGAGGCAAAGCTCGACAAGGGCCGCGGACCGGTTGCGTCCGTACTTATCCAGAACGGTACTCTCCATGCCGGAGACATCATCATTGCCGGAACTGCAGTCGGCAGAGTCAGAACGATGATCAATGACCGCGGTGAGCGCGTCAAGTCGGCAGGTCCCTCGGATCCGGTCGAGATCGCAGGACTTATCGAAGTTCCGAACGCTGGCGATGTGTTCAACGCAGTAGAGGACGAGAGACTTGCGAGAGAACTCGCGGAGCAGAGAAAGGCCGAGATCCAGAAAGAGCAGTGGGGCAACTACACAAAGGTTACCCTGGAGAACCTGTTCAGCCAGATCGAGGAAGGCGAGAGGAAGGAACTTCCGATCGTCGTCAAGGCGGATGTTCAGGGAACGGCGGAAGCTCTCAAGCAGAGCCTCGAGAAGCTCTCCACTCCGGAAGTCAGGGTATCCGTTATCCATACAGCAGTCGGCGGTATAACCGCGAACGACGTAATGCTCGCAAAAGCATCCGGAGCAATCATCATCGGATTCAACGTAAGACCGGATTCGAATGCAACGGATCAGGCAAAGCAGGACAATGTCGAAATGCGCATGTACAGAGTTATCTATGATGCGATGAACGATGTTGAATCCGCCATGAAGGGCATGCTCGCGCCGAAGACGAGAGAAGTCGAACAGGGAAGAGTCGAGGTTCGCGAGGTCTACAAGATCTCCTCTGTCGGTACTGTTGCAGGCTGCTATGTCACCAACGGAACAATTACGAGAGGAAGTCTCGTCAGAGTCGTCAGAGACGGTATCATCATCTATGACGACAAGGTCGGATCCCTCAGAAGATTCAAGGACGATGTCAGAGAAGTCGCTCAGGGCTATGAGTGCGGTGTAACGCTTGATAAGTTCACCGACATCAAGGAAGGCGACGTCTTCGAGACATACACGATTGAAGAGTACAGAGAGTGATCCCCGAAATATTTACGAGGTAATCAGATTTGGCGTCACACAGAGTAGAAAGACTCAATAAAGACATAAAGGTCCATCTCTCAAGAGAGATCCCCACACTTAAGGATCCCAGAGTGGACTGCATGCCGTCAGTCGTGAGGGTCGAAGTCACCCCCGATCTGTCTCATGCGACTATCCTGATCAGCTCCGTATACGGACTTGACAGGGCTAAAGAGTGCTGTGAGGGGCTCAAGAATGCGGCAGGTTATCTGAGATCGTCGATCTCCAGATCCATGCACATAAGAAAAGCACCGGAACTGCACTTCATCCCCGACGGATCGGTCGAGTATGCCGATCACATAAACCGTATCCTGGAGAAGATCAATCATGAGTCAGAAGACTGATATAGCTAAAACATGCGAGCTGCTTACAAAGAGCGGCTCGCTTGCCATACTCACACACAAGAATCCCGACGGGGATACCCTCGGGACGGCATATGCGCTCTGGCACACTCTCGGCAGGCTCGGCATAAGGAGCAAGGTCATATCCGCTAGGGAATTTCCCAAAAGATATTCCGTGATAAAGGAATACTATGATCTCAATGCCGATGAGGACTTCACGCCCGATGCCGTCGTATCCGTCGACTGCGCGGGGATCAGCCTGCTTCCTCAGGAAGCCGAGCCCTACAGGGACAATGTCCTCCTTGCCATCGATCATCACGGAACGCATAAGGATTTTGCGGAATACCTGCTGCTCGATGCGGGAAGAGAATCCTGCGCCGGCGTCCTTTCCGGGATAATAGACGAACTCGGAGTGGAGTGGGACGACTATACGGCGAAATGTCTCTATACCGGGCTGTCCACGGACACCGGATGCTTCAGATATACGAATACCACGGCGGAGTCGCTGGAACTTGCGGCAAGGCTGTACAGATACAACATTGATGCCGCAAGGCTCAACTATCTGTATTTCGAGGAAAAATCCCTCTCCCATCTGGAGCTCGAAAGAGAAGCTCTTTCCGAGATGGAGCTCTATCTCGGAGGAACGATAGCCCTTATGGTCCTGACCAAGGATATGCTCGCCAGAGCCGGAGCAAAACTCAACGACATAGAGGGGATAACCCCCATACCGAGACAGATCGAAGGAGTAAAGGTCGGGATCACGCTGAGAGAACTCGATTCGGGGAACTGGAAGGGATCTCTCAGAACGATGGGTGAACCCGACGCGGCGGAGATCTGCAGAAAGCTCGGAGGAGGCGGACATCCCGGCGCTGCCGGATTTGAGTGTTCCGGCACGCTCTCCGACATAAAAAAACTGATCCTGGCAGAGACCGCGGCGGCTATCAACAGCTGATATTCGGAAACAATGGACGGAATACTGATACTGGACAAACCCGAAGGCTTTACGTCGTTTGACTGCGTCGCAAAGCTCAGAGGAATATACCGGATGAAAAAGGTCGGCCACGGGGGAACGCTTGATCCCATGGCGACCGGAGTCCTGCCCGTGTTCTTCGGGAATGCGACAAAGACTATCCAATACGCGCCGGATTCGACAAAGGAATATGTTGCCGGAGTCAGTTTCGGGGTAAAGACGGATACCGGCGACAGGACCGGGACAACTACGGAAACATCCGATGTGTTTCCTTCGGAGGAGGAACTCCTGAAGGTACTTGAGGGATTCATCGGCAAAAGCAGTCAGATACCTCCGATGTATTCCGCTCTCAAGGTGAACGGGAAAAAGCTCTACGATCTTGCCCGCAAGGGGAAGACCGTCGAGAGAAAGCCGAGGGACATAGAGATATACGCTCTGGATCTACTGGATTACGATCCCGGCACAAGGAGAATAGAGATCCGTGTCAGGTGCTCATCGGGGACGTATATAAGGACCCTCGCAGAGGATATAGCGGAAAAGTGCGGTTCATGCGCCACGCTGAATTCCCTGAGACGCACGATGTGCATGGGATTCAGGGAGAGCGAAGCCGTACAATTTGAAACTCTTGAAAGTTCCGCGGATCCCGCGGAATATCTGAGAGATATGATGACGGTATTCCGGGATGCCGAGGTACAGGAACTCGACGAGAAGAACGCGGACAGATTCATGAACGGCGCGCCTGTCCGGACCGATATTGAAACGGACGGACTAATCAAGGTCAGGTGCGAAGACAGAATACTTGGAATAGCCAGAAACGAATGCGGATACTTGAAGAAACTCATACATCTTGCGCAAGGAGAATAGTTACCGGATGGTGCAGAGAAACAGGACGATCGTAGCGGTGGGATATTTCGACGGAGTCCATATCGGACACAGAGAACTGTTCCGCAAGGCTAAGGAGATCGCAGACAGAACGGGCTACAGGCCTATTGCCATAACATTTGATTTTTCGACGGCGCAGAGGCCGAGCGGCAAGGGAGCCAGCGATCTCTATCAGAGAGAGGAATCATTCAGGATCATGAGAGAGCTCGGCGTGGAGCCCGAGATCATAAGATTTGAGGATATTGCCGATCTCTCGCCCAACGAATTCATCCACGGGATCCTCATATCCGGATATGACGCGGAATATATCCTGAGCTCGAAGGACTTCAGATTCGGCAGAGGAAGATCTGCCGGAGTCTCCGAACTCAAGGAACTCTGCGCGGCGTACGGGATAAGATCCGTCACCATAGAGGAGGAACTCTACGGGGGAAGACCCGTTTCAACGGCGAGGATAAAGGAACTGGTCGCCAACGGCGACGTGGCGACGGCGGGCAAAATGCTCGGGGAACCGTATCACTTTTCCTCAGTCGTGGCCAAGGGCAAAGGTCTCGGCAGGCAGATAGGATGCCCGACGATAAATCAGGTATTCCCGAACATTTTAAGACCCGCAAGAGGGGTCTATGCCTCCGTAGCGGAAGTTGACGGCATAGAATACCACTCCGTCACCGATATCGGCATAAGGCCGACGGTCGAGGTGGAGGGAGAATACAGAGCAGAGACACATATCATTGATCTGGATGAGGATCTGCTCGGAAAAGAGATCAGGGTGTATCTCCTGAGACGCCTCAGGGACGAGAAGAAATTCTCAAGTGTGGATGAACTCGTGAAGGCGATCCACCTGGATATACAGGAAGCGCTCAAATAGGCTTCCGGACGGACTGTACGCGCCGTCAGGACCGCAGTTTTTTGTTATTGCAAATTTCAAAATGACTGTGATATAATACCTAGGCTACCTATCCGCGGGAACAGGAGTAACCTTGAGATCAAGGACCTTTCGGTACCTTTCCTGCGAATCAGGCAAATAAATAAAACGAAAGGAAAACAATCATGGTAGATAAGAAAGATATCATCGCTGAATATGCTATTCATGAGGGCGACACAGGTTCTCCCGAAGTTCAGATAGCTATTCTCACAGCGCGTATCAATCATCTTACAGAGCACCTCAAAGAGAACAAGCAGGACAAGCATTCCCGCCGCGGTCTTCTCAAGATGGTAGGTCGTCGCCGTAATCTTCTCGCATATCTGCAGAAGAAAGACATCGAACGTTATCGTTCACTTATTGCTAGACTCGGTCTGAGAAAGTAATCAGTAAATAAAGGCAGGTCGGAGCTTTCCGATCTGCCTTTAATCGGTCAATAAATTACCCGCGGGGGCCCCGGGCTTAGCGGTAAAATCGATGAGTTTTCCAAAGAGGAAGAAGCATGGATTTTATTGCTAACCTGGACGATGCGGGAAAAAAATAAAACATTTAAGAGGTTAGTATGTTCGAAAATTACAGAGTTTTCAATTACGAGCTGGCCGGCAGAAAGATGGTCGTTGAGACCGGAAAAATGGCAGGGCTGGCTGATGGTGCATGCCTTATAAGATACGGCGACACAGCCGTTCTCTGCACCGCAACAATGGCAGACACACCGAGAGAGGGAGTAGATTTCTTCCCGCTTTCAGTTGACTATGAGGAAAAGCTCTACGCAGTGGGACGCATTCCAGGAAGCTATCTCAGAAGAGAAGGCAGACCGTCCGAGAAGGCAATCCTCGCTTCCAGAGTCGTCGACAGACCCATGCGTCCTCTCTTCCCGAAGGACATGAGAAATGACGTAGCCATCACGATGACAGTCATGTCGGTCGATCAGGACTGCTCTCCGGAGATCACAGGCATGATCGGCGCATCCATTGCAGTCGCAATGTCCAAGATCCCATGGGACGGCCCGATCGGCGGCGTATCCGTAGGACTTGTTGACGGCGAGATCATCATCATGCCCGACGAAGCACAGAGAGAGAAGAGCGACCTCAACCTGACAGTCGCGGCGACAATGGAAAAAGTCGTCATGATCGAAGCAGGCGCAAACGAAGTCGACAACGACACAATGCTCAAGGCCATCATCAAAGGCCATGAAGCGATCAAGGGAATCATCGGATTCATCAATGAGATCGTAGCAGCTGTCGGACACGAGAAGATCGAGTTCGAGAGCAAGGATGTCCCGGAAGACCTGTTCGAGGCAGTGAAGGAATTCGCTATCGAGGACGTAAGGGCAGCTATGGACACAGACGACAAGAACGTTCGCGACGCAGCTCTTCTGCCGGTATATGCTTCCGTACACGAGAAGTTCGATCCCGATTATGAGGAGAGAGAATCCCTTATCGACGAAGCTATGTACAAGCTTCAGAAATACGTTGTGCGCAGATGGCTGCTCGACGACGGCAAGCGCGTTGACGGCAGAGATATCAACGAGATCAGACCTCTCGCATCCGAAGTCGGTATCCTTCCGAGAGTTCACGGTTCCGGTATGTTCACAAGAGGCCAGACACAGGTCCTCACAACATGCACGCTCGGCATGAGCGGCGACGCGCAGCTTCTTGACGGACTCGATTCCGAAGAGACAAAGCGCTACATGCATCACTACAACATGCCCTCCTATTCCGTAGGAGAGACAAGGCCTTCCAGAAGCCCCGGAAGAAGAGAGATCGGCCACGGCGCTCTCGCCGAGCGTTCACTCGTTCCGGTACTTCCGACAATGGAAGAGTTCCCGTACACGATGAGACTCGTTTCCGAAGTCCTCAGCTCCAACGGTTCCACTTCACAGGGTTCCGTCTGCGGTTCGACACTGGCTCTCATGGATGCCGGCGTACCGATCAAGGCTCCTGTTGCGGGAATCAGCTGCGGCCTCATCACAGAGGGCGAGCGCTGGATGACGATGGTAGACATTCAGGGTGTTGAAGACTTCTTCGGCGACATGGACTTCAAGGTCGCTGGAACAAAGAAGGGCATCACATCCATCCAGATGGATATCAAGATCCACGGACTCACATACGAGATCATTGAGGAAGCACTGAACAAGACATATGCGGCCCGCTGCCACATTATCGACGACGTCATCCTCAAGGCTATCCCCGAACCGCGCAAGGAGCTCTCTCCGTACGCACCGAAGATGGATTCCATCGTAATCAGCACGGACAAGATCGCTGAGGTCATCGGCAAGGGCGGAAAAGTCATCCAGAAGATATGCTCAGAGTGCGAAGTCAAGGTCGACGTTGAGGAAGACGGACACGTATATGTTTCCGGTCTCGATACAAAGAATATCGCAAGAGCCATCAACATCATCAAGACCATTGTCGAGGATCCCGAAGTAGGCGCAATGTACTACGGCAGAGTCACAAAGATCCTCCCGATCGGCTGCAAAGTCGAGATTGCTCCGGGTAAAGAGGGCTTCATCCCGATCAGAGACCTCGAGGACAAGAGGACTGAAAAGGTCGAAGACGTCGTAACAGTCGGAGACATCATCCCGGTCAAGGTCATGAAGATCGGCGACAGAGGCATCGATCTCTCGAGAAAAGACGCCATCGCCGCCATCAAGGCAAAGCAGGAAAGAGAAGCTGCAAAAGAATAATCAGTATTCACAGAGAACCGTTCACCCGTGTGGTGAGCGGTTTTTTTTGATATACTCAAAATGTCGGTTGACAATTCATATATATAGATACTAATTTATTTTTAGGAAACTATTTTATAGCACGGAGGAAACACTATGAAAAAGTTCAACAGCAGCGGATTTGCCGTGAAACTGGTCGTTTTTGCGATCCTTTGCGCGGCATTCGTAGGCATCGGTCTTGTGACCGGAGTTTTTGAGTCATTTGTGGGCACTTTCAAGGGGATCAACCTGAATGTGACTTCCATCATCAAAGTCCTGGTAATGGCGGCGCTGGTTCTGGCTGTAGAGAACCTTATCCTTCTTATAATGAGCGTTCTCAAGACCGAGAACCGCAGGACACAGTCCGTCATCAGCATCGTGGGCAACGCGCTCAGATACATAACCGCCGTTGTCATTCTCGGATGGGGACTCACGATCCTCGGCGCTGACGTCGGAACGGTCGTGGCCGGCATCGGAATACTGGCCTTGATCATAGGTTTCGGAGCCAACAGCCTCATCGCGGACCTCGTTACAGGCGTGTTCATGATCTTTGAGAATCAGTACAATATCGGCGACTACATCGAGGTCGGCGGATTCAGAGGAAAGGTCACAAGCATCGGCATCCGCACGACATGCATCGAAGATCCCGGCGGAAACGTGAAAATAATCAACAATTCGGATATGAGCAATATCCTCAACCGCTCGGATCACTCGTCCAAGGCGGTCAGCACCATAGGAATCCCCTATGAGACAGACCTCGAAGCTTTGGAAGAGAAGATCCCGGGCATGCTCAAAGAGATCTATGACAGACACAGCGATGTCATGCTCAGCGAGCCGAAATATCTCGGAGTCGACGAACTCGCCGATTCCGCGGTGGTCCTCAAGTTCATCGCCGAAGTCGATGACAAGAACATCTATTCCGCGGGAAGAGTTCTCAACCGCGAACTGTTCCTGTGCTTCCGCAAGGTCGGAGTCAATGTTCCGTTCCCGCAGGTGGACGTACACCAAAAGTGATCTTTTGAGGAGGAAATACCATGTATTTTGGTAATGGCAGTCGTGCCGAATTCGGTCAGCCGCCTCCCGAAGACAATATCCCGAGAGAACAGGAGCTATACCCGAGAGATGAGTTTTCCCTCCCGCGGGAAGAATACCTAGCCGACGAGCTGGCAGCCCCGGGACCCGAGTACGCCATGCCGGGAGAACTGGTGTGGATACCGGAGAGGAAAAAGAGGGAAACCCCTTTTCTCAAGACCGCGATGTTCTATCTCTCCGCAGCGCTGGTGGTGCTCATGGGATTCGGACTGCTTAAAGGTCCTTCCGCTCCGGTTATCCCGACGGACACGCCGTCGCAGACGCAGCCGTCCGGACCTGACGCTCCGCCGCCGGTGGTTGAACCCGAACCCGAGCCTCCGGAGGAAGAATATATAGCTCCGAAGTGCGATCTCGTGGCGTTCAGCTTCTCTTCCGAGATACGCGGAAGCGCGACGTTCACCGATATGGAGAACGCCGAGAAGGTCACATATGAGATCTGGGATCCGCTCACGGGCGGGCTCGAGCTGCAGGAAGACATAACCGAACAGGCGATGACCGGGCTCTATGAGATAGGGCCGTTCTACACCGATTTCATATTCGAGAGACATGAGACCGAATACCGCGAGAACAATTCCTTCCCGATGGAGATAGAGATACGCGTGATCATCGACCATCCGGAGGGGCCGGACACCTATTCCGTCGTCACAAAGAATGAGATCGGCTGGTATACCATGTACGAGAGGTCGGATGGCGCCTGGAGTGATTATCCCGGATGCATGATCGTCAAGATACTTGATTCGGTCGATGATTTCGAGATCGTCTTCGACGAGCCCGAGAAGGTCGGCCCCGGAGTCATGAGCATATCCTGCGATATCGACGGACATAAGGTCGACCCGTCCCAGTTCAGAGTGGATGTCGACCAGTTCGAGGCAACGTTCTCCGACGGACACAAGGGCACGGTGATTTACAGGACAGTCGTAATGAGGAAACCTGTCGATGTCGAGGAAGGCGGAGACAGCGTGGCTCACTTCACGATCACGCACTATCTCGAGAATTATGACCGAGTATACGTGTCCGAGGACTATGTCAGGTTCGATGATGAATTCTAACCGGAAGGAGCAGTTCCCGATTTGAGAAGGACGGCAGTTATAACAGGCGCCACCGGTGCTATCGGTGCCGCCTGTGCCAGAAAACTTGCGAAGTACGGATGGTGCGTCGTGCTGTCCGGCAATTCGCATATGGAAAAAGCCGAAGAATTGAAGTCCGTAATAGTGTCGGACGGCGGAGAGGCTCAGTGCTTCAGAGCGGATGTCTCAAAAAGCGCTGACGCCGACGCTCTCATGGAGTTTGCCGTCAGGCAGTACGGCGCTGTCGACGCGCTCGTGTGCTGTGCCGGCATAAGCAGGTTTTCCCTTGTAACGGAGACTTCGGACGAGGCCTGGCGCGAGGTCATCGACACCGACCTCTCATCCGTATTCTATATGGTCAGGGCAGCCGCCCGGCACATGATACGGAGAAAGAGCGGCGCCATAATTGCCATGTCGTCCATATGGGGATCCGAGGGAGCGTCGATGGAATCCGCGTACGCCGCGGCAAAAGGCGGCATAGAGGCATTTATAAAGTCGTGCGCGAAGGAATTCGCTCCGTCAGGCGTCACCGCGAACTGTATCTCCCCCGGCGTGATAGACACGCCGATGAACGCGCATCTGTCGGAAGACGAAAAAAAGGCGCTGTGCGAAGAGATCCCATTGGGGAGATTCGGCACAGCGGAGGAAGTGGCGGATATAACCGCCGCAGTGATAAACAACCGGTATATAACAGGCCAGGTAATAGGAATAAACGGAGGCATTGCGATGTGACGCAATGCCTCCGGGCTTTTCTGTTTCAGATTCAGATATTTACGAGGATAAGGCTTACTACAAGGATAGCGATCGAGATCTTCTGTTTTTTGCTGAGCGCCTCCTTGAAGATGAGCGCACTCACAAGAGTGACCGTCACGAGACTTCCCGCAGCGGATGTGGGATAGAAGATGTTTGACGGAACAGCGGCGAGAGCGCGGAGCTGAACGTAACTTGAGAGTACGTTCGGAGTTCCGAGCAGTATGCCGAACAGGATCTCCTTACCGGTGATATGGAATTTCTTGTGTTCCTTTACATGCTTGATGATCAGGTAGCCGATTCCGCAGATGAGAGCAGTCGGGAAGAGGGTACTTATGAGAAGCGGCCGCAGTTCCTCAAGAGCATAGTAGACCGAAGTCTTGTTTATGATGGCCATCGCGGCAGTCGAGGTGAAAGCTATGACGAGGAGCGAGGGCTTTTTTATTATGCTCTTTTCGGAGGGCTTCTCATATGCGGTTATGAGTGCGATCACGGCGAGAACTATGCCGATTATCTGGAGAACGGTCGGGATCTCCTTCCATATGAGCATCGCGATAGTCATCGTCAGGATGAACCCCGCCTGATGGAAGAGCGTGGAGATGCCGGCGCCGTTATATTTTACAGAGTTTCTCGTGTTGAAAAGGGTATAGATGTAGAAAACTCCCTGTACGAGTCCGAGCGTGAGGAGCAGAAGATATGAGTTTCCGACGTTCTTCTGTGTAAATACCGTACCTGCGTCAGCCTGCGCAAGCTTGCCGAAAAAGTCGCTGTATATCCCCGCCCGCACGGAAGTGATGATCGAGACGGTAGATGCGACGAGGTAATTTACCACAATGAGATTGTCGTCATTTAGACCCAGTTTGCCCGTTATCTTGAACATCAGGGTGACGGTACTTGAAAGAATGATGAACAGCAACAGATATATCATATAGTTCTCCGAGATTTGTTATTCCTAGAACAGTTTATATTATTTTCGTTTAAGTGCAACATGTTTTTTGATATTAATTAAGCACCGGCATGTGAACATTTTCCGTTATTGGAGTTTTATTCTCCTGATGGTATTATGGATTCACCAATGACGCGGAGGACAATATGGGTATCAGGATATTCAAAGGCAATATAGTAAATCCGAAATCAAAGGATATTCTCGAGGAGAAAAAAAACTGCACGATAGTCGTGATGGACGGAGTCATCGACTCCATATATGACGGGGATGAAGAAGTCCCCAAACAGTTCGACAGGGAGGAGACCGTCAATTTCGGCGACGGGATAATAATCCCGGCTTTTTCCGATCTTCACATACACGCCTCGCAGTATGTCGAGCGCGGAGTCGGAATGGACAGCCTGCTCTTCGACTGGCTGAACAATTTCACGTTTCCCCAGGAAGCCGGGTTCAGGGACATAACATACGCGAAGCGTATATACTCGCAGGTGATAAGGGATTTTCTCCTCCACGGGACATTCCAGACCAACCTGTTCACGACGATACACTATGACGCGTGCGACCTCTTCTTCAGGATGCTGGAGGAGAGCGGACTGTATGCGTATTGCTCAAAGATCAATATGGACATGAATTCCCCCGAATACTATGTGGAGGATACAGATCAGTCCATATACGACACGGAGAGATTCATCTGTGAACACACTGACGGATACAGCGGCCGCGTTAAGCCGATTCTCATCCCGAGATTCGCTCCGACCTGCTCGGAGAAACTTCTCAAGGGGCTTGGAAACCTTGCGGAAAAGTACAGACTCGGTCTGCACACACATCTCGTCGAGTCGAAGGCGGAGGCTGCGTGGGCAAAGGAGCTTTATCCTCAGTACGCGTCCGACGGAGACATCTATGAGCAGACGGGACTCATGTCGGGAGACGGTCCGAAGATCTTTGCGCATGTGATATTCCCGACGGAAGTCGAACTGGATCTCCTCAGAAAATACGACGCCGTATCGGTGCACTGCCCCGACTCAACGACGAACATAACGGCAGGAATAATGCCAGCAAGCACCATGATGGACGACGGACTCAGGATCGCGCTCGGGACGGACGTGGGCGGTGGTCACTTCATGGGACTGTACCGCGAGGCGTCGACCGCCATACAGCTTTCCAAACTCAAGGAATTCTATGAGGAAGACCACAGGCGTCTTGTCTTTGCAAACACCTTCTACATGGCGACCGCAGAGGGCGGATCGGTATTCGGAAATATTGGAAAGATAGAACCGGGATATAAATTCAATGCCATTGTAATAGACGGTATGCAGGACAAGGGATATGAACTGTCGCCGAGAGAGTGTGTTGAGAGATTCTGCTACAGCGGTGATGACAGAAACATAACGGCAAGAGTCATTGACGGAAACGTTATAAATGTCGACGAGGTTATGTCGAGAGTAATACAAATCA
Source organism: Oscillospiraceae bacterium (assembly GCA_017512745.1). Classification (GTDB taxonomy): domain Bacteria; phylum Bacillota; class Clostridia; order Oscillospirales; family Ruminococcaceae; genus RGIG5675. The sequence goes on from JAFWEV010000098.1 coordinate 24,744, forward strand.
ACTGATCAACAGAGCGTAAGAAAAGCCATCGGCAATTGAGCTGATGGCTTTTACTTATATGTGGATTACAATGGAAAACTATCTGTAGTATGAGTCTACCATGGCAGATGACTGTTCTACGGCTTCATCAATGGAGATGGATCCTGAGAATAGATTATCTGCTATTTTTGATAATTCCCACATAAGCACATGGTCTATTATCTGAACATCGCCAAGATCATCATATATTGAATCGACTTTCATAATGTCAGACTCAAAGAATTTATGATATTCATTCTCGTTTGCGTAGGATCGCATGTGTGATCCCACGGATGATGCAGAATCTTCGTTCACAGGCATGAACCCCCAAATAGGAGCCTGAAAGCCGAAATTGATACTACCGAACGAATCCTGGAACGACTTATCAAGGGCAGCATTTACGTAAGCGAGACTGTGATCCGGATAAGCGGTATTTTTGTTGATGCCTATAGCGATTGGTATCACGTAAGGATCTTCTGTGAATGTCGGAATGCTTGCGGGCTGGATATTCGGCCAGATTTCGGGGTGATCATAGTCCAGTTTATCGAACAGTTCATAGACGAATCTTATCGGTGTTCTTGCAGTCATATCATATGCAGGTTTTATAGTGTAGTTATTGTTCAATTGTGTAAGGAACAGGCTTCCTCGCAACACCGGCCCTTGATAATAGAATGAGGTCGTACCGCTTTGTCTGTACTCTGTTGGAACGCCTTTAGTTCTGTCACCCTCTTTAAGCTTGTAGTCACCATAGGGGTCACCATTGAGAACAGCTTCTTTATAGGAGGTGATATTATTCTGGGCTTGCGCACTGGAGATTGAATCAGTGATCGCCTTCAGCATTTGTAAAAACAGGCGATATTTTTCAGTGTCAAGGTGATCATCCCGAATGAGTTCTGATTGATTCAGCATATAGAATCTATCAAACATATTGATATAATCGTCGAAATAGAATGGATAGTTGCCCGATTCATCATTTTCAATTGACTGTGTGAAAGCCTGAACAGATGATGTATCATAGCTTCCATTTCCGGTCGAGAAGAAGGCTGCTTGTTGAAACAGAAGAGGATAAGCGTATATATTTTCTCCAATGGACATTGAATTTAAAATGGATTCAGGGATATTTGCGGCAGGATCATTATCAGACAGGTCCATGAGATATCCGTTTTCTCCCAACAGTTTTATGGTTTGAGCATCTGCAATTATGACATCAGGACCATGACCGGATGAAAACATGTCTATTATATTGTTCTGCAGCTCACGATAATTGTCTATAAGGTCATCATAAGAAGGACTTCCCGGTATAAAGCTGATTCTTCCGTAGATGCCTCTGTCTTCATTTGGAATGATCTGCTTCCTGAAGGATACATCGTCTATGGTAGATGATAACTGCTTATCTATAAGCGATGTGCTGTCATTGCCGAACATATCCAAAACATGAACAGACGGTGTATTAACAACAACCATATTCTGATCGTATTTGAGATATACAAGTGTGTTCTGATAGGCTCCTCTATCATTTCTTTCGGCCAAAGTTACATAGAAATCCTTATTTGGTCCCAATGCTATTTTCGTTGAGTAAACGGTTAAATCTATATCGCTGATCTGAGAAGAGTCTAATATGAGCTCCGGAATAGACCCACCTAACATTATTCTGCTGATCCCGAGTGAATCGCAGTAATAAACGGCTTCCGAGTCAATCCCGCAGAGCTTGACTGATGATTCCGTATTGAAGATCGGAGAGATGTGGATCCCGGATGAAGATGGTTCAGAAAAGTCTGACGAAGAATAAATATGTATCTCTTCACCATCATAAATAGCATTTAACGTTCCGTCTGATACCATATTACTTGCGTAGAAAGACTGGCGGATCGGAATATTATTTAACCAGGAAACCTCTTTGGATTCAGTATCAAAAACCAAATTCACGCAGTCGTTATACCCTTCATATGAATCAGCTATCATTAATATCTTAGTCCCAGATACGACATATTCCCGTATCATATTAATAAATCTGTAATCATCTCCGTCTTTGGGATCGCGGGTCAGCTGCGATAATCCTTCAGATCCAAGCATTTCTTTGATATTGCCGAGATATTTCATATCGTCATATGCAGAGAGGTATTCAGCATCGGAGGAATACTTGAACATATACATGTCGTTGCTGATATCAGAGCTGTTACCTATAGAGGTGAACAAATACAGATTATCATTATCATCAGCAACTATTCGTGAGTTGTCATATAGATATTTGTCTTCCAACAGAGATCCTTTGAGATCGTTCCGTATTATATGTGAGTTCTTTAGCTCACCTTCAGAAAATGTATCAATGACTATACTGCGTTCGCTGAGAGGATATTCGATTTCGAATATAGCTTGAATATCTCCGTTTTGTTTTGTTCTCAAGCTGATACAATAACCGCTCGAATGGTTGACTTCTGCGATCGGTACTTCTTTGCTTGAATATCCTCCTGACACAGAGGCTGGTATTAGATCCTGAGCAGACTCTTCTGGTACAGGAGAACTGTTTGAACTGCAGCCGCAAAGGAGATTTAGCAGTAACATGAGAATCATTATGGCTGATACATATTTGTAGTGTTTCATATGAGTAGTCCTCCTTTTTAGATGAAAGATGCAGTTATGTTCTTTCGGATATATCCATATTAGGAGAGTAGTCTTAAATTAATCTTTATTTGTTATTTAGATTATATTTGTTTTGTTTAAGAAATAATAAAGATTTGCGAGCTATGATAGAGGTAAAGAGAATTCTGATGATTAAGGGGAGATTCTTGTGAAAATACTTTTGATCGAAGATGATAAACAACTCAGCCGACAAGTCAGTATGGGATTGAGAAGTGACGGCTTTGAGGTAGACCAGGCCTTTTCAGGTAGTGATGGTGTATATATGCTCACCGAGGGTAATTATGATGCAGCGGTCATTGATTGGTTGCTTCCTGAAGTTGACGGGAAGCAAATAGTCAAAAGAGCAAGAGCTCAAGGTATCGTATGCCCCGTTATCATTGCAACAGCATTGGGGCAGGTTGAGAATAAGCTCGAATGTTTTGAGGCCGGTGCAGATGATTACATTGTCAAGCCTTTCGATGTCAGAGAACTCAGCGCTAGGATCAAAGCTCTGTTGCGCAGACCGAATACTGTTGTCAGGGAAGTGCTCAGTTTTGATGACATCAAGCTGGATATGACGGAGATGCAGCTTATTGGCAGCAAAGGAGGTGTCGGAGTTACTCAGAAAGAGGCTGAGCTTTTAGAAGCATTCCTCACAAGACCGGGACATACTTTAACAAGAGAACTTCTTTTTTCGAGAGTGTGGGGAATAGAGGCGGATACACTGGAAAGTGCCCTTGACATATATGTCCATTATTTGCGCAGACACCTTTCATTTGTATCGGATAATGTTATTATCAAAACTACTCGGGGAGTGGGGTATAAACTCACAAAGAAAGATGTATAAGTCGTTAAGAAATAGATTATGTATTACACTCTTTTTGCTGACGTCCTCAGTTGTATGTCTTGTTACTGCTATTCTATGCATCACAAACATAAGACAGGCTTCAAAAAGTTATCGGATTGAGAATGAGAAGAGTGTCAATGAAGTATTATCAAAGATCAGTGCGGAGAACCGTATAAATGATATATGGATTGCCGAATTTGAGGATGATAAACAGGCACTGGTTGCTATTTTTGAAAATGGACATCAATACTCTTTTGGCGGAAGATATATCACGGGTACAGGCAGAGATCTTTTGGTTGATATTGCACTTAATAAAACTGTTGAAGAAGGCCTGGATATCAGTAACAGCCTTTATTCTGTAGATGAGGCAATAGAATATGAGATCAAAACAGCAGACGGAAGCCGTTATTTCGGGGTAGCAAAAGCAGAAATGATAAATGCTTCCAAAATTACGGTGATAGCATTATTTGATGATCAGCCTGTTATTGATGATATAAAAGGGATCGTCTCAGAATATGTGATTATTTCCTTCTTAGGATGTTTTATATTATTGATTATCAGCCGTTTCTTATCTTTTAAGATGGTTGAGCCTATTATAGAGGCCGACAGGAAACAAAAAGAATTTATAGCTGCAACAAGCCATGAGCTTAAAACACCGCTTGCTGTCATTAAAGCGGTGCTTTCGACTGCAGAAATGACTGGAAATAAGGATCAGGTTATATCTGTTGTTGCATCTGAGACGAACAGGATGACAAGACTCGTAAATGATCTTATGTCTCTGGCGCGAAACGATATGGGAAAATGGAATGTAAATATAAAAGAAGTTGATTTGGAATTATTGATTCTGTCATGCTTTGAAAAATATGCCCCGGTTCTTGAGGCGAACGGACACGAGTTAACGCTTGATATTCCAGATTCGAAGTTGCCCAAAATAAAATCAGATGATGACAAGTTATCTGAAATATTAGAGATCTTGCTTAACAATGCAAACGACTACTCTGTTGAGAATGGAGTGATTACTTTGGGCGCTGGCAAATGCGGAAGAGGAATCGTGTTATTTGTCGAAGATGAAGGACCGGGTATCCCTGACAAGCTTAAACAAAAGGTTTTTGAAAGATTCTACAGAGCAGATCAGGGCAGGAGCGACAGAAATCATTTTGGGTTGGGCCTTTCCCTCGCTTCGGACTATGCAAAGCTAATTGGAGCAAGTATCGAGTTGAAGGATTCTCGGCATAGAGGATCCAGATTTGAAATAATTCTTTAAAGCTGTGATTGGCAGTTAATTGTTTGTCGAAAGCTTAATATAACGGCATTACAGTTTGTCGGCCGTGTATATAAATCAGGAGACAGTAATTATCCGGAGGAGAGAAACGGGGCTCGACATTTTCGTCGAGCCCCGTAACAATTTATCGGGATTTGTCTGAACTTATAGCAATCATATGTGTAAGTTAGCGGATGCTCCGAAGCAGAAGAATGTATGAAAACATGATGGTTAACAATTCTAGAATTTGGAGTAGCTGTCAGTATATTCAACTGCTCTATTGACTACCTCATCTAGGGAACAGGCTCCGGTGAAGTACTCATTAGAGATTTGAGTCAAGCCATAGATATATTCATAATCCATTATCATTGGAGTGCTCATCTCTTGGTATTCTGTTCTCATAAAATCAATATATGCAGAGAAGAAATCTGACCGTTCCGATTGCATTTGTTCATCCTCATAGAATTCAAGTGTTTTCGAAGATTCATTCATAGACGTTTCAAAAGCATTGAATGACAGGGGCAGTCCTCCGAACATACCACTGTAAAGGAACTCTGTGTCTTCGTATACATATGTTTGACATTCGTCTGAAACAATGGCGTTAATTAGTTCTACACATTGTTCGGGATATTTGGTATTTGCATTTATGGCAACAGCATATCTTATTTCAAAGGGATGAGGATAGCCGGAATCAGGATTATGATAAACAAATTGGGAGTCATTTAACATTGTTTGTGCGCGTTGTTTCATTGACTGATAGATTACTGAACTGGCACATGGATAAATCAAAATGTTAGTTACCATATCATTTGAAGAACTAATAGAGCTTTGAACACATCTATAAGGTTGTACTATATTGATATTGACAGGTTCGACTCCATAGTAATCATATGAGCGTTTTGATAAAGTAGTAATGTCGTTGACTGTTTTTATAATGTCTCTATAATTCTGAACAGTAAAATTATATCTGTTTGATATATAGAGAGATGCAAGTTCCGAGAATAATGTTGAAGAGAGATACGTGTTTAAGTAGCATTGACTGCCGTCTGATTCAAGCAACTCCTCTATTGAAATATCAGGATCTCCGTAGAGGATTGAAGTTTCTATGGCAAGCGGAACAGCATAGACAGTTTGCTCAGAGGAGAAAGCATTAGCGATACTTGATGAGATATTGGGATTGTTTATAGATCCGGCGAGATCTAACAGATATCCGTTATTCCCTAGTTCCATTATTGCAGAAGCATCCCACACGATTACGTCAGGGGCGTTTCCGTCTTCAAACAATTTCTGTAAATATGCATTCCCCGCATGTAATTCGGATAACAATGGCAGATCTTCTTCCGAATTGCGAAGCGCATGTCTCTGATTATTACTCAGAACACCACTATATTCTTCGGAAACATTTTTTGTTGAGACATATATTTGAGAATCTCTGACGGATTCGATTGCGTAATCTACGATAGCAGAGTCATCAAGGCACAGGAGGGAAATATTTGTTGCAGGTTTATACTGTATTTCAGGATCGAATTTATAGAATAATAATTTGCTTTCTTCTGTTTTTTCATTGTAATAAAGGATATAGAAGGAGTTGTTTTCTGATAATGTGGCACAGACAGGCTGCCACATTGATGAATGCAAAAGACAGTTCTGTGTATCAAGAATTGTTTCTGTCAATGAACTTCCCTGTGGAATTCTGTTGACACCTTTACTATCGATGTAATAGTAGAAATTGTCATTTATGCCCATCAGGATCGGGGTGCCGTAGTAAGGCCCCGGTATTCTCTTGTCATTGTTTTTTCCAGTTACCGCGCATTGAGATGAAAGTTGCTCCTGTTTTTGCCCTGTGTGAAGGTCATAGGCATCAATAGACTCGTCACCGATATAGTAAAAGTTATCATCGTCAATAAAATACCGCTGGGGATTCTGCGAAAAAATATCAATGACCAATTCATTGGTGACCTGACTTTCCATATTACCATAAATAATAAGTGAATCATTAGCATATGGTTCAAGATCATATCCGTGCCAAACAACTACGGTATTACCGTTACTGCTCGACTTGATGGTAGGAGAAGCACCATTCATAAGTGGCCTCTCAATATTGGTGCCTAACATAATCTGGTGATAGCCAGAGTTGAAAGGTAGGACATTTTCGGGATATGCCACGATAGAATAATCAAAAACATCGCTTTCGGGAGATGCCGGATCAGATAGACCGGAAGTAACATAATACATATTTCCGTTTGGATCTAGAGCGGGGCCGGCAATGGCATGAAACGGCATGTCAAAGAAGACTTCTTTTTCATAGCAGTATTCTTTTGACGAAATTTCAGTAGTTTCAGAAAACTGTCTGACAACAGTAGTGATAGCAGAATCGGGAATGTAATCATATTTAAGAAAAACGCCGTTTTCTGCCGGATAAATCGTACAGCCGTACTCATCGGAGGAAGACCATACTTCCGTTTCTGAAAATCCTCCTAGAGGAGCGGCTTCTGATAACGGTTCTCCTTCAATTACACTCTGTGTACCGCTGCATCCGGCAAAGAGTGAGACGATCATGCTTATGATCAATATAAAAGTAATTATTTTTTTCATTATACTAATCTCCTGTGATTGTGAGGTGTGCTTACTATCGGATTACCAACAATGTATCTCACAGTCCCTTAGAATAGTTTTAGAAACAACATAGAATTATCTTAAGGTCTTTCTAAGATAACACAACTATGATATAGATTAGATGGAGGAGATATCATGAAAGTGTTAATTGTTGAAGATGACCGAGACCTGAGCATGCAGATAAAGAGAGGGTTGGTTTCAATCGGCTTTGATGTTATACAGGCATTTGATGGAGAAGATGGTTTTTATCAGTTGTGCGAGGGATCCTGCGATATTGCCATAGTGGATCGGATGCTTCCGGTAATGAGTGGAACAGAGGTTATCAGTCGGATAAGAAAGATGGGAAAGGATATCCCAATCATTATAGCAACTGCCCTTGGAGATGTGGACGACAGAATCAACGGATTGGACAGCGGTGCTGATGACTATATTGTAAAACCCTTTGATGTCAGGGAGTTAGCAGCAAGGATAAGGGCGTTAACAAGAAGGGCTGCCGGCGGCAGCGGCAATCAGTTGTCATTTGGCGATGTGATATTCAGCAAAGACGAACTTAAGATTAATGGCCCTCTTGGAGACCAAGCAGTCACCCCCACAGAAGCAGAGTTGATTGAAACTTTGATGAGAAATTCAGACAAAGTCATCACAAGAAATCAACTTTTCGTGAGGGTATGGGGTATAGATTCTGACTCATTGGATGGATCATTGGATATATATATCCATTATGCCAGGAATCATTTAGCTAAAATATCACAAAGAACAACAATAAGAACCGTAAGAGGAAAAGGATACAGATTGGAATTTGAACAATAGTGGTTAACAAACTGAAAAAAAGGATCAGATTATCTGTCTGGGGATTGACGTCGCTGGTCCTGTTAGTTTTTGCTGTTTTTTCGTTTGTATTAAATTCGAACAGTATCAGGTTTAATTTCAGATCAGCATTGGACAATTACACCGAAATCGTAATCACTAAAATCAGATTAGATAATGCAGTCAGTACCAATTGGATCAATACACTTGAAGCAGCGAACAACATTATTATCGGTATAAAGGATAATAACGGTAATGTGTATTTGTTTTCAGGCAATAATGAATTCAAGACATCAAGAGAAGTGTTGCTTAACAGAACATATGATATAGCAAGAGAAAATGGCGTTGCTGCCTATGAGCTTGAATTTATGTCAAGCACACTTTCAACTAGCATAACAGTCAATGGGGATAACGGTGATACTTATTTGTGTAAGGTTACTGTTATTCCTATCAAAGAATCGTATGTTGCGGTTTCAGTCATATTGTCGAACGAGAAATATGAGAAAGATATTGAGAACTTATTATTCAGATATATTCTCATAATTGTGATTCTCGAAGCGATACTGTATCTTATCAGCAAAATTCTGGCGGAATATGCAGTGAAGCCTACCATTCAAAGCGAGAGAAGCCAAAGAGAATTTATCGCCTCAGTCAGTCATGAATTGCGAAGTCCGCTTGCAGTAATAAAAGCTGCCTCATCTACCGCTCAAATCAACGGGGATCATACTAAATTACCGTCGATTGTCGATTCTGAGGTGAACCGAATGTCACGGCTGGTAGAGGATTTAATGACATTGTCGAAGGCTGATACTTCGGGATGGGAGATAGAGACTGAAGACATAGATTTAGATGATCTGACATTGAATATATATGAGAAGATAGTAGTTTTAGCCAATAACAGAAACCGATCAATTAGAATGATACCTGCTAAAGGTACTCTTCCGGTGATAAAAACTAACGGGATGAGATTGACGCAGATTATTCTGATTTTTTTCAATAACGCATGTGAGTATTCCACGGAGGGGAAGGAGATCACGTTCGGCGTTGTAAATAACAGCAAATGGATAAAACTCTATATCGGAGACCGGGGACCGGGAATTCCGGATAAAGAGAAGAAAAAGATATTTGAACGTTTTTACAGGGCAGATAAAAGCAGATCAGATAAAAAGCATTTTGGTCTCGGGTTATCTGTCGCAATGGCTCTTGCAAAAGCAATGAATATGGAAATAGGTGTTGATGACAACGAGTTCGGGGGATCTGATTTTTATATTCGGCTCAACAAACGAATAGAATGATTTTGTAAACAAAGCTGCAATGATAAACAAATTGTAAATCAATCAAATAAAGACTTTACTCTCATTCGCTGATGATGTATATTTAATGCGGTCTACATATGTAGACTGCATTAAATTATTACAGAATACGTTGTTGTAATGAAAGACAAGAACAAAAGACTAAAGACAAAGATAATTACTGGATTTGGTTTGACTGCAGCTTTAATAGCTGGAGTTTTGATGTTTTGCTTTTCCAAGAATGGTGTTGCAACTGAACAGTCAATAGAAGATCTAAGACAAGTGATTTCGGTACTGGATGCAGTTAATTACAACGAAAAAGGATTGCTTGCGTTTACTTCAGATCAAAATGATTCGGATACTGTTGTGTACTATAGTTTTAAGGATATGAGTTATTCGAAGGTTCAGCTTGATGGACTGAACAGAAACTATTATGGGTATTACAGCATCTACTCTATAGGTGATCTGTTCTATATTGTCCACATAGTACCTGAATATAGTTCAGGTTCAATCGTATCTTATCTCGAAGACGTTGCGCCAAGTGTATGGACATTCGATGCTGATACGATGAAAGGTACGAAGCATTCGCTTCCGATAGATTACTATTTCCATGGTATTACTGCTTACTCAGAGTCATCTAGAGGACCTGAATCTATTATTATCAAGGCTTATGATCGAACTGATGAAAAGGTATGTATGCTTCAAATTGAGTTAGATGATTGGAGTATCACAGAAACAGAAATGTCGTCGTATGAGGTAGCAGATGAGGTGCTGGAAACCATAAATGGTGATCTTGAGAGCAGCTTGATGAAGAGTCTTGATGGTGACGGATATTTATATAAATATTGTGCTTATAGAGATGAAACAACGCACCGTTATGGAGAACATATTTTATACAGACACCAACCTGGAGCGCAGAACGAGCCAAATGTAGTGATAGATTCACTTTTCCCAGATGAATATTGGGCAGGTACTGTTTTTACTTTTATTATCAATGGTGGAAATGTCTATTACCACGGGATAAATGATATAAACGATGAACAGGCTGATTTTATCGGAGATATGGAAACAGGCACAGTCAGGATGATCAATAGATGCAGTTTGGAAGATGAATCTCCTTGGATAGTATATGGGGCAACTAGCAGCAAATTGATCCTATGCGAAAAAAACAGGCAACCATTAGGACAGGTAATCGACCCTGAAATGATTGCTCTTGTAGATGTAACTGATTACTGTACTGGCGCATATAATCCGGCTTTTTTTAAAGGAGACTGTTTGACTCCGAAAGGTGATATGAACTGCAGTTCAACAAGCGAGTTTCGAATGATGATCGAACATATGAGTGCCGTAGCACCGTGGCTTCAAACTGAGAAGGAGCAAATGAGTGGATCAACCGGATTTATTTGTCGATATATTGATAATGCGGGTAATTCTTACATGCGGCTTAAAAGTATTTCGGATGAAGAAGAAGTAATTTTAAATATGTTTAATCCTCCACAGGCACCATTCTTTGGAGATTGTATAACTAATGACCGCTATATATACCTTTTTATACAAGATAACGGACAAGACACTAACCGTTCGTCACTAACTGTTTATTCACGGAATGGCGAACCGGTGGACAAAGTTCTTCTGGTGAACGATGAACACTTCTTCTCACCCAGCGGCATCGTATTTGACGCATTAACTGAAGACATTCTATTTGTGACAATAGTCCGGGATAATTCTGGAGAACAATATTATCTCTGTCAATACGATTCGTTTGAACATTTAATTTATAGAACTGATTATGTATCCTCCACGCCTATAGTAATTGTTGGCTGTGGAGAAGGAAATATAGTAATACATACAGGCTATGATCTTCTCGACATGAAGTACACATCGACTCAAATTATTAATCTCAAAGAATTCATAAATGGGGGAAATCCAAAATGAGTAGTTTAAAAAATTAAGACATTAATTACATACATTCTTCTTTTCTTGTTGGTTTTCTTTAGCTGCTGGTGAAACGAAAATAATCAATGATGATATTTATCCTGGAGATTATGGTGTTGGAGCAAGTTATTTGTTTGTTTCTGATGGCGATTTCGTTTATTACGTTGGTATCGATTCAATCAATCATTGCATAGCAAACTTTGTGGTGGAGACCGCAAGCGGAGAAGCAACAATGATTAAAGAGAATAACATTACTGATCAGGAACAATCATTCTATTGGGTATACGGAGTTGTTGAAGATAAACTGATTATGAGCAATAAATTTGAGATCAGCATGTCTTTTATGGATCCTGGGAGTTTTGCTATTGTAGACAAGAGTGATTATTTATCAGGAGTATATGAATTGACGTTCTTTACGGAGGGATAGAATGAAAACTCTACGTGAAGTCATTTGTTTCTATATTGTTGTATTGGCTATTCTGATGTGTTTCATAATATGCGGATGCACATCAGCTTCCAGCAGTAACAGCAGCGTCATGGAACAAGAGCAGGTTTCTGAAGAATCTGAAACCCAAGATGCTTGTGAAGAGAAAGTGGAAGAATTGTTTGAGCCTGTCAAACCATATGACGATGAGGGATTCGTTACGATCGTTGGCGAGGATATCTATTATTACTCTTTTGACAGCATGACCTATATAAAGATTCCCCTTGTTGGTATAAAGACGAAAGTAGCGGGAGCCCACGCGCCAATAAGGATAGGCGATAAAATATATATTATCCAGCACAGGTTATTTACAGGAGGTGGAAACACTTTTGTAGAGAACGGAGTCGACAATAATCTGTTTGTATATGACCTAAAGGCTAACTCTGCTGAGGTTATTGAGTTGCCGGAAGAGATATATTTTAGGGGCTTTGCAGTGTCTGTAAACAAATTAGAGAATCTTTTGCATGTTAACGGAGCAGTGAAAAAGGAAGACGGTTCAATAGATGTTAGGAGCTATGAGATATCTCTGGACAACTATTCGGTTATTGAGATCGACGAAATGCAGTCCAATGAAAATGCGGATCCCGCTAGTGAGTACTTACAGATTCGCGACACCGGAGCACAGGAGATTTTTCAGGATGTGAACGGTTCTGGGAATTGGTATGGGTATTCTGTTGAAAGAAAAGAGGGTGTTAAGCTGAGTGGCCCTATTGGAATAACGGATTATGATCGCATCATCTACAGATGTAAGAACGGGAGTGATGATGTGGAAGTCCTGACAAAATCAGCGTACCCTGGTTCATACGCAAGGGGAGCGGTGGACTACGGATTCATTAGTATTGATAACCACATTTTCTATTGCGGTATCGATATTGTAAATCAGACGATCTCGAATTTTATATTCAATACAGAATCTTGTATTGTTGAAAAAAGGGATGAAAAAGGCGATCTCTATACCACTACAGTATTTCTCGCTCCTTATGCATATATCGACGGAAGGTTAATATTGACCAATGTTAACAGAGGATTATCATTGCCGCATCTTACCCCGGAAGAAATCGCTGTAGTGGATTTGGAGGACTATATTGACGGCACTTACGAATTTGTGTTTTTTAGTCCTTCGGTACAATAAAAGTATATGAGAACTTAGAGTGATAATAGTAGTACAGTTAAACATCGCCGCATAACGGCATTTTTTAATAATTTGTAAATATAACTTGTGATTGCTTTACAATAACAGTGCGAGTGGTAGAATGAAAAGGTCTACAGATGTAGATTAAAGCTATTAGAACTATTTCGCTGCTTATGGAAGGTGACAATAATGGGTCTGCGAATATTTAAAAAAGTTTTAGCAATATTATCAGTTGTGCTCTGCTGTTTTTGTATTATCTCATGCACCAACGGTAGAGCAGTGCCTGCAGACAGCGATGAGAGCAGTTCAAAGATAGAACTGCCCGAAACTGATAGTGAGTCATATTCAAATCATTTATATGAACCGGTAAAACAGAATGATGAATCCAGTTTTGCTGCATACAGATATCCATCCGGTGATTCAAGTTTGACAGATGAGGAGAAGAATACCCTCGTGTATTATGATTTCTCATCGATGACTTACTCTGAGATCTCTGTAAAAGAAATCAAAAGGACTTCAACTGAAGGTGTATTTATGAATCCTTCTCCGATAATAGTGGAAGACAGGATCTACGTGTTTCAGCAGAGATATTACAAAGCTCCTGCAGTCGTTGAAATATATACGGATACAGACAATAAAGTATTTGTTTACAGTACGGAGACTGGGACCTCTGAAGTCTTTGATCTGCCTGAGAACTACTATTTTGAGGGTATGCTGAGCAGCGGACTTACGGATGGAAATGTTGTTTTGATCCGTGGTTGCGAAAAGCTTGAAGATGGCAGTGTTGAAGATGCAGTGTTCCAAATCGATCTTGACGACCTAAGTGTCGAAAAATCCGATATAGCTTTGAACGACATAACAATCAACCGAAAACTGTTTGAGGCAACCGGCGGCAGAACGCAGTATATGAACCTTGACGGTTCAAAGCGCTTTGCCTTTACAAGCGGCAACAGCAATGACGGGATACTGAAGTGGATTCTCTATGAAGCTGTTTACGGAACAGATGATATCAGGGTCATAACGGATGACCTGTATCCTGATGGGTACGGGGCGACTATGAATAACTCCTATGTTTTTGATGATCAGTATGCATATTTCACCGGAATTAATATTGAAAAACAAACGGCAGCTGATTTCGTTCTCGATTTGGCTGATGGTCAAGCGACAATAATCAATGAACAGGATGATCCGGAAGACACGATGTTCCTGACTGTCCGCGGCGCAACAGAAGATAAACTCATTCTGACTCAAGAATATAATTTGCTCAATAATAGCGTTGATCCTGAAGCAATTGCAGTGGTGGAGAAAAGTGATTATCTGACAGGTGTATTTGAACCTGAGTTTTTCACAAAAGGATGACTGTTCTGTTTATAACAGAGTTTGCGGAAATGTGATTTATAAGGGAATACTTTGGAAAAGAGACTTGCAAATCAGCAGGTCTTTTTTGTTGGAGAGGCACAGCTATAATCCATTATCCGTGATCTTGTCTGCAAATACATGCAGGCAGTTGACTTTATAGACCGTGATTGCTAAAATTGAAAACGATTTTCAAATTGGAGCATATCATGGCAACGAGATCTCAGTACAATACAAAGCAGAGAGAGCAGATAATGGACTTCATCCTGACGAAGAAGGACGGACACTTCTCGGTCAGCGATGTCATGGATTATTGTGCGGAAAACGATATTCACATCGGACAGACTACCGTATACAGACACCTGGAAAAGATGGTGGATGAGGGCATCCTCAACAAGTACTTCGTTGATCTTCTGACTCCGGCATGCTTTGAGTACACCGGAGGCAAGCACACCCACAGTGGGCAGTGCTTCCATCTGAAGTGCGAAAAGTGCGGCAAGCTGTTCCATGTTCACTGCGATATGCTCGAACACATCGACGCGCATCTGGAAGAGGATCACGGATTCGTTCTGGATACCCGGAGAACGGTCTTTTATGGGACCTGTGAAGAGTGCAGGAGAAACGCAAGGTGAACGTGCGGACGAAAAAACTGATCAAACGCATCGCGGTCATGTGCCTGGTGGCTTTTCTTCTGTGCACTGCTTACCTGATCATCGAGGCGGATCACGACTGTACGGGTGAAGAATGCCGGATATGCGAGACAATAGACGCATTGCTGACGGGGGCAAAAGAAGCGGCATCATGTTTTGCGTCTGCCGGAGCAGTCCGGGCAGCCGCAGTGCTCCTGATGCTTTGCGCAGGTCTTATAACTGTTCCGTTCCTCCCGGACACGCCTGTTATCAACAAGATACGCATAGACTGTTAGTTTAAGGTATTCACGGTATAATACCGGCCGCAACTGACAGAAAGGAATTTATAAAGCAATGAAAAGAATAATCAGCAGCTGTACAGTCGTACTGTTGCTTATATGTATACTCTGCTCATGCGGAGCATCTCAGGGGGCAGCGTCTTCCGGAAACGCCGGGAAGACCAGCGTTGTAGTCACGATTTTCCCGGAATATGACTGGGTAAGAGAGATCGCCGGCGAAAAAGCCGGAGATCTCGACATTACGTTGCTCATGGACAGCGGCGTGGATCTTCACAGTTTTCAGCCTTCCGCTGAGGACATCATGAAGATCTCCACATGCGATGTGTTTATATATGTCGGAGGAAACTCAGACGCCTGGGCGAACGACGCGCTAAAGACAAGCACCAACAAAGACATGACTGTTATCAACCTTATTGATGAGCTCGGCAGCCTCGCCAAGGAAGAGGAGATCGTCGAGGGAATGCAGGGCGAAGAAGAGGAAGAGGAGGCAGAGGAAGGTCCGGAATACGACGAACACGTATGGCTTTCCTTAAGGAACGCCTCGCATATCTGCGGCGTTATCGCGGATGCGCTGTCAGAAAAGGACCCCGCAAACGCATCCGTGTATAAGGCGAACAGCGAGGCATATCTGGCAAAACTGTCAACTCTCGACTCGGAATACGGGAAGGCGGTAAGCTCCGCAAAGTTCGATACGGTACTGTTCGGGGACAGATTCCCGTTCAGATATCTCACGGACGACTATGGACTCAAGTACTATGCAGCGTTTGTTGGCTGTTCCGCCGAGACCGAAGCGAGTTTTGAGACGGTCATTTTCCTCGCCGACAAACTGAATGAGCTGGGGCTCGGAAATGTATGCACGATTGAGAGCTCTGACGGCTCGATAGCAAGAACGATAATCGATACGGCAAAGAGCGATGCCGGCATCGTAGTGCTCGACTCCATGCAGTCTGTAACCGCAGCCGATATCGAAAACGGCGCAACATACCTCTCCGTCATGGAGAGCAATCTAAATAACCTGAAAGAAGCATTGAATTAAGAGGTCGATATGGCACTTATAACAGCAGATCATCTGAAACTGGGATATGATTCGCAGATAGTGGCGAGCGATCTGTCTTTTACGGTTGAAGAGGGAGACTATCTCTGTATCATCGGAGAAAACGGATCGGGCAAGACCACTCTCATGAAAGCGCTCCTCGGGCTTCACAAGCCTCTGGAAGGTTCTCTCGAATTCGCTGAGGACATGGACCAGAACGAGATAGGATATCTTCCGCAGCAGACGGTCATACAGAGCGATTTCCCGGCATCTGTAAGGGAGATAGTTCTCTCCGGCTGCCAGGGACACTGGCGAAACAGATTTTTCTACAGCGCGGAAGACAGGGCGACTGCGAAGAGATATATCGAACAGGTCGGGATAACCGATCTGGCTGACAAATACTATTCGGATCTGTCCGGAGGACAGAAACAGAGAGTGCTGCTCGCAAGAGCTCTCTGCGCTGCTGTTAAGGTGCTTCTTCTCGATGAACCGATCGCGGGACTAGACCCGAGTGCCTCTGAGAATATGTACAGAGTGATAAAGGAACTCAACGGGGCAGGAATGACGATCATCATGATCTCGCATGACCTCACTTCCGCGCTCAAAGATGCGAATAAAGTCCTGCACATAGGTGAGACCAATTATTTCGGAACGGTCTCGGAATACCTGAAAGTCAGAACGGAAGACCTGGGAGGTGCCAAATGATACAGAAACTCATAATGTACTTCCAGTTTCCGTTTGTAAGATACGCCCTTATAGTCGGAGTGCTGATAGCCCTGTGTTCTTCGCTGCTGGGAGTGACTCTTGTGCTCAAAAGATATTCGTTTATAGGAGACGGGCTCTCCCATGTTGCTTTCGGCGCGATGGCCGTAGCGGCTGTCATGAGATTCGCGAGCACCACGGTAGTCGTGCTCCCGGTCACGGTGATATGCGCGATACTGCTGCTGAGGAGAGGGCAGAACGCGAAAATACACGGAGACGCAGCGATAGCTATGCTCTCCGTATCCGCGCTCGCTTTCGGATATATGCTGATGAACGTGTTCTCGGCATCGTCTAATGTTTCGGGAGATGTCTGCAGCACGCTCTTCGGCTCGACGTCCATACTCACGCTCTCAAAGACGGATGTATGGCTCTGCGCGGTGCTGGCAGTAGTTATGCTGGCGCTGTTTGTCCTGCTTTTCAACAGGATATTCGCCGTCACGTTCGACGAGACGTTCGCGAAGGCGATCGGCATCAACGCCGACAGATACAACCTCATCATCGCAATAATGATAGCGGTGATAATCGTCCTGGCGATGAATCTTGTCGGATCTCTCCTCATCTCCGCGCTTGTCATATTCCCCGCGCTTTCCGCAATGAGATTGTACAGATCGTTCCTCAAAGTTACGGTCTGTTCCGGTATACTGTCCGTTCTGTGCGCGCTTGCAGGCATACTCATATCCATACTTGCGGGAACTCCCGTGGGTTCGACCATAGTTGCCGCCGACGCCGTCGTATTTCTGATCTGCTGTGTTTTGAAAAGAATTGGGGTTGGAACTGAATGAGAAAACAAAGTATTGTGAAGGCTGTGCTGCTGATCGCAGCGGCAGTCCTGTTGTGCTCGTCATGCGGGTCAAAGCCGGAGATCCTGCCGGAGCCCGTATCCGCGGATGAGCAGATATCCATGAGTTCGGCAGCAGAAGAATCGGCTGCAGAGGAACCGATATCTCAGCAGCCGGAGGAGATCTCTGAAGAAAACGGACCTGCGGCTGAAGAGCCGGTATCCGAAACGACCGTTTCATCTGAAGAAGAGCCGGTGCAGGAGATCCCTCAAGAGAGCGGACCCGCAGCTGAAGAGCCGCTCCCGGAAGAAGTGCCCGCCACGGAGCAGCCGGAAGAGGAGGAGCCCGCAGAGCCTTTCGAAGGATATGACAGCGTAGACCTTGATCTCACTGTGATGTCACCGACCATGATATACAGCAATGTATATAACATGATGATGACGCCCGATGATTACTTCGATAAGGTCATCAAGGTCGAGGGGATGTATGCATATTACTTTGACGAAGAGACCCAGAAAACGTACTATGCCGTCATAATCCCGGACGCAACGGCATGCTGTCAGCAGGGCGTGGAATTCATACTTGCCGACGAGACGGCATATCCCGAGAGCGCGGAAACGGTGACTGTGACCGGGGTGCTCTCTTCCTACGAGGAGAACGGATTCAAATATCTCGTACTTGCGGACGCAGTGCTTGAGATATAGCCTGAAAATAAGAACAGATCCTGCGGACTGTCTTGCGGTCAGTCTGCGGGATCTTTGTTTTCCGGTGCGCTGTCCCGGAATAAATGGTATTCATGCACGAGATTTCTGTATCCCAGAGCTTTGAGTTGTTCGTACCTGATGTTGTATCTCGACTTCGTACGGGTGCCGCTCAGGAGATACCGCAGGCATTCCTGCGCGTAAAGGTCGATCTCGTGCAGGCTCCTGTCGGTATTGATGACCGGAAAAAACCAGAGGCTCCAGGACAGTTCGCTGTCCTCGGGAATATCCAGGAGTTTTTTGTTGAATATCCGGATGAAGGCTTTGGCGGCCTGTTCGGGATCCCGTTCGTTTCTCGACCTCCAGCGCATTAGCGCGCGGGTCTTCCGGCGCATCTTGGCTTTAAGCTTTTTAATTGTTGCGGGAGCTATATCAATAACCCTGTCTCTGTATGAAAAGCCGAGGAACGTCCATCCGGTATCGGGAGATCCGAACTCCTCCTTGTCGGGATTTATGGAGAGACCGTATTCGCCGAGCACACGCCTGAACATTCCGGCGCATTCAGCGATCCTCTCTCCGGAAGGAGACATAAAGATGACGTCGTCGGAATATCTAGCGTAAAGTACTCCCTGCCCGGCAAAGTATTCGTCGGCGTCCCTGAGATACAGATTGGCGAGGAAGGACGATATAGGCGTTCCGGCCATGATGCCCTTCTGTTCTGTTATTGCCGTTCCGCCGTCGTATACGCGCTCCTCGAGAAGCAGCCCGCAGATGAATGAACATAGGAGCGGATCATCGCTCATGACTTCCCGGATCATGGGAATGAGACGGTCTACGGGGATCGAGTTGAAGTAGTTGCTTATGTCAGCCTTGTAGGAATACATGTTCCGGATATTTCTGGTTCCGGAGAGTTTCCTCACGGCGTCTTTTGCCGTGACTCCCGGTCGGAAGGAGTAGAGACTGTCGTTGAATATCCTGTCGTATTTCCTCAGGATGAGGTGAGTCAGTAGTTTCAGGACGGTATTCTCCGGCTCCGGGTAGATATACACGGTGCGTTTTTTTCCCGTGCTCATCTTGCTGATGACAGCTTTTCTGGGCAGCGGAAAAGGATCCCCGCGCTTTATTGAATTGAGCACAGGGATATATGACTCAGAGTCGATGAACGACCGGAGCTCCTCAAGGTCTGATTTTGAGCGGGCGAGAGAGGATCTGTATTCCAGAAAATCCTCCCAGCACTGTTTGCGGTAAAGTTTGTCTAAAAGTGAATCCATAGGTACAGAAAAAAGCAGAAAGAGAAATAGTTAAAGCCAGGGCAATCCCTGGAAGTACCAGACCGTACCCGAAACGGCTGCCTGCGAAGCGCTCATACTGCTCCGGGCCTGGTCCGCCGCAGGCGCTATAGAGCATTCTCTTTCTGCTTTTTTATACGGGGGTTATCTGCCGATGGCATTCCTGACGCGCTCACGAACGTAGGTTCTCGTATTCCACCATCCGTCGTGGTCATAGTAGAAGCGGAGATACGGCAGTCCGATGGCCGCGCAGTCCCTGCGCAGCTTGTAGGGGGAACTGCTGTCGTGAAGCAGCTCGATCTTGATCAGGTCCAGACCGCCTGAGCGCAGCGTATACACATATGACCTGGAACTCCTTCCGGGTTCGCGGACCGTTTCGTATTCCGGGAAATCGTCCCTGAAAATATGGTCGAAATACTCGAGATATGTCCCCGGATAATTGTACTGATTTTCTTCATCCGGCATGAATTCTCCCCAGGAATTGCCGTACGCGGCCGGCTGTCTTGCCGGAGCCTGAGCGGCGGAGCGGTCGGATTCGGGTACAGAGGCTTTCACCTCTTTGGCAGCTTCCTTGACATCCTCAGCCACCTCTTTTGCAACGTCGGTAACGGTCTTGACCAGCTTGTCCAGATCAAGATCGGGAGCGACGTCCCCGAGAAGTTTGGAAAACAGTCCCATAAGCGGAACCTCCTCAAATGTATTTATGTCATTGCCTGGATATGTTGCTGTATTGATTGTAACAGATAAAAGACCGATAGCGAAGTATACAAGCGGACGGTTTCTGATGTCTTTTCTGAAGCGGAAAGGTATAATGAATAAAAATAATACACTATCGATCGGAGGAGAGACATATGGCGAAATCCAAATACGCGCTCGATGAGATACTGGATATCCCGGTGAATGGGGATATGCAGAACATCCATATCCGCTCAACGAGCGACAAAAATCCCGTGCTGCTGTTCGTGCACGGAGGTCCCGGGGTATGCGATCGCTCGTGGGTGATGCCGAAGCAGTCGGAATATCTTGCTGACAAATTCATCATGGTGTGCTGGGACCAGAGAATGGCGGGCAAAAACTACAGGGCTGACAAAGTCTCGCAGAAGATGACGCTGGATCAGCAGGTCGAGGACATGCACGACGTGGTCATGTATCTTGTGAACAGATTTAAGCAGGAGAAGATCTATGTCGTGGGACACAGCTGGGGGACTATCCTCTCATGCCTGTACCTGCCGAAATACCCCGAGAACGTGAAGGCATATGTCGGCATGGGACAGTTCGTCAACGGACCGCTGAATGAGAAGATGAGCTATGACTTTGTGGTGAATTACGCAAAGGAACACAACGATCAGAAGGCACTCAAAGACCTTGCGGAGATAGGCGAGCCCAAGGAAGGCCTGTATGCCGGCGGCCTCGACGCGCTGATGGTTCAGAGGAACTATATGACGAAGTTCGGCGGGGGCAGCTGGAAAGAGAAGGAAAACATCTTCAAATCGGTCCTGGTGCCGTTCCTCACGAGCGGCGAGTACAAGGTCATTCCGGACCTCTTCCGGTACTGGAAAGGAACTTATCACTGCCTGAGACAACTGTGGCCGGACGTCGTCAAACTCAGATATGACGAGACGGTAAAGAAACTTGATGTTCCCGTATATCTCTTCCAGGGTGACCACGACCAGAACACACCTACCGTGCTCGCGAAAAAGTGGTTCGATGAGCTGGAAGCGCCGTACAAGGAATACGTGCCCTTCCATGAATCCGCCCATTCCCCGATAAAAGAGGAGGCGGAACTCTGGGGAAAGACTCTTGTCGAAAAACTCCTCGGCTGATATAATTGCCCAATTACCGCAATACCATCCGCTGCTTATAGCTGCGGGTGGTATTTTCACATAAAAATATCCCACGCACACTCATACGCGGGATACGGGGAGAATTAACTTTGTTCTCAGATATCAAAAGAGTATTCTTTTGAATACTTTCTCGGAAACAGACCGAATATGGCCATGACTCCGGCAAGAATGGCAAACACTGCGGCGATTCCCAGAAATACGGCTATGATCTTCTTTATATTATCCATAAAAACATCTCCTTTGAGTTTTCAGAACTTAACAACTTTGAATTCATCCAGATTGCCCGAGTAATATACGGACTGGATCGCTGCCGGGGCTACGCATCCGAAGTGAGAGAAATGACCTGACTTCTGGAACTTGTACGCGTTCATGAACACGGAAGATCCGTCTTCCGGATACCTTGCGCCGAGACTTTTTATCATGGACTTTTTGAGAGTCCACCTCACTTCCCAGAACCAGCCGACTTCGTCTTCTCCCTTTGAGAGTTCGCCTTTGATCGGGATGGGATTCTCGGGTGTGTTCTGCGATCCGTCTCCTACAAACAGAGCGCCTTTGCCGTCCGCCGTGAAAACGACCGTGAGCTGAGGCCCTTTGAGGTCAAAAGAAACGGAAACTGCCGCGCAGCTGCCCTGAGAAATGGAGTTCAGCACATTCGTTCCGATCGCAGGGTCTCTTTCGAAACAGATGAGATCCAGGAACAGACCCTGATCGTTGAATGCGGGGCGGAAGTGCATGAACGGCTTGAAACTGTCGTCGGTCCACGGATAGTAAGTGGTCTTTATGACAGGCAGCGTATCTGCCTGCACGTTGTCATCGATTATAGGTATTATGTTCATATTCTTCACCAGCTAGAAAAATTATATCATTACGAAAAGGGCAATAGCAAACATAGTGTGAACAATTGATAATACTATTGGTATATATAAACGGTAATATTACACTCGTTCTCTTTGATGTTAAATAATGGTAAAATTAATAAGCTAAAGCAAAAACACGGGAGATAAGCTCTTGCAGTTTGTAAGTGTTCCTTTCTTTATATTTCTGGCTTTGAGTTTCGCGCTGTTCTGGGCTGTTCCGAACAGGGTGAGACCTTTCGTGCTGTTTGTCGCGAGCATTTTCTTCTATCTGTATCTCAGTCCGAAAATGGTGATCTTCCCGGTGCTGACGGCGCTGTTCATATGGCTTATCGGCATGGAGATGGAGAAGAACAGAAGAGAGGAAAAGAAAAAGCGGCTTCTTCTGTTCTCCGGCATAGCCGTTCTCGTGCTGTGCCTCGCGGCATTCAAGTATCTCAGAGAGATACGTATCGGAGACTCTTTCTTCATAAGAGTCATAATGCCTCTCGGCGTATCGTTCTATACATTCAGAGCCATAAGTTATCTTGCGGATGTAGGCCGGGGAGATATTCAGGCCGAGGAGAATCCGCTCTACTGCTTCCTGCTCGTAATGTTCTTCCCGATGGCGACGTCAGGCCCCATAGAGCGCGGCAGCAGGATAATTCCCCAGTTCAGGCAGGAATTTGTATTCGATCCGTCAGCCGCGGCGGACAGCGGTCTGCTCATTGTGCTGGGTATCATAAAGAAGGTGTGCGTTGCGGATCTTCTCGCGATCCCCGTTGATACCATCTTCAACAATATCCATGATTATTCCGGTCCGGTCATCGTTCTCGGAGCCGTGCTGTACTCTTTTCAGCTGTTCTTCGACTTCTCAGGCTATTCCGACATGGCGGTCGGCGCGGCTGGACTGTTCGGCATAGAGCTCACGCAGAATTTCAGGGCGCCGTATCTCTCGAAAAACTTTGCCGATTTCTGGAAGAGATGGCACATCTCGCTTACCTCATGGCTGCAGGACTACATATTTATCCCGCTCACGTGGTCGAGATGGTGGGACAGACTTTTCTTCAGAAAGACGATGGATGAGAGAAAACCATCAGTGCTCATCAATATATTCATGGTATTTCTCGTGAGCGGCATCTGGCACGGCACGGGATTTACGTTCCTCGTGTGGGGAATGCTGCACGGACTCTACAGAGTAGTTGAGGAACTTATCAAGAGAAACAGAAAGAAGAAAAAGAAGCGTTCCGGAAAAGGCGGCGTACTCAGCATTGCGGGCGTGTTCCTTCTCAATGCCCTGACAAACATATTCTTCAGGGCAAACACGATCGGCGAAGCGGGATATGCCGTGACGCATCTCTTTACAGGATGGAACCTTGCGTCTGTCCTTACAGCTGCTAATATCGCCGTGATGATGAAGACACTTGCCGTCGCGTATCTGTTCATAATCATCAATGTCTTCGCGGACAGGATCATCTATCCCGGAGGTTCCGTCATAGAGAAGATCAAGGGCTTGCCTTCACTTAGAAGGTGGGCGATCTACTTTGCGCTTGTGCTGATAGCGTTCTTTATGTTCCTGCACGGAAACGGCGGTTACGGGAATGCACAGCAGTTCATATATTTCCAGTTCTAGGGAGAGGAGGATCACTGCCATTAAAAAGTTCATCAAAAAAGTGCTGATCCTGCTCATTCCGGTGATCGCATATATGGCGCTGTTCATAGCTTTCGAGCCGTACGAGTATTTTGAAAAGCGCGTTGACGGAAGAGAGAACATAACGACATCGCCTCTTCAGGCGATGAGGGCCGCCATGAGAGGAGATGTCAAAGATCTGCTGCTCGGGGATTCGAGGACAGCTCACTTTGACACGAGATATCTCGATTCCGTCACCGGGAAAAATTATTTCAATCTCGCTTTCGGAGGAGCGTCCATGGAGGAGTCCATAGAGCTCTTCTACTGGGCGGACAGGTATAACGATCTCGACAGCGTGTCTATACAGATAAGCTTCTACACGATAAATCAGAAGTACAACCTGAACAGGATCCCGGATATGGAGGACTACTGTACCGATCCCCTGAGATTCATGTTCACATGGGATTACCACGCGGACACATGGAAGGAACTGTACAACAGGATAAGAGGGATAAAGGATCTCGCTCCCGTGTATACGGACGAGGAGAGGGAAGAGAACTTCAGGGTGTATGCTCTTGAGAGCATCTATCCCATGACCGAAGGCTACGGTATAAACTACGATATGATCGAAAAGCTGAGGGACATGGCGGAATACTGTGAAGGCAAAGGCATACAGCTGAATGTGATCATGGCGCCAATGGACAGATCCCTCTGGGAGTATGTCGTGAAGCCTCTCGACCTCTATGACGAGATGGACGAATACAAGCGGCTCATCTCCGAATTTGCGGTGATATACGACATGGAATACGAAGAGATGGACGCGTACGTCACGAGCGATTATGCGGACGGATTCCATATGATGGGAATGCAGAACGGAGTGGATTACACCTCTCCGTCATTTGAGACGGATTATCCCGCGCTCGCGGATTACCTCAAGGGAATGTACTCCTTCAGTTCGGATCACATGAGGATCTGGAAAAACGGAAAAGTGATAAAGGAATAATTCGGAAGACATATGAGACTACTCGGAAAATATATGGGGAAATACAGGTTCCAGTCAGTAATGGCACCTCTGCTAAAGATGGCAGAGGCGCTTTTTGACCTGTTCGTTCCCATAGTGATGGCAAGGCTCATCAATACAGGTATAGGAAACGGCGACAGGGCATATATCCTGAAGCAGACGGGCATACTTGTCATGCTCGGTGTCATAGGACTTATCTTCAGCATAACCGCACAGTACTTCGCGGCCAGAGCCTCAGTTATGACGTGCAGCGACATGAGAAGAGACGTCTTTGCGCATGTGCATGAGCTCAGTTTCAGGGACCTCGACAGGATCGGAAACAGCACCCTCATAACGAGGATGACGAGCGATCTCAATCAGGTGCAGAACGGACTGAACCTCGGGCTGCGCCTTCTCCTGAGATCCCCGTTTATAGTATTCGGCTCGGTCATAATGGCGTTCACTGTGGACGCAAAGGCCGCATGGGTATTCGTAGTTGCGGTACCCCTGCTCGGAGCGCTTTTCTACGGGATAATGCTGAAGACTCTGCCGATGTACAGAGACGCCCAGAAGGGGCTTGACGCGGTCACGGAGCACACGAGAGAGCAGCTTACCGGCGTCAGGGTCATACGCGCTTTTGTAAAGGAAGAGGATGAGGAAAGGGAATTCTCCGCACGCAGCGCAGAACTCAAGAGAAGACAGCTCAGCGTCGGCGGGATATCCTCGCTCATGAATCCGCTCTCATACGTAATAATCAACCTCGGCATAGCTGCCGTTCTGTATATAGGGGCAGTCAGGACGGACGCCGGACTCATTATGAGCGGCGAGGTCATAGCTCTTGTCAATTACATGGGACAGATGCTCATCGAGATAGAGAAGCTGGCCAACCTCATAATACAGATGACGAGAGCAGGAGCTTCCCTCGGCAGAGTGGAAGAGCTTCTCGCAATAGAGCCGTCGCAGAAATTCGGAAATGCGGAAGTGGACGATTCGGGCAATACGGCCGTTGAATTCGATCATGTATCCGTGAGATACAACGAGGGAGCCGACGAGAGCCTTCAGGATGTCAGTTTCACCGCGCTGAAGGGCGAGACCATAGGGATAATCGGCGGTACGGGCAGCGGCAAGACCACGCTTGTGAGCCTTATCCCGAGATATTATGATGCCACGGGCGGACAGGTGAGAGTATTCGGAAGAGATGTCCGCGATTACAGGAAAGACAGTCTCAGGGACAGAGTTCTCACCGTGCAGCAGACGGCAAAGCTGTTCAGCGGTACAGTGAGGAGCAATCTCCTGATGGGCAATCCGGGAGCGTCCGACGAAGAACTGTGGTCGGCTCTTGAGACCGCGCAGGCCGCGGATTTCATACGGGCCAAGGAAGGCCTCGACACGGTGGTGGAGCAGGACGGAAGAAATCTCTCCGGAGGACAGAAACAGAGGCTCAGCATAGCAAGAGCGGTGGCGGGACATCCGGATGTCCTCATCATGGATGACAGCGCCAGCGCCCTCGATTTCGCGACGGATGCCGCCTTGAGAAAAGCCGTCAAGGGGCTTGGAGACATGACGGTCTTTATCGTCAGCCAGAGGGCGAGCAATGTGATGGAGGCCGACAGGATACTTGTTCTGGATGACGGAATACTTGTCGGCAGCGGTACGCATGCGGAACTTCTAAAAGACTGTGAAGTATACAGAGATATATACGGAACACAGTTCGGCGGAGAGGAGGCAGGAGCATGAGCGCAAAGAAACTGCCAAGGGATCTCCGCAGAGATACGGTAAAGAAGATATTTGTCTGCCTCGGTCCGTATAAGGGAAGAATAACCCTCAGCATACTGTCCGCGGCGGTGATAGTGGCCGTGCAGCTCCTGATACCGGTGCTCACCGGTAAGGCAATCGACCTCATGATAAAGGGAGCGACCGAATTTGCGGGAGTCCTCAATTACATAATCCTCATAGGTATATCCGCGGGAGTGTCGGCACTGTTCAGCTGGCTCCTCAGGATATCCAACAACAGAGTCGTTTACGGCATAAGCGAAGACCTCAGAAAAAAGGCCTCCGGCAAGATAAACAGACTTCCGCTGAGTTACCTCGATTCACATCTCTCCGGAGATATAGTGAGCAGGATCATATCCGACGTAGAGCAGTTCTCCGACGGACTTCTGCTCGGATTCACCCAGTTTTTCTCCGGAATACTGACGATTCTCGGAACGCTCATATTCATGCTGGTCACGAATATACGCATAGCCCTTGTCGTCGTGCTAATAACGCCCGTGAGCCTGCTGGTCGCGGCATTCATATCCAAGAACACATTCGGATTCTTCAAGCTCAGAAACGAGATAGGCGGCAAACAGACGGCACTGGTTAACGAGAGGATAGACGGGATGAAGCTCGTGCAGGACTTCGGATACGAGAAGGTCGACATGGAGCAGTTCGAAAAGATAAACAAAGAATATACGGACGCCACGGTCAAGGGAGTGTTCTTCTCGAGCATCACGAATCCCTCGGTCCGGTTCGTAAACAATCTTGTGTATGCGGGAGTGGGACTCACCGGCGCGCTTTCGGCCATATCCGGCGGTATATCCATAGGGCAGCTCAGCTGCTTCCTCTCATATGCCAACCAGTACACAAAGCCCTTCAACGAGATATCCGGAGTCGTGGCGGAGATGCAGAACGCCATTTCATGCGCCGCCAGGGTATTTGAATTTCTCGAGGCGGAAGAGATGACCGAAGATCCGGCCGATCCGTATGAGCTCCATATCGATGAGGAGGGCGGCGACGTGACTGTCGAGGATGTGGCCTTCAGCTACGATCCCGCAAGGCCGCTCATCGAGCACTTCGATCTCAATGTGGACGCGGGAGAGAAGATAGCTATCGTGGGACCGACGGGATGCGGCAAAACGACGTTCATCAACCTGATCATGCGATTCTACGATGTCGATAAGGGAGACATAAAAGTCGCGGGACACAGCACGCGGTCCATGACGAGGCAGAACCTGAGGCAGAACATAGGAATGGTGCTGCAGGATACGTGGATAAAACACGGTACCGTAGCGGAGAACATAGGGTACGGTCTCAAAGGCGCGTCGATGGAAGACATTATCGACGCCGCGAAGCGCGCGCACTGCCACAGTTTTATAAAGAGACTTCCCCAGGGATACGACACCGAGATATCCGAGACGCTCGGCGGCTTAAGCCAGGGCCAGAAGCAGCTTCTCTGTATAGCCAGGGTCATGCTTAGGATCCCGCCGATGCTCATCCTCGACGAAGCCACTTCCAATATCGACACAAGAACGGAGATCAGGATCCAGAAGGCCTTCAATGCGATGATGGAAGGCAGGACGACCTTCATAGTCGCCCACCGACTGTCCACCATTAGAAACGCTGATCTCATTATCTTCATGAAGGACGGAAAGATAATGGAGCAGGGAACTCACGAAGAGCTCCTTGCGAAGGGCGGACTCTACAGAGAACTGTTCGACAGCCAGTTCGTCAGGACATAGCGGATCAAAAAACAAAAGGCTCACATGCTTCGGATCGCGATCTGAAACATGTGAGCTTTTTTCCTGTCGGGGAAAAATACAGCAGGGTATGCTTTTGTATAGTACAGTGTATAATGAGAAAGTGAATACAGCGTGTTGACCGCCGCCAGGCGATCCGGAGACTGTATCAACCGAAAGAAGTGAGGTATATATGCGGACTTTCAGAGATAGAAAGAAACTTTATGCGGCGTTGTTGCTGATCATCGCGCTTCTGTTGTGCCTTGCAGGATGTGGAAGCAGTCAGGCTGCGATGCTCGTCCGTCCCACGTATTCTGCGGAGGCCTCAGAACCCGAAAGAGAGGCAACACAGTCAGGGAAAGGATCAGAGGACGGGAACTCCGAACTGGAAGCGCTCGTCGCGTATGCTAGGGAGCTTGAAGAAGGCGGGAACTATGCCGCGGCCGCAAAAGTATGGGAGCTGATAGAGAAAGCTGCCCTGAATGAGGCGGAAGCTGAAATGCAAAGGACCGGTGAAGAATCGGTAAAGGATATAGATCCGTTGTATAAGGCAATGCTTATCGGGAACGTTTTTGCCGGTGACACGAAAGAGACTGCAGTCGTGGGAGGGGTCGGATAATGCTGAAGAGAATCACATGCGCGGTCCTTACGGCAGTTCTGCTTGTCTTTTCCGCAGGCGGTACGGTCTCTTATGCCGAAACGAATCCTTTTGGCGACATCGAGATAACTGTGGAGGAGATCTCGTCTTTCGGTTATGACGGCGATGCCCCTTTAGGAGATGCGCTTACCGATATATATGAGGAAGTTCGTGATTCTGTGGATGAGCATGCGGAATCCAGACGCGAAAGCGGTACCGATGACAGCGTCCTTGAGACGATGATGAATGAGACGCTGACCGGGGACGCGGCCGATTCCTTTGATTCAGGCAACAAGGAGCGGATGGAAGACAGCTTTATCGGAGCTTCCGAAACGACGGAGGATCTCAGCGGAAACAGGACTGAAATCTATGAAGACGGTTCAGTCCTGACTGAGAAGAGCGATGGTACCAAGGAAGGGATATCCTCCGACGGAACAAGAGTGACTGTCGACAGCAATGGGAATACGACATATCATTTCGCGGACGGAAGTCAGGGGATAAAGCACGCAGACGGTCTTAAGGAGCAGATCTTTCCTGACGGCACAAAACTTATGGAAAGACCTGACGGGAGCCAGTACACATACGAAGCAACAGGCTATTATACCGATCTTGACGATCAGGGCAACGTCACCAGGGTATGGTACGATAACGGAGAGAGCATCGATCTTTTTGATGAGAACGGCGATATTTTCGTGGGAGAAAAGACCATCACGGGACCCAATGGCGAGACCTTTACCTACAAAGGGGATGCCGGATATGACGAAGACGGAAATTATGTCGTGAGAGAATTCAGCTTCTCCGCGTCTGGAAACGGAAAAGAGTTCCATCTTGAAACAAAGGGAGACGGCAAAGGGGGATGCTCGATCGATTACAGCGATCCGGACGGGAATTCCTTTGAGGCCGAATTTGGCGAGAATGGCAACAGAGTGGATGCGTCATCTGGAGACGGACAGAGCGAGACTCATTATTCCGAGAAGGACGGAAAGGGGTCGTTTACGTCAAGAGAAGGCGATGAAATGAGCTCCATGAAGTGGGCGGAAGGCAAGGATTCGGATTCCTTCGAAATGGCCTTTTCCGACGGAAGAACGATGAACATTACGACCGACAAAGACGGCAATGTCATCAAAGGAAACGTTAAAACTGCAGACGGTCTTACGGTGACTGCCGACGGCGACAGGGCAACGATCGAAGATGCGAAGACGGGTTTGTATATAGAGAAGGATCAGGAAGGAATCAAACAAGCCCACATTCCGCGCGAAGACGGGTCGTCCTTTGATTTCGGAAACGGAACGGGAGTTCTCGTGGACAATGCCACGGGCAATAAAGTCATGTGGACACATGACCAGAATGGGGATCTCACGATCCTCTCGCCCGACGGGGAATACACCACAGACGAAAACGGCAATCTCTATAAAGACGGCGAACCGGTCCTGTATAACGGAATACAGGTGAACACCGAAACGGGTCTGAGCCTGCCGGGGGAGAGCTCAGGGGAGGATACCCCGAAGAGCACTCCTGAAGATTCGGAACCCGAAGAAACAGCCGGTTCGGGAACGCTTGCGTTACCGGATATCTGCGGAAGGTATGATATAGGCGGATATGTCTCATTCTATGACTATGAGGACGAAACCACGGAATCGGAGTATATCACGGGCAGTATCACCGTCAGGGCCGAAGGAGATGTTCTGTATATAGAGGACGCTGACGGCGGAGTGCTTATAGCGTATGATTACGACCCCGGTACCGGAGTCTGCAATGCCGTTTATGAAGAGGATGAGGAAGCTCTTTCGGAAATGCATTTTACAAGAGACGGCAACAGGATCAGATTGACCATCTATGTCACTGAAGATTTCGATTTCGGAAAGTCGACGGGAGAGTTGACGGGATACCGTTACTGACCATGAGATCCTGACGGATGCGGACCGTTCAGCGAAAAAAAGATAAAAGAAAAAAGAACTTCGTTCTCGTATGAGACCGAAGTTCGTTTTTAACGGATCGGAAGATCAGATGATTCCCAGCGGGATCAGCACTATGAGGAGCAGAGCGTCGAGTCCCCATATGCCTATGAGAAAGCGATTGCGCTTCTTCGGCTCCCAGTCAGGAACGTAGTTGGAAGCCAGGAAAAACGGTATGTAAGTCGTGATGAAAACGGGAAGAACTCCCCACCATTTATACACCCATATAAAGCTCCAGTTATCTGTTGCTGCGAGGAACGATTCGACGAGCGCGAAGAGCAGCGCCATCTCTATCGCACCTGCCAGCTTGCAGCTTATACCCTTTTTGCCGTCCTTCGCGAAGTATCTCTTTTCGCGGTCATCCGGCAGCATCTTGAATGAGATGATACCGGCAAGGCTGAACATCATTGACAGTTCCCAGCACACGCCTATGAGCAGGATGAATGTGGTCGATTCGTTGCTGACCGCCCACAGGGGAAATCCGGAAACTTTTGCGATTATCGCATTGCAGATCTCATACAGCCAGTGTACTCCGTAGAGTGCGAGCCCTGCGTAGATGACCTTGAAATTCTTTTTGTTTATCTCGGACCAGTACACATAGAAAACCACAGCCAAGATGAATATGAAGGTCCAGTTGAAGTTTTCCGTGCTGCGCACAACGATCGCGCGGACCTGCTCCATGGCTTCGGCGGAACCGTCTCCCCAGAACTTAAACATCGCAGTTATCCTCCTTCTCGGAAATATCTTCGTGCTTTCATTCTAGCACCATCAAACATAGCGGGATATACGGCCTGAAAAATCACCAAAGGAACATGCCGTTAATAGGGCAAAATACAGAAAAAGAAAGCATGGCATTGAATTATTTCCCTGAGCAGGGAATAATATAATCAAGTTGTCATACAAGTTGAGAATGCCCGGAAGGAGACGTTTTATGGGGAAATTCTATATAAAGAACTGCGAGATCGCCGATTTTGACACTATGAAGGCCGTTCCCGGCGAGATCCTTATCGACGGAAACAGGATAAAGAGGATAGTAACGAAGATCGAACCTGCCGAGGCGGACGGCGCGACAATCATCGACGCAAAGGGAATGCTGGCGATGCCGTCGTTCACCGACACGCACACACATCTTGTCCAGACGTTTATGAAGGGACCGCTCGACGACTATCCGATCACGAAGTGGCTCGTAAAGATGTTCACTCTAGAGGCTCTGATGAACGAGGAAGAAAAGTATTACAGCACTCTTCTGGGGTGTCTTTCGTCCCTGAGATTCGGGACCACACTCGTAAACGATATGGGCGGATGGGACATGATAGATACGGATATCCGGGCGATCGAAGATGCGGGGATAAGGGCGACATACGGCATCAGCTATACTGACATAGCCGAGAATGAGAAGACTCCAATAATCTCTCTTGACGAAGCGATGAGGAGAGCGGAGATCACATACAGTAAAGCGCAGGGTAAAGGCGGCGGCCTTATAAAGGCGTCCGTCGCTCCGGCGGGGCTGCCTGCTACATCTAAGATTCTCGCTCAGAACCTCAAGAAGTTCGCTAATGAGAAGGGCATAGTCTATCATACGCATCTTGGCGAGGGCAAAAAAGAGACGGAGGACGTCATGAGGATGTACGGCCTCAGAGGCGAGGGCGAAGCCCTTTATGAATTCGGGATCCTCGACAAAAACACGCTTCTCGCGCACAGCATCTGGCTCAAGGACTTCGAACTCGACATGATCAGGGAGACGGGAGCAGTACCGGTGCACTGCCCGAATACAAACATGAAG
The DNA here is from genome assembly GCA_017512745.1 of Oscillospiraceae bacterium. Lineage (GTDB taxonomy): Bacteria > Bacillota > Clostridia > Oscillospirales > Ruminococcaceae > RGIG5675. The sequence continues at coordinate 57,782 of JAFWEV010000098.1, forward strand.
ATAAGCGACGGTATCCCGCCGATCGCCGCTATGCTGAAGCGCGGCATCCCGGTAGCCATGGGATGCGACGGCGAGGCTTCAAGCTCGACGAGAGACATGATTAGAGAGGGAAGAGCCGGAGCGTATCTGCAGAAGGGAGTGACTCTCGACCCGACGGTCATGGATGCCGGCACGACATTTAAAATGATGACCGTCAATGGCGCGAGAGCTCTCGGATACGATGACCTCGGAGAACTGAAAGAGGGCAATCTCGCCGACCTCATACTCGTCAATACGGATGACGATGTCTCGCTGGTAAACCACGAATACAGGATAGGGAATGTGCTCTACGCCGGAGACGGGCACGCTGTCGATACGGTATTCTGCAACGGCAAACTCATGGTCAGGAATAAGAAGATCATGGTCGTTGATGAAGAAGAGATAATACACAAGTGCAGAGAGATCCTCACCGGATTCAACAGGAGGATCGCAAAACTCGAATCAGAGGGAAAGATCTGAGAGGAGGGAAAAACATTTTGGAATTCAAGAGAGAAAAATTCGTCGACGAAGACGGAAGACTGTTTTTTACCGGCCTTAAGGAGGGCGACGTTGCGCCGACAGTCCTCATGCCGGGAGATCTGGCAAGGAGCAAGATAATATCCGAGTGCTTTAAGACGGCCGAGTACAAGGGACAGAGAAGAACATACGTAACATATACGGGAGAGACGGAAAACGGCACTCCCATAACTGTCTGCTCGTCGGGAATGGGACCGCTCGCGGTAAGCACCGTCGCAGAGGAACTGAGCCAGATAGGCATGAAGAATCTTATACGCGTCGGAACAGGAGCCGCGTTGCTCAAGGACTACAAACCGGGCACGATAATAATCGCGACAGGATGTGTGAGAGGCGACGGATGTTCGTACGAATACGTTCCGCCCGAGTTTCCGGCGATAGCTGATCCGTTCATCGTCGAGGCGCTCGTGAGGGCGTGCAGGGAATTCGGAGAGGAACCGGAAGTCGGACTCTACAGAGCGCATGACTCATATTACAGAGAGACGAGCACCGCGATGGTCGACACATACGAGAGGATGAAACCTTGGGTCGACGCGGGAGTCAAGATGATCGAGAACGAGAGCGCTACGCTGTTCACAGTTGCGCACAGGCTCGGGATCCGCGCGGGATCCATATGCGTATCCCACCTCAGCATGATAGAGGATACGGTATACTACGAAGGCCCCGATTCGAGGCTCGCATACCCGGAGGCATTTGAGGACGGATTCATGGAGGAGAGGATACTCCTCGCGTCGAAGATCTCAGTGAGAGCTACCGAGATCCTCGAGGAAATGAGAAAGGCGGGTGAGATCTATGAGTAAGATCAAAAACGGATTTGACAGCGTGCCGCAGTATGAGAAGGATTTCAAGGTCCATCATCTCAATCTCAATGCGACCGAGATCGCTCCGGGCGTCATACTGACATCGAATCTTGAGAGGACGCCGGTTATAGCCGCGACATTCGATGAAGCGAAGCAGATGGAGTATCACCGCGAATATATCTCGTACAAGGGCAAAAAGCACGGCGTGGATATGAGCGTCATGAGTATAGGCAACGGCTGTATGCCGACAGCCATCGCCGTGGAGGAACTTCGCCATATAGGCTGCCGCAATATGATCAAGGTCGGTTCCTGCGACGCGATCCAGGAGGATATAAAGCCGGGTACGATAATCGTTCCGACGGGAGCAGTGAGAAGCGAAGGCGCAACGCTCGAGTATGTCAATCTGCAGTATCCCGCGGTCACCGACCACGACGCGCTGTTCTCGATACTCGAGGCCGCGAAGGAGCTCGGCGAGAAGGTGAAGATGGGAGTCATAAGGACCCATGACGCGCTGTTCATGGAATCCCCGTTCGCGCACGACGGAGTCGAGGAGAGGATAAAGCCCTGGAGAGATCTCGGAGTGCTGGCGATAGACAACGAAGCGGCAGCTATGCTCACGATAGCGTCCATACTGGGACTTCATGCGGGATGCGTGTATGTTGTCACGAGCAATCTCACCACAGGAGAACACCTTGAGTTTAAAGAAGAATATCCGGAAATAATGAAAAGAGCCATAGAGATCTCCACTCTGGCGCTCTCCAAACTGATTAAGAAAAATGGCTAATATAAATAATGCGGTCGTAAGCGAGAGATCCCGTTCCGTGCTGGCATCGGTTGCCCGCGGATCGGGCACTCCGATATATGTGGAGATCTACAGAAAGATGCTCCAGCTCATAAAGGAAGGCGAGTTCGGATACGGGGATATGCTTCCCGGAGAGGAAGAACTAACCTCCCTTACAGGTACGGGCAGATCTTCCGTGAGAAGCGCTCTTATGCTTCTCTGTGAAGACGGATATACGGAGACAAGAAGGGGAAGAGGGACCTTCGTCATTTACAGAGGAGATCCCAAAGAAAAGTCTGCGGCATTCCCGACGGAATATATCCTTCCGCGAAGACGTCTGGAAGCCGAGCAGGACGACGTCAAAGTCTGGTATTCCCTTTTTAAAAAGAACACATATGACCAGTTCCTGGATGAGGAGCTGAGCGCGGACGGAAAAGAAGTCAACATATTCATCCGCGCATACGGCGGCGAGTCCGGACCGGCGGTCGTCAGCTCGGTCTATTTCACCGACGACCTGATCGACACGGAGGGAATGACGGAGGACAGGATAGAGGAAAAACTGGAAAAGGTCTTCCGGAAGAAAGTCAAAACTGTGGATACTGCTCTTTCCATCTCGTATTCGACCGAGATGCAGATGGCGGGATTCGGAAAAGATCTCCCGAACAAGAAATACCTCCTGTGCGTGACGACGTGGAAGGACAAGAAAGACAGACCCCTCGCATACTGCAAGGATTATTACAACAGCGATATCCTGAGATTCAGACAGACATTCTCGAAGTGAACGGAGGCAGCTCATGGATTTTGAATACGGAAGAGAGAAGTGCATAGTCGGTACAAAATACGGCGCGGTAAGAGGATACAGGCAGGACGGCGTGTATATCTTCAAGGGGATGCGGTACGCCCGGGCTAAAAGGTTCGAGGCACCTTCCGAGCCGCTGCCGTGGGACGGAGTGCGGGATGCGGTCGCCTTCGGGGATACATGCCCGTATATGGAGAAGAAGGTGAATTCGTTCAAGGATCTGAGGGCACCGCATCTGTACTGGCCGCAGGACGAGGAGTGCCACTATCTGAACGTGTGGACCGAAACGCTCGATCCCGGCGCGAAGAAGCCTGTCCTGTTCTTCATCCACGGCGGCGGATATGACACGGGCAACTGCATGGAGCTCACGAGCTATGACGGAGCTAACTCCGCGAAATACGGGGACATGGTGTTCGTGTCGATCAATCACAGGCTCAACATACTCGGCCATCTGGATCTCTCCTCTTACGGTGACAGGTACATGAACACCGGAAGCCTCGGCATACAGGATATAGCCGCTGCGCTGAGATGGGTCAGGGACAACATCTCCGGATTCGGCGGAGATCCCGGCAACGTGACGGTCCTCGGGCAGTCCGGAGGCGGCGGAAAGATACAGGCGCTGCTCGCATGTCCCGAAGCGGACGGACTGTATCACAAGGCGATAATGCAGAGCGCCGTGTTCAGAAGCCCGTTCACAAAAGAGCAGGCGCAGACCGTCGGGATAAGGGTGGCGGAAAAGCTCGGATTCTCAAAGACAACCATAGACGGAATAAAGAGTGTTCCGTTTGCAGAACTCGCCGGAGCCTACAATTCGATAAAGAAGGATCTCGCCGGCGAGGGTATACCGCTCACATGGGCTCCCGTAGAGGACGGGTATTTCCTCGGCATGGCTCTTGACCGCGGGATGACGGAATACGCGAAGAAGGTACCGAAACTGATCGGATCAAACATCTGCGAGATACCCGTGGCGGATTTCCCGAAGGGCAGAGATCTTCTGAGCGATGAGCAGCGGGAAGACATTCTGAAAGACAGATTCGGCGACAGTGCCGGAGAAATCATCAGCGCCTTCTGCGAGGCATATCCGGACAAGGATATTCTGGATGCCATTATCATCGACACGAAGTTCAGATGTCCCACGGTCGACTATCTTGACCTTCATGCGCGCGATGCGGAAGCCCCCGCGTACTCGTATGTTTTCGCGTACGACTTCCCCTACAGGGAAGGCGAACCCGCATGGCACAGTTCGGAGATGCCGTTTATCTTCCGCAACATATCCGCAACTCCGTTCTGCCATTTTGACGGGGCCGAGGTCATAGAGGAAAAGATGGCGGAGACGTGGAAGGCTTTCATCCATACAGGAGATCCCAACAATCCGCTTCTGCCCGAATGGCTGCCGTACAGGCAGGATGAGGAATATACCATGGTATTTGGGGATAACGATTACGTGAAGAAAGATCTCGACAGAGATCTTCTTGGCGCAGTATATGATGTCAACAGCAGGATCAACTTTGTTCACGAGGAATAGGAGGAAGCAGAGTGAAATACGAAGCGGCGAAATTGACTAATGCTGCAGGGAAAATGTGGCATATAGGTCTTGATGAGAACGACATAGGCAAACACGTGATACTGCCTGCCGATCCCGCGAGATGCGAAATGGTTGCGAAGCATTTCGAGGATGCGGAACTGAAGGCGGTCTCAAGAGGCAATCCCACCTATACCGGTAAGTATCACGACATCCCGGTATCGGTAATGTGCACCGGCATGGGAGCCATGGCAGTGGCGGTGTCCGTAGAGGAACTGAATATTCTCGGAGCCAAAACACTCATAAGGATGGGAACAGCCGGAAGTCTGCAGAAGGATATACCCTCAGGCTCGTTCGTCATCGCGACAGGAGCCGTGAGAGGAGAGGGGACAAGCAATGAATACATACCTCCCGAGTATCCCGCCGTAGCCGATCCGGACGTGGTGATCGCGCTGAGGACGGCCTGCAGGGAGTACGGGATCGAACCGTATGTCGGTATTATCCGCAGCCATGATGCCTTCTACATGGAGAGTCCCGGAGCCCATGAGGGATATATTGAGAGGATCAGACCGTGGACCGATGCGAATGTTCTCGCGGTGGAAAACGAGAGCTCCGCGCTGTTTGTCATCTCATCTCTTCTCAGAGGTATAAGAGCGGGTACCATCCTGCTGACCGGAGGAGATCTGTACGGTGAGCACGGCACAATGTCCACTTCAAATCAGGGAGATTACGCCGAAAAAGTTGATCTCCTCACAAAGGTGACCTTAAGGGCGATAGAGCTGATCGACGGTCTCGGGGACCTGAAAAAATAGTTTAAAAAAATTTTGAAAAACCTATTTACAAAAAATTTCCAGTTGCTATAATATAGTTCCGCGGAGAAATCCGCTTAACATATCACCTGGTTTTCTAGACCATATATGGAGGAAATAATCGGACAACAGGAAAGCTGTGCCCGTTATTCCTCGGATATATGGTTTTTTTGTTGTCCTGAAACGCGGGGACGGTGCCGCGTAGAGTTCACCGGTCAGCGACGCAATGCGGCTGAATACATTGCGGGACGGCAACCGACCAGCCAACCGAGTAAATAACGAATACAAACAGACAAGATCAGATGACAAGATGAAAGGATATAGAATAACTATGATAATACTTTTTGCGATTTCTTTTGCCGCGGCAAACATAATGCTCTTCACAGGATTCCTCCGCTCTGCAGCTGTTCACAGCGGCGTCCTGAATTATTACGACAACAGCTCCATGGCCCACAGAGTGAGAAAGATACGTCTCAGAAGACACTGGCGTATAACGCTGCTTCTGTTTGCGGTCGCAATATACGCGGGTTTAAGTCTGTGACCCGCGGTGCCGGATACCGCTCATATTTGCGGAACACCGGTTTCGGGGTACAATGTATCTGTACAGACAAAGAATTGACGAAACAAAAAGACCTATATATAAAGGCAGGAAAATAAATGCAGCTGTATACGGTAGGACACTCCACTGTTCCGATAGAGACTTTTATAGATCTTATAAAACAATATGACGTGCAGTATGTAATTGATGTGAGAAGCACTCCTTACTCAAGATATGCCTCCCAGTTCAATACTGATGTCCTGGAGTCGGCGCTGAAGAGCGAAGGGATAGGATATTCCCATATGGGACGCTATTTCGGAGCGCGTCAGGAATCAAGGGAATTCTACAACGTGGAAGGCTATCTTGATTTCGAACTGTTCCGCGAATCGGAACTGTTCAAGAAAGGGCTCCGGAACATTGAACACGGCCTTGAAAAATACAATATAGCCCTGATGTGCACGGAAAAGGATCCGATCGACTGCCACAGAGCAATCATGGTCGGACGCGGGTTCGAACTGGACGGGATCCCGGTGAAGCATATACTTCAAAGCGGAGAGGTGCTTGAGCAGCACGGACTCAACAGACGGCTGCTGGACATGTACTTCCCCGACAGGGCACAGACGTCCCTTTTCGACGACGGAGCGGACGAAGCGGAGCTGCTCGTCGAAGCGTACAGACTGAGAAACAAGGAGATAGGATACCGTCTGAATGACGAGTCGGAAGAAGGAGACACGGAATGAGCATATACACCATGGGATTCACTCAGAAAAGTGCTGAAGAGTTCTTCAGGCTTATCATCGATAACAGAATAAAACTCCTGGTCGATATAAGGCTGAACAATCAGTCCCAGCTGGCAGGATTTACCAAGGGAAAGGATCTCGAGTATTTTCTCAGAACGATCGCCGGATGCAGATATGTTCACGAGCTTCTTTATGCCCCGACCAAGGAGCTGCTGAACGGTTATAAAAAAGGAGATATCTCCTGGGACGAATACACGAAGGTCTACAGCGCGCTTATCAGGGACCGTAAGATGACCGAGCATTTTTGCAAACACTACTTGAGTGATGACAATGCTGTCCTGCTGTGCTCGGAGCCGACCCCTGAGAAATGCCACAGAAGGCTTCTCGGAGAAGCCCTGGAAACCGCCTGTTCGACCGAGCTTATACACATATGAAAGGAATCAAATAATGCAGGTTATCATACTTACAAGATCAGATAAATATAATTACGGCGAAGACGGCGGATACTGCGTCGCCGGCATCGATCCGGAAGCCCCGGACAAATGGGTCAGACTGTGCGGCCCGCGTGAGCATTTCAAGATAACAAACGCCGAAGCCGTATATGAGAACGGTTCGCTGTGCGAGCCCCTGGACCTCATCGAAATCGATGCGGTCAGGATCGACGGAAATATGGTCAGGGCATGCAATGCCGCCGGATGGGGACCGGATCACGAAAAGGCGATATACAATGAAAACATGCTGAGCATCCAGCCGGAAAACTATCTGGTCGACGGAAGATTCCGCTTTATCCGTAAGATAGATATCGACAGTCTCCTCAACATGGCAGGTTTCAATCCCGGCCCCTTCATCTTCGGAGACAGCGGAAGAAGTCTCTCGATCGGCGATGCGATCAGAAACAACAGCTCCCTTACCATGATGAAAGTCGACGACCTTGAACTGTATCCCAAGAAGGGCAAAGAAGACGACGGATACCAGGCGCATTACAGAGCCAGGTTCAGATATAACGGCATCGTATATGATGACATTTCCGTCACGGATCCGGACTACCTCGCAAAAGATACGGACTTTTCCGGGCTCACATTCGGGGAATCCTACCTCATTATGAGCCTCGGAGAAGAGTTCAGGGAAAGACATTACAAGCTGATAGCCAAGATATTCGAAGTCGTATACGTCATCGGCAACAACAAGAAGGGAATGTTCCACGCTTTCCGCGACTGCCCGTACCTGCAGAAATACAACAACGTAAAATATGCTCTCTATAACGACGCTGTTGCTCAGGGTCTCGTCCAGTGCGCGGAATGCAAAAAGAGACGCGACGCCCAGTCTGAATGACTAGAAACCGCCAATATAAGTTGAATACAAAAAGAGCCATCCTGAACATGTGTCAGGATGGCTCTTTATCTGTTTATATCGGATCACAGCAGCGGGAGAACGTCGTATGCGCTTTTAAAGTAATAGTCGGCGCAGTTTTTTATGAGATCGCGTTTCGGCTCGGAATGGAAGTCCTCAAAGGCGATCACGTGATAGCCTGCCTTCTTGCATGTGTCTATGGCATAGTAGGAATCCTCAAAGATCCATGTTGATTCCTTATCTGTTCCGATATACTCTCTCGCTATATCGAAGATCAGAGGGGAATCCTTATGAGTGTTATAGTCGAGGCACGAGAATACTCCGGAGAAGTATTTGAAGAGACCTGTTCTCTTGAGACCCGCTATACACTGCAGGCGGTCGGTGTATGAGGCAAGACATATCTTTACGCCTTTATCGTACAGTGCCTCCAGCATCTCCGGGACCCCGGGCTTCACAGAGACCTGGGTCTCATAGAAGTTCAGGACGAGATCGTTGAGCTCCTTGTCGATCTGTTCCATCGGCTGTGTGAGGCCGTATGTCTTTATGAACAGTTCAGCCACTTCCCACGTATCCATGAACATGGTCGCGTATCTCGTCTCGTCCGTGGGCTCGAGATGTCTCAGCTTGAGCCAGTACTCCCCGACATATTTCCACATCGTCATCGATTCGAAGAGAGTTCCGTCCATATCAAAAACAGCGCCGGTAATGTTGATCATAATATTCCTTTTCCGAGTATGACTCTTTTGTATTTATTTGCGCATTTTATTATATAATATAAAGGATTTATTAACCACTCGGGAGAACCGTATTGAAAAGATCTCTGACGCATGTACAGGTCATAGCCCTGGGATATCTGCTTATCATCACTGTCGGAACGGTATTGCTGATGCTGCCGTTTGCCTCGGCTGACGGGATATCCGCGGGGTTTCTTGATGCGTTTTTCACGTCCACTTCCGCGTCATGCGTCACGGGCCTTATCCTGAGAGACACAGCCACCGGCTGGTCGCTTTTCGGACAGATAGTGATAATCGTGCTGATCCAGATAGGCGGTCTAGGATTTATGACGATAGCGACGTTTCTCTACCTCATCCTCAATAAGAGGATGGGACTCCGTCAGAGGGAGATAATGGTCGAGAGCATCAATGTCACCCAGATAGGCGGCATCATGAAGCTTGCGAGACACATAGTTAAGGGCACTCTCATATTTGAGCTTTCGGGGGCGCTGCTCATGTCCGTGCGGTTCATTCCGATGTTCGGATTCGCCAAGGGACTCTGGTACGGCGTTTTCCATTCCATATCGGCATTCTGCAATGCCGGCTTTGATCTCATGGGGGCGATCCAACCGTTCAGCTCTTTTACTTCCCGGTACGACGACTGGTTCATCAATGTTGTCATGATGATCCTCATAACGGTAGGGGGACTGGGATTCCTCGTGTGGGACGATCTCAACAAGTTCGGATTCAAATGGAAGAAATACAGGTTCCACACAAAACTCGTTCTTGTGACCTCGGCCATACTGACTTTCGGCGGAGCCGCCGTGATCTTCCTGCTTGAGGGAAAAGCGACGGGGGCGGATCTGGGATTCGGTGACAGAGCACTCACTGCCCTGTTCGCTTCGGTCACAGCCAGGACCGCGGGATTCAATACCGTTGACGTAGGGGCGATGTCCGGAGGAGGCAAACTTTTGACGATGGTCCTCATGTTCATAGGAGGATCTCCCGGATCGACCGCCGGCGGCGTCAAGACCACAACGATAGCATGTCTCGTTCTCTATTCCTTCGGAAACCTGTTCGGACAGAAGAAACCGGTGGCGTTCGGCAGGAGCATCTCGGCGGATACACTGAAGAAGAGCTCGAACATCTGCGTGCTGAACCTTTCTCTTGCGCTTACCGCTTCAATACTCATTTCACATTTCCAGACTTTTGATCTGAGCGACGTTGTCTTCGAGTGCATGTCGGCGATAGGCACAGTCGGTATGACTGCGGGAATAACACAGAGTCTTGTGCCGGCAAGCGCGGTCGTGATCGCCGTACTGATGATGCTGGGGAGAGTCGGCAGCGTTACCTTCGCGGTAGCAATACTCAACAGACGCGCAAATGATGCTATAAGATATCCTGAAGAAGAAATAATCGTGGGGTAAAAAATATATGAAATCGTTTCTTATAATCGGAATGGGAAATTTCGGACACCATCTTTTGAAAGAACTGTCCCAGTACAAATGCGAGATCATGATCGCAGATATCGATGAGGAAAAGATGTCGGATGTTCTCAACAGTGTTGTCAGCGCCAAGATCGCCGACTGCACCAATGTTGAAGTTCTGAAATCCTTCGACATACCGAGCTTTGACGCCTGCTTTGTATGCATAGGCGGCAACTTCCAGAACAGCCTCGAAATAACATCGCAGCTCAAAGAACTCGGAGCCAGAAAAGTCATAAGCAAAGCCGACGAGGATCTCCAGTCGAAGTTCCTTCTGAGAAACGGAGCGGATCAGGTCATATATCCTGAGCGGGATGCCGCCGCCAATGTGGCGGTAAGCGAGAGCTCCGACAGCATATTTGACAGTATAAGGCTTGCAGACGGATACGGCATATACGAGATAGTTCCGAATTCCAAATGGATAGGGCAGACCATAAAGGGAGCCAACATCAGATCCAATTACGGTCTTAGTATCCTGGCAATAAAAAGAGGGGAGAAGATCAGCCCTCTCCCCAACGGCGATTACGTATTCTGTATTGAAGATCACCTCATGGTCCTCGGAAAAGAAGAGGATGTCATGAAAGTAATCGAAAAGTGATCAGCGCATTCTTGACTGCATGACCATCAGTATCCCGCTTTCGACGGACACGGTCGTCCGTTCGCCGAGGAACTCATTGCTTATCCCGACAGGGAAAGTGTTTTCCAGAGCGATCCCGTCAGCGGGGTATTTCATGTCCGTGACGCTGACGCCGAGACATCTGTCGGAGAGCGAAAACATCGAGAAGGAGAATCCTTCGGCTTTTTTGATCTCCACAGAGGCGTCTTTGAAAACATACGCAAGTTCGTCATCGCTTCTGAGGAGGCATAGAGCGCTGCGGTCGGCCGCGTATGCGCAGGCCTGGATGTTTGCGATAAAATGATCCATCCGCCCTCCGAAGGCGCCGTATATCTCGATCGTACGGAATCCCTCCGAGAGGGCGTGTTTTATTGCCAGAAGCGTGTCGGTGTCGTCTTTCTCCTTCGGATACCGTACGACGTTTTCAAAGAGAGAAAGGTCCACCGATCCGTCGATCGAATCGAAATCACCTATGATAATATCGGGAACAAGAGAGGACTTCAGAGCATACTGAAGTCCTTTGTCACATGCGATGATATATTCGCTGCCAGAAATACCGGAGATATTTCCGCAATCGCCTCCGGTGATTATGCAGCATTTTCTGTTCTGATGAAAATCAGTCATTTTTCCAGGTCTGTGTTGAGAAGAGCACCAGGATCGGGAAGATCTCAAGTCTTCCGGCAAGCATGTCTATGGTGAGAATAATCTTGGAGAACATACTGAATCCGGAATAGTTACATACGGCTCCGACTGCCCCGAATCCCGGGCCTATGTTGTTGAATGTCGCCATTACGGCGGAGAAGTTCGTCTCAAAAGAGAAGTTGTCTACGGATATAAGCAGCGTGCTGACGATGATGATCAGGACGTAGGCTATGAGATATGATCCGGTCGCGGACAGAACATCGCTGTTGACCGGCTGATTGTTCATCGTTATCTTCTTGACTCTGTCGGGATGGAGCGCCTTTGCGACGCGCTGTCTCAGCATCTTGAGGTACAGAACGACACGTCCGCACTTGATACCGCCGCCCGTGCTTCCGGCGCACGCGCCGCAGAACATCAGGAAGAGCAGAACTGTCTTCGAGAGAGCAGGCCACAGATCCGAGTCGACCGTGCCGAATCCGGTAGTCGTCATGATGGACGCGACCTGGAATGCCGCGTGGTGGATGGCTTCGCCGGTAGTTCCGTAATAGCTAAGTGTGTTTATTGTGATGATGACGGTACTGGCAACCGCCACTCCGATGTATAAGCGGAACTCCTCGTCCTTGAGAACGCTCTTGAAATTGCCCTTAATGAGCAGGTAATAGCAGGAGAAGTTGACTCCGAACAGCATCATGAAAACCGTACATACATTCTGGACATACGGAGAGAAGCTCATGAGGCTGTCATTCTTGACGCTGAATCCTCCGGTGCCCGCAGTTCCGAACGCGGTGCAGATTGCCTCGAAGAATGAGATGCCTCCGAGCATGAGAAAGAATACATCGAGAGCGGTGATCCCGAAATATATGATATACAGGATCTTGGCCGTTGATCTGACCTTCGGCACGAGTTTGCCGACATCCGGCCCGGGGCTCTCCGCGCGCATCAGGTGCATGGAATACCCGGAACCTTTGCTCGAAAGTGGGACGATCGCGAGAATGAAGACGAGAACACCCATACCGCCCAACCAGTGGCTGAAACTTCTCCAGTAGAGCAGACCTCTCGGAAGAGCTTCGATATCCGTCAGGATAGAAGCTCCGGTAGTCGTGAATCCCGAAACGATCTCGAACATCGCGTCGATGAAATTCGGGATAGCCGAAGAGAAGACGAACGGAAGAGCTCCGAAAATACTCATGAATATCCAGCTCGCGCCGACCGTTATAAGACCTTCCTTGGCAAAGAACTTGTCTGAGTAACCCCTGCACAGGAAGTGGAGAAGAGCGACAACAGCCAGGATGATCGCTATCGATACGGCAAATGAAACACATGCCGTACGATCGCCGTCCGCGAGACAGTAGGCGATGGCGGGCAGCATGAACACGGCTTCAACGAGAAGGATTATTTTGATGATATGTCCGATTATCTTGTAATTCATCAGCCGCCTCGGTTATGCAAATATATCGTTGAGCTGATAGAGGACGGAATCGCCGTTTGTGACGATTATGACCGAGTCGCCGACATTGAATGAGGAGTCGCCGTTCGGGATCTCGATCCTGTTCCCGTGAGAGATGCAGGAGATAAGGATGTTGTTCTTGAGCCTTATATCTTTGAGCTTTTCTCCCACATGGAGCGTTGACTCGTCAACGGTGAACTCGATCGCCTCAGCCTGACCGTCGGCAATGTCGTGAATAGCTACGGCGGCTCCGGTCTGGTTTCTGACAGCGCGGACATAGCGGACGATATTGTCGCAGCACAGTTCCTTAGGACTGATGATGCTTCCTATATTGAGCTCTTTCGGAAGTTCCGCTGTGTTGATGTTGCTGACCTTTGTGATGACCAACGGAACACCGGAACTCTTGGCGTACAGCGATATGACCATATTCATCTCATCGTAGTTCGTAAGAGCCACGAGCGCGTCGCAGAGAGTGAGTCCCTGATTCCTGAGGAATGTGAGGTTGCTGCCGTCACCGTGGATGACTGTCGCCTTCGGGAACTTTTCCGCAAGTTCCTCACATTTCGCGAGGTCCTTTTCGATGACATATACGTTGATCTTGTTTCTGAGAAGAAGAGTTATGAGGTAATGGGATATTCTGCTACCGCCGACAAGCATCACTCTGTTGACCTTTTTTGAGATGAATCCGAGGTTGTTGAGCAGGGTGGAGAGCTCGCTCGTGGGGGCGGTGACGAATATCCGGTCGCCCTCTTCGAGAACAAAGTTTCCTGAAGGAGCGAAGGCCTTTCCGTTTCTGAGGACCGAGCAGACAAGTATTCTGCAGTTGACGATCGAATCGAGCTTTACAAGAGGAACATTGTTGAGCTTGCTGTCTTTGTCGATCCGGAGCTCAACTATCTCGACGAGACCTCTTGCGAATGTATCGAGTTTCATAAATCCAGGATATTCCAGGAGACGTTCGATCTCTCTGGCTGCCTGTCTTTCCGGATTGAAAGTATGTGACAGAGAGAAGAGGTTTCTCATCTGGTGCACCTGGTCGGTATACTCCGGGTTACGGATTCTGGCTATGGTGTGGATCGAGGGATTGAGACCGCTGGCAGTGATACAGCTAAGCAGGTTCAGCTCGTCTGCACCTGTCGCCGCGATAAGCATATCCGCATCCTTGATGCCTGCGTCATTCAACACGTCCATTGAAGCGCAGTTTCCGTTTACCGCCATTACGTCGTAAGTATCCACGCTCGCCTGAAGTGTCTTGGGGTTCTTGTCGATCAGAGTCACATCGTACCCTTCTTCGGTGAGCTGCTTGGTCAGTCTGGAACCGACCTTTCCGTCTCCGGCTATGATTACTTTCAAGGCTTTTGCCTCCGCTCAAGTGTTTGATGAAAATAGTGTTCTCAAAGAATAACAGTTACAAATCATTATATCACTACGGCGATAAGAAGTTAATCGAGAGAAAGATTTCTCATATACAAATCGTAATAACATTAAGTATGTATTACATATAGGAATAATTGATTTGTAAAAATTTACTATTAGATTTTTTGAAATTGTTGCATTTGTAGAAATCCTTAAAACAGATTACAAAAATGGGAATGATGATGATATTATTTTGACAGAAAAGGTCTTCCATTCAGAAATCAGAGGTGATCACAGATGGCGAAGAAGATAATTACTATCAGCAGAGAATTCGGAAGCGGCGGAAGAAGCATCGGCAAGAAGCTCGCCGACAGGCTCGGAGTTCCTTACTATGACAAGGAACTCATCAACAAGGTAGCTGATGAGACCGGCTTTGATGAGAAGTTTATCGAGGAGGAGGGCGAGTATGCTCCCAATAAGTCCTTCCTCGCATATGCGTTTGCCTATGCGGGACCGCAGAGGGGCATAATGGACGGCCTGAGCACGGCTGACTACCTGTGGCTTGCACAGAGGAAAGTCATTCTGAACCTTGCTAAGGAAGGTCCGTGCGTAATAGTCGGACGCTGTGCCGATTTTATCCTCAAGGACGAGCCCGATGCATTCCACGTATTCATCTGCGCGGATGAGGACTACAAGGAGGAGAGGATCGTAAGGCTCTACGGCGAGACCCAGATGCCTGCGAAAGAGAGGCTCAAGGATAAGGACGACAGAAGAAGAGTGAACTACAAGCACTTCACCGGACGCGAGTGGGGAAGATGTCAGAATTATGATATTTCTCTCAACAGCTCTGCTATTGGTGAAGATGCCTGTGTGGACATTCTCGAGCAGATAATAAAGAATTCCTGACAGGTTTTTGAGGAGCCGGAAACATACCGGCTCCTTTTTTGCATCCAAAAGAAAACTGCAGCCACCGTGACGGGTGAAACTGCAGTTTCTTTTGGGTTTCGGTACTATTTCATCGATTCCACATGCTTGCGGATCGCACTGAATGTCTCGTCGCTCATGTCGTGTTCAAGACGGCAGGCATCATCGTGGGCGAGCTGCTCGTCGAGACCGAGTTTGAGGAGAAAATCGGTAAGGACCTTGTGCCTTGTGTAGATCCTGTCGGCTATCTCCATGCCGAGAGGGGTAAGGGTGATGAGGCTGTCCTCATCCATCGTGATATATCCGTTTTCACGCAGACGCTTGGTACTGTAGGAAACGCTTGCTTTTGTGACTCCGCGCTCTTCCGCTATATCTATCGAGCGTATATAACCGTGCTTCTCCTTGAGCATGAGCATGGTTTCCAGATAATCCTCAGCAGCTTTTAGTATTTTCACTTCGATCACCACCAATATTATTCTTCTGTTTAACATTTTAGATTTTTTTTAACTCTTATTCAACTATGCAAAAGGACTATTTATTGCACCGGAATATGGGCAATATTTTTTTTGAACACAACAAAACCGCAAAAATATGATTTAATTATTACAGAGAATATTTACCGGAGGAAATCACCATGACAAAGGATGAACACATTTATATTGCAGGACCGCTCTGCTTCTATCCCGACGGAGGAAAAATGTGGAACGCTTTCCGCCAGGAGGCCGAATTCTACGGATTTGACGTGACGCTCCCAAATGACAACAAGCTCGTCGGTCCCGATGAAAAGCCGACAAAGGAAGAGATGTCCAGAAGGATATTCCAGAACTGCGCCGATTCCATGGCAAAGACGAACGGCATCATAGTGAATCTTGAGACCTACAGAGGATCCGAGCCTGACGGAGGATCCATCTACGAGCTCGGAATGGCTTACGGTGTCGGAGCCAAGTGCTACGGCTTCACGAGAGACAAGAGAAGGCTCGGCGTCAAATATCAGGCTGCGAAATACAACAGCGACATGAGCGGAGCAACAGATATCTACGGCGACAATCTGGGACATCCCGAGCTTCCGTTCTCGGTGGATCTCATAGGATCAATGAAGATAATAGAGGGCTCATTCAGCGACTGTCTCAAGGTCTATATGGCGGATATAGAAGAGGAGAGCAAGCAGAAGGCCATGCGCGGTCTCAGATTTGAGGAAGACGAGCCCTGCGAGACTCTTATAAAGGGGGAGAAACCGGTCGTATTCATCTCCGATTTCCACAGAGACGATCTCGACGCGAAGGAGAAATACGCCGAGAAGAAAGCCATACTTGAAAAGTACGGCTTTGTGGGAATAGCTCCTACAGACGACGCGCCGGGAGTCGAGAACATCGAAACGGATGACCCGTATGAGAAAGCATACAACATCTTCGACAGATATCAGCAGCACGTCCGCAACTGTGACATAATCCTCTCGGATCTCAACGACTACAGAGGCGGCTATGAGCCGGCAAGCGATGTCGCATTCGAAGCGGGAATGGCATTTGAACTCGGGAAGAAGATGTACGGCTATATGGACAATATAGGGCCGATGGTCGACAGGATCCCGAACGGAGGCGAGGAGAACGGCTTCAGAGACTTCAACGGAATGAATGTCGAAAACTTCAACGCCCCGATCAACCTGATGTTCGGCGCATCAGTAAAGCTTCTGGACGGATCGTTCGAGGATATCGTGAGAAAGATGGCGGAAGACCTCAAAACTCAGGAATAACGGAACACAAAAATAAGGACCGCACCTGATCGGTGCGGTCCGTTTTTTTGCTGTCCGGGTCACTGATTTTTCTGACCCAATATCTTGTACAGGAGACTGTAGAGGCAGACAGCCTCATCCGGTTCGAGATGGATGCACTGCCCGACATTGGTCGGAATGTTCTTTGCCTCGTTTTTCAGATCATGGCCTTTCTCTGTAAGGAAAACAGAGACGACTCTCTCGTCTTCATGACTGCGTCTGCGCTCGATATACCCCTTTTCCTCCATCTTCTTGAGCAGAGGGGTGATCGTTCCGCTGTCCAGATAGAGTTTGGAACACAACTCACCGACGCTGATCCCGTCCTGTTCCCAAAGTACCAGAAATACCAGGTACTGCGTGTATGTGAGACCGAGAGGCTTGAGAAAGGGGGTATAGAGATTCACAACGCTTCTGGCTGTCGCATACAGGGGGAAACAAAGCTGGTTATCCAGTTTCAGGTTGTCAAATTCTGCCATTTTCAGCTCCTGATTCAGATCACTGATATTAGTAATATTAGAGCAGAGATTCGACCGCCCTGTCAACCACTTTCATATCTGCGGTGGGCTCAAATCTCTCCACTACGTTGCCCTCGCGGTCAACGAGGAATTTTGTGAAATTCCATTTGATGTCGGGGTTTTTCTTGTAATCCTTGTCGATCTTCTTGAGCATTGCGCTCATCATGAGAGCGGCAGCAGACTTTCCGAATCCTTCGAAACCCTTCTGGGATTTGAGATATGCATAGAGGGGGAGAGCATTTTCACCGTTGACATCGGACTTCTTCATCTGCGGGAACTGGGTATTGTACTTGAGTGTGCAGAATTCATGGATCTCTTCATCTGTTCCGGGAGTCTGACCTGCGAACTGGTTGCAGGGGATGTCGAGGATATCAAAACCCTTGTCATGATACTTCTCGTACATGGATTCGAGATCTTTGTAGTGCGGTGTGAATCCGCAGCCTGTAGCAGTGTTCACGATAAGGAGAACATTTCCTCTGAACTGTTCAAGAGAAATGTCTTCGCCCTTGGGATTCTTTACAGAATAATCATAAATACTCATTTCAGATACCTCCGATAAGCAATATTATTTTATCAAATACAATTGTATCAAATTTAAAATAAATTGCAAGAGGTTTCAGAAAAATACTTCATTTGTGGGTGTGAACACAGGTCAAATATGATATAAATATAATAGCCGATAGGCAATAGAAACGATTCAGGAGACAGATACAATGAGATATGAGGTAAAAGGCGGATCACTTCCTGTACTGCTTTGCCAGCTTGAAGCCGGAGAGACGATCTGGTGCGAGTCCGGAGCCATGTCATGGATGGACGACGAGATCGAGATGAAGACAGAAGGCGGCGGTTTCGGAAAAGTCCTCGGAAGGCTCGTTACAAACGAAGCGCTGTTCGAAAACACCTACTATGCCAACAGGGCCGGAGAGATAGCATTTGCGTCAAAGTTCCCCGGATCCATCACTGCGATAAGGGTAACGCCGCAGAGACCGATCATAGTACAGAAGGGCGCGTATCTTGCAAGAATAGGGAACATACAGACATCGGTATATTTCCAGAAAAAACTGTCACGCGGCCTGTTCGGCGGTGAAGGATTTATCATGACACAGTTTGCCGGCGACGGCTATGTGTTCCTCGAGATCGACGGATCGGCTGTCGAGTATGATATCCCCGCAGGCGACAAGAAGATCATCGATACAGGATATCTGGCAATGATGGACGCATCCTGCACGATGGACATAAGACAGATACAGGGAATGAAGAACATCTTCCTCGGCGGCGAAGGCCTTTTCAACACAGTAGTAAACGGACCCGGACATATAATTCTTCAGACGATGCCGGTCAATCAGACAGCACTCATGCTGTACAATTACATGCCTCATCCGTCCAGCAACTGAAGAATACGGCAGACATACTCAAGACTTCTCTTCGGAGAAGTCTTTTTTTAATCCCGAATCGCTGATATAATGTTCCGGAAAAAACAAAGCGGAGTATGTATTTGAAGATAAAGGCACTGAAAGCTGCATTTCCACATACTATCCCGATCCTGACGGCATTCGCGTTCCTGGGAATGGCGTACGGGCTCTATACCCGTGTATCCGGACTGGGATTTGTGTACCCCCTTATGATGAGCACCGCCATATTCGGCGGCAGCCTGGAGTTCGTGACCGTCACGATGCTTTTGTCTCCGTTCGCTCCCGTGCAGGCGTTACTCATGGCCCTTCTCATCCAGGCGAGGCACATGTTCTACGGAATAGCCATGCTTGACAGATACAGGGGGATGGGGCTCAAGAAGTATTATCTTATCTTCGCCATGTGCGACGAGACGTTCAGCATCAACTGCACGGCCGACATACCCGAGGATGTGGACAGGGGATGGTTCTATTTCTTCGTGTCGCTGCTCAACCAGAGCTACTGGGTGATCTCGGCAGTGACAGGGAACCTGCTCGGCGGATTTATAGATCTGAATATCCAGGGAATCGATTTCGTGATGACCGCGATGTTCGTTGTCATATTCCTGAATCAGTGGTTCAAGGAAAAGCGCCATCTGTCATCGTGGATAGGTCTTGCCGTGAGCGTCCTGTGTCTCATTGTTTTCGGTCCGGACAGTTTTCTCATCCCGGCGATGGTGTGCATCATAGCCCTCCTGACATTCCTGAGAAAGCCTATCGAGGGCGGGGAGGATAAGGTATGACGCTGTTTCAACAAATATTGACCATCGCTATATGCGCGATCGGGACAATGACAACCAGATTTCTGCCTTTCATTGTGTTTTTCCGGGGCGAAGAGACGCCGAAATATATACAGTATCTCGGAAAAGCACTGCCGGGAGCAATCTTCGGGATGCTCATCGTATACTGCCTTAAAAACGTATCCGTTCTGACATACAGCTACGGATTGCCGGAGCTTATCGGAATTGCCGTCACTGCAGTGCTGCATATATGGAAGAGAAAGACGCTGCTTTCGATCGCAGCGGGAACGGCGGTATATATGCTGCTCATACAATTTGTGTTCTGAAAAAAACAGACCCGGTCTTCTGACCGGGTCTGATCATTTATGCCTGAGTCTGCTGTTTCGGCTTTTCAAGTTCCTCCTCTTCGAGGACCCTGTATGCGACCTTGCCGACAAGAGTTTTGGGAAGTTCGTCTCTGAACTCAATCTCTCTCGGAAGTTCATATTTTGCAATATGCTTTCTGCAGTATGCCATTATCTGTTCTTTCGTGTCATCGTTTGCGGGAATGCCGGGTTTCAGCATGATGAAGGCCTTGACCGCCTGCATCCTGTAGCTGTCAGGGACGCCTATGATACAGCTCATCTGAACAAGATCGTTGGCGTCGATGATGTTTTCCAGTTGCGCGGGATAGATATTATAGCCGGAACTAATGATCATCCTCTTGGCGCGGCCTTTGAAATAGATGAAGCCCTCTTCGTCCATATATCCGAGATCGCCTGTGTATACCCAGGTCAGTCCGTCCGCGTGTTTTCTCAACGTGTGGGCGGACTCTTCGGGGTTGTCCATATACTCTTTCATGACTGTCGGACCCGCGAGAAGGATCTCCCCCTCTTCTCCGTAGGGTAATTCTTCTTCTGTATCTGGCTTGACGATCTTTATATATGTATCCGGGAACGGGATACCGATACTTCCTTCCTTAGCCATATGCGGCGGCGTAAGGCAGCATGCTGTAACTGTTTCTGTCGTTCCGTATCCTTCGCGTACCTTGATTGAGGAATTGTGGTCTGCAAGGAAAGAATCGAGTTTCTTTTTAAGTTCGATGGAAAGGGAATCTCCGCCTGAGAAAACTCCCTTGAGGCAGCTGAGATCCGCTTTCTCCATGGACGGCAGTCTCAGAAGAGCTTCAAACAGTGTCGGGACCCCGGCTATGAAGTTGCACTTGTATTTTGTGATCAGCTTTGCGTAACTCTTCGGGGTGAATCTTGGTACGAGAACGCATCTTCCCGCGCCGGCAAGCATGGAGTGTATGCATACTCCCAGACCGAAACCGTGGAAAAGAGGCATTGCGGAGAGCATCTTGTCGCCCGGAACATACATAGGGTTCGTTGCGACTATCTGCTGGGCAAGTGCGTTGAAATTGAGATTCGTGAGAACGATCCCCTTCGTGGTCCCCGTGGTGCCGCCGGAGTAGAGTATAACGGCGGGGTCGTCCGCTTTGCGTTCCACCCTGTAATTGTAGAAGCAGTGCTTAGAGAGATTCATAAATTCTCTCCACCTTATGACAGGGGCGTCAGCCGGGATCTTCTCGATCTTTCTGCCCTCGGTCAGCATATACCCTGCTTTGATGGGCGGGGACAGTTCATCTTTTACGCTGGCGATAATTATGTTGACGACTCCTGTGTTTTCGCGTATGCGCTCGAATTTGTGGTAGAACTGGTCGAGAGTGATAGCGGTGACACTCTTTGACATGTTTAGATAGTTCTCGATCTCTTTCTCAGCCGAGAGAGGGTGGATCATATTAGCCACGGCACCGACGAGATTGACCGCATAGAGCATATATATGGCCTGCGGACAGTTGGGCATGGCGATGGTGACTCTGTCATCAGCCCTGATCCCGATCGTTTTCAGAGCCTTGGCGCAGCGGTGGATCTCCTCGACAAAATGCTTGTATGTCGTGGATTTTCCCATAAAATCAAAAGCTATAAAATTCGGATGTTCTTCAGAGACTTTTTCAACCGCCTCAAACATGCTTCCCTGAAAATAATCGAGGTGTGCGGGAACATCACCCATAAAAGGCAGCCAGGGGGCTCTGGTGACAATACTGTCCATGTGTTTTCCAACTCCTAGGTGAAATAGAATGACTATCTGTCATCCTCAACCTGTTAATAATACATTTGTGAAGAGAGAGAGTCAATTTGTACCTCTTCTGGACCTTGACACCTGTCAGGCATTGTCTTATAGTTGAATCTGTCCCGGGGCGTCGAAAGACTGAGAAGATTACCCGTTGTATCTGATCTGAGTAATGTCAGCGTAGAAAGAGACAATGTGATAAAAACCCATTTGTGAGACTTCCGGGAACAATAATGGAGGTCTTATTTTTATGTCAGAAAAGAAGTATGTAACGTACGGAGATTCCTGCAGCTGCGGATGCGGAGCGCCCGAAGGCGCGAAGCAGATAACAGGATGCAGATTCAGCCTCTCTGAGATGAGCGACCGGTATATCGAATATATACTCGGCGCCATCGAAAAAACAGACACGTCCAAGGTCTGGTCGAGCACAGGTAAGCTGTCGACCATATACAGGGGAAAGCAGATCCATGTCGAGGACGCGGTCAAAGCCTGCTTTATAAACGCATTCCATGAAGGCGTGCATATGACGATGGAATGTACATTCTCCAAGGGGTGCCCCGGAGATATCGAGGGAGATTCATATCTCGCGGCGGACGATGTGCTCATGAATGAGCCTGCCATAAAGGATGTCCATTTCCCCGTAGCCTGTAAAATTGCTCTTTATCCCATGGGCATACCGGACTACATGAAGTACATAGCAGAGGTCGTGAACCACGCAATAGATCTCGGGATCTATGCGGGAAGCGCTCACTACTGCACAGTGCTTGAGTGCGATGTGCAGGATCTGTTCGCATATATAAACTATGTGAACGATTACTGCGGAAAGAATCTGAGTCACTATATCTTCGAAGTGACGATGTCCGTAAACAGCCCGACGAAATAAGGAGAAAAAAATGAACTGGAAACTTAAAGATGTACTTATGATCGCCGTATGTGCGGTCCTCTTCGGCGTTATATTCCTCGGAGCCACTTATGCGGGAGGAATGTTCTACGGAGTTCTTGCCCCGGTCGGAATGGCTTCACTCGGATACGAGCCGTTCTACGGCATATATTTCCTCGGCGGAGCTTTTGCTCTTTATGTTATGAGGAAGCCCGGGACCGGTATAATCGCCGAGATCCTTGCGGCAATAATCGAGACTCTTCTCGGCAACTTCTTCGGACCGATCATCATCCTGTCTGGCCTTGTTCAGGGACTCGGATTCGAACTCGTCATAGCTCTTAAAAAGTACAAAAAATGGGATATCGTGACGCTCATAGAGGCGTCGATCTGCTGTTCCATAATGACGCTCATCTATAATCTTATAGTCAGCGGATACAACAAGATCGCGGTCCCCGTGCTGCTGCTCATGCTTGCTGTGAGGATCGTAAGCGCTATCGTATTCGATGCATTCATCAACAAGGCTGTTGGAGACAGGCTCGCCAAAGCAGGTGTTCTCAACGGCTATGAGATAAGCAGAGGACTCAACGACGATCCAGAGGACTGATATGCGACCGGTACCGGCACTTGAAGTCAGGCATCTGACGTTCAGGTATTATGAAAACGGAAAGAAAAATATAGTGGATGACCTGTCTCTCACCGTAGAGGCGGGCTCCACTACTGTTATATTGGGAAACAGCGGATGCGGGAAGAGCACCTTTGCTTCGGTGTGCGCAGGTCTGTATCCCGAGAACGGCGGTTTCCTTGAATCGGGAGAGATCGAACTGTTCGGGAAGCCGCTCAGCAGCCTCGGTCACAGGGAACGGAGCGGATACTACGCGCTGATGTTCCAGAATCCGGATCTTCAGTTCTGTATGAACACCCTCAGAAAGGAACTGATATTCTGCCTTGAGAATATCTGTACTCCTCCGGAGGACATGGAGCCGCAGATAGAAAGAGTTGCATCGGATCTCAAAGTATCCGATCTTTTGGACAGAAAATTCAGCACGATGTCCGGCGGAGAAAAACAGAAAGCCTCGCTCTGCTGTCTCATTGCGCTCGGAAGCAGGTGCATAGTGCTGGATGAAGCGCTTGCAAATATCGACAGAGAATCCGCATACGATATTCTGGAGATGCTGAAAAAATACAGCGCGGGCGGCGGTACGATAATAGCCATAGACCATTTGCCGCAGCTCTGGAAAGGTCTCGCCACCAGATACATTCTCATGGGTGACGGATGTCGGATAATCGAGGACAATATCAGGCCTGAGGAGTTTGACAATTATAAAGAACTTCTCCGGTCCGAAGGCGTCTGGGGCGAGTATTCCGGGAAAGCACATACGAGAGACGGTGAAACTGGATTCGCGATAAGTCTTAAGGATTTCAGCGTGAGAAAAGACCCGAAAGACAAAATGAGCGAATATCTTATAAAGAGCTCCGGTGTGGGATTCCGGAAAGGCAGAATGACAGCCCTTCTCGGGAAAAGCGGAATAGGAAAAACGACAACTTTCCTGAGCATCCTGAAACAGCATCCCTATGAGGGAAAGATAGAAATAGACGGCAGGGATCTCAGGGCGATAAAGGAGAGGGAGCTTTTTAAGACTGTCGGTATCGTGTTCCAGAATCCGGCTGATCAGTTCATAACACAGAAAGTGGCTGATGAAGTCATGGCCGGCGCGTCGAAGACACTGACAGAGGATGAGATAGAAAAGTATCTCGCCGACTACGGATTGATAAAGAAGGAAAAATATTCCCCATATATGCTGAGCCAGGGACAGCAGCGCAGACTTGCGGTGCTCTCTGTACTGCTCGGCGACCAGAAGATCCTTCTGTTGGACGAACCGACTTACGGACAGGATCTGAGCTCGACGGAAGCGATCATGCGGCAGCTTGAAGAGAAAGTCGACAGGGATCACTTTACCGTCCTATTTATCACCCACGATAGGGAACTCGCAGAAAAGTGGGCGGATGACATTGTGAGAATAGAGGACGGCGGATTCGTGTCATGAGCAGAATAAAAGTGGAAAAACTTAATCCGTCGGTCAAAGCGATAACTGTGCTCCTCGCTGCCATACTGATATCCTTTCAGTACATAACTGTACTCAATACGGCGATATTCGTCATGTCTCTGCTGGTGCTGCTGTTCTTCTCGAACGCCAAACCGAAGCGGTTCATTGCAATATTCATTCCGGCGCTTATTGCGGCGTTCGGTATATTCCTGCTGGGACTGTATTATGCCAGGGGCAATACTACTGTTACGGAAAGTCTGGGCTCACTGTCGACAGATCCGTATGCGGTCAGAGCGGCCATGATGAACAACCTGTCGACGGCGCTGCAGCTGTCGACAAGGCTCCTTGCGTATGCGGGACTCGGTATAATGTTTGCGCTGACTACAGACGGCGAAGAGTTTATATCCAGCCTTGTCCATCAGTGTGGTCTGAGTCCGAAATTCGCATACGGAATAATAGCGGCGGTAAATCTCATGCCGAAGATGCTCGACGAGCTTAAAACCGTCAAACTGGCGTTTAAGGCAAGGGGGATAAAGGCTGGAACGCTGTCTCCCAAAGTGCTGTTTACAATGCTTGTAAACAGTATCAGGTGGTCTGAAAGCCTCGCCCTTGCGATGGAATCCAAAGGATTTACAGGCGACAGGAACAGAACTTATTACTCCGTCACAAAGGTGCGCTGGTACGATATAGCGTGTTCTGCCGTATTGCTCGGGGGAATTGTGGCGGGAATGATCTTATTGAGATAAGATAGTTAAAGAATCGCTTACCGCGACAGCCTGCGGTGTTCTGAATATATTGTCAGAAGAGGAGGCGGCATCATGGATTTAAGGCCGTTTGAAGGCAAACATGTCAGAGTTACGGACAAATTCGGAAGCGTATATGAGGGCATATGCTACCATAACAGCGCCGATTACGATGAGCATGAATTCGGTGTGAATGAAGAAGCTATTCAGTTCCCGGGTCTGGTAATCTGGAAAAGTCTGATCGTCAGTGTCGAAAGTCTGGAAGATGTCGACGGACCGTACGGGCATTTTTCCGCTCCCTTCGGAGAGGTAGAAGAGTCGGCATTTCAGGAAGGCCCCAGTCTCATCGATGAACTGCTCTTCTGTGAGGAAGACGAGACGGTGATGAGAATGCTTAACTGTATTGAAGATCATTTCTGTATTCGCGGCGAACCTCTTCCGGAATGGAAGGACGAACTGGCAAGCCTGCTGAAACAGCTTCCGTCGTTCACTGAAGATAACGCCATACTCGAAAAGGCCGACTCGCTTGCAGAAACGCTGACCGGTGGGGAAGCGCCGGACAAAAAGGCCTGAAACAACAGATAACAATTTGCGGCATCTGTGTGATCCGGACATTCCGCTTCGGATCATGCGGATGCTTTTTTCTGCGGATGCCTGCACGGGTCACTTATTCGGGTGACCGGGCATTTTCTGCGGAAGCAGTTGATAATTTTTGCGGTAATTGTATAATGTGATTAAATCCTACTAAATAAGTGGGAATTAATTACTGATACAGGGCGGAAGATTATGGAAGAGAAATTACTAGTTATAAAAAACCTCAGGTCCGGACTGGAAGATAAGGAAATACTGAAAGGGATAGATCTTGAGATAGGAAAAGGGGAGACTCATGTGATCATGGGTCCGAACGGAGCCGGCAAATCGACGCTCGGCAACGTTATCATGGGGAATCCCGTATATACTGTCACCGCGGGGACTGCCGAATACTGCGGGGAAGATCTTTTTGAGATGTCGGTAAGCGAGAGAGCCAAGAAGGGAATATTCATGTCGTTCCAGAATCCGATTGAAGTTCCCGGGATATCTCTTGAAAACTTTCTGAGATCGGCGTCGGAAGAGGTCACGGGCGAACGGGTCAGAATATGGCCGTTCCACAAGGAGATAGAAAAGAATCTCGGCATTCTCGATATGGACGGCGCATATGCGGACAGAGACCTCAACGTGGGGTTTTCCGGCGGAGAAAAGAAAAAGGCGGAGATACTCCAGCTCATGATGCTGAAACCGAAACTTGCGATACTCGACGAGACCGACTCGGGTCTGGACGTCGACGCGGTCAAGACCGTATCGGGAGGGATCAGGGAATATCAGAAGGATGCGGACGCCTCGCTTCTTATAATCACCCACAACGCAGCGATCCTCGAGTCGCTCAGAGTGGACAAAGTCCATGTGATAGTGGACGGAAGAATAGTGGAAACGAAAGGCCCTGAACTCATTGACGAAATAGTCAAAGACGGATTTGCAAAGTACGAAGAGCAGGGAGAGTAAGCAGTGAAAGACGAAAAGACGGTCATAGAGGACGTCAACCGCGAATTCTATGATTTCAGGTTCGAAGAGGGCGACGATGTATTCAGGGTCAGCGAAGGGCTGACCGAAGCGATAGTGTCTGAGATATCAAGGGAAAAGAACGATCCGGACTGGATGAGAGAATTCAGACTGAGGTCGCTTGAAATATACAAGAGGACCGATATGCCGGACTGGGGGCCTCCGATCGACGGGCTCAATATGGACAATATAGTCACATATGTAAGACCGAATGCCGGAATGAAGGCCAGCTGGGAAGACGTTCCCGACGATATAAAGACAACATTCGAGAGACTGGGCATACCCGAAGCGGAGAGGAAGTCCCTTGCCGGGGTGGGAGCCCAGTATGACTCCGAACTCGTATACCACAACGTCAAAAAAGAAGTTGCCGAGAAAGGCGTCATCTATACGGATATTGAGAGCGCGCTCCACGGGGAATACGGTGAGATGATAAGAGCTCATTTCATGAAGCTGGTTCCGCCGCAGGATCACAAATTTGCTGCGCTGCACGGTGCGGTCTGGTCCGGAGGATCTTTCGTATATGTTCCCAGAGGAGTATCCGTTGAGATCCCTCTGCAGTCGTACTTCAGACTAAATGCGCCCGGGGCAGGGCAGTTTGAGCATACGCTCATCATCGTTGATGAAGGGGCGGATCTTCACTTTATAGAGGGGTGCTCCGCGCCTAAATACAATGTGGCAAATCTGCATGCGGGCTGCGTGGAGCTGTTCGTGGGCAGAAATGCGAGGCTCAGATATTCCACCATAGAGAACTGGTCGAAGAACATGTACAACCTCAATACCAAGAGGGCTCTAGTGGAAGAGGGCGGAAAGATAGAGTGGGTGTCCGGATCGTTCGGATCGCATACTTCATATCTCTATCCCATGAGCATACTGAACGGTAGAGGCGCAAGAAGCGAATTCACCGGAATAACATTCGCCGGCCACGGACAGAATCTGGATACAGGGTGCAAGATCGTGCACAACGCACCCGAGACGTCATCCTATGTAAATACAAGGTCCATCTCAAAGAGCGGCGGGATCAGCACGTTCAGAAGTTCCGTAGTTGTCAACAAAAACGCGGAGAATTCGAAGTCTTCCGTGTCATGCCAGTCGCTGATGGTGGATTCCGAGTCGAGATCCGACACGATCCCCGCAATGGACATAAAGACCGACAAGGCGGATATAGGACATGAGGCGAAGATCGGAAGGATCAGCGACGACGCGGTGTTCTATCTCATGAGCAGAGGCCTTTCCGAAGAGAATGCGAAGGCGCTCATAGTCAGTGGCTTTGCCGAGAATGTTTCCAAGGAGCTGCCGCTTGAATATGCCGTTGAGATGAACAACCTTATACGCATTGAGATGAAGGGAGCGATCGGCTGATGAGAAAAAAACAGAGCGTACTGATCAATGAGATCCCGGCGCATACCTTCGGATGGCTCGGAGCCAACAGCTATGCGACGGACGACACCGTACACGCGAGGGCAATTCCAACAGTTGAGATCGAAGGCGGAGTCGTGCCTACAGAACCGGGCGAACCTATAGAGACGGGAGCGGGAAAAACGCTTGCGTCAGTGCTGGACGGGGCGGGTATCCCGAAGACGGCATATTCATATATATCCGATGGAGGAATACTGAGACTCGGATATCATGATCCGAATTCCGACGGAATGGTCACTGCCGACAGAGTATATGTAACGGTGGCAGACGGATTGACCGCCGACCTCGTTCTGGATATCGATCTTGAGGAGCGGTGCGGGACAAGAACAATAGTGTCCGTGGAGGCCAAGCTAGGCAAAGGATCGACTTTGAGGATATCGGAAATAGAGAAGGCCAATGCCGACGCCGAACTTATAAGCGATCTCGGAATCCTGGCGGGCGACGGATCCAAAGCGGAGATAGTCAAGGTGATCTACGGCGAGGGAAAGATCATCGACGGATACAGGGTCGATCTCGCCGGCGCGGAAGCGAAGCTAAAAACAAGAGTGGGATACGATGTTTCAGGAAATGCAAGACTCGATATGAATCATGTCTCACGACACTCCGGCAGGAGGACGGACACGGATATAAAGGTGTACGGAGTTCTGAGAGACGATTCGTTCAAGCTGTTCAGAGGGACCATCGACTTTATACGCGGATGCGGCGGAGCGGTAGGGAACGAGACTGAAGAAGTGCTTCTATTGAGCGAAGATGTGCGGAATCAGACCATACCGCTGATCCTCTGCGGAGAAGAGGATGTGGAAGGCAATCACGGAGCGACCATAGGCAGAGTCAGCGACGAGATCATGTACTATCTCGGAACGAGAGGACTCAATGAAGATAAGATATTCAGAATGATGGCGGAGGCAAAGATGAACGCTGTCATATCCGAAATAAAGGATGACAAGACCAGGAAAAAACTGGAGGAGGAACGAGGGTAATGATCAGGAACGATATAAAAAACGATTTTCCGGTTTTTCTGAACAACAGCGGAATCGTGTATCTGGACAATTCTGCGACGACACAGAAACCGCAGAGCGTGATAGACGCAGTCAGCAGATATTACGAATACGACAACGCGAACCCGCTGAGAGGTCTCTATTCCCTGTCGATACGCGCGACCGATGATTACGAAGACGCGAGAGAAGCTGTTAGGCAGTTCATAGGCGCGGATTCGGTGAAGGAGATAATCTTCACAAGGAATACATCGGAAAGTCTGAACCTTATCTCGTACAGTTATGCAGAGAACAACCTCAAGGAGGGCGACGAGGTGCTCGTCTCGATCCTGGAACATCACAGCGATCTGCTGCCGTGGCAGAGAGTGACGAGAAAGACTGGCGCGAAGCTGCGCTTTGTCGACTGCGACGAGGAAGGACTGATCACCGAGGAAGCGTTCAAAGCTGCCCTGACTGACAGGACGAAGATCGTCACAATGACACATGTTTCAAATGTTCTCGGAGTCAAGAACGACATTAAGAAGTTCGCGGAGATAGCGCACGAACGCGGAGCGGTTTTTGTCTGCGACGGAGCCCAGAGCACTCCGCATATGAAGATCGATGTAAGGGATCTCGATGTTGATTTCTTTGCATTCTCGGGTCACAAAATGCTGGGACCCATGGGCATAGGAGTGCTGTATGCAAAGGAGGAGATCCTCGAAGGTATGGATCCGTTCCTCTACGGCGGAGAGATGATAGACTGCGTGACGAGACTGTCAGCGACATATGCCGAGCTTCCCCATAAGTTTGAAGCCGGAACGGTGAATGCCGGAGGTGCCTGCGGTCTTAAGGCGGCGATCGATTATTACAACAGTATCGGAATAGATAACATAGAGAAAAGAGAGCTGGAGCTGACAGAGTATGCGTTCGGAAAACTGACAGCAGTACCGCATCTCAAATTGTATGGACCTGCGACCGCGGCGGAGCACCACGGAATCTTCTCGTTCACGGTGGAGGGTGTCCATCCGCATGATATCGCGACCATCCTTGATGAGAGCAATATCTGCATCAGAGCAGGACATCACTGCGCGCAGCCTCTTCTCAAGTATATGGGTGTCCAGTCGACAGCAAGAGCGAGCATCGCGTTCTACAACTCCGAGGAGGACATAGATAAGCTGGCGGCAGCATTGAGTGAAGTGAGAGGAATGATGGGATATGGCGAATAAAAGTTTCTACAATGAGATCCTGACCTATCACAATATGAGCCCTCTGCATAAACATGAACTGCCGGAGGCCAATATGGTGCTTGAGGGAGTAAACCCGAGCTGCGGCGACGATATCGTGCTAAAGCTGCTCGTGGAGGACGGAGTGATAAAGAACGGGGCATTTACCGGTGATGGATGCGCGATCTCACAGGCATCATGCGACATCATGATCGATATGTTGATAGGGAAGAAGGCAGAGGAAGCGAAGATGCTGTATGACCTGTTCATGAAGATGATCAAGGGTACTGTGACGGATGAAGAAATTGATATCCTGGAAGAAGCGGGAGCGCTCAAGGATATTTCGCATATGCCGGCAAGAGTCAAATGCGCGGTCCTCGGATGGCGGACACTGAACGAAATGCTGTGGGACCCTGAAAACTGAGCAAAAAAAATCTCACTTCGCAGTGAGATTTTTTTAATTTATGGATATTATTCTCTTGCCTCCCGCAGCAGTTGATCTTCGAGCCTGAAGAGTCTGTTCTCATCATCCGGACCGTCGGAGTTTATGAGGATGCAGGCGCCGTGTGTTCCGTCGAGCGAGAAATCCGCTATGCTCCTGAAGCCTACATTGTCCCCGCAATGGCCGAAATAATCCGTGCCGTCTATAGTCTTTAGATAGCATCCGAGCCCTGTCATGCATTCGCGCCCGTCCTCCATTGTAAACCTGTCGGAACATTGGGGGCGCGTCATTTCTTTTGCGGTATCACATGAAACGATCCCGCTGCCGCCTTTCAATATGTTCTGCAGATGGATCCCAAACTGCGCGAGATCATAGGACGTCGTGACAAGCCCTGCTGCGGATGATTCCGGCATGAAATAGTAACCGTACGGCGACGGCTTTTCATAATACGGGATACCTGCGACGGGAACGGCATCCGTTGAGAAAGTGCTGGATGTCATGCCGAGCGGACGGAACAGATACTGCTGCATGAAGTCCTCGAAAACAAGTCCGGTCTGCTGTTCTGCGAAGAGCTGCAGGATCATGAATCCGCCTCCCGTATATCTCCAGTGTCCCGGTTCTATATCCTGAACGAATTTCCTTGTGGAGCAGGGACCTTCCCCGTTCAGTATTTCAAGAGTAGACGGGAGAGGAGCGGGGTAAGGATATCCTATGAATCCGGAAGCGCTGACGCCGGCTGTGTGAGTAAGGAGACTGCGTATGGTGGCCCTTGCTGTTTTTTCCTCCGGTGTGAGCAGAGTAAATCCCTCTGTAAGCGGAACGATATCCGTGTCCAGAGAGATATCTCGCTCCTCAAGAAATCTCAGAAGAGCTGCGGTAAACACAAATTTGCTGATCGAAGCGGCCTGAAACAGAGTGCTGCTGTCGCAGGGTCCTTCAGTATATATCTTATCTATATTGCCGTTCCTGACGGAGACGGCGCTTATGCATAATTCTGGCATGGGTTCGACCTCATTCGGTTCTCAGCGCCAGGACCGGGTCGCTCTTTGCGGCTTTCTTCGACGGGATAATACCGCCTATGAGTGTCAGTATGACGCTCAGGACAATGAGAACGACAGCCGCGGACACCGGAAGGAAGGCGTTGACGTTGGGGTTATCCGTCAGGTGATGGATGAGCATGTTGCCCGGGATGAGGATAAGTCTCGAGAATTCCACTCCGAAGAAACCGGCGAGAAGTCCGATAATGAACGTCTCCGCGTTGAATACCGACGAGATGTTTCTCTTGGACGCGCCGATAGCTCTGAGGATACCGATCTCTTTCCTTCTCTCAAGAACGCTTATGTATGTTATGACGCCGATCATGATCGAAGATACGATCAGGGAGATGGCGACGAACGCTATGAGAACATATGAGACCGTGTCAACGATAGTCGTAACGGAAGACATAAGAACACCGACCGTATCCGTGTACTGGATGACTTTGGCTTCGTCTATCGTCTTCATCCGCTCATTGTATGCGTCGAGGATCCTTACGACTTCCTCTTTTGAATCAAAATCCTTCGGGTAGATGGATATGACGGTCGGTTTTAGAAGATCGGCGTAGCCCAGTTTCTGCAGATTCGACTCGTACGATACGGATCCGGATTCCATCATTGCTGCCATCAGCTCCTGAAGAGCTTTCTCGTCCATGTTGAACTGGAATGCGTTGGCAAACGCGTCGGTATCTATGGATATGGCCTTGGACATCGAGTCTGCAAGCGTACCCATCGATTTCTGCATGGCTTTTACTATTTCGCCGGTTATGGCGCTGACTATGGAGTTTGTCATCTTGTTGACGGCACCGGAGAGAGCTTCCTGGTACTGGGATGTGACGTCAGAAACAAGACCGTTCAGCTGTTTCTCAACATCCTCTCTGTCAATGACTTCAGCCATCTCGCTCTCGACGACTTTTTTTCCGTCGTCCGTGTTCAGGTATTCTTCGAAAGATTCGGGGAACTTTGACAGTTCGGGAAGGGAATTTTCTTGCGCGTACTCGTCATAACCGGTGGAGAGATCGGTGACGAGCTTGTTTATGTCCTCGTCGGATATCTCTATGTAACTGTATTTCTCCGAGAGAGTCGCTATGGCTTCAGCCGTGAGAGCGGAACCTTCGTCCGAAAGGAGGTATTCGGACAGATATTCCGTGAGGTTGTCGGGATCTGTATATCCGTGCTCTATGGCAAATGCCGGATATCCGGTCATGATGTGCTGGACTGCCGCCGTGAGATCGTCCTGAGAGATCGTGTTGAGTCCGGAATCAGTGACTATCTGCTGAATGTCAGCGCGGAGCACTTCGCTCGTGTCGGGATCCTGCAGATATTTCGTGAAGGAATCCGGCAGGGATGCATAATCCGTCGACGGGTCATCCGCGGCGTACTTGAGATAGTCGGCGAAGATATTGTTCATCGCTGCAGCGAGTTTTTCCGAATCGACGTCGATATCCAGCTCGCTCAGGAGTGAGAGGATGTCCACGTCAGGCAGGGTAGACGGATCTATCGAGAGGTCCTCAGGCGAGACGACATCGGAGATATTGAAATTGCTGAGACCCGAGAATGCCGAAGTGTCGAATGCCAGTTTGGTGGAATCGAATTTGAATGCATTTGCGAACGCGTTTTCATCGATCGTGAACAGGGAGTCCATATTAAATCCGGTGTCCTCCTCGGACCCGAATTCGTGGCCGGTGAATACGTTGACGTACTTATTGCCGAGCTGGGACTGGGTGATCCTGCTCCCGCTTGTGAGACCGACCATATGTTCGACGAGCTCGAACGGATAGCCTACTCCGACCTGGAGCATCGCTATGTCAGCATCTTCCGAAGCCTGCACGACGCCTACGATCGTAATATCCTCGGAACCCCTCAGAAGATCCAGCATATACGCCTTGTCGTCTGTTTTGTCCACCCAGACGTTGTACTCGCTGTCATACGAGTAGAGATCGGAGTTGTTGACGGCCTTGTATGTGAGACCGATGAAATCCTCGTAATCCCATTCCGTCCTCACAAGATCCTTTGTATAATTCTCCTCTTTTGCGAAGGTATCTATTATCTCATCAAGTTCTGCGGAATCCTTGAGTCCCAGTGTGTAGAGCGTTATATCCGGGATACTGCCGCTCGAGAAGAGGACCAGAACACACTCGTTGTACTTTTCGGGCCACCGCCCGGCTTTGATGTCGTACTGATGCTTGTACAGAGAATCCTCCTGCGGCAGGCAGTAGAAGGAATCGGTCGACATGGCGAGGGACATCAGCGAGTTTGTACTGCCGCCGAAGCCGAGCTTTGAGAACGAGGTGTCCGGATTGATCTGTCTGTAGCTGTCGTCTCCGTCGAGTCTGTATATGAGAGGGGAGATGCTGTAGGAGTATTCTATGGCGTTCGTGTATTTTCTGATCTCTTCGTTCGAATCGAGGAATTTCTTGAGGGAGGCGAGGTCATTGGATGTCGTTCTTGAGAGCATTCCGTTGACCATCATGCGCTCGCGGACTTTTTTGGGGGCGTTTTCATCCTGCTCTTCTTCTTCCGATGAAGCAGTGGGGGAGGCGTTGAGCATCATAAATGACGCCAGATCGAAACTCGCGCTCTGGATCTGCAGGGGATATTCTGAGAGAGTCTCTTCCTCTATGGATCGGATATATGCGTTGACTCCGTTGGACAGGGACAGGATGAGGGCAATGCCTATGATGCCTATGCTTCCCGCGACAGCGACCAGTATGGTGCGGCCGCTCTTTGACCTCAGGTTGTTGAAACTGAGGAGCAGAGCCGTCAGGAATGACATGGAGGATCTGCCCATGTTCCTGTGCACGGGCGGTTCGTCCGAGTCGTCGACTATATATGGGTCGGAATCGGCGCGGATAGTGCCGTCCTTGAGGTTTACTATCCTCGTGGCGTACTGTTCCGCAAGCTCCGGATTATGGGTGACCATCACGACGAGCCTGTCGCGTGCGACCTCCTTGAGCAGGTCCATGACCTGAAGACTCGTCTCGCTGTCCAGAGCTCCCGTCGGTTCATCCGCAAGGAGGATGTCAGGATCGTTCACGAGCGCTCTCGCGATCGCGACGCGCTGCATCTGACCGCCGGACATCTGGTTCGGTTTTTTGTGCAGCTGGTCCCCGAGGCCGACCTTTGCCAAGGCTTCCGCGGCTCTTCTCTTTCGCTCGGAGCGGGATATACCGGATATGGTGAGAGCGAGCTCGACGTTGGAGAGGATGCTCTGATGAGGGATAAGGTTATAGCTCTGGAACACGAAACCGATCGTATGGTTGCGGTATGAGTCCCAGTCCTTATCCTTGTATTTTTTTGTCGATACCCCGTTTATGATCAGGTCTCCGGAATCGTATCTGTCGAGACCTCCGATAATATTCAGCAGAGTAGTCTTCCCTGAGCCGCTAGGCCCAAGGATGGCTACGAATTCGTTATCTCTGAGATTCAGGCTCACATGGTCGAGCGCTCTCTGGACCAGCGAACCCGTCTTGTATTGTTTGGATATGTCTTTTATCTGAAGCATATCTTGATTCCCTATATCCCCGGCATGACCGGCTGTAAACGGCCGGAATAGCATTCAGTACGTTGACCGGAGAACCGCGTCAAATAAGTGTTGTAAACTACATAATTTTATCACGCTCATCAGGAAAGAAGAACTCATTATATATATAATTTATAAAAACTTAACAGATAGGGCGAAGGACAGAAACAAGAGCCCGGATATACCACATACAGCATATCCGGACTCTTGAATTTTTCAGATCATTCGACTCCGAAGGAGGATATCGTCTCCTCATCCCATTCGAGCATATCCCTGTCGGAGAGTTCTCTTAAGACTCTGCAGGGACTCCCGACTGCGATGCAGTTGGCGGGGATGTCTTTCGTGACGACGCTGCCGGCTCCGATGACCGTGCCCGCTCCGATCGTGACGCCCATCAGAATGATGGATCCCGCACCTATCCACACATTGTCCCCGATGGTTACGGGAGCTCTCGTGATCGGGAACCCGCTGCCCATCGTACGGGACTTCCAGTGTACGGGATGCGCGACCGCGCTGATCGTGACGTTAGGACCTATGACGACATTGTTGCCTATGGTCACTTTCTCTCCGTCCAGAATAGTCAGATTGTAGTTCGCGTAGAAGTTGTCGCCGATAAATGTCAGGAGTCCGTCGTCGCAATAGAATGGAGGTTCGATGACGGTGGTCTCGTGCACCTCGCCGAGAAGTTCTTTCAGGATCTCATATTTCCCCTTTATGTCCAGGGGATCTATCGTGTTGTACGCGCGTACCAGCGGACGGTTGCGCTCGACGGAACCGAACCAGCTCTCCTTGTATCCGCCTAAAAATCTCTTTTCTTCCATGTGATATCTCCGTTCAATATTGTTGCATCAGTAGGAATGCGCTATCCTGCAGAACTCGGCGACCTTGTCAAAGTCTTTGCCGACCAGACGACCTTCCTCGTCCAGGACCGAGACCTTAGAGAAGGAGTCGACACCGAAGGGGTGAAGAGTCTCTATGGCCTCCGCGAGATTGTCCGGACCGAGACCGCCCGCGAGGATCACCGGGACACCGGCGTTGTCTATTATCTGCTTACTGAGAGACCAGTCGTGTATCTTTCCGGTCGTCCCGCCACCCACGGTGCCTTCGCCGGGAGAGTCGAGGATGATCATATCGCAGTAGGGAACCGCCTCAAGCGCTTCGTCCACAGAAGCCTGATCACGGACAAATACCGATTTCATTATTTTGAGCGACGGCATCCTCTCGTTTCTGAGTTCGAAGAACCTTATGTCCGCCTCATGATCAAACATTACGTTCTGAGCTATTTCCGCTCCTGTGGCAATGCAGAGATCGAGCAGTTTTTCCGGATCTCTTTCGATCCCGATGAGTACGCATACGGCTTTGCCCCTGATGGCGTCAAAAATGCCCCTCACATGTTCAACGGAAAAGATGTCGTTGTGCTTGCTGCTTAACCCTATGCCCGTTACTTCTCCTATGTAGTCGGAGCCGAGTTCGACGCATCTGAGCGCCTCGTCGGCATCAACGGGAGAATAGATCTGACTAATAACCATAGCGGTTCCTCCATTCGATCAGTTTTTGAAAAATGATTTTATACTTTCAGAATCCGGGATCTGTCTTGCTTTCGGCTGAGAGATCGCATACGCCGCGCAGTAGTTTGCGAATCCTGCGCATTCCTGCAGATCATGGCCCCCGAGATACGCGTAAAGGAACCCGGCGTCAAACGAATCGCCTGCTCCCATCGGATTGACGACCGTTACGGGATATGTGGGGATGCTGTATTCTCCGCCGTCACAGATAAGCAGGACCGGGTCCGCCTGATTGCGAATGAGTGCGATCTTCCCCGGAGCGGCGATCCCGGTGTATCCGCCGATGAGATCGAACTCTGTTTTCGAACCGGTGACGATGTCCGCGATCCCGGCGCATGCTCTTAGAACTTCGATCCTGTCCGGAGCGGTACCGAAAAACTGCTCCCTGGCGTTTATGTCAAATGAGACGACGGCTCCGGCCTTTTTTGCCGCTGTGAGAAAATCCGCGAGCATCCTGTTGCCCTGAAGATCGTTTTCCATACATGCTCCCGTCGTGTGGACTATGTCTCCTTTGCCCGGAGATACCCGGGAGAAATCGATATCTCTTATTCCGTCGTAAGTGACGCACGGAAGCAGCCAAATCGCCGAGCCGATCTCCTCGCCGTCTTTTGTGGTGAGCAGCGTGTTGAAAAAGCCGTTCTCCGTCACGCGCACATACTCCATATCCACACCGTATGAGCGGTATCCATTCAGCAGATATCTTCCGACGTTGTCGCCTGCCACGGTCCCGACCAGTTTGACGTCAAGTCCGTATTTCGCGAGAAGCAGGGCGACGTTTCCGCCGGTTCCTCCGAGATCCGTGGTCACGGCGGGAGCGCCGCTGCCGGTCGCGTCCATCGTGATATCCGCTCTTATATCTCCTATACAGTAAACAGACATTCCGGACACCTCCTGAATTCTCTGATATCAGTTTAAAGTTATTCACGCCGAAAGAAAAGAGAAACGGTGGGCAATTATATTATTTACTCAAAAAAGTGTACCGCTTGTGTTATAATTATTTCATAAAATGTTATCCGTTTTATATTTATTTTTTTGTGTATTAGTGACGAACCGCCCTTGGTGAAAAGGCGGATCATCATCAAGCTCATCACATGTAATAATAAGGAGTATGGCAGTATGGATTACAACAAAGCTTCTCTTGAGCTGCATGAAGCAAAACAGGGAAAAATCGAAGTGGTATCTAAAGTCGATGTCAAGACGAGAGACGACCTCAGCATCACCTACACACCCGGAGTCGCGGAGCCCTGCAAAAAGATAGCCGCGAACAAGGAGGATGTATATCGCTATACCGCGAAAGGAAACCTTGTTGCCGTCGTGACTGACGGAACGGCGATTCTGGGACTTGGAGATATCGGACCGGAAGCAGGTATGCCGGTCATGGAGGGCAAAGCGGTTCTCTTCAAGACATTCGGAAATGTCGACGCTTTCCCGATCTGCCTCGCAACGAAGGATGTTGACGAGATAGTCGAGACCGTATGCCGCATCGCTCCCGTATTCGGAGGCATCAACCTCGAGGATATCGCAGCTCCGAGATGCTTCGAAGTCGAAGCCAAGCTCAAGGAGCGTCTGGATATCCCTGTATTCCACGATGATCAGCACGGAACAGCCATAGTTCTTCTGGCTGCTCTCATAAATGCTCTGAAGGTAGTCAAAAAAGACATCTCTGAGATAAGAGCCGTCATCTGCGGAGCAGGTTCAGCCGGTACGGCCATCGGCAAGCTTCTCATGGAGTACGGTCTTAAGGACCTCACATACATCGACCGTAACGGAATACTGAACAAAGACACCGCATGGAACGACGCGCAGCTGGAACTCTGCAAGGTCACGAACCTCAGAAACCTGCATGGAACGATCGGAGACGCTCTTGTCGGAGCAGACCTCTTTATCGGAGTTTCCGCACCGAATATCGTAACTGTCGACATGGTCCGCTCAATGAACAAGGATGCTATCGTATTCCCGATGGCAAACCCGACGCCGGAGATCATGCCGGAACTGGCATTCGAAGGCGGAGCCAGAGTAGTCGGAACAGGCCGTTCAGACTATCCGAACCAGATCAACAATGTTCTCGTGTTCCCGGGTCTCTTCAGAGGAGCTCTTGACGTAAGAGCCAAGGAGATTACAGAGGGGATGAAGCTTGCTGCTGCGAAAGCGCTGGCTGAACTCGTCACTGATGAGGAGAGAAACGAGCAGTACATCATTCCGAGCGCTCTCGATCCTAGAGCCGCGAAGGCAGTTGCAAAAGCGGTTGCCGATGAAGCGGTAAAGTCCGGAGTCGCAAGGATCAAATGATCTTACAATAATATGAGCAGGGCAGCCGTCTGCAGGTATCCGATACCGCAGACGGCTGCTGATGATTTATAATAATATTCAGATAATCCGTTCCCGGAGGAAAATGGAATGAGACTT
Organism: Oscillospiraceae bacterium; assembly: GCA_017512745.1. GTDB lineage: Bacteria > Bacillota > Clostridia > Oscillospirales > Ruminococcaceae > RGIG5675. The sequence goes on from JAFWEV010000098.1 coordinate 97,285, forward strand.
ACGACCGGATATCCGGATGCCGCTGCAACAGAAAAACTGGATCGCTTTCTCAGGGAGGGCGGTCTCAGTTACGACCGCAGTTGCGACTATACAGTCTGCATTTTTGACGACGATGACGGCAGCCTCATCGCGACCGGTTCGCTTTCCGGGAATATACTGAAGTGTTTCCGGGTGGACGACTACCGACAGGGCGAAGGCTTGTCCGCGACTCTCATGACGGAGCTGCGATATGAGGCGGCAAGGCGTGGAATAAATCATCTTTTTGTCTACACAAAGCCTCAGAACGAGACTATCTTCTTATCTCTCGGGTTCTACAGGATCGAAGGAACGCGGGATGTTCTGCTGATGGAGAACATAACCGGGGGACCGAAGCGCTTTGTCAGTTCGATAGAGGCTTTTCCGGAGGATAAGATAAACGGCGCCGTTGTATGCAACTCCAATCCGTTCACGCTCGGACACAGATATCTCATAGAGACGGCTTCGCGCGAGTGCGACAATGTGTATGTGTTTGTTGTAAGCGAGGACAGAAGCATATTCCCGGCTGATGTGAGACTCGATCTTGTCAGGAAGGGAACGGCGGACCTCAGAAATGTGAGGGTCTTCCCCGGAGGGGATTACATGATCTCATCGGCGACATTCCCCGACTACTTTATGCGGGATGATCAGAAAGAGAGGCTTGCGGACATTCAGTGCGAGCTTGATCTCAGAATATTCTGCAGATACTTCGCGGGACCTCTGCACATAAGCAGGCGGTATGTGGGAACAGAACCCGGCAGCCTTGTGACTGCCCGGTACAATGAGACAATGCACCGCGTTCTCGAAGCTGAGGATATAAAGGTCGAGGAGATCAGGCGCATAGAGACTGACGCGGGATATATAAGCGCGAGCAAAGTGAGGGAATTCCTGCGAAGGGGAGAGCTCGAAGCTGCATACGGGATGTTGCCCGTAACAACTGCGGATTATCTCAGGAGCACACAGGGACGTGAGTTGCTCAGAACAGCTTTTCCCGATGCGAACTACTGAACGGAAAAGAAAAACAGATCCGGCCAACCGGCCGGATCTGTTGCTGTATATAAGATCATTCGTCTTCGGGATAATATGTCAGCATGTCATTGAGTCCGCGCTGCAGATGTTCGGACATCGCGGTCCTGGCTTTTTCCGCGTCTCCCGACTTTAAGGCGCTGAGTATGATCGAGTGTTCGTAATGTGATTTTTCGATATAGTCTTCCGGGGTCGAATACACGGACCGGGAGGTGATTGTAGAGAGAGAATTCAGGATCGAATACATCTCATCATTATCCGCAGCGGACCAGATCGCCTGATGGAACTGGTGATTCAGATGGGAATATGCTCCGTAGTCGTTTGACATTACAGCGCGTTCTTCCTGATAAAACACGTCCTCGACACTGCGGACAGCATCTTTTCCGGCGGCTTTGAAAGCGGCTGCGCTCTCCAGGATGATACGCGTCTCATAGTAGTCGCTGATGCGTTTTTTCGTCATGCCTATGACCCTGGCGCCTTTATTTGCGCGGAGTTCTATGAGTCCTTCGTTAGCCAGTATCTGGAGGGCTTCCCGGACGGGAGTATTTGAGACTCCGAGCTGTTCCGCAATGGTGTTGAGATTGATTATCTCATCGGGTTTCAATTCCCGGGAGAGTATGGCATCGCGCAGCGAGTGGGCGACCTGTATGCCGACCGGAACTACTTTGATCTTTTTTGATTTGCCTGAGTTATTCATGTTTCACCACAGTTATAAGTGAGATTATGTTTTGTATCCAAGAAACGATAACACAGCATTATAGACAAGTCAATGACATTTTAGCATCAACTTTGCTTCTGTATCCATTGCCCGGTTATTGCCGTGCCGGACCGATATACAGGAAAACAGAGCCGGAACGGCTCAGGCTGTTCCGGCTCTCATTGATTATTATTCGATGACCTGGCGGATGCGGTCGATAACGGTTCCGTCTCTGTAGACGACTTCTGCGACAACGCGGTCTCCGAGTTCGACCGGCTGATAATTGCCGACGATCTCCATGGCCTTGTCATAGAGCTCTTCAATGGTCACAACGGGCAGCTTTGCCGCTTTGAACTTCTCGATGAGATCCTGGCGCGCAGGATTGACGGCTATACCGCGCTGGGTCACCAGCACGTCTATCGTTGATCCTGGTGTGGTTATGCACTGGACCTTCTTTGTCACGATCGGGACGCGGGCTCTCACGAGAGGAGCCACGATCATCGCCATCTTGGCTCCGGCTGCAGTATCGCTGTGTCCTCCGGATCCGCCCATGATATATCCGTTCGAATCGGTGTGGACGTTTACGTTGAAGTCCATATCGATCTCGGTGGCTCCGAGTATGACTACATCGAGACCGTCCACGGCGCAGCTCTTTGCCGTCGGGCTCGCGTACTGGGATCCGCTGACTTCACGGTGCTTCGGATTGGTGCGGATTGATTCGACTGCCTTGAGGTCGAAACACTGCACGTCGAGAATAGCCTCGAAACAGCCTGCATTGAGCATATCCACCATATATCCGGTGATGCCGCCCATGACGTAGCTGCCCTTGATGTTATCCCTGACCATTATGTCCTTGAGGTATGCCGCAGCAGCGAGAGATGCGCCGCCGGCGCCCGTCTGGAATGAGAATCCGTCCTTGAGCAGACCGGAAGCCTGGATGCACTCCACTGCGTAGCGTGCGATCTTGAGTCCGACAGGATCGCGGGTGATCTTTGTGGTGCCGGAAACGATGCCCTTCGGGTCGCCGATCTTGTCCACGCTGACCACATAGTCAACATATATCTCCGGAATGGAGAAATCAGTGAGGGGATAGGGAACGAGGTTATCGGTGATGACAACGACCTTGTCTGCTTTTTCCGCATCGGAGAACGCATAGCCGAGACTGCCGCAAGCGGACTTTCCGATCTTGCCGGTGCAGTTGCCCATGTCATCCGAAGTCGGAGCGGCGATGAAAGCCACATCGATGTGACTCTTTCCTGTCATGATATCGCTGGGTCTTCCTCCGTGAGTACGGAAGATGACGGGCTTTTTCATGATGCCTCTGGATATCTCCTTGCCTACTGCGGCTCCCATGTAATTGCACTCGAGTCCTGTGACGACGCCGCTCTTTATGTGATCCACCAGGGGCGCGTGGACCTCGTGGATGGAACTTGCATTGATGGTGATGTCCTTGATGCCTGCTTTTGCGATGGCGTCGACAACCATATTGAGAACGTAATCGCCGTTGCGCAGATGGTGGTGGAAGGATATGGTCATCCCGTCCTTAAGTCCCGTGACGCGGATGGCTTCTTCTATACTGTTTATGAGTTTGGACATCAGAATTCACCTCCATAGATAGCGCGTGCATTTTCCAGCACCTGACGTGCCCGCTCCACGATCGGTTTGTCGATCATCTTTCCGCGGAGCGAAACGGCGCCTTTGCCGAGTCTCTTGCCTTCCTCAATGGCGGCAAATACCTCTTTGGCGTAATTGATCTCCGCTTCCGTCGGACTGAACACGGCGTTCACGACGTCCACGTGACGCGGATTGATGACGGCTTTGCCGGTATAGCCGAGAGCCTTTGCGAGCTCGGTATCTTTCTGCAGACCTTCCATGTCATCGACATCGGTCCACGGAGTGTCGTATGCCTCGATCCCTGCGGCGCGCGCGGCGTTGACGAGCCTTGTGCGGGCATAGAAGATCTCGGTACCCTCCTTCGTGCGCTTGCACCTGAGGTCCGCGGTATAATCCTCGGCTCCGAGGTACAGAGCGGCCATGCGGGGATCCGCCTTTGCGATCTCAAATGCATTTTCGATGCCGAGAGTGGTCTCGAGCAGAGGAATGATCAGCGTTTTGCCGACTTCCATCCCGTTCTTTTCCTCGATCTCGGTCATCTTTGCGGCCAGGCGGTGGATATAATCGGCTCCGCTCACCTTTGTCGGCATGATGACATCCGGCTTGAGGGGGAGCACTGCTTCAAGATCGTCCTCCCAGTAAGGAGTTTCTATGTCATTTATCCTGATGATGACTTCGCAGCCTCTGTAATTGAGATATTTGAGGGCATTGCGGACCAGGATCCTCGCGGAGTCCTTCTGATCCGGGGATACGGCGTCCTCCAGGTCGAGGATTATGCTGTCAGCTCCGAGAATATCTCCGTTCGCCAGCATGCCTGCGTTGTTTCCGGGAAGGAACAGCATTGTTCTTCTCATGATCATTCCTCCTTTGATGCGCGAAGCAGCGCGGTCTCGATTCTTGCGCGGATAGTGCAGTCCAGAGCACCGTGATCCTCGATGCTGATCACTGCGTCTGTTACGCCCAGATCCTGCGCAATCTCCTCCGCGGATCTGCGGATGGAGTCGCCGAACTGGCGTTTGACCGGAGACTGGATATCTATCGTGAGACCCGAGCCCGGTGTGACGGTTACTATCAGATCGCTGGATTCCATAGTTCCTGCAATAGCGTTCCTGATAATGTTCATATAGGTCCTCCTGCTGTTTGCTATTTATTGACTATATTTACAGGGCTTCCGTCCTGAAATGCCTTGACGTTTTCAACGGTCATATCCATGATCCGCTGGCGGGCTTCTATCGGTGCCCATGAGATGTGAGGTGTGATGATGCAGTTCTTTGCCTTGAGCAGCGGGTTGTCGCTGCGGATCGGCTCCGTGTAGACGACGTCGAGACCGGCGTATCCGATCTTTCCTGAGTTGAGGGCATCAGTCACATCCTGCTCGTCGATCAGCTGACCTCTGGAGTTGTTGATGAGGATGACTCCGTCCTTCATCTTGGCGATGCTGTCGCTGTTGATCATCCGAGTGTTCTCCGGGGTGAGATTGCAGTGCAGCGTTATGACGTCAGCGCGGGCATAGAGTTCGTCCAGTCCGACATATTCTGCTATCTCGCGGCCGCGGTCGTTCGGGTATGGGTCGTACGCTATGACGTTCATACCGAGCGCTTTGGCCACGCAGCCCTCCTGCTGTCCTATGCGTCCGAATCCTATGATGCCGATCGTCTTTCCCTCGAGTTCTATAAGGGGATAATCCCAGTAGCACCAGTCGGGATTGTCTGCCCATACTCCGTCATGGACCGTCTTGTCGTGATGTCCGATGTGGTGGCATATCTCAAGCAGCAGAGCTATCGAGAACTGGCTTACAGAGGCGGTGCCGTATGTCGGGATGTTCGCGACGGGAATGCCTTTCTCGCGGGCATAATTGTAGTCCACGATGTTGTATCCGGTCGCCATGACGGTTATGAATTTGAGGTTCGGGCATTTGTCAATGGTCTCTCTGGAGATGGGGGTCTTGTTCGTCACTGCGATGTCGCAGTCGCCGAGCTTTTCCGCTATCTCTGGGGATTCGGCATAGGATACGCGGTCGTTTACGGTGAGTTCGCCGAGAGCGGCCAGCTTGTCCCAGCTGAGATCGCCGGGATTTTCCGTATAACCATCTAATACTACAATTTTCATAAATGCCTCCTGCAAAAAGTCCTCTGAACTCCCCGGAGGATGTCCGGGAAGTTCTGAAAACAGTAATGTATGATTACTGATCTACGATCGAGCCGTCCTCGTGAAGTCTCGTGAGGATCGTGCGGCGCTCAAACGGATATTTTGTCTCGATATCCGGCATAAGGTCGATTCCGATACCCGGTTCCGTGGAGAGTATGGCGTATCCGTCAACTACTTCCGGAACCCAGGTGACGAGATCTGCCTGTGTGAATGTGGTAGCATCGTTGAAATCCTTCTCGCTGGTATAGCGCTCTGTAGCGGCGAGACCGTAGTGATCCGGCATCTCCTGGATGGCGAAGTTCTCCGTCGCTGCGGCTACGGCCATGCATGCTGCCGTGGAAACTGGGCTTAAGGGGTTGTGCGGAACGATCATCGCATTGTGTGCTTCCGCGAGAGCCGCGATCTTGCGGGTACCTGTGATACCCCCGCAGATGCAGACGCTGGTGCGGACATATGACATCGCGTTGCGGGAGAGGAGCATCTCGAATTCCTGTATCGTGTGGATGCGCTCGCCGGTAGCGATCGGAACGTTGGATTTGCTTGCGATGAGAGCCATGGAATCGAAATTGTCCGGTGTTGTCGGGTCTTCGAGGAAGAACGGATGATATTTTTCAACTGCATGAGCGAAAGCCACCGCTTCGCCGGGCTTCATGCGGCGGTGGAGCTCAAGGCAGAGGTCCACGTCGTTGCCGACCGCCTCGCGGATCTTGCCGACACGGTCTGCCGCGTCGCCGATCATGGAGACATAGGTACCGCTGTAGGGTTTTGTTCTGGGTTCATCGAGGAACGGAGACAGGTGACCTACAGCATTATATCCCTTCTTCTTTGCCTCGAGACAGCTGTTGACAAGGGCTTCGGTGGTCGAGCCGCCGACGTGATAGTATGTGCGGAGTTTGTCGTGGCACTTGCCGCCCAGCAGCTGATATACCGGAACGCCGTAGTATTTTCCCGCGATGTCCCAGAGGGCGATGTCGATCGCGCTTATGGCGCCCATGACGGCTGCGCCGCGGAAGTGGAAGCAGTGATACATGTACTGCCAGTGATGCTCGATGAGCAGGGGATCCTGTCCGATGAGATAAGTCTTGAAACTCTCGACGGCTTCACCGGAAGCGAGGAGATATCCCCATGCGCCTGATTCTCCGACGCCCGTGATACCCTCGTCGGTGAATATCTTTACATACAGAAATCTGTTTGCCGGAATTACTTTGATATCAGTGATCTTCATTGCTGTTCTCCTTTATTTAATACATTCTTATTTATTCGACTGTCTGCTGACTGCTGAGATGACGTTTAGTCCTCTTCTATCACCGGTACGATATTAGCCGCCTGGGCCATGACCGAGATAACGGGATCGGTGCCCTCCTTTGCCTTGAGAGCGATGTCCACGGCCTCCTGGAGCGTCGCAGCGCTCTCGAGTTTTGCCTCCTGCAGGGATTCCTTTGAGATCTTGTCCGTGACGATTATGACGCGTCCTTTTTCAAGTGCGCGGGCGTAGTTGAAGGCCTTGTTGTTTCCGACGTTGAATCCCTCTTCCGCATAGCGGTCGATTATGTCGCGTGGGTTTTTCCCCTCGACCATCCATCTGTGGAAGGTCTCCTCGCCGTATCCGTCGCGGCATTCAGCCACTTCGATGAAGATGCAGTCGGGATTGCATATCTTCTCGGAGACGGAAAGAGCTTTCTGGGACTGGTATAGGTCGATATCTCTCGGGAATCCGCCGGGGCTCGCTATGATGATGTCGCCGCGGCGCGGGATCTTGACCTCGCTGACCTCTTTGCACATTGCGACGCCGACCGCGTGAGCGACCGTGAGGTCTCCGGCCACGAAATCAAAGAACTGCTTATGGGGATCCTGCACGGCATTTACTATGAAACGGACTCCCGCGACCTGCGCGGCGCTCAGAGCTATCTCATGGAAAGGATTGCCGTAGATATATCCCATAGCAGGTTCATACTGGTAGATGGGGAACGAGTGGTGGACATGCAGCGTCTTGAGTCCCGCGACTCCGGGCAGGATGGATTTGCGTCCGCCGCTGTATCCTGCAGTATGGATGGGAGCTACAAGTCCGGTCGTTATGAGAAGGGAACACTCGGTTATTATTTTGTTGACATAGATCGGAGTCCCGTCAGGGGTGTTGCCGAGATTTACCATGTTCGCATCATCGCGGCAGTCATGCGCGACCGATTTTATGCGCTCATAGTATTCGTCTCCCATGATCTTGCGTGCCTCGGCCTCAGTGGGGGCGCGGTGAGATCCGGTCGCGAAGAGGACAGTGATGTTCTCGTCTGGGATCCCGACTTTCTCTAAACGCGTCATGAGTGCCTTCATGATAAGCGCGTTCGGACCGGGGCGGGTGTGGTCATTCATAACTATGACGACCGTGTCGTCCGGTTTTGCCATCTCGTCGAGCTTCTGAGATCCCCACGGATGCTCCATGGCATGCTCGAGCAGCTCTTCGAGAGATTTTTCTACAGGGATGAGAGGTGATTCGATGTTTTGTATGCAAAGACCGTCCGGCAAAGAGGCGGTCTGGACACCGTCACCATATGGCAGTGAAATGGTCTGCATAGCTGATATATTCCTTTCATGACTGTGATGAGGGACCATATATCCGATCCGCTCGAAAACGTATCATGGATACATGATAATGTTTTCGCCTATGAGTCTATATAATCATTTTATAGGGCGGGTGTCAAGTAACAGAAGAAGAAATATATTAATAGTGTGTTCATATTATTGGGCAAAATCAGTAAAAAATCGTCGAAATGCAGAAAAAAACAGAGAAACCTGCACAAGTATTGACTTTGCTGAAGCGATGTGCCTATAATCAACTAGGCATTTCCTGTGAGGAATGTTTTGGATACATGATAAAAAATTAAAATTTTGCTCTATGAGGGAGGAAAAAACCAAACATGAACAAGCTGAAAGACTACAAAATAGACATTTTCACTTTGCCGTACTACATCTTTGCATTGGTAGTAGTACTTGTGGGAACGTTCCTCGACAGAGTGCCCGGCCTCGGATTCTGCGGCGGCTTCGCTCTTTGTACGATCTTCGGAATCCTGCTCTGCTGGATCGGTGATCATCTCCCGATCGTACGCTCATACCTCGGCGGCGGCGCCTTCGTAGCGCTGTTCGGCGGCGCATTGATCGCTTACTTCAATGTATTCCCTGAGAAGACAGGAACTCTCGTAACGGATTTCGTTAAGAGCTATGACTACCTCGGATTCTTCGTATCTGCTCTTATCTGCGGTTCCATCCTCGCAATGGACAGAGACCTTCTGATCCGCGCAGGTGTCCGTTACTTCATCCCGGTATTTGCCGGAATCATCGGCGCTTTTCTCTTCACCGGAGTTGTCGCACAGATCGGCGGATTCGGCTGGAGAGAAGGAATCCTCTTCATTGCAACTCCGATCATGGGCGGCGGTACCGCAGCCGGTGCTGTTCCGATGTCTGCAACATATGAAGCGGGTCTGAGTCAAAGCGCGGATTACTACTTGTCAATAATGATGCCGGCTGTTGTTCTCGGTAACGCGGCAGCGATCGTTTTCGCAGGACTCCTCAACAGCCTTGGTAAGAAGTTCCCGAAGTGGACAGGCAACGGCAAGATCATGCCCGCACACGGAAGCTTCCAGCCGAAGGAAATTGTTGAGCCTGAGATCGACCTTGTCGGAATGGGTCGCGGCTTCGTATTCGCAGGCTGCTTCTTCATTATCGGCCGTATCATCCAGAACTTCATTCCTTCGATCCACTACTATGCATGGACGATTATCGCGGCAGCAGTTGCAAACATCTTCAAGCTCGCTCCTCAGCAGATGAAGGATGACTGCCGTCAGTGGTATAACTTCCTCACAAAATTCTGCGTACCGGCAGTTCTGTTCTCCATCGGTTATGTTTACACCAACATGTCCGTCATCATCGAGAACTTCAACGGACTCTATCTCGCAATGGTTCTCGCAACACTGCTCGGATGCACAATCTTCACACTCATCGTATCCAAGCTCGTCGGCTTCTATCCGATCGACGGTGCTATCACATCCGGACTCTGTATGGCAAACATGGGCGGTTCCGGCGACGTTGCAACACTCGGTGCTGCAGAACGTATGGAACTGATGCCGTTCGCACAGATCTCCTCACGTATCGGCGGTGCGATCATTATCATCCTCGCATCCATCCTCTGCCCGCTGATCGGTAAAGGACTCTAATATAAGCGCTGTCCCATAAGATCGATCACGGATCTGTCTTTACAGGAATGATTAAGGCAGGGAATAAATATTGATTTATTCCCTGCCTGTTCTATTAAAAAGGCAAATACCGTAAAAGCAAAAACTTCAGGAGGATATGCACCTCATGCATATAGAATTACCCTACGGGAAAACAAAACTGACGGCAGAACTGCCGGATGGGCTGGACGTATCGATTCTGGATATGCCGGCGACAAAAGTGGACAAAACGGAGGAGGAGATGATCGACGCCGCGATGCGGAATCCGATCGGATCGCCTCTTCTTGAGGATATGCTCAAACCCGATGACACGGTGGTCATCGTGGTGAACGATCAGACAAGACCCGGTCCGAACGTGCTCATCATGTCCGAACTGATGAAGCGTCTGGATAAGGTCGGAGTACCGGATGAGAATGTGACGATCATATTCGCGACGGGATCACACCGCTCTCCCACGGCTGAAGAAGCGCGCAAGATACTGGGAGACGAAGCGTACAACCGTTTCAAGACGGTGGATCACCACTGCATGGTGGACGAGGAGAACAAGTACATCGGTGACACCAAGGCGGGGATCCCGGTGTATATCAATAAAGTGGCTGCCGAATGCAGCTTCCTTATAACTACAGGCCTCATAACACAGCACCACTGCGCCGGTTACAGCGGCGGACGCAAATCGATAGTTCCGGGTATCGCCGGGTTTACTACGTTCCACATCCATCACTCATTCCCGGTATATCAGTACGAGCCGGCAATGGGATTCATGCACGGGAATCCGTTCCACAATCTGGCCGTGGACGCGGCGCGCACGGCGAATGTGCGATTCATAGTGAACGCCATACAGGACGCGCATAAGAAGGTCGTCGGTTTTGTGGCGGGAGATCTCGAGGCCGCCCATGAGGAGGGAGTGAAGCTCTGTGAGAGTGTAACGATGCTCGAAGTGGATAAGCCCGCGGACATCCTCATCTCCAGTCCGGGAGGATTCCCCAGAGATATAGACCTGTATCAGTCGCAGAAGGCGATCTCTGTCTCCGAACTCATCTGCAACCCAAACTGCGTCTTCGTGCTCGTTGCGGAGTGCAGCGACGGATTCGGAGGAGGCTCGTTCAGACAGATCATGGTCGATCACGCCGATCCGGACGAGATAATAGATCTGTACGCCAGAGAGGGATTCACCCCGGGCAGCAACAAGGCGTTCAACTATGCTCGGGCACTCAAGAAGGGCCGCGTGATCATCGTGTCCCCCCATCTCTCAAAGGAATCTGTTGAAGAGGCACACCTCGAGTGGGCAGGGACTCTTCAGGAAGCCGTCGACAGTGCGCTGGAGGGCAGGAAAGACCCGGTAGTCGCAGTCATACCGTCCGCATCGGGACTGTGCGCGAGAGTAAGAAAGCAGGATTGAATCAATAATTGTTGAAAGAGCAGCCGTATCATGTTTGAAAACGCATTAAACAGTATTTTTACATTGCTCATGCTGATCTGTGTCGGGATCTTCCTGAAGACCAGGAAATGGTTCGGCATGCAGGGCGGGACCGCGTTCTCCAAGTTTGCATTGAATGTGGCGATCCCGGTAAATCTGATCACAACGATGGTCAACTCGTTTGACGGGAAGGACGATCTGCTGAAGGTCATCTCGCAGATATTCATCCCGACCGCCATGATCGTGTTCAGCCTGATAGCGGCTCTGATCGTCGGAAGGATCTTCAGGGTAAAGGAAGGGCGCCGCGGAGCTTTCGCGGTGTGCTCGTCCTTCGCAAACGCCATCTTCATAGGGCTTCCCGTTGTCCAGGGAATATTCGGAGACGCGGCAACACCATACGCGATGGTCTGCTATATCCCCAATATTCTTCTGTTCTGGACTATCGGCTACTACCTGATGATGAAGGACGGCGGAAAAGAAGGAGGGTTCAGCTTCAAGAATCTCAAAAAGCTGTTTTCCCCTCCACTGGTGGGATTCCTTATCGGTACGGCAATGGTATTGCTGAACCTGAAGATCCCGAAGTTCCTTCAGGGACCGCTTACGCAGCTGTCGCGGATGGCGACCCCGCTCGCGATGGTCTACATCGGGTGCGTAATAGGAAACACGGCGCTTAAGAAGGTGCTGGACAGCAAGAAGGATCTCATACTTGCGATTGCCATGCGGCTTGTTGTCGCGCCGATGTTCGTATGCCTTCTCTGCCATGTCTTCAACATCGACCACGCCGTCGCTCAGATATTCTTCGTCTTCAGCGTGACGCCGACGATGACACAGTCGGCAATGATGGCGAACGAGTGCGGAGGGGACAGCGAATTCGTATCCATGGAAGTCTGTGTATCCACGATCCTGGGACTTGTCTTCATCCCGTTTTATGTCTGGCTGATGCAGTATATCCTGTGACAGATACAGCAGAATCCCGTAATTAACCCAAACAGCAAATTTCCATAAGCGAGGTAACAAGAGAATGATCAGAATCGACACCACACTGATAAGCGACAAAGTCGTTGCCGAACTCAGAAGGCAGGTCCTGTACGGAACGCTGAAGCCCGGGCAGGAGATATATCAGGAGCATATCGCCGAGCAGCTCGGCGTATCCAGAATGCCTGTGAGAGAAGCTTTCCAGATACTGGCAAATGACGGATTCGTCACGATCAGACCGAACAAGACAACGGTGGTGAACGAGGTTTCCGAAAAATTCGTCAAGGATTTCTACACCACGAGGATCATCCTCGAATCCTCTGCGGTGCAGATGGCATGCGCAAATCATCCCGACTGCCGCAAGGCGTGGGAGGCCTACGAGAAGGGCGAAGAGATGATCGAACGCAAGGATATGATCGGATACAATATGCAGAACGCCCTGATCCACCGCTTCATATGGGACGCGGCCGACAATTTCAAACTGCGGCAGATCCTGGCCTCGATGTGGCACACGATGGACGCGGGATACAACCCGTATCAGGTCGCCCGCCAGTCCAACGACCAGCACAGGGAACTGATCCTGGCTATCGAGACGAACGACCCGCAGCGCGGAGCCCATGTCATTAGGCAGCATATCCAGAACAGCATCGACGGGGTCCTGAGAGTCATGAAGGAACAGAGGCAGCAGAAAGAAGAATAAACGGTCAAAAATAACAAAAACAGTTAATTGTACCAAAAACAATATAGTTACATGTTTACATAAAAGAAACGTGTTGCTATAATGTTTATGAAATCATGTATCCAATGTTTCAAATCCATTATCAATCAAAAAACTGCAAAAAGCAGGAGGTTTTCTATGAACAAACAGGAAGCACGGGCAGTCATGACAGATGTCATGGAGAAGTTTCTTGGTCTTGCATGCAAGAGACTTCCGGATGATGTTTATGCAAAACTGAAGGAGTGTCGCGAAAAAGAGACTTCTGAGATGCAGAAGGTGATCTACGACACCTATTTCGACAATCTTGAGAAGGCCATTGAGCTTAACCGCCCATGCTGCCAGGATACCGGACTGCTTCATTTCTATATCAACTGCGGTTCGGAATTCCCCTATATGGGAATTGTCGAAGAGGCTCTCCGCGAAGCAACATCAAAGGCGACTTTCTCCTCTCCTCTCCGTCAGAACACGGTTAACTGGTTTGAGGAGCGCAATACCGGAGACAACACCGGCGAGCGCATGCCATGGCTGCACTGGGAGATCATCCCGGACAACAGCGATCTTGAGATCTGCACATACTTCGCAGGCGGCGGATGCTGCCTCCCCGGATGCGCGAAGGTCTTCAAGCCGTCCGACGGATATGCCGCAATAGTCAAATACGTTTTCGACGCAGTATCCGATCTCGGTATCAACGCATGTCCTCCGCTCATCGTAGGCGTAGGCCTCGGCCACAACATGGAAAACGCCGCAGTCCTTTCCAAGATGGCTTATCTCCGTCCTCTCGGAACACACCATCATCATCCGAAGGGCGAGAAACTCGAGAAGGACCTTCTCGAAGGACTCAACAAGCTGGGTATCGGCGCACAGGGCCTCCCCGGCAATCAGGTCGCGATGGAAGTCCATGTGGAATCTTCCGCACGCCATACAGCTACGATCGCTGTCGGCGTCAATGTGGCATGCTATGCGCACCGCCGCGGATTCATCACTTTCCATGATGACATGAGCTATGACTTCAGCAAATCCTATAAGGGGGTTGAACTGTAATGAAAAAAGTATTGACTACACCGATCAAAGCAGAAGATCTTGAAGATATCCATATCGGGGATATAGTGTACCTCACGGGTACACTCGTAACCGGACGTGACGACGTTCACCGCCGCGTGGTACATGAGGGAATGACAAGTCCCTATGATTTCAACGGCGGAGCCATCTTCCACGCAGGTCCGATCGTACATGAGGAACCCGGCAACAATACTCTTATCTCAGTCGGACCGACCTCATCCATCCGCATGGAGCAGGATGAGGAAGACTTTATCCGCATGACAGGCGTCAAGATGCTCGTCGGAAAAGGCGGAATGGGTCCGAAGACAACAGCTGCTTGCGAGAAGTACAAAGCCATCCACTGCGTATTCGTCGGCGGATGTGCCGTCAGCGCAGCGGTCCATGTGGAGAAGATCGAGGACTGCTTCTGGAGAGAGCTCGGAATGCCCGAGTGCGAATGGGTATTCAAGGTAAACGAGTTCGGTCCGCTGATCGTCTCAATCGATACACACGGCGGAAATCTGTTTGTAGAGAATAAAGCAAAGTATCAGGCACGCAAAGAAGAGTGCGAAGCCCCGATAATTGAGAGCGTCAAGGATTATCTTGTAATTGAATAATAAATCAGAAAGCATATAAATCCCCCATCAGTCAAAGCCGGACATACAGGTTTATTTCTCCGGCTTTGGCTGATTTACTCAGGAAGAGGTGAAGATCAATAATGGCTATCCGAGAGACGGATGAAAAGAGACTGGAACAATCCAGAGAACTGATTGAAGAACTGAAGGAGCTAAGAGGCGGAAACGTGCTCAGTTTCCACAAACGTCTGGCAAACGACCCGCAGCTCATTCACGCTTTCATCGAGCAGTACAGAAACTGCAACAAGGGCGAAAACGTGATACCGCGCAAATACCGTGAACTGATGATAATGCTTCTCGGATGTGCGACGGGCGTTGAGACGACCATCAAGACGCACGCCAAGCTGGCGTGTGAAAACGGCGCTTCCCTCGAGGAAGTAGCCGAAGCGCTCCGCCTGGCATTTTTTATCTGCGGCGTCCAGGCGATCATCCCCGCAGCAACGATTTTCGACGAGATAGAAGAAAAGGAATAATAAGACTATGGCAATCAAAACAGTAGCAATTGTGGGAGCCGGCGCTATCGGCAGCATGATCTCGGACAATCTGGAACTCGCATACGGAACGGATTTCTATCTCTTCTGCAAAAACGATTTTCTCGCAGCTCCGCTCAAAGCAGACGGACTGATGGTAAACGGCAGGAACTTTAAGCCGGTCGTTATCCAAAGCAAAGCGGACATGCCGGAAAAGCTCGACCTTGCAATCATTACAGTAAAGAATTTCCACCTTGCGTCCACGATCGAGGACCTCAAGACGGTTATCGACAGTCACACTGTCATCCTGCCGCTCCTTAACGGTGTGTATGCGTTTGATACTCTTACCAGGGAATTCCCGGACAACCACGTACTCTGCGGGATCATGGTAAAGACGGACGCCCATCCTGTGGGACCGGGACTTACAGCATATTCGACAGCCGGCGAGATACAGGTCGGCGAGGGAAGACCCGAGGATGCGGAACTCGCAAAAGAAGTATCGGCATTCGTAAACGTCAATAACCTCGAGAGCAACTACTATCCGAACATCCGCCACATGCAGTGGCGCAAGTTCATGCTCAACGTCGGAGTGAATCAGATCACGGCCCTTACAAGGGCCGAATTCGGGATGATCCCGAAGATCGAGGAGATCCCCGACGCCATGCGCCTCGTCATGCGCGAAGTCCTGGAAGTCGCGAATGCGGAGGGAATAGATCTGCACGAGAGCGACATAGACGAGCTCATCGAGTTCACACACAAATATCCCGAGGACAAGCAGACATCCATGCTTACGGATGTGCTTGAACAGCGTCCGACAGAGATAGACTTCTTTGCGGGCGATGTGATCCGCTACGGAAAGAAGCACGGAATAGCAACTCCGTACAACGAGATACTGTATTACGTGATCCGCGGACTGCAGAAAGTATATCTCGCCAAGAGATAATCATCGGAAACGAGAGGAACGGCAAATGATTCAGAATTCAAAAATACCGTACTGCCTCATTACAGACATACTGTCGGATGAACAGGCCGACCGCCTTGCGGACGTAGCGCCGAAGTATCCGGACCATGTGATCGTTGCAATGGATCACAACACTCCGTGCGGAACAGTCGCAGTGGCGGAGAAACAGAAGAAACTGATCGAATACGCGCGCCGCTTTGGTACGGTCTTCTACTACGGGCAGGGGATCGGATATCATCTCGCGATGGAGGACCACCTGAAGGAAGGAGATATCCTCCTGAGCATCGGTGTTCATGCTCCGACTGTCGGAGCGGCGGGAGCCCTCGGACTCACCGTCCCGTTCGACAAACTTGTCGAAGTCATAGGCACCGGCGGTTTCGAGCTCCCAGAAACGGAAGAATATGTCATCCGCCTTGACGGAAAACTGTTTTACCATACCGCGGCAAAGGATATAGCTCTTACGATCCTTGAGAACCGCAGCGAATATGAGGGAAAACTGATCGTCCTCACAGGCGGTGAGGAACTTGACCGGGCGGATTGGCTCACACTGTGCAATATGCTTGCCCACTCCGGCGCATTCAGCGTTATCCGCCGCGATACCTCTGCGGAACCTGATATGGTCATAGACCTGTTCAAGATCGAGCGCAAGGCCCTTCTTCCGGGCGGCTATGACAAAATAGTCCCGATGACCGCGCTTGACGGTCTCAGGGTCAGCCAGGTGTTCTTCGGGGGATGCACGGGCGGAAGCATCGAGACCATGCGTCAGGTGGCAGAAGCGCTCGACGGCAAGCAGGTCAGCAGATATGTCCGCGTGCTTGTAGCGCCAGCTACTTCGAAGGTGTACGAACAGATGCTCGACGAAGGTCTTGTGGATCCCATAATGCGCAGCGGAGCTCTCTTAATGAACCAGAGCTGCAGCGCCTGCTGGGCTCAGAGCCAGGGGCTCTGCGATGACAATGAGATATTTGTCACCACGGGTTCGATCAACTGTGCCAACTGGGTGGGACGCAACAATAACGGAGTCTACATCTCTTCACCCGAACTGGCGCTGAAGGCAGCTCTCACGGGCGTGCTCTACGAAAACTGAGGATCGGGAGGAACTGTCATGGAAAACGTTATCAAAGGCAGAATATGGCGCCTCGGGGACGATATCGATACCGATGTCATCATGATGACAAAATATCTCGGACTCCCGACCTTGGAAGAAATGGTGCCCCATCTGTTTGAGCCTCTGAGGCCCGAACTGGCAGCGCAGCTGCGCGCAGGGGATATCATCGTCGGCGGCAAGAATTTCGGATGCGGATCTTCAAGAGAAGCGGCTGCCTCCGTGCTCAAAACGGTCGGCATCAGCTGCATCATAGCTAAGTCTTTCGCAAAGATATTTTTCCGCAACGCGCTCAACAACGGACTGCTCCTCATTGAGTGCAAGGACCTCTTTGAGAACTGTGAAGAAGGAGATATCGCGGAAGTCCATGTAAATGACTGCGTCATATGCAACGGGAAGAAGTACAGCATCCCTGCGATCGACGAGGGAATACGCCAGATACTAGAGGACGGCGGACTGGTAGAACATATGCGCCGTTCCGACAAGACGGACATAAAGGATGAGACAAAGGAAAAACCGTGGATCGGCAAACATCATCCCGGACGGACGATGGCTCAGCAGCTGATAATCAATAATATAGGCTTCGACTGTAAACCCGGAGACATGGTGACAGTCAATGTCGATAAGGCCATCCTTCACGACATTTATGTGCCGTATATCTTCAATCAGTTCCGCGATATGGGATTCGACAGGGTGTACAACAAGAAGAAGTGTATCCTGATGATGGATCACATGTATCCGAACTGCAACTACGACGATCCGCGCTGCTACCGATACGGGAACCGGTTTGAGGACGAGTACGGGATCATCGTCCACCGCAATGACGGCATATGCCATCAGGTGGTCAAAGACAAAAAATATGCGGAACCGGGCAGCATAGTGTTCGGAACCGATTCCCACACGACGACATACGGGGCCTTCGGGTCGTTCGCGACAGGCGTAGGCTACACTGAAATGGCATCGATCATCGGAACGGGCAAACTGTGGATCCGTGTGCCCTCGTCCATTAAGGTTGTTGTTAACGGTAAGCTGCCGAAGGGCGTCTATGCAAAGGATGTCATCCTTCGCGTACTCGGTGACATAAAAGCAGACGGAGCGGTCTACAAGGCCCTCGAATTCACCGGCTCCACATTCGATGAGATGAGCATAAGCTCCCGCATGTCCATAGCGAACATGTCCGTGGAGTGCGGAGCCAAGGTCGCTCTCTTCGAGCCGAACGACGCGATAGCGGAGATGTTCGGTATTGACCGCAAGGAACTCGACTGGCTGCGCGTGGGCGAGGACGAGTGCTACGAGCGAGTGCTCGAATACCGCGCCGAGGACCTGGTCCCCGTGATGGCCTGTCCGCCCAAAGTGGACAACGTCCATCCCGTAAGCGAAGTAGAAGGCACACCCGTGAATCAGGTATTTATCGGGTCCTGCACAAACGGAAGGATCGAGGATCTGGAGGCTGCGGCGGAGATACTCAAAGGCAAACATGTTGCTCCGTTCGTGAAATTCCTTGTAACACCGGCTTCAAGGGAAGTCTATGAAGAAGCTGAGAAAAAGGGATTGCTCAAGATATTCATCCGTGCCGGAGCGATGATCACTCATCCGTACTGCTCGCTGTGTCAGGGACGCAACGGCGGTGTTGTCAGCGCGGGAGAAGTCGTCATAGGCACTCATAACCGCAATTTCCGCGGAAGAATGGGAAGCCCCGAAGCGCGCACATATCTCGCGAGTCCCGCTGTGGCTGCGGCGAGCGCGCTGTGCGGAAAGATCACCGATCCGCGGACACTGGAATAGTCAACATACCGGCAGGTGTGCCGGACAAACAATAAATCAAAACGTATAAGGAGGAACTATGATCAAACGGGAAGTAATTGAGGAAGCCCTGTTTGAGGCGTGCAGAAGAGGTACTACCGTTATCTCCAAGGACGTTGAACAGGCTTTCGTAAGGGCGATCGAGAAAGAGACGAATCCCGCCGCGAAGAAGGGATTTGAGACGACACTGAGCAGCCTGCACAAATCAATAGAGCGTGACATAGTCATATGCTGTGATACAGGCTGGCCGCTGTATTTCTTCAAGATCGGCGATCAGTGCGAAATAGAAGGCGGCGTCTCCTCACTGCGCGAAGCAGCGGAACACGCTGTAGCGCGCGCCACACGCGAGGGACATCTCCGCGCGACGATGAAACATCCGATCAGCGGATATGATCCGGGCAACAACGTCGGACTGAATGCTCCGATCATTGAGATGAAGTTCGTTCCCGGCGACGGATTCGAGGCCACATTCTGCGCCAAGGGCGGCGGAAGCGAATGCTTCGGCGGAACACGCCAGAAGGTCATCGCATTTGCCGACGGACTCAAAGCTCATGAGAAGTGCATCCTCGACTGGTACGCGGAAGCAGCGTGGCAGGGAGCTGTATGTCCTCCATGTGTCATCGGAATCGGCATAGGCGGCACGGCAAATGAGTCGGCCAACCTCGCAAAGCAGGCTGCAGCGCTCAGAGCCGTCGGTTCGCACAACCCGGATCCCACATTCAGAAAGATGGAAGAGGATCTGTATGACGCGATCAACGGTCTGAACATCGGTATCATGGGTGTCGGCGGCGATACTTCGGTATTCGCGGTCAATGTAGAGTATGCGTTCACACATCTCGACGGAATCATCCTCTCCATGGCATGCAACTGCATGGTCGCCAGAAGAGGTACTATGAGAGTCAACGCGGACAATACAATGCTCCCGCTCGACAACGCCATGTGGTTCGGCGACAGATAAGGAGGAGATCTTATGGAATACAGACTTAACATTCCGCTTAAGGATGAGGATGTAACAAAGTTAAAGATCGGTGATGTCGTATATCTCTCCGGTCCGATCTTCACATGCCGCTCAATGCTGCAGAAGAAAGTCCTGGACGAAGGTATGCCGATGACGATCGATACGAAGAACAAGTACAATGTCATGTTCCAGACAGGCGTTGTCGTCGGAAAGCTTCCGGACGGCGGCTGGGATATGCGTTCCATCATGCCGACATCGACGATCCGCTTTGAGAAATGGACCCCGCGCACGATCGAGCAGTGGGGCATCAAGATGATCCTCGGCAAGACCAGCGTCGGAGAAGCCGGAACGGAAGCGCTCAAGAAGTTCAAATGCGTTCACATCTGTCCGCAGTCCGTCAGCCCGAACGACTGGCTGGATACGCTCCATCTCGACGGTGTTGACCGTATCGAGGAACTCGGACTCATCGAGGCGACATGGAAGTTCACCGCGAAGGACTTCGGACCTTTCGTAGTCGACGCCGACTGTGAAGGAAACCATCTCTTCGACCAGAATCTCGAGAATATCAAGAGCAATCTCAAGAAAGCATATGAGAAGCTCGGTATCGACGAAGATATGAAGTTCACAAAACTGTACGGATTCCCGGATGATGACCGGGCAATGTATACCTGATAAGTAAATAACAGGGCTGCGGCCGCATGCAAGGGATGACCCTGCGCGGCTGCGGCCCCGTATTTCTTAATGACGTTAAGGAGGCAGATATGCAGGACAGGAAATTTGCAGGGATATTCCCGTATCTTGTTTCCCCGGTCGATGAGGACGGCACCGTGCGCGAAGAAGTATTGCGTGCGCTGGTTGACCATCTTATAGATTTCGGAGTGCACGGACTGGTGCCGCTCGGCAGCACGGGAGAATTTTTCTATCTCGACTGGGAGCAGAGAAAGAGGATCGTCGAGATCGTGCTCGATGAGACCGCGGGGCGTGTACCGGTCATACCCGGTGTGGCGTCGGGATCGGTAAACGACGCGGTGCATCAGGTGGAATATTACAACAGTCTGCACGTCGACGGCATACTGTCTGTTCTCAACGTCTATTTCCCGCTCGGACAGAACGGGATATACACTTACTTCAAAGCGGTGGCTGAGGCATCCGAGTCGCCGGTAGTACTCTACAACAATCCGAAATTCACGGGATTCGAGATAGAGAATGAGACGCTGCTGAGACTGTCGGAGCTTCCGATGGTACAATATTATAAAGACGCTTCGGCCAACACCGGAAGACTGTTTGAACTCAGCAACAAACTGCATGGCAGGATGGGAATATTCAGCGCGTCCGCACATGTGCCGGTATTCGTCATGATGATGGGCGGCAGTGGCTGGATGGCAGGACCCGCCTGCGTGATCCCGAAACAGAGCGTCGCTCTTTACGAGCTCTGCAGGGATAAAAAATGGGATGAGGCCATGGCGCTTCAGCGAAAACTCTGGGGCATCAACAGCATATTCCAGAAATACGGGCTTGCTGCCTGTATAAAAGGAGCCTTGACCCTGCAGGGCTTCGATGTCGGAGAACCGGTCGCTCCGACAAAACGGCTCACTCCGGAAGGGTGGGAAGAGATCGGAAAAGTTCTGAAGGAAATGAAAGAAATAGAGGAGAGTCTGGAAAATGGAACTTGCAAAGAATAAAAAGCTGTGCTGCGGATGCGGAGCATGTGCCGAGATATGCCCGATGCAGGCTATAACCATGAAGCCTGATGAGGAGGGGTTCCTGTATCCTGTAATTGACGAGGATATCTGTATCGAATGCGGACTCTGCGAGAGCAGATGCCACGAACTTATGCCCGCGGGAAGCGATTTCGTCCGCGGAGAACCTGTTTTCTATATAGCGCACAACAACGATGAGGAAGTGATCATGAAGTCGGCGTCCGGAGGAGCTTTCTCCGCGCTGTCCGATGTGATCCTCGCAGAAGGCGGAGTTGTTTACGGTGCTGTTTTCGACAAGGATTTCAATATTGTGCATGGGCGCGCGGAGACAACAGAAGAGCGCAACCGCATGCGCAGTTCAAAATATGTTCAGAGCGTTGTGAGCAGCGAGATATATGCGCAGCTCAAAGAGGACCTCGAGGCCGGACGCAAAGTGCTGTTTACCGGCACTCCGTGCCAGATAGCCGGCGTGCAGACGTTCCTTGACAGGGATTACGACAACCTCATACTCTGCGACGTCATATGCCATAGCGTGCCGAGCCCGCTGATGTGGCGTGAGTATCTGAAGATGCTCGAGGACGAGAACGGTGGAAAGATCACTTATGTCAACTTCCGCGACAAGACCGAAGGATGGCAGCGCGCCAGCACATTCAAGGGCTTCCGCTATAAGATTGATGACGGTGAGCTCAAGAAGGACGACCGTTTCTACAGGCTGTTCTTCGGATGGAAGACGATAGCGCGTCCCTCATGTTCTGCGTGCAAGTACGCTCAGGTGAACCGCCCGAGCGACATAACAATCGCGGATTACTGGGGCGTGGAGAGATTCGCGCCGGACTGGAAGGATTTCTACGGCGTGTCGTTCATCCTGACGACCTCTCAGAAAGGCGTTGATCTGCTCAATGCATGCAAGGATACGATGCGTTTCGAGCAGAGAGATCCATCCGAACAGATCTCGGAAAACCACAGGCTCAGAGGACCGATGGGCATCCTCGAGGAAGAGAGGGAAGCCTTCTGGAAGGACTATCAGGAGAAGGGATTCGTATACGCGCTCGGCACAATGCCGCTCTGAGAAATAAGGGGACGGTATGGATAATTTTCTTATCGCATTCAACGCGGTACTGCCCTTTATAATCTACCTGGCACTTGGGTACTATATCCGCGCATCGGGTATCGCAACGATCGATCTTCTGCGGGGAATGAACCAGATCTCGTATAAGATCCTCTTTCCGATCCTGCTGTTTTACAATATCTATACAAGTGAGGGACTGCTGTCAGGAAACAGGGCGTTCATGCTCTATGTCGTGGCAGTCGTCACGGTTTTGTTTCTTGCGCTGTTCATCATTGTGCCGCGGGTCGAGAAAGACAATCCGAAACGCGGAACGCTCGTTCAGGGGATACTCAGGAGCAACATCACGCTGTTCTCTCTTCCGCTTGCGGAGAGCATTCTCGGAGACGAAGGCGTCGCCGTCGCATCTCTGCTGATCGCGTTTGTGATCGCGTTTTACAATGTTTATTCCGTGATAGCCTTCGAGACCTTCCGCGGCGGAAAAGCGTCGGTCGGAAAGGTCTTCATAGAAGTCCTCAAGAATCCTCTGCTTATCGGTGTCGCACTCGGTCTCGCGTTCAACCTGCTGCACATTCCGATACCCGGAAATCTGCTGACGCCAATCGGGAAGGTCGCAGCTATGACGTCTCCGCTTGCACTGATAATTCTCGGAGGAACTCTCGAGTTCAGCGCAGCAAAACAAAATCTGAAATATCTTGTCAGCGCCATCACGATCAAGATGGTGCTCCTGCCGATCATATGCGTTCCCATTGCACATGCGCTGGGATTCAGCCCTGCGGAGATATTCGGAGCCTACTGCCTGGTGGGTACTCCGATCGCAACCGGAACTTATGCTATGGCAGCAGGTTTGGGCGGTGACGCGGAACTCGCGGGACAGCTCGTCGTGTTCAGCACGGCGGTCTCGCTTTTCACCATCTTTCTCGGAGTCCTGGCCCTTAAGACGCTCGGATGGGTCTAGCAGGCCCTGAAGGCATTCACACATATACAAACGATCTTATACAGGGGGAAAAACATGAACATCAATGCTCTTCTTATGGATGACGCCGACAATGTCGTAACATGCGTGACTGAAGTCTCAAAAGGTGACGAGGTCTGCTACAGAAAGGGAACGGAGATCCTCTCAGTCACTGCTGAAGAAGATATTCCGTTCTGCCACAAGATCGCCCTTGCGGACCTCAATGAGGGTGATGAAGTTATCAAGTACGGCGAACTTATCGGCCGTACGGTCAGAGCCATTCCGAAAGGACATCTCGTGAACCATGAGAACATCCTTAGCGTTCCGAGAGATTACGACAGTGAGCTGGTGGAGGAAGACGGAGCGGAAGCGGATTCCGCCGAAGCGGTCGTGACGGACGACGGCCTCAGCTTCTGGGGATACCGCAGAGCCGAAGGGCGTCCGGGTATCCGCAACCATGTTCTTATCCTTCCCACATGTGCTTGCGGAAGCGAGAGTTCCCGCATAGTCGCGTCACAGGTCCGCGGCGCGGTCAACATCATATTCAACACGGGATGCTCCGATGTGGCCGCCAATACCGCAATGAGCCAGAAAGTACTGACCGGATTCGCGTGCAACCCGAACGTGTACGGAGTGGTGATAATCGGTCTCGGATGCGAGACAGTGGGACACGACAAGCTCCGTGAAAAGATAAAGAAGATGACGTCCAAACCGGTGGTGTCATTCGGAATCCAGGACGAGGGCGGCACGCTTAAGACAATAGAAAAAGCCGTCCGCGCGGCGCGCGAGATGGCGGCTGAAGCCGGGATGCAGCAGAAGGAACTGTTCCCGATATCCGAGCTCTTCATGGGCATAGAGTGCGGCGGTTCCGACGCCACATCAGGTATAGCGTCCAATCCCGCCGTCGGAGAGCTGAGCGACAGACTGGTCGATCTCGGCGCCACGACAATGATGAGTGAGAGCATTGAATGGATCGGAGGGGAACATGTTGTCGCCAAGAGAGCCGCAACGCCCAAGATCCACAATGAGATAATTGAGGTATGCCGCGCGTATGAGGAACACCTCAAAGCCGCGGGACAGGACTGCCGCGCGGGACAGCCGACGCCGGGCAACAAGGCGGGAGGCCTCAGCACGCTGGACGAAAAGAGCCTTGGTTGTATCCGCAAGGGCGGCACGCGTCCGATCGTCGAAGTGATCGAGCAGGCGGCGAGACCGACAAAGCGCGGCGCCGTGGTCATGGACACTGCAGGTTATGACATCTCCTCGGTGACGAGCATGGTCGCAGGAGGATGCCAGGTCGTCATATTCACGACAGGACGCGGCACGCCTACGGGCAATGCCATTGTTCCCGTGCTCAAGGTGACCGCAAACGGACGGACATATGAACGCATGGAGGACAATATGGATGTCGACCTCTCACCGATCGTCAGAGGAGAGAAGACGTATAAGGAGATGGGCGCCGAACTCGTCGGTGTCATCCACGACATAGCAAACGGAAAGCTTACCAAAGCCGAAGCATACGGTTTTTCCGATATCGCGGTAGATCACGTATGCCGTTTTGTATGAGATAATATAAGCGACAGGAAAACCATTGTCCGATCGGAGACCGCAAACAGATGAGCTTTACCCCGGAAGAAGTAACCCTTGAGCAGATACTCGCCGCGAGAGAGCGCAGAGCCTTTCGCCAGAGAGAGTTGCTCAAAAGCGGGAAAACTCTCATTTCTTTCACAATGAATATAGCCGGCCCTCAGAAAGTCTCTTCCCTTATACGCAGAGGCTTTTATGAGGGCTGTTCTCTTATAGAAAAAACTCTGGCGGCGGAGAAGATCGGGATCATAGCAAAAGAGATACAGGACGCGGTGACCGGATACGAGTGCCTCATCCTTCTCGATACAGGCGAAGCAAAAAGGGTAAAGAGATGCCTCGCTGCAGTCGAGGACAGGGATCCGCTCGGGCGTCTGTTCGACATAGACGTTATCTCGTCCGAAACAGGACATATTTCACGGTCCGAACTCGGATTCCCCGAGCGCCCGTGCCTCGTGTGCGGCGCGCCGGGAAGAACATGCGCGAGCAGGCGCGTGCATTCCGTGCGGGAACTGCAGGAGAAAACGAACGGGATACTCAAGAGTCATTTCATGAAGAAGGACGCCGATGCGGTTGCCGTGTGTGCCGTAAGGGCTCTTCTCTACGAGGTGTGCACTACCCCAAAGCCCGGACTGGTGGATATGAACAACACGGGAAGTCACAGCGACATGGACATGTTCACGTTTGTAGACAGTGTTGCGGCACTTGCCCCGTATTTCCGCAGGTGCGCAGAAATAGGTATGGAGACTTCTTCGCTCGCACCGGGAGAGACATTCGGCATGCTGCGGACTGAGGGCAGGATCGCCGAAGGGGACATGCTTCGCGCGACCGGAGGAGTCAATACCCACAAGGGTGCGATCTTCTCTCTAGGAACCGTGTGCGGAGCTGCGGGACGGCTCGCAACTGATGAAGGACTGTGCACCGACAGCGCACGCATAGCCCGTATGGCATCGGAGATGGTCACCGATGAGGTCAGTGAAGATTTTGACCGTATTTCCTGCGGAAGCACCCGCACGGCGGGAGAGACCCAGTTCGCAAAATACGGGATCCGGGGATGCAGGGGACAGGTGGCAGACGGACTTCCTGCGGTCATCGGAACGGGACTGCCATGCCTCAAAGAGGCCGTCTCCAGAGGAAAGACGCTCAATGAAGCAGGCGCTGCCGCATTGCTGCATCTCATAGCCGGTGTTGAAGATGGCTGCATGATCTCACGCGGAGGTATAGATAAGCAGAGGCAGGCTGCGGAAAAGATAAGATCGGTAACAGAAGAAAACCCGTTTCCTGATGAGAGGACGATACGAGCACTGGATGATGAGTTCATCGCGGAAAGACTGTCTCCCGGAGGATGTGCCGATCTTCTGGCCATAAGTTTTATGATGTTATTTCTTGAACAGCATGAGGAATACTGATTTTTTGAAGAAAGGAAATACGTTATGCACGCAATAGAAAAGATCCTCGCAAAGAACAGCGGGAGGGAATCGGTCTGCACAGGCGAGATAGTGACGGCAAAGGTCGACTTTGCCGAGATCAACGACCTGTATCTTCAGACCGTGTATTCCTTCTATGAAATGGGCGGTGAAAAGGTATGGGACAACACTAGGTGCGCGTTCGTGTTCGACCATTATGCGCCGTGCCCCGATATCAAGAGCGCCTCCAATCACAGGGAGATGCGGGAGTTCGCGCAGAAGAATGACCTCAAGTATCACTTCGACACTGACTGCGGAGTGTGTCATCAGGTCATGCCTGAAGCCGGAGTCATCTATCCCGGAATGATCATCGTCGCGACCGACAGCCATACAACGACTCACGGCGCATTCGGCGCGATGGGCACCGGATGCGGAGCCACGGATATGGCCACGATCATGATGACGGGCGAACTCTGGTTCCGTGTTCCCGAGATCATTGAAGTCCGCCTTGAAGGCAAGGCGCCAAAAGGCGTATTTCCGAAGGACGTCATCCTCGCGGTCCTGGGAAAGATAAGGGCGGACGGAGCGGTCTACAAGGCGATAGATTTCACCGGAAGCTATGTCGAGGAACTCAATGTCGCAGGCAGAATGACGATATGCAATATGGCGGTCGAAATGGGAGCCAAGACGGCGTATATGCAGCCGAACCAGGATGTTCTGGATTACGTCAGCAAGAGAGCCGTAAGACCGTATGAAGTTCAGTATACAGATCCCGATTTCGAATACGCGGAGTCGTATGTCATAGACGTATCCGAGCTTGAACCCGAACTCGCGTGCCCCAGCAGCGTTGAGAACGTTCACACTCTCGCAAGCGTTGTCGCAGAGGGAGACGTGAAGCTCGATCAGGGATATATCGGATCATGCACGGGAGGAAGAGTCGAGGATATAGAGGTCGCAGCCAAAATACTCAGGGGCAAACACATCCCTCCGTATACAAGGCTCATAATAGTTCCGGCTTCACGCGAGGTAATGCTTGAATGCCTTAAAAAAGGATATATACAGGATCTCATGGCCGCAGGCGCCACGGTAACGACACCCGGATGCGGAGCATGCCTCGGCGCGCATGAGGGCATTCTGGCTCCGGGAGAGACCTGCATCACGAGCACAAACCGCAACTTCCCAGGCCGCATGGGATCCACCGAAGCGAAAATGTATCTCGCAAGTCCCGCCACCGTAGCGGCGAGCCTGCTGAACGGTGTGATAACCGATCCGAGACCGTATCTTGACTGATAAAGGAGAATGACGATGAATACAGAGATCACCGGCAAGATAATTGTCGTAGGAGATAATATTGATACAGATCAGATCTATCCCGGAAGATTCCTGGCGATCACGGATCCTAAGGAGATAGGCAGCCACTGCCTCTGCGGAGTTAGCGAGGATATAGCCCCGAACTTCCCGCAGGGCGGGATCGTCGTAGCCGGAAGAAATTTCGGATGCGGTTCGAGCAGGGAGCACGCGCCTATCGCCCTTCTGAACATGGGAGCGTCGGCGGTTCTGGCCGATTCGTTCGCCCGGATATTCTTCCGCAACGCGGTGAACCTCGGCTTGCTTCCCGTTATATGCAAGGGAATCAGCAAACATGTCGAGAACGGACAGACGGTCACACTCGACCTCAAGTCATATACCGTTACGGTAAAAGAGACGGGAGAGGTACTGCCGTGCGAGCAGCTGGGAGACCAGGCGATGAAGATACTTGAAGCCGGCGGAATAAAGCCGATGATGCGGGCACGCTTCAAGAAGGACTGAGGATCACGGGTTTTCCAAACCCGGTCAAACAGATGCGCAACACCCGGCCAAGGCCGGGTGTTGTCGTTATGTATTATCTATAGTGTATAATTGGATAAATCAGGAAAAACATATCGGATAAAGGGACGGAGACATGCAAAAACTTCTGTTATTTGATCTTGACGGCACTTTGCTCACGACAGACAAAAGGATAACGGTGCGTTCACGGGAAGCCATAAGACGCGCGCAGGACGCGGGATATATTTACGGAGTCTGCACGTCGCGCGCCGCGGCGGTCGCGAACGTATTCGTGGAGGACTTCATGCCCGACATCATGATAGCAAGCGGCGGCGCCGTTATAATCGACAGAGGCAGATCCGTATACGAGAACAGTTTCACCGCGGATCAGACAAACTATGTGCTGAAGGTCTGCAGGGACATAGCGGGAGAGGACACAAAACTGACAATAGATACCGCGTTTGGACATCGTTCGAATTTTCCGTTCACACATCCTGTGTTCAGCAACTGGCCCGATGTGTATTCCGATCTTTCCCGGTGGGATGATGACACCTGCCTCAAGGTGTGCGTTGAGATAACGGATGAAGGCGAAGCCGCAGAGATAGCTTCAAAGCTTACGGATTACGATATGGTCCGGTTTGTCGGAGAGGACTGGTACAAGATATCCGTCAAGGACGCGACCAAGGAGAACGCCATACTCTGGCTGTGCGGACATCTCGGGATGGATAAAAAGGACATGATCGCATTCGGCGACGACCTCATAGATATAGGGATGCTGAAACTGTGCGGTACGGGAGTGGCGATGGAGAATGCGCTTCCGGAAGTGAAGGAAGCCGCGGACATCATCATAGGATCGAATGACAATGACGGCATAGCCGACTATATAGAGGAATACCTGCTCCGAAAGTAAGCCGCAGAGCTCCTGAAAAACATAGCAAAGTATTGTAGAATTAAGATATAGAGGAAATATATCGCATGAGTTGAGTCATCCAGGGCTCGGGACATGGAGAAGAGAATGGAAGAACAGAGATACAAAGCCTTTATATCCTACAGGCATCAGTCTCCGGATCAGGAGATAGCTAAACGTCTGCATTCCCTTATAGAGAATTTCGATATACCCTCATCCATAAAAAGCACCCTCGGCATCAGAAAGATGGGGAGAGTGTTCAGGGACGAAGAAGAGCTGCCGCTGTCAGCCAGCCTCGGGGAAGATATCCACCGTGCGCTGGACAACAGCGAGTGGCTCATTTGCATTTGTTCGCCCAGATATCTCGAATCCAAATGGTGTCTTGAGGAACTCAATTACTTCATAGCTTCCGGCAGAAGGGACCACGTCCTTGCCATCCTCGTCGAGGGAGAGCCCGAACAGGCATTCCCACACGCGATGCGCTTTGAGGAGATAGACGGAGAAGAAGTCGAGAACGAACCTCTCGCTGCGGATGTGCGCGCGGATTCTCTCGCAGGAAGTCTCTCAAAACTGAAGAACGAGAAGCTCAGGATCATGGCTCCGATGCTCGGAGTCACGTATGACGATCTCCGGCAGAGGGCGAGACAGAGAAGGACGAGGATAGCCGCAGCCGCGGCGTTCTCGGTCATAGCGCTGCTCAGCTCGTTCCTGATCTATGCCGTAAACAAGAATAAACAGATAAACGAGGAGAGGAATGCTGCTCTCATAGCCGAGTCGAAGTGGCTGTCGAAATCTGCGGCCGAAGCGCTGGCGAATAACGACAGAATGCTCTCGCTGATGCTGTACCTGGAAGCACTGCCCAAAGATCTCGCCGATCCCGAGAGACCGGTCATTGACGAGGCCGCCAACGGATTGATAAGCGCAGTCATAGGGTCGAACGCGACAAACAAGTATGCGGGCGTGACAGAAATGGATCTGGATTACACATTCGGTAACAGGATCACGGATCTGGTTGCGATAGGGAATAAGATATTCTTCACCTCCAAGGACAGGATCGCCGTCTATGATCTGGATACCGGCAATCACATAAAAGACCTGGAATGCGGAGAGGGCGATATATACGGAACTTCCATACGCAGCGAAGAAGACTATCTCGTATATCACAAAGACTATTTCGAGCAGCATTACACATTTGCGGATACGAGGATAGAGACATACGAGGAGAGTTATCAGTACGAGGCTCCGTTCGAACAGGAAGACCCTAACGGCTACAATATCTATACGATCTCCTTCTATGAGGGTCAGGCCGAGAAAGGCGTATACGGTGACAGGAACTGGCTGCACACCGAGAACCAGTCATGGAAAGTGCCCGACCGCAGATTCGAGACAGGCATAGCGAACGCGCATCTTACGGGCGAGGATTTCCTGCTCACCCTGTATAACGCATCCACCTATAATGTATACGAGTTCAGCAACGTCGTCCTTATAGACAAATACAACGAAATAGTCAATGAGTACACATATACTGTCGGAACCACAGATTACTGGGGGGAGGTATTTGACGCCATAGCTTCTCCCGACGGCAAAGTCATTTTCGGAAAGTCATCCCATCACATATATCTGTGGAACAGGCAATCCGCGGAATGGTTCAGGACAGTCTCGATAGACCGTTTCGACAACACGGAGATCAGGGAGATACGCGCTCCGTCACAGAACAAACTCACGTACATCGCGGTACTGACAAAGGGCGGAAACGTGTATTTCTATGATTACGTCAAGGACGAGGTGACCGTCAAGCTCGACAACGGATTCTATCATCTCGGCTCCATGATGTTCAATTACGACGGCAACAGGATCCTGTGCAGCGCGGATTACGACAATGGCCTCATATTCAGCTGCACGGACGGGAGCCTCCTTGAGAACCTTGAATCGCCGTTCCCGAGCAGCATGGCGGAGTACGCGATCAGGGATTATTACGGAAATGCCAAGAGCGATACATACATAATCCTCGCGAACGGCTCATACGGTTACCACAACGACAGGAACATCACGAAGATGATGATCTATTCGACCAATGCCGGAAACGAGACCGACAAGTACAAGACAGTGCTTCCCGTGAGCGGTTTCTCCGAGGCCGAGTTCTCGTCAGACGGCAAAACGGTGTGGCTCACACAGGGCGGACCGAATCCAATAAACGCCCCTATGGTCGTGTGCGATGTCAGCACCGGGAAATACATAACGACGATAGACGATCTGGCCGCCAACCTGAACAAGTGCAGGAATCGAATGATAACGGTGCCGTCGATGTACGACCTCAGTTTCAACGCCGAAGATCTCCCACACTTCAGGGTATACGACGAGGAGACGTTTGAGGAGATAAAGAGAGTGTATCCTTTGTACCCCAACGTTTACGGCAGGGAAGGCCAATATAACAGTGAGCTGACAGGACTTCTGTTTGCGAGACCGCAGTTCACCGATGATGAACAGTACATGATACTGCAGTGGGATCATTCGGAGAACCTCACTTATTCGCAGCCATTCGTTTTCGTTTACGACACGGACACATGGGAGGAGCAGTGGCATATCGGCATATATAACGCATACGACAGAGAGAACAATTCGGTGATGCCCGAGACCGACTCGTTTGAGGGCGATCTCTATGTCTTCGCTTATCCTGCCGGGAACGACAAAGTGCTCGTCGAATATATGTACGGGATGCCCAGCTACAAGATCCAGTACGGATACAACCAGATCGCCTTTGAACTGAGAGATGTGAAGACGGGCGAAGTTCTGGATAAGTTCGTCCCCGAGGGAACATTCCTCACCGCGTACAGCAAAGAGAGAGAGCAGATAGGCCTGTTTGCCAGTGAGGAGAAATACGAGGCGAAAGAACCTGAGTACGTCTTCTACGTGTGGGATTTTGAAAATCTCGCAGACACATATGAACCTCTGCCGACTGAAGAAGAGGACAAAAACGCCGTTGATTACGGAGGCGGTGTCCGCGCTGAATACGGTGATCTCAAACTCGTGGGCAACGGAAACGAGTATTATCTCCTGAAAGTTCCTACCCTTGAAGAGGCGATGGAATCAGCAAGGAAGGTACTCGACGGAAGAGAGCTTTCCGACGCCCAGCGGGAACAGTATTTCCTCGTAACTGCCGAAGAGGAGACACAGAAAGACAGTTAAGTTTCTGAAAGAAAAAAGGACCGGTGAAACGGAATCAGCTCCGTTTCACCGGTCCTCTTATATACGGTTAGTCTGTTTTGAGAGCTCTCATGGAGTTGAGTATCGCTATCACCGCGACCCCCACATCTCCGAATACAGCTTCCCACATGGTGGCCACGCCGAAGGCGCCGAGAATAAGGATCAGAGCCTTGACGCCCAGAGCGAATATTACGTTTTCGCGGACGATACGCATTGTCTTCTTCGCAATCTTCACGATGGACGGGATCTTTCTGATGTCGTCGTCCATGATGACGATATCGGCGGCTTCTATAGCTGCATCAGATCCGAGACTTCCCATCGCTATGCCGACATCGGCCCGCATGAGAACGGGAGCGTCGTTGAGTCCGTCTCCGACAAATCCGACTGTGGATCTCTCATGCATCCTGAGAAGTTCCTCAACTTTTTCGACTTTGTCGGCCGGAAGCAGTTCGCAGTGGATCTCATCGAGAGCCAGTTCTTCCGCGACCGCAACAGCGGTCTCCTTGCGGTCGCCGGTGAGCATGACTGTCTTGGAAATACCGGCGTCGTGCATTGCCCGAATGGCTTCCTTCGCGCCTTCCTTGATCGTATCGGATATAAGGATGGAACCGATGAATTTCGAGTCGTATGCGACATAGATGACCGTTCCCGGCAGCGTATTTTGCTCATAATCAATGCCGTTTGCCTGCATGAGCTTTGCGTTTCCGAGAAGCAGGACTTTTCCGTCCAGTCTGGATGAGACACCCTGGCCGCTTATCTCCTGTTCGTCGGTCACGCGGTGTCTTGAGAGTTCTTTTCCGTAAGCTTCGATCACCGACTGGGCGATGGGATGCGTCGAAAAACTCTCGCCGTGAGCGGCGATGGTCAGCAGACCTTCTGCGTCAAGATCGATGCCGGAAGCGGGAAAGATGCGGGCAACTTTGAATTCTCCCTTCGTAAGTGTGCCGGTCTTGTCGAAGACTATGGTGCCCATATCGGCTGCGGCTTCAAGATAGTTGCTGCCCTTGACGAGCACGCCGATCTTCGAGGCTGCGCCGATACCTCCGAAGAATCCCAGGGGGACTGAGATGACCAGCGCGCACGGACATGAGACAATGAGGAATATACATGCTCTGTGGACCCACCCCGAAATGGGCTGGTGCAGTATGAGGGGAGGGATGAACGCCAGCAGGGCGGCGCCTATGGTAACGCTGGGGGTGTAATATCTCGCGAATCTTGTTATGAAGTTTTCGAGTTTTGCCTTCTTCTCGCTGGCGGTCTCGACGAGTTCCAGGATCTTGGCGACCGTGGAGTCCTCGTATGCCTTCGTGACCCTGACTCTCAGCGGTGAATCGCCGTTGACGCATCCGCTGATGATAGCGTCTCCCTCTGATACGCGTCTCGGAACGGATTCGCCTGTCAGTGCAGCCGTGTCGAGGAAGGAAGAGCCTTCGATAACGATGCCGTCGAGAGGAACTTTCTCTCCGGGACGGATCACTATTACGCTTCCTATCTCAACATCGTCGGGATCGACTTCTTCAACGTCGCCGTCGACCTCCAGATTGGCGTATTCGGGAGCGATGCTCATCATATCCGAGATGGACTGTCTTGATTTGCCTACGGCGTAATTCTGGAACAGCTCTCCCACCTGGTAGAACAGCATGACGGCGCATGCCTCCGAGTACTCTCCGATACCGAAGGCCGCGAACGTCGCGACCATCATGAGGAAGTTCTCATCGAACACCTGACCGTGTGATATATTTCTGAATGCTTTATATATGATGTCATAGCCTATGATCACATACGGCACTGCAAACATAATGGCCTTGCTCCATACGGGAAGGCCATTTAGAGTTCCGGTCTTTTCCAGAATGAAAAGCACAAGGAAAAGTGTGAATGAGGCTATGATCCTGTAAAGCATGGTTTTCTGCTTTTTGGTCATAGTGAAACCTCTTTCGGATATCTTATACCTCTATGACTGTGTCCGGTTCGATCCTCTTGGCAGTTTTAAGGACCTCTTCCAGAACGCTTTCAAAGATCTCGTCGGCAGCGACGAGAGTGAGTTTCTGAGTCAGGAAATTGACTTTCGCATCGTCTACGCCCTCAATCTTTTTGATGGCGTCTTCGAGTTTTGCGGCGCAGTTTGCGCAGTCGACTTCGCAGTTGAATTTCTTTTTCATGATAGTACCCCCAAATTATTCCTCTATATGCTCTCTGCCCTGATCTATGATCGTCCTCACGTGATCATCGGCGAGAGAATAAATGACCTGACGTCCTTCGCGTCTCGACTTTATAAGCCTCGACTGCTTCAGGATCTTGAGCTGATGTGAGATCGCCGACTGCGTCATATTCAGAGTCTCGGCCAGATCGCACACACATGAAGATGATTCGAACAGAGCGAAAAGTATGCGTATCCTTGTTGAGTCTCCGAAGACCTTGAACAGTTCGGCGAGATCATAGAGCTCGTCCTCATCCGGCATATTGCTTGTTATCGCCAGGATAATATCTTCATGCGGCTCATAAACATCACACTGTTCAACATCGCGTACAGCCATAACGGACCTCCTCGTTATATTGAACATATGAACACTTGTTCATATGTCGATGGTTTTATTATAACCCTGGCGCGGGTATTGTCAATACATTTTTCCGGGTGATACAATAATTGTTAGATATATCTAACTCAGGGAGGAAGTTCTTATGCGTTTGCACAAGTTTTTTGCATGGGCAACAGTATTCTGTTTCCTTATGACCATGATCACGGGGTACAAAAAGAGATAGTTCGGCCGGTATATCTGTGCCCATAAAAGAAACTGAAAAACAGGATCGGAACACCGATGAGGTGTACCGATCCTGAACTTTTTCTGCTTATTTTTTCATCGTGAGGGAGATGCGGTTCTTATCCGTGTCGACGCTCAGAACTTTGACGTCGACTATGTCTCCGACGCTCACGACATCCAGAGGATGCTTTACATATTTATCCGAGAGCTGGGAGATATGAACAAGACCGTCATGATGCACGCCGATATCCACGAAAGCCCCGAAATCGACAATGTTTCTGATTGTGCCCTTGAGTTCCATTCCGGGTTTGAGATCCGTTATGTCGAGAACGTCGCTCTTGAGTATCGGAGCGGGCATGTCCTCACGCGGGTCTCTCGACGGTTTCTCGAGCTCCTTCACTATATCCGTGAGAGTGATCTCTCCTATGCCTATCTTCTTCGCGGCGTCCGTGGTGGAGACCTTCATCTTTGACATGAGTTTTGAAAGACCGCTGTTATTTCCTTTTCTCATTGCCAGTACGTCGTCAAGACTGAGACCCATGAGAGCCAGGAAATCCTTCGTGGCTTTATACGATTCCGGGTGGACGCTCGTGGAGTCCAGAGCGTTTTTTCCTCCGGGGATCCTCAGGAATCCGGCACACTGCTCATAGGCTTTGGGGCCGAGCTTCGGAACATTCAGAAGTTCGGATCTCTCCGAGAACCTTCCGTTCTTCTCCCTGTATTCGACGATGTTCTTTGCTATGGGTTTGGATATTCCGGAGATGTACTGGAGGAGCGGAGCGGACGCGGTGTTGAGATCCACGCCGACTCTGTTCACGCAGTCCTCAACCACATTGCCCAGCGCCTCGCCGAGCGCCTTCTGGTCCATGTCGTGCTGATACTGTCCGACACCTATCGCTTTGGGGTCGATCTTGACGAGTTCTGCAAGAGGATCCTGCAGCCTTCTCGCCATGGAGGCGGCTCCGCGCTGCTCGACGTCGAAATCCGGGAACTCCTCCTGCGCGAGCTTGCTCGCGGAATATACCGATGCGCCGGCCTCGTTGACTATGACATACTGCACCGGATGATCGACTTCCTTTATGAGGTCGACGATGATCTTCTCCGACTCTCTCGACGCAGTGCCATTGCCGAGGGAGATGAGATCGACTTTGTATTTATTGATAAGTTTCTTTACCGTTTCTTTCGCCTCAAGGGCTTTTCTCTCGCCGAGTGTAGCAAAGACTATGGCTGTGTCGAGAACTTTTCCCGTCGGGTCGACAACAGCGAGCTTGCAGCCGTTTCTGTATCCCGGGTCCCAGCCGAGGACCGTATGTCCTGCTATCGGAGGCTGCATGAGAAGCTGCTTGAGGTTCTCGCCGAAGACGATTATGGCATTGTGCTGCGCAGTCTCAGTGAGACCGGAGCGGATATCCCTCTCGATGGACGGGGCAATGAGCCTTGCATATGAGTCGTCGAGAGCTTCCTTGAGATAGGGAGAAGTGTATTTGTTGGGGCAGGTAATGACCATCTCTTCGAGATATTCCGTTATATCCTCAACGGGAGCGTCGATCTTTACCGTCAGGACTTTCTCGGCTTCTCCTCTGTTGATGGCAAGGATCCTGTGACCGGGTATCTTTGACACGGGTTCGGAGAAATCGTAGTACATTTCGTAGGGGGTCTTTGCCTCCGTGTCTTTCGCGGAACTAGCTATAACGCCTTTCTCGAAGGTCATGTTTCTGATCGCCACGCGGAACTCGGCATCGTCTGAGATATCCTCAGCGATTATGTCTTTCGCTCCGGCTATAGCGTCCTCCACGGACTCCACACCCTTTTCGGGATCTACAAAGTCAAGCGCGACCTTTTCGACAGGCTCGCCGATCTCCTGTTCGCGGATCATCTGGGCGAGGGGCTCAAGGCCTTTCTCCTTAGCTACGCTGGCTCTGGTCTTTCTCTTCGGCCTGTACGGACGGTACAGGTCGTCGACAAGGACCATGGTCTCGGCGGCTTCGATCTTTTCGCGGAGTTCATCGGTGAGCTTGCCCTGCTCCTCGATGCTGGAGAGGACCTGGGCTTTCTTCTCCTCGAGGTTCCTCAGGTATTTGAGCCTCTCCTCAAGAGCTCTCAGCACTTCGTCATTGAGATCGCCTGTGACGTCTTTTCTGTATCGTGAAATGAACGGCACGGTGCTGCCTTCGTCGAGAAGTTTGACGGCCGCGTCCACCTGCCATTCCTTTATTGACAGTTCTTTTGCGAGTTGGGTATTGATCTGCATATGTGTTCCTTTCGGTCTTAAAATACGTGCTTAATTATAGCAGAAAACGGGATTCCGATTAAGGTAGGGCAAAATGACCAAAACAGGAAACTATTTTCGTCATTTTAGTTTCTATCAATCGGAGCGACGTCATGGTATCCTATATCTGTAGGAAACTCGCACACCCCAAATCAGTTTCCAAAGGAGTGAATGCATTGAGCAACAGCGAAAAAAAGGCCCGGATGATAGAGTCTGTCATTAGACAGTACCGTGAGAAGGGCATCAAGTTTACGATGGATGACGTGGCGAATGATCTCCATATGAGCAAAAAAACGATATACAAATACTATGAGGACAAGGATTCGATGCTTATAGACGCCGTCAATCAGTTTTTTGACACGGTAAAGGAAGCTGAGGATATCATCCTTAAAGACGACGACCTTGACTATTACGAGAAACTCCGCAGAGTGCTCTCCGCTATGCCGAATCAGTACGACGGCATGGAATTCGGGCAGCTGTACATGACGAAGGAGAAGCATCCGAAAGTTTACGAGTGTATAGCCAGGCGGCTCGAGAGCGGATGGGAACCGACCATCAGGCTTCTCGAAGAGGGGATAGCGAGCGGAAAGCTCAGAAATTTCTCCATACCGATCATGAAGACGATGATGGAGACGACCCTCGAGCAGTTCTTCCAGAAGGACGTGCTCGTAAAGAACGACATTCCGTACAATACGGCTCTGAATGAAGTCGTAGACATCCTTATCAACGGTATCAGAAACAACTGACGCGGCACAGGACCGACGGAGGTATAAATATGAGAATATATCTTAATAACGACTGGCTGTTTACGGAGCAGTATTCCGAAGAGTTCATGAGAGGGGATCTGCAGGAAGGGAAGACCGTACGGATCCCTCACACTGTAAAGGAGACCCCTTACGATTACTTCGACGAATCCGTATATCAGATGATCAGCGGCTACAGAAGGGAACTTCCGGTGGACGCCTCCATGAAAGACAAATCACTCGTACTTCATTTTGAGGCAGTGGGCCACGGCGCCGAAGTATTTCTGAACGGAGAGAAGATAGCCGAGCACAGCTGCGGATATACGGCATTCGAAGCCAATATCTCCGACAAAGTGAATTTCGGCGGGAAGAACATGATCTGTGTCAGATGTGACTCCCGCGAGACCCAGGATTTTCCTCCGTTCGGTTTCGTGATCGACTACATGACATACGGGGGCATTTACAGGGACGTCTGGCTTGAAGTCAGGGAAAAGACATACATTAAGGACCTGTTCCTGAAACCCGTCGCCATGATCATACCGAGATCCAACAAGGTGACGATCGGAAACGAGATAACGCTTGCCGGCGTAGAGAGCGCTGACGGCTATACGCTGAGACAGACCGTGACTCCTCACGGCAGGGAAGGCATGAGTACCGTCACGGAGATCGCCCTTGGCAAATGCGAAAAAAAAGAGAGGCAGGAGAACGTATTCCTATTCGATTCCTTCAAGGAGAACGCGGATCTGTGGTCTCCGGACCATCCGTATCTCTATGATGTGAAGACGGAACTCATCTACATGGGGGAGGTCCGCGACACATATGAGGTGAGGACCGGATTCAGAAATGTTCTGTTCAACGCGAACGGTCTTTACATAAACGGAAAGAAAATCAAGATAAGAGGTCTCAACAGGCATCAGAGCTACCCGTATGTCGGCTACGCAATGCCGGACTCACAGCAGATAGCCGACGCTGACATACTGAAATACGAGCTCGGACTCAATGCGGTGAGAACATCCCACTACCCGCAGTCTCACGCCTTCATCGGAAGATGCGACGAAATAGGACTTCTCGTGTTCACGGAGATACCGGGATGGCAGCATGTGGGAGAAGGCCCGTGGAAGGATCAGGCCGTAAAGAATACGGAGGACATGGTGCTGCAGTACAGGAATCATCCGTCGATCTTCCTCTGGGGAGTCAGGATAAACGAATCCAATGACGACGACGAGCTGTACCTGAGAACTAATCTCGTAGCGAGAGCGCTCGATCCGACAAGACCTACGGGCGGAGTGAGATGCATAAAGAAGAGCAACCTCCTCGAAGATGTATATACATATAACGACTTCCTGCACGACGGCACCAACAAGGGTTGCGACAGAAAGAAAGACGTAACGTCCGACATGAGCAAGGGGTATATGGTCACAGAGTACAACGGACACATGTATCCGACAAAGACATACGACTCCGAACTTCACAGGATGAATCACATGATAAGGCATGCGGCGGTACTGGATGCGGTTGCCGCCGAAGACGATATCGCGGGAAGTTTCGGATGGTGCATGGCCGATTACAACACACACAGGGACTTCGGTTCGGGCGACAGGATATGCTACCACGGAGTTCTGGATATGTTCAGGAATCCGAAACTTGCTGCGGCCATATATGCAGCATATCAGAAGGATACGCCCGTGCTCGAGGTGAGCTCGCAGATGGATATAGGCGAGCATCCCACAGGAAACATCGGAGAAGTCTACGCGGTAACGAACGCCGAGAAGATAAGATTCTATAAAAACGGAAAATTCGTGAGAGACTACTACCCGTCGGAATCCAAGTTCGCTCATCTTCCCAGCGGACCGGTCCTCATCGACGATTTCATTGGCGATCAACTTGTGGAGAAGGAGGGGTTCAAGCCGAAACAGGCGGAACTCGCGAAGGACATTCTCAACTATGCCGCCATACACGGATTCAACTCTCTGCCGGCCTCGATAATGGCAAAGGCGGGAACGCTGATGGCGCTGTACGGAATGAAATACGATGACGCTTATGCCCTTTATTCGAAATACATCGGCAACTGGGGAGATTCGACCGCGGAATACAAGTTTGAAGCGGTGAACGGTGACGAGGTCGTAAAGACCGTCATAAGAAGCGCTGCGACGGAG
This sequence comes from Oscillospiraceae bacterium, assembly GCA_017512745.1. Classification (GTDB taxonomy): domain Bacteria; phylum Bacillota; class Clostridia; order Oscillospirales; family Ruminococcaceae; genus RGIG5675. The sequence continues at coordinate 137,643 of JAFWEV010000098.1, forward strand.
CTGCACCTTGAGGCGTCGGCGGATCACACGGAGCTCGTTGAGGGAAAGACGTATGACGTGGCGTCCGTCAGGATCTCCGTAAAGGATCAGAACGGCAATGTGCTGCCTTTCTTCCAGGGATCGATAGCCGCAAAAGTGACAGGCCCCGCGGAGATAATAGGACCAAAGATCATCTCGATGAGAGGCGGTCTCGGAGGAACATATATAAGGACCACCGGCGAAGAAGGAGAGATAACACTCTCCCTCGGAGGCGATCAGGTCCAAAAGATACAGCTGGTATTCAGGGTCATCAAGGAGAAATAAGACATGACTGACAGATCAAAAGAGATTTTCGGAAATATCATTCCGGACAGGGACTATGCAAAATCCGTAAAGTCCAAGAAAAAGTACATCAGAAAGTTCGGGGATGATTCCGGGAAAGACTATTCTGCGGTAGTGGTTCCGAACGATCATATCGGAAACATCATCGGAGTCGAGGACATTAGAGTCGACGAGCAGCATGATGACCTCGGATTCAACACGGAAAAGGGCGTCATCGTAGGAAATATCAGAATGGGATTCGGCCATTACAGGATATCGATGGCGATAGCCTCCGCAGCGAATGCGCTCGGATACAAGCCCTACTGGATGGACCTCAACTCCTACAAGACAACAACGTGCACAAAGGTCATCAGTTCCCAGAACGATCTGTATTCGCTGGGATCCAGGATCTCCCAGAAGTCGAAGCTTTTCAACAAGCTCGTATGGGAACCTATGAACTATGAGGGATTCAGAAAGCTCACATACAACTCCTCTGACCAGAAGAACGCGGAGCTCATGGCTCCGGTGTTCAGGAACATCCCGAAGGATATTCCGGTCATCGGAACGCATGTATGGCCTGCTCAGGCGGCGCTCCACGGCGGCATGAAATACGTCGTCAACGCGATCCCGGACAACTGGCCGATGGCTCTGCACTTTGCGGAGGGAAGCGTCCACACCGTACAGACTCATTACGCATATCAGGGCTACAGGATTCTCAACGGAATGATGGGAGATAAGGTCCTCGAGCCGATGCCGGCCGACAGCCTCGTATATACCGGACACTATATCGATCACGAACTCGTCGCCAATATCGAAGCTGACTGCGCGGCAAGGATCGCGAGAAAAGAGAGCGGAAAACCGATGAGATTCCTGCTCACCATCGGCGGCGCAGGCGCTCAGAAGGAGATCTTCGAAGCGATCATCAAGTATCTGCTGCCTCTCATAAAGGAAAACAAAGCGGCGCTGTATGTAAATGTCGGCGACTACAGGAACGTCTGGGACGATCTCACAACGAACATACCGGGACTCAGAGGACTTTCAAAGGAGCACTTCAACGACTGGGAAGGAATGAAGGCCTTTGCTGAGGAAGCTCTGACAGGCGACGTTACAGGAGTCCACGCATTCTGGCACGAGAACATTTTCGAGGCGGTTTACTGCACGAATCTTCTCATGAGAAGCTGCGACGTGCTCGTAACAAAGCCCAGCGAACTCGCTTTCTATCCGGTGCCGAAGCTGTTCATAAAGCGCATCGGCGGTCACGAGCAGTGGGGAGCTATCCACTCCGCTGAGATAGGCGACGGAACACTCGAGTGCAGGGACATCCCGCACACCATTCAGATGATAAAAATGTTTATGGATGATGAAGTTCTGCTTAAAGATATGTGCGGAAACATCATGAAAAATAAAGAACAGGGCATCTATGACGGAGCATACGAAGTCGTCAGGATCGCCATGGGACTAAAGAAATAATCAGGAGGACGCGATCGTGAAACTGACCGTCAAAGAAAAGATTTCCTACGGGCTCGGCGCAGTGGGAAAAGACATGGTATATATGCTTTCCGCAAGCTATGTACTCTACTACTTCCAGGATGTTCTTGGAGTGAGCGCCATCGCTATGGGCGTTATCCTCATGGCAGCAAGAGTGTTCGACGCATTCAACGACCCGATCATGGGCGTTATCGTCGCAAAGACAAAGACAAAATGGGGCAAATTCCGCCCGTGGCTCATGATAGGAACCATCACGAACGCCGTAGTGCTCTACGTCATGTTCGCGGCTCCTCCGAAGCTCGACGGACCCGGACTCGTCGCATATGCCGCAGTAACATATATCCTCTGGGGCGTAACGTACACGATGATGGACATCCCGTACTGGTCCATGATCCCGGCATTCACCGATTCCGGCAAAGAGCGTGAGGGACTCACGACGCTTGCAAGATCCTGCGCAGGTGTAGGTTCCGCGCTCATCACGATCTTCACGATGCTCGCAGTACACGCTTTCGGCGGAGCAAACGAGAGAGTCGGATTCAAGTGGTTCGCGCTCGTTATCTCGGCTCTGTTCATAATCTTCATCACGATAACATGCGTCAACATCAAGGAGAAATCCACGGTTGACATGGATTCTCCGACACTTGGTCAGATGTTCAAAGCCCTCATCCAGAACGATCAGGCAATGGCCATCGTCCTCACGATAGTTCTCATCAACTGCGCTATTTACATCACATCCAACCTCGTTATCTACTTCTTCAAATATGACTTCGGCGGCACGTCCTGGTTCGGATCTTACACGCTGTTCAATACATTCGGCGGCGGCATCCAGATCCTCTCCATGATGCTCTTCTATCCTCTTCTCAGGAAGAAGTTCTCCAATACGAAGATCTTCTACATCTGCGTGTCCGCAGCTATGATCGGCTATGCCGTCCTCCTCGGCCTCGCATTCACGAATATGGGCAACGTAATGCTTCTGTTCATCCCCGGATTCTTCATCTTTGCCGCCAACGGCATCCTGTCCGTTCTCACGACCATCTTCCTTGCCAATACGGTAGATTACGGAGAGATCAAGAACAACCGCAGAGATGAGTCGGTCATCTTCTCGATGCAGACATTCGTCGTAAAGCTCGCTTCCGGTGTTGCCGCTCTCATCGCCTCCATATGCCTTGAGATCTTCAGCCTCTCCAGTGAAGCGGTGACCGAGGCCGACAAACTCGTCGACTTCTCTCTCGCAGTTCCGGCAGCTTCAAAGACCGGACTCAGAATGACCATGACGGTCGTTCCGATCATAGGACTCTTCATCGGTCTGTTCTGGTTCAGGAAGAAATATATCCTCAATGAGACAAAGATGAACGAGATCACCGAAGAGCTGCACAGAAAAGCGGCGCAGCAATAAAATCAGATATAAGAACCGGCCTGCCGCGTGTGCGGCAGAGCCGGCTTTCGCATATTACACGAAAGGAGTTCTCACATGATCTGTATAGATAAGAACAAATTCCTCCTGTCCACGAAGAACACATCATACGCTTTCAGAGTTATGGAAACGGGCCAGCTGGAGCATCTGCACTACGGCGGGCCCATAGGAATAGAGGACCTGGATTCTCTGACAGAGAAGAGGGTATTCCAGGCAGGCACGACCATAGGCTACGACAAGGAACATCCGGAACTGAATCTCGAGGATATAAAACTTGAGATGTCCTCATACGGAAAGGGAGACATACGCGAACCGTTCGTGGAGATAGTGTATCCGAACGGCAGCTATACCTCGGATTTCGTGTTTGAGGGCTATGAGATGCCGAGCGGCGCTCCCGAATGGGAGGGATTGCCCGTGTCGTACTCGGAAGAAGATCAGGCGGAGTATCTCATTATTAGACTGAGAGAGAAGACCCACGACGTAAAACTCGAGCTGCACTACACGGTATATGAGTACACCGACGTGATATGCAGAAAGACTAAACTCATAAACAACGAGAGCGAACCGCTGCGGCTTCTCCGGCTCATGAGCAATCAGGTGGATTTCCCGGACGCCGGATACACCGTGACGAATTTCTGCGGCTCCTGGGTGAGGGAGATGAAGCGCAGGGAGACCACTGTAAACTGCGGAATGCTCGTACTCGGCTCATATACGGGCACTTCATCCAACAGGAGCAATCCGTTCGTGATGCTGTCCAAACCGTCCACGACCGAATCGTCCGGATCGTGCTACGGATTCAATATCGTATACAGCGGAAACCACTTTGAGGGAGTCCAGGTGAACGCCTTCGGAAAGACGAGATTCCTGCAGGGCATCAACCCGAGATCCTTTGAGTTCCGCATCGATCCCGGCGAGAGCTTCCTCACGCCCGAGGCCGTGATGACTTATTCCTCAAAGGGATATACGGGAATGAGCCACAACATGCACACGTTCGTGAGAAACAACGTGGTCCGCGGTTACTGGAAGAAGAGGGAGAGACCGATCCTCATCAACAGCTGGGAAGCGAGCTACTTCGACATCTCCGAATCAAAGCTCCTCAACCTCGCCAAGGCTGCCAAGTCCGTTGGCATCGAACTGTTCGTCATGGATGACGGATGGTTCGGAAAGAGGGACAACGACACGTCCTCTCTCGGCGACTGGACGGTCAACAGGAAGAAACTCCCTGGAGGACTCGAGCAGCTTTCCGGAAAGATACACGCTCTGGGTCTCATGTTCGGAATATGGGTCGAACCCGAGATGGTGAATGTCGACAGCGATCTGTACAGAGCCCATCCCGAATGGGTGATCCAGGTGACCGAGGGAACGCACTCAGAGGGAAGAAACCAGCGCATCCTCGACCTCACCAATCCGGAAGTCGTCGACTATCTGGACGAGGCGATGAGCAGGGTCTTCACCGAGGCATCCGCGGATTACGTGAAGTGGGATATGAACAGGATATTCTCTGACGCCTTCTCACAGTACCTGCCGAAAGACAGACAGATGGAAGTTTTCCACAGATATGTACTCGGGCTGTACGACCTCATGGGAAGACTTACGGCGAAATTCCCGAAGATACTGTTCGAGGGCTGCGCCTCCGGAGGAAACAGATTCGATCTCGGCATACTGTCATACTTCCCGCAGATCTGGGGAAGCGACAATACGGACGCCGTCTGCAGAGTACATCAGCAGGAGGGATACAGCTTCGGATATCCTCTCTCATGCGTATCCGCTCACGTGTCCGCGTGCCCGAACCACCAGACGCTCAGAGAGACTCCTCTTGATACGAGATTCGACGTGGCGGCGTTCGGGATCTGCGGGTACGAGCTCAATCTCGCCGATATGAAGAAGGACGAGCTTGAGAAGATAAAGAGACAGATAGACATATACAAGAAGTGGAGAAAGACCCTGCAGTCAGGAACATTCTACAGGGGAAGACACGGAAACCTCCACGAGTGGATAACCGTGAGCGAAGACAAGACCAAAGCCGTCGGCATGATACTCCAGGAGCTCGTGCATCCGAACACGCTGTTCGAGAAGTTCACGGCGAAAGGCCTCGACCCGGAGACGAAGTACCACTTCTACAACATGGAAGAGAAGCAGAACATCCGCAATTTCGGAGACCTGATCAACACTCAGGCGCCGGTTCACGTAAAACAGGATTCGATGGTGCACTACCTCATATCCAAATTCGTGACGATGCCCGGCGAGACCGAAGACGCCGTGATCTCAGGACAGACACTCATGAGCGCCGGAATAAACCTCAAGCAGGCGTTCAGCGGCACCGGATATTCCGATCAGGTGAGATTCTTCCAGGACTTCAGCGCGAGAATGTACTTTATGGAAAAAACCGAATGAATCGGTTAATATTTAAGTGATTTTTTGCGCATAGGTCCGAAACAGAAAAACGGAGGACGACAGTATGAGCGAGACAAAATACAAGAGAAAATGGGGAGACAGGCGCGACGCCCGCCGGGTGAAATGCCCCGGCCTGCAGACGCTGATGGGACATCTCATGCCCATGCGTACAGACAACGAAGTCTTCATGAACGACTCATTTGACGTCACGGAGCTCATGGAATTCGTGGCTGAGAAGAACAAAGAAGACCTCGGATACAGGATAACACCGTTCTACTGCCTCATAATGGCTATGGCTAAGATGGTGAAAGAGCGCCCGCTCATGAACCGCTTCTACCAGGGACATCAGCTGTATGAGAGGAATGAGATCAGCATAAGCTTTGTCGCCAAGAGACAGTTCAGCGATGCGGCCGAAGAGTCGCTCATGTTCTTTGTCCCGAAGGATGAGGACACGATCTACACCCTTGGCAAAAAGATCGCGGGCGACGTCGACGAAGTCAAAAAGCACGACAAGGCGACCGGAGGGATCGACGAAGTTCTCGACAAATTCGCGAAGATCCCGAGACTGCTGCTCATGTTTATCGTGAAGATAGTGAAATGGCTCGACTTCTGGGGAGTCAATCCCAAAGCTCTGACTGACGGCGATCCGAACTACTCCACGATCCTCTGCAGCAATCTCGGAAGCATTCAGGGTCCCGCGGTATATCACCACCTCAACAACTACGGTACCTGCAGTATCATAGTCACAATAGGAACGATACACGACAAGGAAGTCATCAACGAAGACGGGACAAAAGAGATCAGGAAATACGTGGATATAGGCGCGACTCTCGACGAGAGGATCGCAGACGGATTCTACTTCATAAGAAGTCTGAAACTGATAAAACACATATGCAGACACCCCGAGCTCCTTGAGAGACCGCTCGGAGAAAACAGCGGGTATGATTACAAATGAGTACTGAATGGTTAAAAAAAGCCGTATTCTATGAGATCTATCCCCAGTCGTTCTGTGATACGAACGGAGACGGGATAGGAGACATAGAGGGCATTATAGAAAAACTGGATTACGTGAAGGAGCTCGGATGCAATGCGCTCTGGATCAATCCCTGCTTTGATTCGCCTTTCATGGACGCGGGATACGATGTCCGCGACTACAAAAAGGTTGCGCCGAGATACGGAACGAACGACGATCTCATAAGACTGTTCCGGACCGCTCATGAAAAGGGCATAAAGGTCCTTCTTGACCTTGTTCCGGGGCACACATCGGACGAACACGAATGGTTCCTCGAATCGTCGAAGGCCGAGCAGAACGAGTATACCGGAAGATATGTCTGGACCGATTTCGCATTCAAGGGGATCGCTGATCATCCGTATATTTCCGGCATGAAACCGAGAAACGGAGCGTATATGCTCAATTTCTTCGCGTCCCAGCCTGCGCTCAACTACGGATGGCTTAACAGGACGGAGTCCTGGATGTCCGCGGTTGACTCAGAGGAGGCCATAGCCACAAAGGAAGCCATGAAGGACGTTATACGTTTCTGGCTCGACCGCGGCTGCGACGGTTACAGGGTGGATATGGCGGACTCGCTCGTCAAGAACGACGATGAGAACAAGAGCGCGACAGCGGCGATCTGGCGCGAGGTGAGAAACATGCTGGATGCGGAATATCCGGACGCGGCGCTCGTCAGCGAATGGTCGCATCCGTACAGGGCGATATGCCTCGGCGGATTCCATATGGATTTCTACCTCGACCACCAGCACAACGGATACAATACGCTGCTGAGGGATTATGAGACCGACGGCGGAGACCACAGTTTCTTTAAGTGCGACGCCGGCGGGGAAATATCCAGATTCCTCGACGACTACCTGCCGAAATACGATGTGTCCAGAGACGCGGGATACATCTCCATGATAACCTGCAATCACGATACTCCGAGACCCGCCGCAACGCTTACAGATAGGGAGCTCAAGCTCGCGTACGCGTTCATTCTCACGATGCCCGGCGTGCCGTTCATCTATTACGGCGACGAGATAGGGATGAAGTATCTGGATGTCGCCACAAAGGAAGGCGGATATCAGAGAACGGGAAGCAGAACGCCTATGCAGTGGGACCGCACGAAGAATATGGGATTCTCATCCGCGGATACCTCGCAGATATATCTGCCGGTCGACTGTTCCAAAGATGCGCCGTGCGTTGCCGATCAGGTAAAAGACCCCGATTCACTGCTGAACGAGGTAAAACGACTGACGCGCCTCAGAGCTGAATATGAAGATCTGCAGGCGGACGCGCCGTTCAGGGTCATCCGCGCAGGCGGACCGGACGAGGCATTCGTTTACGGCAGAGGGGATATGGTACTTGTCATCAATACATCCTCCCGCGAGCAGACCGTAGAAATCCCCGAAGCAGACGGAAAGAAGATCGTTTACGGTATCGGATCGTGTTCTCTTGACGGGAAGAGCATTACGGTCTCAGCGCAGTCTTTTGCGGTATTGAAATGATACTGAAATACATAGGATAAATAATCTGATAACAGCAAGACTGCCGGCACACCATTCTGATATGATCCCTCCAAAGTAGACAAGGTAAAAAACCAAAATCTACGAAGGAGGGATTTTTCATGTCAAAACCCAAGTTTAGTGCGGAAGAACGAGCTCAAATAGTGCAGGAGTACCTGGACGGAAAAGGAAGTTATAG
>JAFWEV010000099.1 GCA_017512745.1 Oscillospiraceae bacterium
CGCATAAGTACATCCCCGCTCCTGTACAGGCGGGTACTGTCATCTGCGTGCTGCAGTACGAACTTATGTCTGAACTTCATACTTTGGCGCTCCCTTTGTTAGCATATTTTTGACAAGTTTTATGTATGACGGCCTGCCCATTTTTGTCCCATCAGGACCGAAGCGCATCACCCTGCCGTTACCGCTGACTTTGTCCCATACCGGCAGTGAATCACCGTTGGGATCTCCGTTTCTTGAGAAATTAGCCAGATAGTCCGCCATCTGCCGGGACACTTCCCTGTCCCTGTCCCTAAACGGGCGCCATGATCCTTCCAGAGTCCCGAAGATGAACCTCAGGTCGCTGGAATGGAAGGCACCGTTGCTGTCCCCAGGAAGGTCGATATCGAAGTAATACACATATGCTCCGTTGGCCCTGCCGAACTTCATTCCTATATGCGCCATGACAGGAGCGTACATGTCGTTGTTGGTGAAACCGATCATATAATCCACATCTAATGGATCCCGGATCAGTTCGTCGACGGGTGCCTTCAGGAGATATCCGTCGATGACCGGCATCATATTGTAGATGCTGTCTTTTCTTCTTGTCTTTATAGCCTCATAGGCATCATGGATCTTTCTGACGTCGGCATCCCTGAACTCCTCAAAAGTCCTGCATCCGGCAAGATCTATCATCTCCAGCCAGTATTCATATGTATCTGAGGCCTTCTTCGGGAGAGCGAACTTCGGGAACATCCCGCCGCCTGACATCATGACAGCTCTTTTGAAGAGACCTTCATTGTTGTGGTTCAGGCAGAGGTACTGCACCGAGATCGCTCCGGCGCTCTGTCCCATGATTGTAATATTGTCCCCGTCGCCTCCGAACTCCGCGATATGCTCCTTTACCCATCTTACTGCCTGAAGCTGGTCATCAAGGCCGAAGTTGCCGTTCCGTCCGTACTTCTTCTGTATCTCCTCATGCGAGAAATACCCTAGGATACTGACTCTGTAGTTCGCGAAAACGGTTATGATACCTCTTTTTGCAAGCTCATACCCTCTGAACGGCGCCTCCCAGTTCGATCCCGAGTTGAAGCTGCCGCCGTGGAAAAAAATGATGACGGGACAGCCTGAGGCATTTTCCGGTGTGAATATGTTGAGATTCAGGCAGTCCTCACCGTATTTGAAATCGATCCCTTCCCTGAACTCCTTATAGTAGAACATGCGCTCGGGGTTTTCGAGATTCGGGTAGTACTGTCTGAACTGCGGACAGGAACTGCCCGTTTTTGTTGCGTCGACGGTCCCGCCATAGCTGTCTATACGTTCGCAGTACTCAAAGCGCCTGGCTTTCGCGTACGGAATGCCGAGGAATTCCAAAGTCTCCCCGTGCACATTGCCCAGGAACGTTCCCATCTTTGTTTTAAGAGTTATCTCTCCCATGGTGATCCTTTCAGATCTTTTCTTTCAGCACCTTCTCCTGCTTCCTGACGAATGCCGCAAGTTCCTTCACGTTTTCGGGCTCAAGCGGGTTCGGCAGTCCGGCGCGCTCAAGCGTCTCGAAATATCCGTATTTGCCGCCCATGCTGCAGAGTTTAAGGTAATCTGCCCACGCGTCGCCGCCTTCGACCATCTTTTTGTAGAATGCAAACGCATCAAGCTGTGCCATGGCGTAATCGACATAGTAGAACGGATACAGGAAGATGTGCTGTTTCTGCATCCAGAAACCGCCGCCTTCCAGGAACTCATTCCCGCCGTAGCTGCGCCAGGGCATGTATTTCTTCTCTATTTCTCTCCAGACCCTGCGCCAGTCTGCTGATGTGTAATCCGGATTCTCGAACACACGGTGCTGGAACTCATCAACGCTCACAAGATACGGGATCGTCTCAACGGAATCGACAAAATGCGCATAGCGGTATTTGTCCGTCTTGTCTCCGAAGAAGCGCTCCATATAGGGATATGTGAAATACTCCATGGACATGGAGTGGATCTCATTTATCTCGCTTGTGGAAGTCGTGAGCAGCTGGATAGGCAACCTGCGGGATGCGTAATATCCCTCGAAAGCGTGTCCGGCTTCATGAGTCAGCACGTCAATATCTGCGGAAGTTCCGTTGAAGTTGGAGAAGATGAACGGAGCCTTGTAATCCGGCAGGAAGGTCATATACCCGCCCAGATGCTTGTTCTCGCGGGTGACGAAGTCATAGAGCTCATGCTCCCTCATAAAGCTGAAGTACTCACCTGTCTCAGGAGACATCTCCTTATACATATCGAGGGCTTTCTCCGTGAGCTCTTCAGGTGTTCCGATAGGAAGAGCGTTTCCCTCCGGGAAGCAGAGACCTTCATCGTACCATTCAAGTTTCTCCAGTCCCAGGCGCTCTGCCTGCTCTTTGAACATTTCATCGCAGAAAGGTGTGATATAGGTGCGGACCGCCTCACGGAATTCAGCGACTCTCTTTGCATCGTAATCGTATCTGCCGCGTGACGGGTAGATGTAATCTATATAGCTGCTGAAGCCGAGGCGCTTGGCTATGGTGCATCTCGTCCTGACGAGTTTTCCGTAGATCTCGTCCAGCTTGCCTGAGATGCCCTCATAAAGTTTTGCCCACTCTTTGAATGCTGCCCTGCGTTCCTCACGGTCTGTGGACTGCATGTGGCGCAGCAATCCGTAAAAGTTACATTTCTCGCCCATGAACTCCACCGAGCATGTAGCTGCCGTCTTGGAGTACTCGGTGCTGAGATTCCCCTCCTTTATGGTCGGAAGGATCGTCAGGAGATTGACCATGTTTATCTCAGTCTCACACTGTTTGAACAAGTGGCTTCCGTATTTCTCCTCGAACTGCGGACGGAAAGGACTGGTCAGGAACGCCTTGATGCCCTTCTTGAGCGTGAGCATCAGCTTTGCTGTCTCCTTATTGAAGAACTTTATCTCCTGATCATAGAACTCGTCCTTCATGTTCATGGTATTGCGGATGCTGGCTATCGTGCGCTGTGTAAAGCATGACTCGATGAGGCTCATGAGTCCCAGAAATGCAGAGTCTGCTTCTACGAATGTCTTTGCGCTGTTGAATTGCCTTAGATATCCGGCTATGTCCTTCTTCAGCTGTTTCACATCAGGTCTTTCATACTGAAGCTCCCTGAATGTCGTCATCTTCTTTTCCATGTTTTTCCTCACTGATCAAAATGTCCTGGTCAACCTATTCTATTGCGGATCGCCTTGATGAGCATTATCACGATAACAGCTCCTGCGGCGATAAAAATTACTTTCTGTGTGGCGCGTGTCGCATTAAGGAAGATAACAGCAGCGATGCCTAAGACCGGTCCAAAAATAGTGCCGAGTTCAAAGGTGTCGAACAGAGACAATGTCGCTGCTGAAAGAGACACCGTGGACAGACCTATTATGCCTCCTATGCAGACGAGCTCAATGAGCAGTTTCTTGAATCCTCTTACTTCCATCACAGCCCCGTCACTGTAGCTTCCGATCCCCGCTCTGACGAACAGTACCGACAGATAGATGACAAGAACTGCCGC
>JAFWEV010000100.1 GCA_017512745.1 Oscillospiraceae bacterium
GATCATCTCAAGGTCGTAGCCTGTCTCGATGCCCATATCGTGAAGCATGTAGATCAGATCTTCCATTGCGATGTTTCCTTTGGCACCAGGTGCGAACGGGCATCCGCCCATGCCGCCGAGTGACGCGTCCATAATAGTGATCCCCTCCTCGAGTGCGGCATATATGTTGGCAAGGCCCATTCCATATGTATCATGCATGTGGAGTGAGATCTTATCTACATCTACATACTCCTTCATTGCACGAAGTACCCTTCTTGTGTTCTCCGGATTACTGATACCTGCAGTATCTGCAATACCGAACTCTGTTACTCCTACGCTCAGTGCCTCATCGACAAGCCATTTTATTCTGTCGAGAGGTACATCGTCACCAAACGGTGAACCGAATACGCAAGGCATGCAGAGTATTATGTCCAGACCTTCAGCAGTCTTTGCCAGATCTTTGAATGCGTCCAGGGATTCCTGAATTGTTCTTCTGGAGTTCCTCAGATTGTGTTCTTCGCTTGCTGAGAGAACGAATTCAACGTTTTTGAATCCTGCTTCGCGCGCATTGTCTACACCACGCTTGTTAAGTGTAAGCGCAAAGGCTTTGACGCCTTTCTCGTCGATATAGTCGCGAACGCCGGCAAATACTTCTGCGGCATCTCCCATCTGTGGGACGTACTTTGGATTGACAAACGATGTGATTTCGATTCTTCTTGAACCGTAATCGATCATCTTCTTGATATATTCTATTTTCTTCTCTGTAGGTATCTGTACAGGATGATTCTGCCAGCCGTCTCTTGGGCAGACTTCTCCGACATTGACCTTCTTAGGCATGCTCATTTTCAGACCTCTGCTTTCTTGATATATTCCGGGTGCAGGCGGATGCGCTGAACCCTTTAAATCTCAGATCGGGTAAATGTATTAGTTGATGACTTTCTTCTCACGGAAATCAGCGAGCTGCTCATCGGTGAATCCGAGTTCCTTGAGGATTTCATCGTTGTCTGCTCCGATATCACCAGCCGCCTGGCCATACTGCATCGGTGTAAGAGGCATCTTGATAGCGTTTCCGACTACAGTGAGTTTTCCGTTCTCACCTGCTTCAGGATGAGCTGCAGGAGCATCTATCTGAACTATCATCTCTCTGTCGATAGCGATTCCAGGATCAGTTACTACATCTTCAACGTTGTAGATTCTTGCTGCAGGAACACCGGCCTTGTCAATGATTTCTACACACTCAGCTGCTGTCTTGTCTGCAGTCCATGCGTGAATAACCTCTCTGAGGTACTTGTCGTTTTTCTTACGTGTCTCTGTATCGCAGAATCTCGGATCCTCCTTGTATTCAGGATGTCCCATAGCGTCACAGAGGAGTCCCCAGTGCTTGTCTGTTCCGGATGCGATTACGAATGTAGTATCCTTTGCGTTGAATGAATCATATGGAGAGCTTGCGGAATACTTATTTCCCCAGCGGCCATAGATTTTATGATTCTCGTTGAAGTATGTCATGATCTTAGCTTCCATTGCGGATACAATGGAGTCTACAAGAGCTACGTCGATACGGTTGCCCTTGCCTGTGAGCTCTCTCTTGTAGAGGGAAGCGCAGATGCCGACGCCTGCGTTAAGAGCTCCGAACATGTCTCCTACAGCGAGGCCGGATCTTGTTGCTTCTCCATCAGGCCAGCCTGTAACGCTCATAGCACCGCCCTATGCCTGCGCGATCAGATCGTATCCTGGCTTATATGCATTTCTGCCTGTCTGGCCGAAGCCGGAGATTGACGCGTATACGAGGCGGGGATTCATCTCATTGCATGCTTCCCATCCGAAACCGAGTCTGTCCATAACGCCAGGTCTGTTGTTCTCGATCAGAACGTCAGCACTCTTGACGAGCTCTGCGAAAATCTGCTTGCCTTCCGGTGTCTTGAGGTCGACAGCAACACATCTTTTGCCTCTGTTGAGGTTATTCCAGTACATGCTGATACCGGTGTTAGGGTCCTTAGGACGGGCGTTTCTTGTAAAGTTACCTGTCTTGCAGTTCTCGATTTTGATTACATCTGCACCCATGTCTGCGAAGTACATTCCAAGATAAGGTCCTGCAAGGAAATCTGTGAAGTCGAGTACGCGGATACCTTCCATAAGTCTGTCAGCCATTTTTGTTCCTCCTGATTATGTCTGTAATAGTTTAAGTGATGATTGTTTTATTCGATATTTTCCTTTCCGGATTGCTCCGGTTCTCTTCTGTAAATATATGTTGCAAATATCGTGCCAAAATTAAAAAGCCCGCAGATCCGTTTTTATTGGGACTTTGCGGGCTTTATTATTAATATCGGTGTCAACATTGTTTGACGCGCGTTGACATAAGTTTACATCCGTCTATGCAACTTGTCATCAGCAGTTCATTCTGCATGGCTGACCAGAATCTCTCCATCTACTATTACATATCTTACGACTGTGTCGCTGACCATCGGATCGCCGTCTGTCAGCACAATGTCTGCGTCTTTGCCTGCTTCGAGACTTCCGACGCGATCATCGAC
>JAFWEV010000101.1 GCA_017512745.1 Oscillospiraceae bacterium
AGTGAGGCGGAGCTGACCGAGGATTATTTCGAATTCATGAAGGTCAATCAGCTGAACATGTATAACCGTGCAGTCAAAAATCAGGCTGAGCGTAAGACGAGATATTACAATCCATCCCTGTTCTGCTATTCCAACAAAATATCCAGAGTCGACCTCACAAACAACAGTTATACAACGAGGGTGAGACATCTCTATCCTGAGAGTGATGACGGCGATGAGATTGTAAGAATGCTGGTCGTTCAGGATGAAAAATTTGAGGAGATGCTTCCGGATACAAAGCTCATACCCGTCGGTTCCACAAAGGTGACAAACTGCAAGTACGGCGCCGTAACAGAACTCAAGAAAAGCGGGGACATGGACTTCTGGATGATGGAAGTAGACGGCGGATCGGCAAGGGACGGGTGGTTCTCGGGAACCGGCAAGAGCGGCTACAGCGTATATACCATGCGCGCTCCTTCCATAGGCGCAGGAACCGTTGAGGACGGACTGTTCAAATTCAATCTCCCGGAAAAGAGCAGAATGGCTGAAGCCGGATATATAGACGGATACAGAGTAACCATCAAATCGAGCGACGGCGTAGAGACTGTCAGGTATTATAAGATCGACGGAGCCGGAGAGGAGATAGGACTCAGGATCACGAGGATCTCCAATGTCAAGGCAGGGGATAATAGCGAAGATGCTGAACCCGTTTCATTTACTCTTTCCGTCTGCGAATATATCCGTGAGCCTGACGGCAGACGTATTTTCGGACCGGACTCCGACGGCGCAAGGACAATGGAGCAGAACATGGACGATATGCTTAATCAGATGGGAGCACTGACCGGAAAGATCACAATCTCTATGGGATGGGGAACAGAAGACGATCTGGATCTCCACTGTACGACGCCAAGCGGAAGTGAAATATATTATGGCAACAAGGATACCGGTGGAGGTCACCTCGATGTGGATATGAACGCGCATTCAGACGAACTGTCCACAAATCCTGTTGAGAATATCTATTTTGAGAATCCGGAACCCGGAGATTACCACATCTGGGTCGACAACTATTGCGACCGTACCGAAGGCGGGGACTCTGCCGCTATAGTGCGTGTAACCATAGGCGATCAGCAGTTCATCTACAGACTGACTCTGGGAGGAAGTGCTGAGGTCATGAGATTTACTTATGGCGAAGACGAGACGGTGGAGATAGGAGACGAATATCTGGATCACTGATTGCCTTCATCGGTCAGACATGAGTTCGGTGTAAAACTTAAATAAATGGACAGATTTCTTATAATCGCAGATGATTTTACCGGCGCTCTGGATACAGGTGTCCAGTTCGCAAAGACCGGCGCGAAAGTTCTCGTCAGCGTAAACTGGAATTGTGACCTGAGTTCTGTTTCTTCGGATTCTGAGGTCATCGTTCTTGATGCGGAGACGAGACACCTTAATTTTGAGGCAGCAAGCGCACGCGTAAAGGCCATAGCCGCGCGTGCCGGAGCTGCCGGGATCGGCAGGATCATGAAAAAGACCGATTCGGCACTGAGAGGGAATATAGGAGCTGAACTGTCGGGGCTGCTCAGCGAATCAAGCCGGAAGGTCCTGCACTTTGTGCCTGCATTTCCCGAGATGGGAAGGACCACAAAGGACGGGATCCATTATGTGAACGGATTGCCTGTGAGCGAGAGCGTTTTCAGCAATGATCCGTTTGAACCGGTACGCCGTTCGGATGTCGCGGGGATCATACATGAACAGAGTGATACGGCTGTCAGGATCCTGGGCGCAGACGATACGGCTTTAGCAGAAGATAAACCGGTGATAGCCGTATATGATGCCGATACAGATGAAGATATTGAGAGACGTGTCGCAGAACTGGCGGAAAAAGACGAGCTTCACCTGATAGCCGGATGTGCAGGACTTGCAAAAGCCGTGGGCAGAAGACTTTTCAGAGGTTCGGACAGGAAAAGCGCCGAGAGATCTCTCGGGGACCTTCTGGTCATATGCGGCAGTGTTAACCCGATCACGGTAAAACAGCTCGATTATGCCGAGAAAAACGGATTCAGAAGGATAAGGCTTTATCCGGAACAGAAGAAAAACGGGGAATATTTCCAAAGTGAAGAAGGAAAAGCTACGATAGATGAGTGGGTAAAACTGTGTCTCGGAAGCGGTAGCGTCATAATCGATTCGAACGATATGCCCGGCGAGGTTTCTGCTCTCGACATCGCATTCACAGAAGGCCTTTCAAAAGAAGACCTCATAGCAAACATAACGGGCAATCTCGGATGTATCGCAAGGAAACTGCTCGAAAGAGGAGTGAAAAAGACCCTGTTCATAACCGGCGGGGACACTCTGTTGGGCTTTATGAAAGAAATATCAGCGGATGCGCTTGCTCCTCTCGGGGAAGCAGCACCGGGAACAGTTGTTTCGGAACTCAGATATATGGAAGAGACATTTACGGTGGTTACCAAATCAGGCGGATTTGGGCAGGAAGATCTGCTCGTCAGCCTCAGAGATAATGGGAAAATATAACGAACGGGGGAAACAGAACGAATATGATTGAGAAAAAAATTGTCGGGATCACGATGGGAGATCCCGCAAGCATCGGCCCTGAGATAACCATAAAGGCGCTGGCGGACAGACGCGTCTACGACATGTGTGATCCTGTCGTAATCGGAGATGCTGATGTGCTGAAAGAAGCTGCAGTTATTACGGGGCATCCGGAAATTAAAATAAACGCCATTCAGAGCGTGAATGAGGCTAAGTTTACTCACGGCACCATAGATGTAATCAATATGGGACTCGTAGATGTTGCGTCTCTTGAGAGAGGTAAGGTATCGGTAATGGCCGGAGAGGCGGCTTTTCAGTATGTCAGAAAAGTGATCGCGCTTGCCATGGACGGAGAAGTGGACGCAACGGTCACTAATGCGCTGAATAAGGAGGCGATAAATCTTGCAGGACATCACTATTCAGGTCACACGGAAATATATGCAGAGTTCACGGGAACGGATCACTACACAATGATGCTGGCTCACGAGAATCTGCGTGTAGTCCATGTTTCTACGCATGTATCTCTCCGCGAAGCATGCGACAGGGTGAAGAAAGACCGCGTGCTCGAGGTGATAAGACTTGCTGATAAAGCGTGCAGGGATCTCGGTATAGAGTCTCCTTCAATCGGAGTTGCCGGACTTAATCCGCACAGCGGTGAGCACGGACTTTTCGGTACTGAGGAGATAACGGACATCATCCCGGCTATCGAAGCATCCAGGGCAGAAGGGATCAACGCAGATGGACCTATCCCTCCAGATACCGTATTCTCGAAAGCGCGCGGCGGCTGGTACGACATCGTAGTCGCAATGTATCACGATCAGGGACATATTCCGCTCAAGGTAGTCGGATTTGTATATAACCATGAAAAGAAGGCATGGGATGCGGTTGCCGGAGTGAATATTACCCTCGGGCTTCCCATCATCCGCGTATCTGTGGATCACGGAACAGCTTTCGATCAGGCCGGCAAGGGCACGGCAAATGAACTGAGTCTTGTAAATTCAATCGAATATGCGGCAAAACTTGCAGGCAGCAGAAAATGAATAACAGATAAACGGAGGAAAACAGCATGGCACAGTCTACTCAGTCCAAACACTATTATTTCCATAAAACACTGACTATCCCGTATGGGGACATGGAACACTGGGTCAGTGACATATTTGCGGCAACGGGCCTTCCGAAAGATGTGTCCGACCTCGTTGCGGATTCTCTGATCGACGCAGATGCAAGAGGAGTATATTCGCACGGCGCACAGCGCGTGAAACTGTATTCAAAGCGCATTATGCTCGACTGCATCAACAGGGAAGGAAAACCGAAGGTCATCCGTGACGCGGGAACTCTTGCAGTCGTAGACGGCGATGACGCTATGGGTCAGGTAGTCGGTAAATTCTGCATGGAGCTCGCGATAGAGAAGGCAAAAGAGTACGGTATTTCATTTGTTGTAGCCAACAAGAGCAATCACTACGGCAGATGCGCATTCTATACGAGAATGGCGCTTGAACACGACATGATAGGATTCTCAGCCACTATAGGCGGAGGAAACCTGATGGCACCCTGGGGCGGGAGCGATCCCAGAGTAGGAAATAACCCGTACAGCTTCTCGATCCCGGCGAACAAACACTATCCGGTGGTCCTCGACCAGGCGATGAGCGTTGTGGCAAAGGGAAAGGTCGATGTTGCCGCGAAGACTCACGCTACAATTCCAGACACATGGGCGCTCGACCGTTACGGAAGACCTACGACAGATCCGAATGAAGCGCTTGAAGGAAGCCTCAGACCTATCGCGGACTACAAGGGATCCGGCATGGCGATCGTCATAGGCATGCTGTGCTCTGTCATAAGTGATGCTAACATAGGACCGACGCTCAAGACTATCTACAAGGATTTTGACGGAAGTCTCGGCAAAGGCCAGATGTTCATGGCGATCGACGTGGGCAGGATGACGGATATAGATGCCTTCAAGGACAGAATGGACAAACAGATAGAGTTTGTTAAGGAATCTCCTCCGGCAGAGGGCGTGGAAGAGGTATTCCTGCCCGGTGAGATGGAATACAGAAATTATGACAGACAGATCAAGGACGGAATTGTATATCCTGTTGAGATCATCAATGAGATCGAGACCATAGCAGAAGGGCTCGGAGTCGCAAGACCTGACTGGCTGGTTGCGATGGAGAAAAAAGCAGAATAAGCAGATACGATTAAGCAAAAGGGAGGCGCACCAAATTGGTGTGCCTCCCTGAGTTTATATATACATATATATCAGTATTCGAAAGAAAGTTTAAAATATGTCTTTCCGTCAGATGACAGCCCTTCAAGAGCATATGAAGAACTACTGACTTCTTCGAGAAGGTCTATCGACGCCTTATAAGGTACTTCCAGGCTGTAAGAGGTCCTTATGCGCTTCGGGGGCTTCTCATGCAGTTCCTCGGGCATTCTGTCCTCCGCAAGGTCGAAATATCTCGTATTATTCATGTGACCGTTTATATCTATATAGCTGTAAGGAACCGTAAAGGAATTGACCTTCACACCGTTTTTTATGACCGGAGAACGTGGGAAGGAAAGCGTGGGCATCTCTTTGTTTTCCGGGATCTCTATATCGTGTTCCTCCGGGAAGATCAAATGACGGTCGTTTCTGTCCATCAGTCCCCAGATCGTTGAAGCTTCGACAAGAATATCTCCGCTTTCGGAGAGGATCCTCGTGTACCTCGGGAAATATACGTGCATAGTCTTTCCCGGCCATGACTCGATGGCTATTTTTTCGTCATAGACAGGGAGTCTCGTTACAGCTACGTCCTGGATCGTAATGATCCAGAGAAATCCTCTGTCGAGAGTCATATGTCTGCCCATTCCGAGTTCGGTAGTATGTGCGATGGCTGCTTCCTGGATCATGGAAAACATGACGGAGAGCCGTAGATCCCTGTTTCCGTCCACATCTTTAGAAAGGACCGTGTATTCTTTTCTGTAGAGAAGATCCATCAATCTTTCGGAAGCCTCTTTATTATGG
>JAFWEV010000102.1 GCA_017512745.1 Oscillospiraceae bacterium
CCCGCAGTTATAGATATAACCGCTTCCACGGTCAAGGGATCTCCGGTATATGCCGAGATAAGCTTTGAAGGCGTCAGAGTACATGAGGGTCCCGCAGGCAGAATAGCGCTAGAGGATGCAAAACTTTGGGATGAGGATCATCCTGATCTCTATGACATAAGAGTGTACTCAGCCGGAGATGAAAGAAATCTGAGATACGGCATAAGAAAACTAGAATGGAGTGCGGACAAAGGCCTCCGGATAAACGGCCGGGAAGTGCTCCTGCGCGGCGGATGCATCCACCACGATCACGGCGTTATCGGAGCCAATGAGTACTATGACAGCGAATACCGCAGGATAAAGATCTTAAAGGAAAACGGATTCAATGCGGTCAGAATGGCTCATAATCAGGCGTCGGAGATAACTCTGAGGGTGTGCGACGAGCTCGGAATGTACATGATGAACGAAGCCTTTGACGGCTGGTACATTCCAAAGACATATCACGACTATTCTAGATACTTTAATGAGTGCTGGAGGGACGATCTCAGGAGCATGGTGGAATCCTCATATAATCACAGCTGCGTGATCATGTATTCCATAGGCAACGAGGTGTCCGAAACAGTGTCGGAGAGGGGTATAAGAACCTGCGGAGAACTGAAAGAATATGTAAAGGAACTTGACTGTACACGTCCCGTCACCGCCGGAATAAACGTTCTTCTCAACGTCTACAGCAATATGGGGCTGGGAGTATACAGAGATAAGGGCGAATACAGGGCGGAACCGTTGGAAAAGACAAAGAGATACAGGGAAAAGAAAACAGGCTCCGCGTTTTTCAACATGATGGCTCAGAAATTGGGCTCGCTCATGTTCTATATGAGCAAGGGGAAAAAGGGAGACAGAGCTTCAAGAGGGGCGGCAGACAATCTGGACATTCTGGGACTCAACTATGCATCATCAAGGTATGATGATGACGCAAAAGCCTATCCGGACAGGATCATGGTGGGAAGCGAGACCATGGCGGGAAATCTTCCTTATAACTGGGAAAGAGTCAAAAAATATCCCCAGCTCATAGGTGACTTCGTCTGGTCCGCCTGGGATTACATAGGAGAAGCGTGCATCGGCGACTGGAGCTACTCGTCATACAAGGGACTTCCGCTGCTTGCAGGTCAGGGCATGATAGACATAACGGGCAAGCCTCTTGCGGCAATGGCATTCCTTGAGACTGTATGGGGAAGAAGAGATAAACCGTATATCGCCGTAAGACCGCTCAACCACGCGGATGAGGAACCGCACAAGGGATCGTGGCAGTTCACAAACGCAATAGATTCCTATTCCTGGCGGCCGTATGAGGGGAAGAACTGCATAGCAGAGGTCTATTCGGAAGGATCTTACGTCATACTGAGTCTCAACGGTAGAGAGATAGGAAAGAAACCACTCAGGGATTACAAGGCGTTGTTCCGGTTTACATATGTACCGGGAGAATTGCACGCATCCGCATATTCAGCCGACGGAAAACTTCTCTCCGAGAACACGCTCAGCACCGGAGGAGAAGAGACGGTACTGACAGTGAAGTCAGATAAGGAAAAGATACATCCTGATGAACTCTGTTATATAGAGATAGAATTCACGGATAAAGAGGGAAAACTAAAACCGTACATAGAAGTCCCGGTAAAGATCGAGACAGATGGAGCGATAGAGCTGATAGGCTTCGGAAGCGCTCTCTGCAAGACGGATGAGAACTTCACGGAAAATGTGCATACGAGCTACCGTGGAAGAGCCCTCGCAGTAGTTAAGGGAATAAGAGCGGGATCCGGGATAGTAAGGATCAGCTCGGAAGGATATGAAACAGCAGAAAGGGAAGTGTCAGTAGAAAATGGAAAAGAAGTTGTTTTTAAGTAGGGGTCTGTTTGAAAAGGACTTCATGAACTCAAGGACCGATCCTGAAGTCGTCAACAGAAAAGAGCGGGTGCTGGGACACCTCATAGGACCTCTCGGACTCATCTTTGTAGTCAATACGATCGCTGCGCTGGTGGAAAAGTTCTTCACTCAGCAGACGGGAGCGCTTTACGGGGTCGCAAATGTCGACATGATCATGAAGATGGGCGGCAGATACGAGGTCGTCATGACAACCGCCAAGATCCTGGCCATAGGAGCAGGTATATTCAACGGCTGGCTCCTGCAGCATACCAAGAGCAGACAGGGAAGAATGCGCCCGTGGAATCTGGTGTTCGGATTCCTTTCCATAACAGTCGGCTGCCTTATCTTCCTGTTCGCGGGACAGAACATTGGCGAGGGATACTGGTATTACTTCTTCTTCCTCCTCATTGTGTACCACACGGAGGGAAGCGTGTTCTTCTATCTCTACAGGGACAACATAGTCTCGCTGTCCACGAGAAATACACAGGAAAAGGCAAAACTCCAGTATTACCGCAAACTCTGCTGGACGCTGCTGTCCGGTATCATCATCGGAATGCTCATCAACATGGTGGTGCTGCCCTTATGGCTAGAGAAGGACATAACCGGATATCCGAAACTCATGCTGGCGCTCTCGATAGCCGCGATACCGCTGCTCATACTGGAATACTTCTACACGAGAGAGCGCGTATCCGAGGATGTTGCTTTGGAGCATGAAGCCACCGACATCCCGGTAAAGACCCAGCTCAAAGCACTGTTCAGCAACAAGTACTACGTTATACTGACGATCCTTGCGACAGTCATGATGATCGTCGACAACTTCAAAGGCGGAAATGTTCAGTTCTTCTATGTCAAGTTTCTCCTGAACGGAGCTGAGAACCCGATGATGTACACGATCTACCAGGTCGTGACCGGTATCCCCGGAGGAATAGGCGCCTTCATAGTCTATCCGCTCGCCAAGAAATACGGAATCAAGAATGTCACCGTAGTAGGATATTCAATGTGGCTCATCGGAAGCGTCATAGGATTCCTGTTCCCGAGCCAGATGATCCCCGTAATGGTCGGCGGTTTCATAAAGAATGTCGGTATGCTCCCGAACGCATATGTTGCCGCTACGCTTCTGTGCTACGCTTTTGACAGCATCGAAGCCCAGTCGGGACTGAGACTTGAAGGTCTTATGGGCGTATCCGTCATCTTTGCGATCCAGCAGCTCATCTGCGCTCCGTTTGCGGGCGGATTCGAATCCATGCTCCTGAAACTCGGGTTCGTCGATGTGAACGGCGTAATCCCTTCAAATGAAGTCATAAGATTCATCGTCATCTCCTTCTATGTGTTCGATATAGTCCTTGCGGCTATTGCAGTCCTGATCCTCCCAAGAGTGGATGTGGAAAAGCATCTGCCCGAGATAACCGCTACACTGGCGGAGCGCAAGAAGGAAGCACTGGAGGCAGAACCGGAGACATCCGAAGCCATCTCCTGATCAGCTGGCAGGCATCAGCCCTCTGATAAGAAACGAAGCAAGATAAACATTACTTATATAAGATCCGGATCCCGACACCGGAGGTCCGAATCAGTCCAAGAAACAAACCCTGAAAGAGGCATTGTATGAGCAGATTCAGACTATTTGGAAACAGAACACCTGATATAACAGAATCGGAAAGAGAGCACCGCAGTATAGCTTTTGAGGCAGCCTGCGAAGGCATCGTGCTTTTAAAGAACGACGGCGCGCTGCCGCTTAAAAACTCAAAGATCGCACTGTACGGCGCCGGTGCGAGAATGACCGTAAAGGGCGGCACGGGCAGCGGCAATATGCAGGAACGCTACAGCGTGAATATCGAGCAAGGCTTAAAGAACGTCGGATTCGAACTGTGCGGCACATCCTGGCTCGACAGATATGAAAAGCACTATGAGGAGAAGAAGGAAGCATGGAGACTCGGTATAGAAGAGCGCATAAAGTCGTATAAACCATGGGAAGTCCAGAGGATGTTTGACGAGGTCATCCATGTGACTCAGCTCGAATTCCCCATAGGTGATGAGATAAGGGAAGAGGATATCTCTAAAGACACGGATACAGCCATTTATGTCGTTGCGAGGCAGGCAGGTGAGAGCA
Source organism: Oscillospiraceae bacterium (assembly GCA_017512745.1). Classification (GTDB taxonomy): domain Bacteria; phylum Bacillota; class Clostridia; order Oscillospirales; family Ruminococcaceae; genus RGIG5675. The sequence goes on from JAFWEV010000102.1 coordinate 4,004, forward strand.
AGGACAGAGAACTCAAGAAGGGCGATTACTACCTCTCCGATATAGAGGAAAAGAACATAAGGATCCTCTCAGAGAGATATGAAAAGCTCATCCTCATCATCAACAGCCCCGGGATCGTGGATCTTTCCGTATGTGACGAAGTGAATGTAAATGCCATCGTGAATCTCGGACAGGCGGGAGAAGAGGGCGGATATGCTCTGGCTCAACTGCTTAAGGGTACGGTCAATTTCTCAGGTCGTCTCGCAGACACATGGGCAAAAAGATATGAGGACTATCCGTACGCAATGGAGTACGGCAAGCTCGGAAATGTCATGAGTCAGGACTATAAGGAAGGCATCTTCGTGGGATACCGCTGGTTCGATATAAACGGGATAGAACCGAGATATCCTTTCGGATACGGACTCGGTTATACGGATTTCAGCATGGAAAAGAAGAGAGCGTCGCTTGACGGTTCAAAGTTCAGTATCTCCTTTACCGTCACAAATATGGGCAGATGCTCCGGCAAAGAGGTGGTCCAGGTTTATCTGAGAAGACCGTCTGTACAATATCTGAGCGAAATGAACGCTCTCGCCGGCTTCGCCAAGACCGATCTTATACCGGCGGGAGAGAAGCAGAAAGTCACAGTTACGTTCGATATTGCGGACTGGGGATGCTACTCGGAAGAAAAAGCCGAAAAGATTCTCGAAAAGGGAGAATATGGCGTCTTTGCCGGCAATAACAGCCGGAACTGTGAAGCGGCGGCAGTCGTCGAGATAAAGGAAGATACCGTGACAGAAAAACTCAAGAACGTCATGCCGCGCAAAGAGAAGTTCGAACTCTATATACCAAAGACGGAGAAGACCGTTTATCCTGACAACATCGAGAGATTCACTCTGGATGAGAATGCGGTTACGACAGTCACACATGTATACGGAGATAAAGATCCCGTTATAAAGAAGGGAAAGACCAGAGAGAGGCTCAGTGCGCTCGCTGATGACGAGCTCATTGAGCTTTGTGTCGGCGCAGGTTATACAGGTCTGGGCTACAATGTAACTCCCACCGCTGTCGGAAGGACGAGTATCCATCTCATGAAGAAGGGCATCCCAAATATCAACTTCTCTGACGGACCTGCCGGACTCAATCTCTGTCCCAAGAACGCATACACAAAACTCGGTATGCAGAACTATATAGATGAGATCCCGAAGGACTGGCAGTGGGGCTGGATCAGGAAGTTCGAGCCGCTCCTGCTCGCGAAAGAGGGTAGAGGTTACAGAGTATATCAGTTTATGACTGCATTTCCGTCGACCACTCTACAGGCTCAGACATGGAATACGGAACTGCTCAGGAAGATTGGCAAGGCGATCGCGGACGAGATGGTGCTGACAGGTGTGACATTATGGCTCGCTCCTGCCATGAATATCCATCGCAATCCTCTCTGCGGACGCAATTTTGAATATTACTCCGAGGATCCGTTCGTATCAGGTACCATGGCTTCAGCTGTAACCGAAGGCGTGCAGTCTCAAAAAGGTGTCGGAGTCACAATAAAGCATTTCTGCTGCAATAATCAGGAAGACAAGAGAGAGACGATGACAGAGAACGTCGACGAGAGGACTCTCAGGGAGATCTATCTCAGAGGTTTTGAAATCGCGGTAAAGAATTCGAAGCCGTGGGCGGTCATGACGTCATACAACCTCGTCAACGGTGTGCACACATATGCCTCCAAAGATCTCTGCACCGAGATGCTCCGCAATGAATGGGGTTTTGACGGCCTTGTAATGACCGACTGGGGCGCAACAAAGGTGGAGAGCGACGGCAACATCAAGTGCATAAAGGCGCGCAACGGTCTCATTATGCCGGGCGATAGCAATGTTAAGAAAGACCTTAAGAAGGCTTTCGTCGAGAAAGAGATAAATAGGAAGGATCTGGAATTCTGCGCAGCAGATGTACTTAACGTTATCTTTGCAAGCAACGTATGGCAAATTAAGGAATGAATACCGGTCAAATTACGGAAATAAACCGGAGTAGATAATATCATGGCTATCAGAATAAGCAGAAATGCTGAAACGACAAAAACAGATTATTCGTGGCAGCTGGGGCTCGGTAACGATCATGCATATCTCCTGCACAGAAAAGATGTTCTGAGCCACATAAAGATTGCGCATGATGAGCTGGGAATAAAATATATTAGATGTCACGGCGTATTCGATGATGATATGCTGACATATCAGCGAATGAGCGACTGCCGTATGTTCAAGAGTGTTCCCGGGAATAAGAAGATAAGGGAGATCAATTTCCGTCAGATTGGCGATATATATGACAATCTCCTGGAATGCGGTGTGAAGCCGTTTGTTGAAATGAGTTTCATGCCGTCAGCCCTTGCCAGCGGTAAAACACTCGGATTGCGTTATAATCCGAACATCACCATGCCAAGATCTCTTGATGAATGGTCGGAATACATCCGCTCATTCATTGAATTCCTGCTTGACCGATATGGAAAGGAAGAGGTAGAAAGCTGGTATTTTGAAGTCTGGAACGAACCGGATCTCAACTGTTTCTTTGACGGGAAGCAGAAAGATTACTTCAGACTGTATGAGGCAACAGCAAGAGCCGTAAAAAGCATTGACGGTGATCTGCGTGTCGGAGGCCCTTCGACAAGTGCATGCAGGTGGCTCACGGAATTTCTCGATTTCTGTAGGAAAAATGATGTGCCGTGTGATTTTGTTACTACGCATCACTATCCCGGGGACGCTTTTGGGAATTTCGTTAACCTCGGGAATATAAAGCATATGTTCATGTCTTCCAGAGAGGCTGTAAAAAACGGAAAAAAACTCAGTGAAACGATGACTGATATGTTCTGCCTGCCCGAGGACTGGAAAAAATGGACAAAAGGCGCTCTGGCGCAGATGGATCATAAAGCCCTGAAAAAAGTTGGCGATAAACCGCTGATGATCACGGAATGGAACTCAATGGCCGTTTTCGGGTCACCGGTTCATGATGAAAAGTATTCCGCAGCTTTCATTGTTAAAAGCTGTCTGGATCTCAATAACAGACTTGCGGGTTATATGTTCTGGTGCTGCAGTGATCTGTTTGAGGAACAGTTCATGCTGCCAAGACCGTTCGTCGGCTCCTTCGGGATCATATCCAATGACGGCATACCAAAACCTAATTTCTGGGCGTTCAAGATGCTCAGTCAGCTGTATCCTGAAAGATTGAAATCAGATAAAGACGACAGCATCGACTATGGTGTCTTCACAGACGGAAAGGACATTCAGATACTGCTTACAGCTCAAAGCAGTGATTATCGGGAAAATAACGGTCACACTGCAACATTTGAACTTGATTTTGAGGCTGAAACTGTATCAGTAATGAAAATCGATGACGGGCACTGTAACCCAAAGAAGATGTGGGCAGAACTTGGATCTCCTGACAATCTGACAAGAGAACAGGTTAAAGATATAAAGACAGCTACATTTCTTCAGGAGGAAATACTTCCGTTCAGTACTGCTGGCGGAAAGACGATTATTGATTGTTCATTAAACACAAACGATGTTTGGTTGATAAAGGTTAAAAGTATATGAGTAATCCTTTTTTGCCGCTGAATGAATATGTACCTGACGGGGAAGCTCACGTCTTCGGTGACAGAGTGTATCTCTATGGATCACACGATGCACCTGATTCAAAAAGATTCTGCATTGATGACTATGTGGTCTATTCCGCTGATGTTAATGATCTGAATAATTGGACTTATCATGGGAAATCATATCTCAAGGCTCAGGATCCGCACAGCATAAATGGGGAGCTGGTCGACTTCTATGCGCCTGACTGTGTGAGAGGAAATGACGGCAGATACTATCTTTATTACTGTGCGATGGGACCGAATACTGAGAATTTCGGACCTGTTTCCGTTGCAGTGTCAGATGATCCCGCAGGTCCATTTGAATATCTCGGAGATGTTAAATACAAAGACGGCACCATAGTCAGAGATTTCCTCACAAATGATCCGACCATACTCAATGATAACGGCAGAATATATCTTTACTGGGGCTGGGGACTCGGAAGAGACTTCCGCAGCAAGCTCTGGAAGCCGGTATATGACCGGGTGCTCTCGGGAATATCCCACAGAAGTCTTGAGATGATAAGGAGCGCGGTACCGTCGGTGTTGTCCTGCGGGTTCGCGGAACTCGAAGACGATATGCTGACGGTAAAAGATAAGCCGAAGGCGGTGCTGGACAGCATGACCACTGCAGACAGAAACAGCGCACTTTACAAACATCCTTTCTATGAAGCGCCATCCATAAGAAAATTCGGAGATCTCTTCTATCTCGTCTATTCTTCCGGACAAAACAACGAACTCGCCTATGCCACATCGAAGTATCCTGATCACGGGTTCGAATACCGCGGAGTCATAATCTCGAACAGTGACCTGGGATACGGGGGAAACACCGTGAGGAAGAACAACTCTTCGACGATCCACGGGTGCATAGAGGAGATAAACGGACAGTACTATGTGTTCTATCACAGGTGCACTAACAACACGGATTTTTCCCGCCAGGCTTGCTGTGAGAAGATCGAGATAGACGAGACCGGATATATAAGACAGGTGGAGATGACGACTTCCGGCGCCTTTGAAGGTGACCTGCAGGGAAAGGGAACATACAATGCGGGACTCTGCTGTAACCTCATCACTCCTAAACCGATCCGGCTGGGTATCGGAAAACAACAGCGGGAACCGAGGATCACCCAGAGAGATGACCGGCTGTATCTTGCGGATATGAAACAGGGCACAAAAGCCGTATACAGGTACTTCGATCTCAAGGAAACGGAAAGGATCAGCATAGATTATGCGGGTGAGGCAACCTTAAGCGTCAACGGCAATGAGGTAATCGACGGAAAAGTACTGCTTAAGTCAGAGGACAGAATAATAGAGATAGAAGTCATAAAAGGCAGATGCGACATTTATTCATTTAAACTTGAGTAACCGGGACAAGATGTCCCGGTTTTTTATTATTCCGTGCTGATCCGACCGTGACATATAAAGTACGGCTTGATACCGTTCCCGAACATCTGTATATATACTTAAATTGCAGGGAAGAGTAATGAATATGAAAAGGAGAAAGACGTCATGATTTGCAAAGCTGAATATCCGGATGGAAGCATGAGGATCGATACGGATAAGATCGCGGAAAGATTTATTAACGGTGAGAAGCTGTATGTGAGGACGTCATCAGGAAAAGAGCGGCAGGAGCTCATAGGTTTTCTATTTGATGAGGGCTTCCGCTTTGCTGACGGGTCATTTTCAAAAAAACTGGCTTTTACGGATACCGGTCTTCCGCTAGTGATAAGCATCGAGGAGAAGAGCATCGCGGGTATGGGGAGCATCACGTGCGCTGCGGCTGCCGCAGGTTCGGGAATAGTAATGGAGACAGGATATTTCTGCATGCTGTATTCTCTGCACAGAATGATGATATGAATAGATCGGGGAGGAAATGAAATGATCTATAACATCTACTACGGTGAGATATCCAGTGAGGGAAGAGAAGTGTGGAACGGCGCAGAGATGTCTCCGTTTTCCGTTCTGGAGAAAAACATGAAAATACAGTTCGATAACTGGCTTGCTTTCATCGGCTGGGCGAGAATAAATCTCTGCGATGAGGTCCAGGTCGACTGGGGCTCGTTTGCATGGAAATGTACGGGCAGTGACCTTGTAAAAATGAATCAACAGTATCCCAGGATGAAAATACAGGATTATGACAATATACAACCAGATAAGGAATACGGGGTCGTATTTATAGAAATGTCCTGAGTCTGTGATCGATATTACGTCTCGGGATGTATAATCATATCAATACCTGTCGGCAAAGGAGAAGTGAGATGCGAGTTACCTATAAGAATCCCGGATTCGAACACTCTGTTGACAGCATTCTTTTGTTTCAGGAGGATGACACGACTCCGTACTGGTCTGATGCCCTGATATATTTCTTTCCGCAACTCAAGAAAGAAAAAATAGATGCCGTGACTCGTGACGGGAAGAAGGAATATCTCACAGAAGAGCTGAAAAGTGTATGGGATGATCTTCTTCCTGAAATCGATCACAAAGTCGATATCTATAATAGCCATTTTCTGAAACACCATGAACAGATCGAAGATGCTCTGTCTGAGGCTTTTGAAATTGACACGAGGGCGATCTTCAATGACCTGGTCGGCAATATATGCCTCAATCCCGTGTACCCGAGATTTCTGGAGGAACGGTATTTCGATATCTTCTATAAGAACAGTGAACGCGGTGCTCTAGGGATGTCGATCCATGAGGTCATCCACTATATCTGGTTCTATATCTGGAATAAGCATTTCGGCGACAGTTATGCGGAATATGACATACCTTCCCTGAAATGGATCCTCAGCGAGATGGTCGTCGAGAGCATCATGGACGACAGAAGACTGGCTGAGATCAATCCGTACTACCCCCGCGAGAACGGCGGCTGTGTCTACGGATATTTCCAGGATATGATCATCCGCGGGAAACCGGTCCTGGATACGATGCGGGAACTGTATAAAGACACTCACATCACCGATTACATGGAAAAGGCATACGGATACTGTCTTGAGAACGAGACCGCAATTCGGCAGCATATAGAAGAGGCTGAGAAGACGTTCTGAGGTCCCGATGAATTACAGGACAAGAAGACCGGACATATAAAAAACAGAATAAATCTTGTGGAATAAGCCGATGTTAAATCTCACATTGGCTTTTTCTTTTCGGGGTGTATACTCAAAGTGGCTGGATATATCTTTGAGAAGATCGGATAACGTGAGGTGTTCCATACATGAGAAAGTACCTTATAAGTGGTTCCCTGATAATCGACCGCGTACTGTCAGACGACGGCGCTCCTCTGAGAGTGTCTTTGGGCGGCGGCGCCGCATATGCTCTCACGGGAATAAAACTATTTAACGACAGATGTGCGCTCGCATGCTATACGGGCAAAGATTACGACGACTATTATGCTGAGTGGATGAACAGAAACAGTTATCCATGGGACGGGATAAAGATGATAACAGAACACATGACGTTTCTCGACCTCTATTACAGGGAGGACGGAGTCCATGAGATGGCGAGAGCGGAGGACAGTCTTGTCTGTCCAGACCTCCCGCAGTTCGAATTAATCGAGCCGTTCCTTAATGGAGATATGAGCGATCTCGCCATCCACATAATCCATTGCGATGTGAGAGATATGCTCAAGAAACTCCAGCCGTATAGGGAGAAAGGCCTTAAGGTCGGTTACGAGATAGATCACACGGATCTGGGAGACATAGATATCCCGGCATATATAAAGGAAGTTACAGACAATTATCTCGATTATTACTCAATGTCGCTCGCAGAACTCAAAGAGATAATCCCCGAGATAGAGACGGAGGAAGAGGCTCTCAGGTACATAAAGTCGTTTAAGTGTCCCGTGTTCTTCAGAATGGGAGAGAGGGGAGCCTACTTTGTGAAAGACGGCAAAGAGTACTATTCCCCGATGATCACGGACTTCGGATCACTGGATCCCACGGGGTGCGGGAACATAAGCACGGCAGCAGTGTTCATGGCGGACACCGAGGGGATGGACCCCTTAAGAGCCTCATATATGGGAGCGGTCGCCGCATCGGTCAACGCCTCATATAACGGACTCATCCCGTATATAGATGAGGATCTCAAAGCAAAATGCAGAGAAACTGTAGACAAATACTTATCCGTGCAGGGAGGTAAAGAGATATGAGTGAAGTCACAAGAGAGAACTTCGACACATCGCTGGTGAGACAGGCCAGGACGGCATATGATGTCATCGAGACTGTATTCAATCACGTGGGCGAGTGCTGGAGCGCTCTCACAATGAGGGAGATATTCGATACGCGCGAGATCATCATAACGGGATGCGGCGACAGCTACTGCGCGGCGCTGGCCGTAAAGCCTCTCTTTGAGGAGATGGTGAAAGTACCCGTGAGGGCTATGAGATGCATAGAAGTGAGCCGCAATATGGACAGGCGAGCCTTCGGCTACGCCAACAATTCTCCTCTCGTCATCGGCATCTCTGTTTCCGGAACGGTATCGAGAGTGGAAGAAGCATTGAAGCGCGCGGATCTGAACGGCGCAAATACTCTCGCTGTCACGGATAATCCGGATTCTCCCGTAGGAAGAGCCGCAAGACATGTCGTTCATATAGGTCTGCCGAAAGACGGGGAATACGGACCAGGCTCAAACAGCTATAATGGCTCTCTGGTCGCCCTGATGGCTCTCGCCATTAGGATGGGAAGAGTCAAGAACAATATCCCGGAGGAAAAACTTTTCGAGATGCGCGATTCCATCCTCGAATACGCGAAAACCTGCCAGAACGTCATGGAAGACATAGGAGACAAGGCATTCGAAGTTGCAAAGATATTCAAGGATATGAAGGCAATAGACTTTATAGGTGATTACGGCGACTACGCCACTGCGTTCTTCGGCTCTGCCAAAGTGCTTGAGACATACGGTGGATATACGACGTACGACGACTCTGAGGACTGGTGCCATATAAACTACTTTATCCAGGATTCTCCCAATATAGGAAGGGTGGTAGTGGCAAACGGGGACACTCCGTCTTACGGAAGACTTAAAGAGACTATGTGGGCTGTAGAACAGCTGGAGAGTCCCTGCATGGTAGTGACGGATATGCCGGAAGAGGAGTTACCGGAAACGTTCCATGTTATGACATTCCCGAAGGCTAAGTACCCGTGGCTCAATCCTCTCATGCAGCATTTTGCCTTCGATATGACTGCCGGATATATAGAAGAACTGCTCGGGATCCCTCAATTCCGTCACGACATGGATGAGTTCAGCCAGGAAAACACCGTGGATGAGATGAGAATAAGATCCGGAAACATCGAACTGGTCTAAGGGAGGAAAAAGAAAATGTATTACAGAGAGACTATAAAACTGTTCACCGACTTCGGCCAGGGATCGTATGACATAACTCCCCGGATGAAGGAAGTCGTTAAGAACAGCGGGATAAGGAACGGAATAGTCACTATGGAAGTCCCGCATTCCACCGCAGGGATCATGGGTACTACGGGACATTGCCCCGAGGTGATGGATGACCTTAATGAGGAACTGGAGAGACTGCTCCCGAGAAGAATAGATTTCATCCATCAGGAGACTCCCGAGGACGCGGTAGGCCATATAAAGTGCGCTCTGTTCGGCAATACGATCACCGCAATCATAGAGAACGGTGTGCCGCTCACAGATGGCAAGCTAAGTTTCTTCCTGATGGAATACGACGGACCGAGGCACAGAAAAGTAAACATCGCCGTAATAGGGGACAAGGAGTGACGATCATGACATATAAGGACTACGATAACGCTCTGCTCACACAGATAAGGAATGCCGCCGAGACGGTGCTGTCCATGAGCAAGACATTCACATTCGAGTATATAGCTTCCAAAGTCCCCGCGGAGGATATGAAGGAGATAGAGCACATATATCTGACGGGCTGCGGAGACTCCTACTGCATAGGTATTGCCGCACAGCCGTGCTTCAGCAATGAACTGTCGCACACTGGGGGAAAGTACCCGTTCCTACATGCGGAGGCAATGAGGAATATAGAATTTACAAGATACCTCAACACTTACTCCGGATGGGATCCGGAAGAGGCGAAAAAGAGCCTCGTCTGCGCCGTTTCTATCACGGGAAGTCCGGTAAGACCGAGAGAGGCGCTTGCAAGGATGAATGAGCTTGGCGGCAAGTCGGTTGCCTTTACAGATAATGAGGCCAGTGAATTCGCAAAAATAGCAAAATATGCTGTGAGACTGAACGTTCCCCAGAACTACTACAAACCGGGGATAACGGACGAGGAGTGTCCCGGCATGACTTCATATATCGCAGGCGCATATGCTGTCATGATGTTTGGGCTTTATATAAATGTCTGCAAGGGATACCTCACTATGGAAGAAGCAATGGAACAACGGCAGGGCGCTGTCGACTATGCCAAGTCATTCACTGACGATGTGGTGGAAAAGATAGACGAACAGGCATTCCTGCTGGCTGAGAAGTGGGAAGAGAGCGGATTCGACGTCATGGACTTTGTATCTGAGGAACAGGAGTTTGCGACTGCGTTCTTCGGTTCTGCCAAGATGGTAGAGTCCTTCGGTGCGATCACATCAAATGACGATGCCGAGGACTGGTGTCATATAAGTTTCTTCAACAGAAGACCGAAGAGCATGGCGACAGTGCTCGTTGCAAACGAGTCGTCGAGATCTTTCTCAAGAGATGTTGAGACAGTTGGAGTAATGGATGCCATCAACAGACCCGTGATGGTGGTGACGGATTCCAAAACTCAGAGTTTCCCGGAATCGGTCTGCGTGTTCAGGACGCCCAAACCCAAGTACAGATGGGCAAATGCGCTGCTCCAGCACTTGCCCATAGATTTCATCGCCGCGTATATAGGCATATTCAAAAAAGCGGACGCATACAATATAAAGAACGAGCTTCAGCAGAGAGATGCGGACTGTGTCCGCTTCAAGAAGAGCAAACTTGTCATAGTGAAATGAGGTGGCATGATGATCAGAAGATTTACTGTGAGACTCAGAGAGAACGAGATGAAGGATATAACGGATGAGATCAACTATAATCTCACTACTGCTGATTATCCCGAGGGAGCGGTGACGCTTCAGTCTCTGGACGCCGCCACTGCCATAGTTCTCGCGAACGGAAATGACGGCCTCACTGTCGAGATGAACAGGATGATCGCTTCAAGGGCTTCTTTTACGGACAAATCGAGATCCCCCGTAAATATCTCCGCCTCCATCAAGACTACAATTCTGGGCAGCTCTCTGTCCCTCGTTTTCGAGGACTCAAAAGGTACTTCTGCCTGTCGGAAAAAGAGTATTTGCTGTCAATTTTGAAGGCGAAAAAAACATTGAGATACTGATACACATATAAACGCTACGCACCTGTGTTTTTATAAAGCGGCTTATGGATATCCGAATCAGAAAAATGACTGAAAATGACTTAGATGACCTGTATGACCTTCTCTCGGATGAGGAGGTCATGCAGTATATTGAGGCGCCGTATTCGAGGAAAAAGACAGAGAGTTTTCTGTGTTCTGCAGGTCTTGCTGGCGATCCGCTCATCTATGCCGCGGAAGCGAGCGGTGATTTTATAGGCTATTGCGTATTTCATCCGTTCGATGATACCAGCATGGAGATAGGGTGGATCCTTAAGAGGAGCGCCTGGGGAAAAGGATATGCGTGCCGCCTCACGGAACTGATGCTCAAGATGTGTCGGGATCTCAATGAAGACGCGGTCATCGAATGTGATCCGGAACAGGAGACAACACGGCATATAGCGGAAAAATACGGATTTAAATGCACAGCAGAAGGGGAACTTTCAGTGTACAGGCTTTCCGTATCAGATATCGATAGATATCTGCCGGAATAGGGGAAAAACATGAACTATACAATAGATATCAGCAATACAGTGCTCAGAACCGGGCGTCTCATTCTCCGCCCGTGGCGGGAAAACGATCTTGAGAATCTCTTCAGGTACGCCTCAGTCGACGGAGTTGGGCAGATGGCGGGTTGGCTTCCGCACAAAAACATAGAAGAATCCGGAAAGATCCTCAGGATGTTCATGGATTCAAAGAGCACCTTCTGCATCGAATATGAGGGAAGAGCAGTGGGTTCTCTAGGCATAGACATGTACGACGAGAAACAGTTCCCTGAGTTCAACAGCCTCAGATGTAGGGAGATAGGCTATGTCCTCGCAAAAGAGTGCTGGGGCAAAGGCCTGATGACCGAAGCCGTAAAGGAAGTCATACGGTATCTCTTCGAGGAAGAAGGCCTCGACTGTATTTTTTGTGGACACTTTCTCAGGAATACTGTGTCCGCGAGAGTTCAGGAGAAATGCGGGTTTAAGCATTACAGATTCACGGAATATGAGACATTTATGGACACCATTGAAGATAATGAGGTCAATATACTCACCAGAGAAGACTGGGAGAAATACAAGATCGTCAGATAAGAAAAAACACAGAGATAATATTTATATGCTGCGTTTTTTGTCAGTCCGCCTGATATGGCTTTAGCCTTATCTCAGAGCAAAAAAGAATAAAAAAGAAAGAGGACAGTTCCTTAAGATCAATACGTCTGGAGGAACTGTCCTTCGGGTTATCCTATTGAATTTTTATAAAGAGAGATCAGGCGTTTGCTTTTTCCTCCTCTTCCTCTTCGTCGTCCTTCTTGTTCCTTGTGAGGAATGCAAGAACTGCGTTTACGAGGAGGATGATGATCATCATGATCGTCCACTTGTCTGTGAGGACCATTGGGTTTCTCATGTTCTCTGTGAGGATGAATGCTATGACCGAAGCGATTGCGGGGATGAGTCCGAAGAACTTGCTCTTCTTTCTCTTGTTCTCGTCGTCTTCATCTTCCTCTTCATTGGAGGATGCTGCCTTTTCCTTATTCTCTTCTTCCTCGTCCTCATCATCCTTCTTCTTGAAGAATGTGATGATCATGCCGAGGCCTACAAGGCAGGTGGCGATTGCGGAGAGGAGGTTGATGAGCGCCCATGCGCTTCTCTGTGCTGGAGGTGCCACCGGAGGTTCCGGATCCACTATTATCTGGGGTTCTGCCGGTGTGACAGGAGCCTGAGGTGTCGGATTGTCGATAACTTCAACAGGTGTCGGTTCCGGATCAGATTCTGTCGGCTGTACCGGTGTCGGTCTGATTGTCGGGACCACAGGTGCGGGTGCCGGAGCGGGAGCCGGATCTTCTGATGCGGGTTCCGGATCTGAAGCCGGTTCGGGGATGATCTCCGTAAAGCTGCCGTTTATCTCGACGTCTTCTGCCGGCATTTCAAATGTGCCTTCTCTGGACCAGCCGGAGAATGTATATCCGTCCATGGATACTGCGCCTGCCGCTGTGACTGTCTCACCGAACTTATATGCTGTTTCTGCCGGGACTGTGGGTGCTCCGGAGGGAACAGAACCTGTGTAGACGTATGTCACTTTGTAGGTATTTCTTGTGTAGTAGAGTTTGAGTACGAGGCTTCCGTCGCCGGCTACGATGCCTTTTTCGACTGTGCCTTCAACGCTTCTGTCAAGTGTGAATCCCTCGTAGGATCTCTCTTTTGCAGTGACTTCAGTATCTGTTGTGCCGATATTGTTGTCTGTGTTTGCAAGTGTGAAGGATCCGTCAAGATTCTCCGTGTAGTGCTCAACTTTGTAAGCTGTGTCGGTATTTGCAGACCAGCTGCCTGTTACGATCACATCGTTTGCTGGCATCTGGGAAACTTCGCCGTTCCAGCCGGAGAATGTGTATCCTGCCACTGCGGGAATTTTGGCTGCTGGAACTTCTGCCTCGAAGAGGTATGTCGCTTCATTGGGGATCATGTCTTCCGCGCCTGCGGGAATGACACTGCCTTCATAGACGTATGTTACTGTATAGGAGTTTCTCGTGTAGTAGAGCTTAAGGACTGTTCCGATGTGGAGTTTGTCTTCCTTGATCGTTCCGTCGATGGCCTCATCGAATGTGTGACCTTCGAATTCCTTCGGCTCTGCTGTCACTGTCTCGCCGATAATGCCTGTGAGGTCATCGGTGGCATCCTCATTGAGTACGAACTCTCCGTCAATCTGCTGGAGCAAATGCTCAATCGTATAGTCTGTCTCAAATCTTGCGTATACGTTCTCGATGTACTGCTCGACTTTTTCAGTTGTGATCTCCGGGGCAGAGAAGACTGCGTCTTCCGAGAGGAGGTTGCCGTCTTCATCGTACCAACCGAGGAATCTTGCTCCTTCGTATTCCGGTACGAAATCATATACTGCGATGCTGTCAAAGTTTTCGACTGTGTTTACGAGAATGTCCATGGTCTTGTCTTCGAGTGAACCGTCAACATAGTAGTTGACTGTGACTGAAGGCTGCCATACGGCGTGCATCGTGACTGTCGTTACTGTTCCTGCCGGGAGACCTGAATTCACATAGTATGTGAAGGAGTCGCCCTTTTCGAACTGTTCTCCGCTGTCATCATTCTGCCAGTAGAGGAACCTGTAGTGCGGGGCAGGTGTGTAGTCGGAAGGATCCTTGAATGTGTGCGTGAGAGATCCGAATTCACTTCTGTACGCGAATGCGTCCGCGTTGCTCCATGAGCCTGAGCCTGTGGAGATGTTGTCAATGTAGAAGTAATCGAGTCCCTGGATCATTGTCTGTTCCCAAACAGGCTTGATATTCCACACGAGGTCTTCATCGAGATAATATTTGTTGTTTCCGTCTTCGCCTTCCTTGTTATAGAACCAGATGGTGCTGCTGAAATCGACAGGTGTTCCGTCTTCAAATACCCAGTCGCCTGTGTATGTATATTTGTATCCTGTGTATGAGAAGGAGCTTGTATTCGGTCTGAGTCCCGTAAGACTCTGGAAAGTGGTTTTTGAGACGCCGGATCCGTCTCCGTCACTGAGAGTGCCGGTCTTGACGGCTGTCTTTACCGTGCCGTTTGCCTGCCTTATGTCCGAAACGTTTATCGTGTATGTGACGTCGGCTCTTACAGGAACGTATTTTGCGTAAACATTTACTGTCGCGGTCGTTGCTTCACCACAGATGGCTGCTGCCTCAGCGTATGTAAGCTTGAGGGGGAATACTACATCGGAACCGTCTTCATAGATGAAGGAGTCTGCGAATTTGTAAGCTATTCCGTCAACTGTCGCGCTCTTTACTGTGATATAGCCCTTTACCGTTGTCAATGTGAACTGTGTTGTTGTACCGCCGGATGAGACAGAGCGGGTGTATGTCTTTACGACTGCATACTCGCCGTTCTCGTTCCACTGCAGGAAGTTGAATGTCAGTTTGAGTGTCGGTGATGCCGCTGCCTTGACTGCCACATATGTGGAGAAACTGTCAGAGCTGAAGGATGCTGCGGATCCAGAGACACTTGAGGAGATCATCTCGCTCGCTCCGGAGTCGGCGATGTGAACGATGCCGATGTCTTCACCTTTTGCGATCTCTGATGATACGAATGTCACTGAGATGTCGCAGTTCGGTTCGATCTCGTTTCCGTCCTTATCGAAGAAGGTGATATCAACAGCTTCGATAACTTCCATGCCATTTCCGGCAAGAGCCTTGACTGTTCCCTCAACCGCTGCTGCGGATACGGGGAAGAGGCGTACGGTCGTACCTTCGGGAAGTGCTCCTTCAGGAGCGTTGATGATGACCGTCATGCTGCCGGTGGAACCTGAGAATGAGAATGCGGGGTAGAGGATCTCTTCTTCCTCGTCTTCTTCCGCTTCAAGTTCTTCCTCGATTTCTTCTTCGGACTCTTCTTCGGATTCTTCGTCAATGAGTTCTTCATCGATTTCGTCTTCAGATGCGATCTCCTCTGCCGATTCCTCTTCTGAGATCTCATCTTCGAAAACTGCTGTTTCTTCTGCAGTAATTTCCTCGGCTTCGGGAGATGCTTCTTCTGCGATCTCTTCTTCTGCAACTTCTGCTTCCTGTGAGATCACGGAAGCTTCCTCTTTGAACTCTTCAGCAGAAGCAATTTCTTCTGAGATCACTGGAGTCTCTTCTGCAGCCGTTTCTTCTTTGACTTCTTCCGCGGGAGCAATTTCGATTATATCTTCCTTGACGGCTTCCTCTGCGGGAGCTTCTTCAATGACCGGCTCTTGTGCCGGTGCTTCTGCCGGTGCCTCCGCAGAAACTTCTGCGGGAATGTCTGTCGGAACTTCCTGGACTGCCGGTTCTGCTTTTGTTTCCTGGACCGGCTCCTGGATGATCTCGGGCGCCGGGATCTCTTCTGCGATCACTGTTTCCTGGATGACTTCCGGTTCCGCAGATTCCATCTCTTCTGCGAATGCTCCGAAAGGAACAAACTGAGTCATCATTATGATCGCCATCA
>JAFWEV010000103.1 GCA_017512745.1 Oscillospiraceae bacterium
CGCAAGATAGGCATTGCGAAACCATTTGGCTTCACGGAAAAGCGTGTTGACATCATTCTTCTGCGAGCGGGACATTTTTGACCGGACGACTTTTACCTCAAAGACACGGCAGTCCATGTCCTTGTGACGCATCCTTGTTGCTTTGCCTGTCTCTTTGATCTTCAGGTTTTTATCTGTCTTGTTCATTTTCTAAAAAACAAAAAACTCATCCGAAGATGAGTTGATAAGTTTGATTATTATTTCCCCATTCACTTGCGGTAGAAGCCGCCGACATCATCTTTCGTTGAAGATATTATATCATATTACTAAGGCAGAATAAAGACTCAAATTTGATATGATGATCAAAAATACGAGCATCATTTCCCGTTGATCCGGCGATTCATCCCATGTTTGAAAACACGGGCATTCTCGCCTTGTTTGTAAAAAGCTGCACGATCAAAGAATCCTCCCCGGGATAATCCTGCAAGTGCGATCTCCTGAATGATCTCCTTCAAAGCATTTTTCTCTCTCGGAGTTGTTGCGGGGATCATATCTGCTTAGCATTGCCTCAATTGCGCTGTCCATCAGTATATTCCTTTCTGATCAGTTTATTCAGGAGTATCAGATTCGTCCTATGATACAGACCGGCCAATCTGCACATCAGATCAAAATCGCACTCGGCAAATTCTGCTTCGTCAATTCTTTTGTCAATGAAAAGCAGTTCCTTTAACCCCTTAATACTGTTAACAACTCTCCACTTGTACAACGAGTCACAGATCGCTTTTTCCTTAGTGGCTATCTTGACGACGTAACTGCCGTTCTCGGAATATGTCAGTCCCTCGGAAAAAACACTCGCCGGGATATCGCTGAATTCGTACCTGCCGAAGGCATTTACATAAGTCTTGTTTTTTCTGACATTCAGTGAAGCAGATGTTATAGAGACGACTTTTTCGGGAATCAACCCATAGTAAGACAATGCAAAGTCAAAGCTTAGATATGACGGGGATAGTATTGAAGAAGCCAGACAATACGGGTCGACAGTATTGTCTGTCTCGTACAGTCCCCTGTTGATCCGGAACAGAATGCCGCTTTGTGCATCGCGCTTGATCTTATCCATGGGGTTGGCATATGAGCTGTAGTGCTCCTTGAGCATAGATGTAGTAATTATCATATTTTCTCCTCCAAATACAATTATATTGTATTTAGTGGAGAAATTAACAGGTATTGTTATCAATTCGGCTTTTCAGAAACTACATCTTAGAGAAATCTTTCCTTAAGCATATTCATCAGGATCTCCGCCGCCGGAGTGAATGTCTGGTATTTCCGCCAGATCACATACATTTGGAGTCGGGGCACATCTTTAAGCGGACGGAATACGAGTCCGCTTTCGGGACCTGTGTCTATAAGGTGATCCAGTACGACTGCGTAGCCGAGCCCGGCTTTCACCATGACCGAACCGTTGAATGCGAGATTGTAGGTGGCCACTATGTTCGCGTCGCCCACCCCCCGTCCGAACCACTGAGGGAATTCCTGGTCGGTCCACTGCTTTGAGCAGATGAGTGGGAGACCTTTGAGATCGCGTACGGATACAGTTCCTTTTTTCGCTATGGGATCGTCTTTTCTCATGAGCAGTCCCCACGTGTCCTCGGCGGGAACTTTGAGGTAGTTGTATTTTGAGAGATCCACATAACTCATGACCATCGCGAAATCCAGAAGTCCCTTGTCCAGCCTGTCGCAGACAGACTCGAGATCTCCGCTGTAGATGTTACAGCGGATCCTGGGATAAAGCTGCTGCAGGTCCCTCACGGCTTCGGCGAACAGCGACATGGCTTCGGATTCGGGAGCACCCACGTAGATATCTCCGCTGTTCACCTCTTCAAGCGACCTGAACTCCGCTTCGGTCTTATCGACGAGTGACAGTATATCCTCCGCGCGCTCCTTGAGCAGCATACCGGCCTCCGTCAGCTTTATGCTGTAGTTCGATCTCGTGAACAGTTTTGCGCCAAGCTCGTTTTCCAGTTCTTTGAGCTGCTTTGACATGGTCGGCTGAGAGACGTGAAGTCGCTCTGCAGCTCTCGTCATGTTTTCCTCTCTTGCCGTCTCGAGAAAATATCTCAGTACGCGTATCTCCATATGCTTTCTCCCCGCTTTCCGCAGCATGTAGCCGCTATCCTATAGATATTCTAAAAAAGAATAACTAAATATTCAATATAACTATTAGACATTGCTGAGAAGCCGGATTATTCTTTCTGTAGATAGATAAAAAGACGCGGAAAAGGAGGGAGAGAGGTATGGCTTCGGCGAACAACGAAGCGGAATGCTTAAGGCAGAATCTGTTTGATGCAAAATGCAGCGACGAGCTGAGCGAGCGGTGCATGGCGCTCTCCGGAGAAGGACAGAGCCGGATGATGATCTCTATCCTGAGATCCCACAGAAAAGAACTTCTCAGCACGATCCATGAGTATCAGAAAGCGCTGGACAGCCTGGATTACCTCCTGTTCCGGACGGAAAAGGAACAAAGGACGGGTGTGACGCCGTGAAGAAACAGATCATAAGAGTTATCGTTCTTGCGCTTCTGGTGACGGTCATGTTTTCCGCCTGCGGCGCTGAACACCCGAAACCTGCGGCAGAGAACGAATCGCCGGAAACAGAGACAGCTTCGCAGACAGCGCCGGAAATGCCGGCAGAGACAGAAAGGAAGAATACGGAAATGACGCTAAAAATGACGATAGGCGAGACGGAAGTTAAAGTGAAATGGGAAGAGAACGAATCGGTCGACGCTCTGAGAGAACTGTGCAAAGATGTACCTCTGACGATATCGATGTCGATGTACGGCGGATTCGAGCAGGTCGGTCCCATCGGCTCAAGGCTCCCGTCGGATGACGTGCAGACCTCGACAGCCGCGGGAGATATAGTGCTGTATTCGGGCAATCAGATAGTCGTATTCTACGGACAGAACTCATGGGCGTACACAAGGCTCGGTCATATTGAGGACCGTGACGCAGAGGGAATGAAAGCCCTCCTCGGGAACGGCGACGTAACTATAACGATCAGCACGGAGGAATAAAAAATGAAGATACTGGTACTGAACGGCAGTCCCCATCTTAACGGGGCGACTTCGGATATGGTAGACGCCTTTTCAAAAGGAGCTCAGGAATCCGGACATGAAGTGAATGTCATCAATGTCGCTCACAAAAACATACGCGGATGCATGGCCTGCGAGTACTGCAGGGAAAAGGAGAAGGGAGTCTGCGTGCAGAAGGACGACATGCAGGACATATATCCCGAGATCCTCGGTTCGGACATGGTGGTGTTCGCGTCGCCCATATACTACTTCACCCTGTCGGCACAGCTGCAGGCGGCGATACACAGGACATATTCTATCGACATTCCGGCAAACGTGAAAAAAGTCGCGCTCATCATGAGCTCCGGAAGTCCCTTCGTATACGGACCCGCCATCGCGCAGTACTACCATTCCATAGTGGAATACTGGGGCGTTGAGAACGCGGGGATCTTCACCGCGAACGGAGACAAGAACAAGTCGGAAGAAAAGCGGGACGAACTGTACCGCTTCGGCAGGAGTCTCTGATATACTACAATGCGGAGAGATTTAAAGATGAAATACAGGATAAACAGAAAAACCGGAGACCGCATAAGCGAGATAGGAATAGGATCCTCGTACATGTTCGAAGCCGGCATGGACGAGGCGGTCCGGGCGCTGCACTGCGCCGCTGAGGGCGGGATCAACTACTTCGATCTTGCGGCCGGCGACGGAACGACCTTCCCTATATACGGAGAGGCGCTGCACGCCTTCAGAAAGGATATCTTCTATCAGATACATTTCGGCGCAGATTACACGAAGGGAACCTACGGCTGGTCGCTCGATCTCGATACGATAAAAAGATCGGTGGAGAAACAGCTCAAAGAACTGAGGACCGATTATATCGATTACGGGTTCATCCACTGCCAGGACGAGATATCCGACTGGGAGACATATCTCAAAAACGGCATCTACGATTACATTCTCGAACTCAAAAAGGCAGGCGTAGTCAGGCACACGGGACTTTCCTCCCACACGCCTTCGGTAATAAACAGGATACTGGATGACGCGGACATCGACATGCTTATGTTCTCGGTGAATCCCGCTTATGACTACGGTCAGGGAGAGTACGCAAACGGAAGTGTGGACGAGCGCGACGCGCTCTATCACCGCTGCGAAAAAGAGGGAATAGGGATCTCCGTCATGAAACCTTTTTCCGGCGGACAGCTGCTCAGCGCGGATCAGTCCCCATTCGGGAAAGCGCTCACCAGGTATCAGTGCATACGCTATTGTCTGGACAAGCCTGGCATACTCACCGTACTTCCGGGAGCCCAGAGCACTGAGGAAGTGAAGACGCTCCTCGCGTATTACGACCAGCCCGATGAGGCGACGGATTATTCCGTCATAAGCTCGTTCGCGCCGCCCAAGGCCATAGGGAAATGCGTGTACTGCAACCATTGCAAGCCGTGTCCTGTCGGTATAGACATAGGACTTGTGAACAAGTACTACGATCTCGCTGTTGCCGGTGACTCGATGGCGGCGGAGCACTACAGAACGCTGGAAAAGAATGCTGACGACTGCATAGGCTGCGGCCACTGCGACAGCCGCTGCCCGTTCTCCGTGAGACAGAGCGAGCGCATGCAGGAGATAAAAGCATATTTCGGATAAGACAGACAGATAAGCGAAAGGATAATACTGTATATGGATTTCATACCAGAAAAGAAACTCGGCTTCGGCCTTATGAGACTTCCGCAGAATTCCGCGGATGCCGCGGATATAGACCTGGAACAGGTAAAGCGCATGGTGGACCTGTTCCTCGAAAAAGGATTCACCTATTTTGACACTGCGTGGATGTACAACGGATTCGCGAGCGAGAACGCCGTTAAAGAAGTTCTCACATCCCGTCACCCCAGAGAGTCTTTCACTCTCGCGACAAAACTCCACGCCGGATTCATCAATTCATTCGAAGACAGGGACAAGGTTTTCAACGCTCAGCTCGAGAAGACCGGCGCGGGATATTTCGATTATTATCTCCTCCACGGCATCGAGGCGGGAATGCTTCCCACTTATGAGAAGTTCGACTGCTTCTCCTGGCTTGCCGCCAAGAAGGAGGAAGGACTTGTAAAGCACATAGGATTCTCCTTCCATGACCGTCCTGAAGTGCTCGACGATATTCTGACAAAACATCCCGAGACGGAATTCGTTCAGCTCCAGATAAACTATCTGGACTGGGAGAGCGAGTGGATAAACAGCAGAGCGTGCTATGAAGTATGTGTAAAGCACGGTAAACCTGTCATTGTCATGGAACCCGTGAAGGGCGGAACGCTTGCAAACGTTCCCGATGAAGCTGCGGAACTGTTCAAAACCCTGGATCCTTCGATGTCTGTTCCGAGCTGGGCGATCCGCTTTGCAGCGTCTCTTCCGAACGTGATGATGGTGCTTTCGGGAATGAGCACATATGCTCAGATGGAGGACAATCTCAGCTATATGGCAGACTTCAGGCCGCTGACGGAAGAAGAAAAAGAGATCTGTTTCCGTGTAGCCGGAATAATCAACGGGCAGATCACCGTGCCGTGCACGGCGTGTCATTACTGCACTGAGGGCTGTCCCATGAACATAGCGATCCCCGAGTATTTCTCGCTGTATAACGAAGATATGCGTGAAGATCTTGAGGAGAAGGGCTGGACCATCAACTTCACGAACTACGAGCTTCTTACAAGAGAAAGAGGAAAGGCGAAGGACTGCATCGCCTGCGGGCAGTGCGAGGCGGTGTGCCCGCAGCACCTCACGATCATAGATTTCCTCAAGGATGTCTCCGCGCATTTCGACGACTGATCAGCTTTTTCGCAGTCGCATAAAAACACTCACAGATCAAAAAAATCTCCTGTCAGAAGTGACAGGAGATTTTCCGTTTTGCAGATTTATGGTCTGTCGACTATGCATATATTATAATAGCGTTATAGAGTAACAAAATGTATGACCGGACGGTCATCCGTTCCGTAAACAGGGGGACATAACAATGCAATTATTCTCGAATGTTGTTCTGCCGATCGTGATCATATTGTCGGCGCTGTTTCTCTCTTTCCAGCTCCTGGTAAAGAAGAACTACGGCATACTAAAGGATCTCAGGGGACCGACCCCTAAAGATCCCGACAAGTTCTGTAAGAGGATCGGGATAGCTACGCTCGTGTTCACGGCGGCAATCGTCGGGGAACTGTATATACCGTCACGTCACCCCACGCTGATGCTCGCAATAGAGCTGTCAACGGTAGCGGCCTATGTCATATTCTATAAACTCACGGACAACAAATTCGGTTGATGACGGATGTTCCTCAGAGGCGCCCGGGTCATAAACGGGATAACCGAGGGCAGAGTAAAGAGAAGCGAAAGCACAGATAAAAGTCTTAAAGCAGTGAGGATCACAAGATATGTCGCGAAAAGTTACATCGGAAGAGCGGAATATACTCCTTGAGAATCCGGAACTTGTGATGTTCGACCCATACAAGGCTACGAAAAGCCACACGGTATCGCTGGGCAAAGCCCTTATAGCGCCTGCGGTCACGGGAGTCATCCTCCTGGTCTGGGCTCTGCTGTGTCCTGAGTTCATGAATGCCCACCCCAAGCTTTTCGCCGGGATAGGATGCGCAGCTCTTGTCATCGCCTGCGGATCCGTACCGGTACTCTACCTTGTCCTGGACACACGGACCTACAGAAATGCCAAAGAGCAGCACTACGCCAGGCAGCTGAGGCAGCTGCTTCCCGAAGATCTCGAATGCAGTATCGCGCATGTCCTGTCTGTCACCCCGCAGAAGGGTGAGGGAAGCTGGATCATGGACGGAAGGGAAGAGATGTTCGGCTACAGCTCGTATGTTAACTTTTTCAGTATCGAACCGGATACCGATCTCGCCGTTATAACGGACAACCGGGCATTCTGGGCTTTCGTAAAACGTGACGAAAAGACCGCGAGCCTGTATCAAAACTGAAATTGCGCTGAGCTTTTCGGCAACAGTCCGGCGAATTTATAAACCGGTTGGACATCGGCGTGTTTTTGGCATCTGCTGCGGCGGATGTTTTTTTATGTTGGACATCTGTTGGACTCATAGCGGTAAAGTATATACAGATCAACATGACAGGGGGAAGTGTGTCGTACCAGAACCCGGTTGCAGGCAGGCGCAGCCCCTGAAACAATAAAAAGCAAAACGGTCAGGCGCACCTGTGATATGATATAAGAAAGGAACACTTCCCGGACAGGGATCGTAAACACACAGGAGGAATTGCCAGGCTTATGGAAAATGCGGAAGTAATGAAACACAACGCGATAATCGGAAAACGCGCCGTTGAGGCGCTTAGAAAGCACGGGTTTCCGGCAGAATACTATGAGACGGCCGCTGAGGCGAGAGAGGTCCTCCTCTCGCTGATAGAGGACGGCTCGAGCGTGGGATTCGGCGGATCGGTGACGATAGCGCAGATGGATATCCAGGACGAATTGAAGACCAGGAACTGCACAATATACGACCACGGAAAGGGAAAAACTCCTGAGGAGAAACTCGAATTCCGCCATAAGGAGCAGGATGCCGATTATTTCCTTACCGGTTCAAATGCAGTGACCCTGAACGGGGAGCTGTACAATGTGGATGCCACCGGAAACCGCGTATCGGCAATGGTTTTCGGACCGAAGCACGTCATAGTGGTTGCCGGAGTCAATAAGATAGTCAAGGATATAGAGGCTGCCGAAAAGAGAGTCGAAGAGGTGGCAGCTCCCGCGAATGCCCTGCGTCTCAACAGGGAGACGCCGTGTTTCCATACAGGAACATGCGCCGACTGCATGAGCCCGCAGAGACTCTGCAATGTCGCTGTCATCATGAAGCGCCGTCCGCCGGCAACGGATATGCGCATTATGATAATCGGCGAGACAATGGGGTACTGATCACATAAGGCGTACCTGCATTTCAGCAGCGAACATCAGAATGATCATAAAAAAAGAAGATCTCCCGCCCGATCGGGCGGGAGATCTCTTTTACTTTAAAAAACTGTAATGTATTTATTTCCGGGGATATCCGGGATCATTCATACTCCACTGCGCCGAAATTGACATACCAGCTGTCCCGATTCAGATCCATCCAGGAATCCTTTGCGATGTATACTGTGATCTCAGACGTGCGCGTCATGAAAGCGAAGGGATCGATGGTGACATTTTCCGCGCCGGCCGCGAAATGAAGTTCAGAGAGGCTGTCTCCGTTGCAGACGTGTCCGGCGATGGTTTCGATCGTTGACGGGAATGAGATGGAAACGAGCTGTTCGCAGAAATTGAACGCTGACTCCTCGACGGTCTTGACGCCTTCGGGAAGAACTATCTCCTCAAACGCGCAGTTGCTGAAAGCATACTCGCCGATAACCTCACAACTGGTGCCGGCAAAAGTGACTTCCTTGAGGTTCTCGCAGTAATCAAACGCCCAGTCCTCGATCCTGGTGACACCGGCGGGGATAACGATGGACTCGAGTCCGTCACACAGGGTGAATGCGGAGTCCGGGATCACGGAAAGCTCTGCGGGAAGGGTAACTTTTTTAAGGTTGGAATCAGCGCTGAACACCGCTCCGATATCTATGTCGTGATCCGCTTCAAAGCTGACTTCTTCGGCTTCGCACTCGTCAAAGCTGAATCCGAAAAATGCCTGTGCCTGGGCAGGGACCACCAGAACCTTCTGCTTCATTCCTTCCTCTGTCAGTCCTGTGACCGTCGTGCCGTCATCATCAAACACAAAATAGCCGGACACATTATCGGAGGTTGAAGAGGTCTCCGGTTCTGCACTTGATTCCTGCTCAGAAGAGGGTTCCGGTTTTTCAGGGACAGATGT
This sequence comes from Oscillospiraceae bacterium, assembly GCA_017512745.1. Taxonomy (GTDB): domain Bacteria; phylum Bacillota; class Clostridia; order Oscillospirales; family Ruminococcaceae; genus RGIG5675. The sequence continues at coordinate 8,875 of JAFWEV010000103.1, forward strand.
GTCCGAAGCGCTTTGACCTCCGCACGCTGCGAAGGAAAAAACGACCGCCAAAGCCAGTAACAGTGCAATTATCTTTTTCATTTACAAATAATCTCCGTTTTTGCGTGTAGTAATAATTGACAGAAATTCGATTTGACCTGCGCCCGTAAGCAAAAAAAGTAAACCAAACACTGCCGGAATAATAGTATACTATACCCCTCATTTTTACAAGAAGACAGTGCTTTTCCGGTCGATTTCTTATCTACCAGGCTATATAATTAAGTTAGACTGATCATCACGGCGCGAAATTCCTATAAGAACAGGTGAACAGGTTAAGAGGTGTGACTATGAGCGAAGAGACCGTTTTTAACGTTCAGGAGATTGAGAGTACTGATCCGAAAAATCCCGATACACAATTTGAACTGGCCCAGCACTATTTCAAAGGGACGGGGACAAAACAGGATTACGCCAGGGCTCTGGAGTGGTATACCAAAGCGGCCGAACAGGGGCACGCGGGGGCCATGTTCAAGGTCGGTCAGTGTTTCTACAAAGGACTCGGGACCGATGAAGACCGTGCGGAAGCCCTGAAATGGTATGAGAAAGCGGGCGACAGCGGCCACTCCCAGGCGGCATTCGCAGCCGGACAGATGTACTATACCGGAGACGGTACGGATAAGGATATCTATAAGGCCAAAGCCTGGTTGGAAGAGTCACGGGAACATAAAGGGTACGATCTTCTGTATGACATCAATAAGGAACTTGGTACCAAGCTTACTACGAAAGAAATAAATGCAAAAATAGATGAGCTTGAAGCCGAAGCGGAGAAGGGCGACGAATCTGCAATGCTTGAGCTTGCGGAGTGGTACAGCAACGGCAAAAACTTAAGGCCGAATATGGAAGCTGCAAGGATCTGGGCAAGTCAGGCGTATGAGATGAACAGCTGGAGAGCTCCGCACCAGATGGGGGTGATCCTGGAGAGACAGGGAGACCCGAGAGGCGCGATTGAATGGTTCCGGAAAGGCGCGGAAGAAGATGACAGCAATGCGCAATACAAACTTGCAACATATATTCTGGAAGGCAAGTATACAGAACGGAATCTGGATGAGGCCTTTGAACTGCTGAGACAGGTATACAATGAGGGACCCAGCGGATTTATCTATGACAGGGATAAGGCCAACCGGATGTTCTGGGATTTGGAGAAAATGCTGGGACCGAACTATATACCGAGGGAAGAGCGCGAGGAACTGGAAGAACTCGAGAGCAAAGCCAAAAACGGCGACAAATTATCAATGCTGATGCTTTCTGATAAGTATCTTGAAGGTGAGGATTACATTAAGCAGGATCTGGATAAGGCGAGGTACTGGGCGAACGCCGCTTTGAACGCCGGGAGTATCGGGGCTTACAAACAGATGGCGGATATCTGTAGAGCCGCAAACGACGACAGCGGAATGCTGAGCTGGCTGCAGAAAGGTGTGGACAAGGGCAGTGTGGACTGTATGTACAAGCTTGGATGGGAGTATTACACTGGAGCCTCTGTGCAAAAAGATCTCAAAAAGGCCCTTGAGCTGCTTGGTAAAGCTAAAGAGGAAGTTTCCCAAATAAGAAATACGCTTTATGACGTTTCATATATTGCCCGTGATTATGAGAGAGTAAAGAAAGAACTGGAAGCTCAGACACCCCATAAGGCGGAGGAAAAGAAGGAAGAAAAGAAAGAGGTAAAGAGGGAAGAAAAGAAGAAGGTTCAGTCTTCCGGAAGCCCGGTATCAACGCATAGCGAACCTGTAACGTACAAAGAACCTGTAACATTCGAACTCTGCGCTATTGCCGCCGCGCTCATAGTATGCGGGCTTGCGGTGCTGTTCATGAAGATAGGTGCGGGGAAATACGGCAATGAGGCGGTCATCGTGGTCAAAGGCTTCAAGAAAGTGCTTCTGCAGATCGTGTGCATCGGCGGGATAATAGGCTTGTCCGGCGTGTCGCTCGGACTGGTCTCGCTCTCTTTCTTTGATGAGTATGGATTAGGCGCATTTATAGGGCATGCTCTCGGCATCGGAGCCGTTATATTCCTCGGGGCGAATTATGTGACTGCCAGATATATCTACATAGTCGTCGGGATCATAGTTGCGGTCATGTTTATAAGGATCATACATCTCAGGACAAAAGGGAGTTAGATTAACAGCCCGGGTTTCCTGAATTAAAAAAAAGATAAAACGGCCGGTCAGATACTGTGATCTGACCGGCCGTATTTTAGTTGTCGTTTATTCCGGCTTCAGCCAACAAAACTCAGATGCTTTCAGACGTGCCAGAAAAGGAAGATGATGCTCGTTATGACACCGCTGAGGAACAGGGATATGAGCAGTTTCGCGAGGGAACTCCTGCTTGCAGCCCTTGCTGTCTTGCTGATGTAATGTTTTCCGGTATTTTTATTGATCGTGATGTCGATCTCCTCAGGGAAAGTCGTAAGGTAGTCTTCCCACTGGCTGAACGGATTGTCGCAGAACATCATGGTGTGCGTAGTCCCCTGATATTCCCATTCGTATTTCCAGTCGATGACGTAGCGTTTTGCTTTTTCGTCGTAAGTCTGCCTGCCCGGAATATAGCCAAAGCTCGGCTCGTCCACTCTGTGTGCCTTGTAAGGCAGAGCCATGGGATCCGGTTTGGGGGAGACATTCCGGCGCTTCTCTCCTGTAATAAGAACAAGTTTGATAATAACCGCTATCACCGTAAACACCACTAATTTCAGCAATTCAGATTTCCTCCGCATGACAATATAACTGAATTGTAGAGTATTCCGAAGCCGGATTCAAGATTCTTTCTCTGTGGAGCATTACCCTGCGGCGGAAAAAAACGGTTTTCTGCATATAATAACAAAGCATCCCGTCAATAAAAACCGGGATGCGCTTTCTCTGCTGGATATTTGTTGCAAAAACTGTCAGACGGTTAGCTGCATCCGCTGGCACCGGGTCCTCAGTTCAGCGGCTTTTCCTTGATCTCTTCGTTCCTCAGGATCAGGCGGATAAAGTCCATTAGATTGTCCGCAACGTAATGTTCCTCGTTATCCAATTCGTTGTCTATCCTGATGATCCGGGGCTCGCCGTTCTCATCAACAACACGGAAGTCCATATAGTACATGTCGTGTCCGGCTGATGCCGTTTCGCCGAACGGGATCCCGATATCCGGGTATTCCCATTCGTTTTTCCAGTTGTCGAACATCGCTTCGAGCCCGTTCCAGGATCCGGGGTCCGGTGAAATACCGTAGATCTCACACAGCCAGCTCTCGTCGAGCTCATCGCTTATCGCTCCGCCGTTGCGGTATTCGAGCAATTCTCTGTAAGATGCGGGTATTCTGTACCCCATGGTTTTTTCTGCTCTTTCAATCAGTTCATCAGTAACAGGACCGAAGGTATGTTTCTTGCCGTAATCGCTTTCGGTATCGAAGAGTTTATTAAGATCGATTCCATCAAATAAACCCATTTTTGTGCCTCCGTTTAGATGATTTTGTGCTGTCAATGTCACGCTTTCCTAAGTATGTCCAGCGTATGATGGGATGCTCCTATCAGATCCTGCCTCTCGCAGATAGCAAAATGATAGTCCATCCATTTTCCGAATGTCTCATCGTCCATAGCGTCTATATATTCCCGCTTGTAATTCGTAGCTCCGTCTGTAGCTACCAGCTTGACTCTTTTGACCGGAACTTGTTCATCCAGCGCGGCAATGTCCTCTGTGCGCACCAGTTCAAACAGATCCTTGGGCTCGCTGATGCAATGCCAGTCGGGAGTCAGCATATTGAGGTCCATCACTTCGCGAAGTTTGTTAAGACCGAACACATACTGAATGACGGTCGGCTCGTTCATGCAGTAAGACACAAGTATATGGCCGCCGGACTTCGTGACGCGTACTGCTTCGGAGAGTGCCTGTATTTTCGCCTCTTCAGTGTAAAGGTGATACATGGGACCGAGCAGCATAGTCAGATCGAAGGAATCATCGCGAAGGGGAGACAGGTCCAGCGCATTGCCCTGCATTGCAGTGATGGGTTCCGAACCGTCCAGCTTGGATCTCAGTACTTCAAGGTTGTGTTCTATAAGTTCTACTGCCGTCACCCTGAACCCCTGTTTTGCCAGAGAAACGCTGTAACGTCCCGTGCCGGCTCCGATCTCAATGATGCTCGGATCAGAGATATCTTTCAGGCACTCCTCTATGTATTTCATGGTCGTCAGGAATTCCACCTGCCCGTGACGGGAGAGAAGGCGTCCTTCCTCGTCGTAATTATTGTAGTATTCTTCAAGATAATCCATGGATCTTTCACTCACGAATCGTTGCTTTCTTCCGGCGTATCTTCGGCGATCATCTTTGCGACCAGTCCTTCATATCCGAGATCTTCGAGAAGTCGCTTTGCCCCGTCTTTCCCGTACATCTCGACTGCAATGGCCATATTCATGACGATCTCTTCTCTTTCAGCCAATTCTTCATCTGTGGGATCGTCCTCGGCGTGATCGACAATATTGAGTTTCTCAAGGATTATATCACGGATCCCCTCACCTCTTTCCCCCATCGGATACCAATGGGAATTCTCACCGGTGATGCCGTTGCTGCCTCCCACGGATAAATAATATCTGGCTACTGTTTCGTATTCTCTGGTCATTCCGGCATCTTCAATTCTTTCCAGGATCGAAAGCATTAAGTTGTCTATGACCTGAAACAGTTTCACCCTTTCCGATCCGGCAATTATATACGGAAGGAGTTCATTGTATGCGAGTTTATTGTACTCGTCGGTGACCGAATCAAGATCATACCACTTGAAAACAAAAGTTACGTCTGCAGTGGTCAAACCGCCGAAAGAGGGATCGCTCTCATTGATGACGATATCGCCGATCCGGTACTCATCGATATCATTCAGCATATCATCCGCTTTTGTCTGATACAGACAGAGCTCGGTTGAAGAACTCCAAAGGTCTTCATAAGTGATCGGATTACCTTCGGAATCCAGGAGGTTATCATCGCTCAGGTAGATCGAAAGTAAAGGGGTACCTGTATATCCGCCGTCTTCGAACAGTTTATAAGCATCTTCCTCTGCTGTTTCCGTCAATATCCGCCTGAACACTTCAGGTTTGTGAGAAAGACCGTTTATAACGTAGGTACCTCCCACTGCAAGAAGAAGCAGTACCGCAACAGCAACGATGATCAGCGGTTTTCTGTTAGCTTTTTTCTTCTCCATTTTTGTTTCCTTCCTGGGAGTCTGCTTTTTTTTAATTTGTGATATTTTTCCCAAACTGAACATCAGGAAAAACATGCCGGAATATCCACTCCGCACATTCTGCTCCCGACATGGCGAGCGAATCTGCTTTCCGGAGAGGGATCAGAATCCGGAGAAGAGGGTAGACAGAATAAGCAAAACGGCTGCGACCGCAGCGAGCCAGAATTTGAAATCGGATATCAGGCTGTCCTTCTTGAATTCTCCGACAAATGCGAGCACAGTCAGGATCACGCTTATATAAAAGATGACTCTGCTGGGGGGCGTCAGATAAAAACTTATATGCATTGCAATACTCCTCATATAATATTTATGCCTTTATATTATTATAACTGTCCGATTAACAATTATCAGATAGTATCTTATTCTATTTCAGGAACCTGCCGAAGAAGCCGGACCGGGCAGACTCGACCGGAATCTTCTGATCTTTGCAGTATTTCCATGCATAAGAGCCGCGCGAACAGCTGACGGTGAGTTTTCTGCAGTTTTGGAACGGCTTCTCTTCGATATTCGTGACGCTGTCCGGGATCGTGACCGAGGCCAGATTTGCACAGTTTTCAAATGTTCCTTTTTTGATCTTCGTCACACTTTCCGGGATCGTGACCGAGGTCAGGCTTGAACAACCGTAGAACGCAAAACCTTCAATTTCCGTCAGACTGTCCGGAATGTTGATCGAGCTCAGACTCGGGCACCTTTCGAATGCGCCCGTCCCGATCTTCTGCAGAGTGTCCGGCAGCGTAACCGATTCCAGTTTTCCGCAGGTATCGAAGGCTGTATTGCCGATCGTCCTTACTCCTTCCGGTATGACGATAGATGGCAGATTTTTGCAATAACCAAATACACTCGTTCCGATCTCCGTCAGGCTGCACGAGAGAGAGACATAAGTCAGATTATCGCAGCCGTTGAATGCATACGGACGGATGATCGTCACGCTGTCCGGGATGGTTACGGATTCAAGGCTTTCGCAGCTCATAAAAGCACTTTCATCGATCATTGTCACGCTGTCCGGGATAGTAGCCGAAATCAGGTTCCGGCAATCATAGAATACGGATTTTCCGATTACTGTTACGCCGTCCGGGATAACGATCGAAGTCAATGCCTTACACATATAGAATGTATCGTCTTTGACTTCAGTCACACCTTCCGGGATAACGATCGATGTCAGGCTCTGACAGCCGTGAAATGCATGCGCTCCGATCTCCTTTACGCCGGTTCCCATTTCGACCGATGAGAGATTTGTGCAGGTTTCAAATGCATGATCCCCTATAACAGTCACGCTGTCCGGAATGATGACCGATTCCAGGTTGGCACAGCCTTTGAATGAATCCTGCCCGATGATCCTTACTCTGTCGGGGATCTCGATCCTCTTCAGATGGACACAGTTCTCGAATGCTCTGTCCGAGATCTCCAGCACGGGCTTTCCGCCGTATTCGCTCTCGATCCGAGGATTTGTGTCTATTCCGGTATATCTTCTGATGACGATACCCTCATCTGTTGTTTCATATTCAAATCCGGGCAGGGTCGCCGTATTTCTGCAGCCCCTCTTCTGAAGATGCCGGGCGAGTTTGGTGTTCATATCACCGGTGATCCCGTGGGCGAAGTTCAGCCACTGCATCAGGTGAAGCGATATCAGTTCAGGCGGAAGATCGTCGTCTGTTATGTCTTCGAGCTGACAGACGGCTATGTCCATCTCTGCCTTCCACGCCTCGGTCAGGATCTGCGTCAGGTGCCTGTCCGACAGAAACGCCTTGTCCAGGAATACGACCAGACATGCGCTGTCATTGAGTTTTTCCTCATCTTCACCGCCGTCAACCGCATCATAAAGCGTACATCCGCCGTTTTTCGCCTCCAGCATTATCACCCGCGCGGTTTCCGCGCTCTTTTCGGAATACAGGCAGTAGGCAAAACCGTCACCGTCCGCTCCCTCGCGCACCGCAGGATCGACAATGACCGAGATGCCCCTGGCAACCCGTTTTTCGCCTTTTTCAAGTCCGCGGACCTTTTCCAGAGCGGGCTCGATCTCCGCAGGAGAGACAGTGGCAACGACATTGTCGCTTATCTCATAATCCAGCCCCTCTTCAAGGATGCATTTGATGATCGGCTTGTCATACTGAATGGCCCAGGGGATCTCGTTTTCCCTGCAGTACATACTTTCGAGCGAGTTTTCCGTGACGAACAGCAAGAATGCGGCGCAGTTTCTGACGTGCGTTTCCAGTGTTTCGTCATAGGCGTCGCCGATGGTGAGTCCTTCGTCATACCATATCTTCCAGCCGGACTCATACAGTTCTTTGATGATCCCCAGCACCTCATCCCTGTCCTTATGGGAATAGCTGATAAAGATGAACGGGGATTCTTCGTCCGCCAGGAACGGGGAAGAGAGCTTCTCGATTCCCGGAGGGACCACGCCGTGGAAAACATTATACTGGTAATCAAAAATGAACCGGAGATGGTTTTCCTGACAATAGCGATGAGCGTATGAATTTTCCGGGCAGACGATTGTCATCTTGGTGCAGTTTTCGAACACGCCTTCTCCGATCGATGTTACGCTGCCGGGTATGACGAGCGTCGTAAGACTTTCGCAATGGGCGAATGTCCTTCTCCTTATCTCGGTCACACCCTCCGGAATAGTTACGGAGACAAGTTTTCTGCATGTCAAAAATGCTTCTTCTCCGATCATATTCACACCGTCCGGAATAGTGATCGAAGTGAGGCTGCTGCACCCGCAGAATGCTCTGTTCCAGATCGATGACACGCTGTCGGGGATGACAACCGATGTAAGGTTTCTGCACTCCTCGAATATCTTGCCGCTTACCGCCGTTACACCATCCGGAATGACGATCGAAGTGAGGCTGCTGCAGCCCCTGAATACTTCGAATCCGATGCTCGTCACACCGCTAGGGATGTTGATCGAAGAAAGATTATTACATTTGACGAACGCATGACCTCCTATCCTAGTCACGCTGTCCGGAATAGCGATCGAGGTCAGACTGCTGCAGTTGACAAAGACAAATTCCGATATTTCTGTCATGCCGTCCGGGATGTTGACCGCAGTGAGAGCGGAACAGCCGCTGAACGCACTCGTTCCGATCTCTCTTACAGCCTTCGGAACAACACATGAAGACAGGCTTTTACATCCGGTGAAGGCAAACTCTCCGATTTTTGTCACACTGTCAGGGATGACGACCGAGATAAGATTTGAACAATCCTGAAATGCGTATTTTCCGATCTCCGTTACGCCGGCCGGAATGATGATCTCGCGCAAAAAGTCACACTTGCTGAAGGCATTATCTCCGATCTTCACCACCGGCAGGCCTTCATATGTGCGCTCTATCTTCGGGTTCGGATCCTTTCCCGGATATTTTGTTATCACGATCCCTCTGCCGGTTTTTTCGTATTCCAGCGAATTGAAAACATACGCGATCCCATGATCCATACAGTAACGATGCGCGTAGGAGTTTTTATGGCAGAAAACGGTTACTCCGGGAGTGTTCTGAAATACGGTTTCCCCGAAATTTATCACGCTGTCAGGGATGATGATCGACGTCAGTTTATCGCAGTAACTGAATGCTCCTTCCGCGATTTTCGTGACGCTGTCCGGGACAGTCACCGAAGTCAGACTTATGCATTTTGCGAATGCCATAAAGCCGATCTGGGTCACACTGTCCGGAATGGTAACCTGAGTAATTCTTCTGCATTGAAGAAAAGCGGTTTTTCCGATCTCCGTCACATTGCCCGGAATGACGACCCGGGTGTCTGCGCCGTTATATCTTTTAAGAACTCCGTTTCTGATATCAAATACTTCCGGCATACCCTTACCTCCATGCATTCCATACTATCTATTATTATAATATACAAATTTCCTATAAAACCGGAAAGAAGACAATGAGAATCTCCTCATTTGTCCGGAACGTCCTTCATTGATGTCTGTCATATGTTATTTCCCGGCGTGAAGAAAACAAACAGTGAACTGCCCGGTTGCCTGCAGCCGAGAGTTCACTGTTTTTCCATTATCTCTTATTTTTATTGTCAGCCCCGATCAAGGTATTTCATGATGATACCCATGACTTTTTCGCCGTTGCCCGTCCCGGGATCGCGGTCCGGACAGTGATAGCAGTCGTCAAAGCTCACTATCTCGCCGCCGGAAGGAAATTCTGTTCCGTTTTCGATGCCGATCCTTCTCCAGGGATCGCGGCCGCCTCTCACATATACGAGAGGCGCTTTCAGGTCTGTAAGCATCGCGCGCACGTCCCAGGGAGGATTGTCGAAAACATCCGCTTCAGTTCCGAACAGCAGGCGGCATTCAGCCTTCCAGTCATCTTCAGTTCTCCGGTAGATGCTCCGTTTCCCGGACGGCGCCCAGAACGTTCCCGTCTTTGAGAACTGCTGCCAGCGCCACACACGCCAGTCGAACTTTCCGCTAACGGCCTCATCGTGAGAGACATTCGGCGTCATATTTGACCGCATATAATTGACCATCGGCGAGCCGGCAACCCTGTCCGCCGCTTTCAGCATCGCGATGCACATGCCTGTCGGAAGACTGAGAAAACCGAGCAGTACTTTCACAAGCTTTCCGCGGGAACCCATCATCTGGGTCATAGCCGTGGCAAGGGCATATATTATCTCCCTGTCCTGCCAGTTTTTGTCAAACGGCTCGGCGGGGGAGAGGCGGTCTATGTGTCTGCACATCCGCTCATAGATCTTTTCTCCGGCATTTTCTCTCACGGCCATATCGTATTCAGGCATCATGGCAGGCCAGTCGACGACTCCGCTGGAGGAGTGGACGACTCCGATCCCATCGGGGTATTTTGCCGCGTAAGCTATGGAGAGGGCTCCGCCGTAACTGAAACCGCTCACTATCCATGGCCTGGCTGAAAGATATCTGTAGTGTTCCATTACCGTATGGTAATCCGCCAGGGCAGCTTCAGGGGTGACGTAGCCGGGGAGGTCCTGGTCGCCGGCGGTGATGGAACTGCCGTATCCTCTGTGCTCGGGCATGAGGATGATCATATTCCTTCTTGACCCGTAGGCTTTCCAGATAGTCTCCATTTTACTGTCTGAGATCGCCGACTCGTTGCCGAGAGAGAACATGACCAGAGGGTCCGGAGGGCAACCCTCGGGTACAAGTCTTTTAACGGTGATATCGATAGTCTCGGTGCTTTCCGCATCGAAAGGGCAGGGGATGCGTTCAGTGATTATTCTGTACATCTGTCTCTTCTCCCATGCTGTCTGCTGCCAGACAGATTAATCAATATATTCAGGCGCGGAGCCACGTGACGTGCGTACCCTTAAGGGTATCGGTCGTACAGGGCTGCGCATGATGCCTTGATATCCTATGATATTTACTGTATTTTAGTTTTGTGCCGGGACGCTCCGGGAACGGATGTGTCCCTCAAATATAATAACAGATAAGGAGGTCTTATTGATCTTGAGAGGAAAGAATAAAGGGAAAAGCAATACTTTTGCAATTGTCTCTTTGCTTCTGCTTGTTTCGCTGGCGCTCTATTTTCTTGTTCTGGAACCACTGGTCTTCAATAAGACCGTTTACAAAGATTATGGCTCGGCCGGCGCATATATAAGAGAGCAGATGGCACAGAGCAAATCACCGATAAAGTTCACCTGCAATACGACGGAATACAACATGATCGTCGGCACGAAATATGTTGTGGAGCATATTCTGATAGAAACTGTAGTTCACACAGGTGTTCCCGCAGAAGGGGATCATTTGTGCTTTAGGATAGGTGAGGTGATCAGCAACAGCTCCAAAAAAGAACTCAAAGACGGCTCGGACGACATTACATTCAGTTTTAATGTGAATTACCGCACATCTGCGAAACAGGAAGAGGAGCTGGCTGCAAAAGCAGCAGAGATACTGAGTTCCCTGAACATCGACGGGGCTTCGGACTACGACAAGGTTCTCGCAATATACAACTATATCTGCCGGAACGTGACCTATGATTACGAACATCTGGAGGATGGTTCATACAAGATGAAAGATACTGCGTATGGTACTGCATACGCTGCGGCCATAAACAACACGGCTGTGTGTGCCGGAATAGCGGATCTGTTTTATTACCTTGCGAATTCCGCCGGACTGGATGCCCGCATAGATACTAACTCGAATCACGCGTGGAATTTCGTCAAGGTGGACGGCAAGTATTACTATATTGACGCCACCTGGGATCTGGGCAAAAGCGAGGACGAATACGAATTCTTTCTCAAGGGCTGGGCGGATTTCGAATATCACATGGGAAATATAGATTTTGGCCCGGACGAGTATGCTAATTATCTTAATCATTCAGACCTCGGATATGACTTTAGCGATTACGCATACGGCTATGACCCGTATCCGCTGCTCAAGACTCCATAGACAGAAAAATCTTTCTTGGAAAGGAATATACAATGTACTGCTCAAATTGCGGAAAAGAACTGGAAGAAGGCTCAAAATTCTGCAGATTCTGCGGAACTCCGGTACCTGAAGCAACTGCGCTGCAGACCACGGTAACACCGGAGCCGGCAGCTGAAAGCATTCAGCCGGCTTATGTTCAGGCGGAGCAGCCGGCGCAGCAGGAAAAGAAACCGAAGAAAAAGAAGACAGGTCTCGTGATAGCAGCTGTTATACTGCTGCTTGCCGTTGCCCTTGGAGGCGGAGCACATTACTACAGGAAAGTACAAGCCGAAAAGGAAGAGGAAAGGCAGAAGGCACAGGCAGAACAGGAATATCAGGCACGGATCGACAGCATCAATGAAAAAATGGATGACTATGCTGAGGAGATAGCTATAGCTATTGAGGACAACCTCGATACGTTAGGGGTATCAGGAGCGACAAAACTCTATGATGTATGGTACGACGTGAATGATGTACTGGAAGAGGGTGCTTCCCGTTCATTCAAGCTGGACGATGAGCATATGTTTGAAGATATCATATTCTATAAATACAACGGCGACATCTTCGTATATTATGGTGGAATGGATGACCAGGGAAAAAGAACAGATGTCGGCTTTATTGTAGGAACCTGCTTCGATTCCAGCAGAGGCGTGGAGGTTTATTCTTTGCAGGCTGAATGGGAAAACGATGCCCCGAACGGCAATTTTAGAGAATTCTACATTTACGGTGATCTTTTTGATAAAAAGGTGGGATTCGGCGGAACTGTCAAAGACGGTTACTATGACGGAGATGTCACTATCGCAAGAAGCGATGGCTATTATGAATGCGTGTTCCATGACGGTGTTCCCGAGGTCATCAGTGAGGACGGCGACCAGTGCGCCATCGGTGTAAAAGAAGCCGATGGCTCGTATCTGTACGTTGACAAAGAGAGTGGGACCGGACTTTGGTTCGTACAGTATCCCCATTAAAAGCATGTTGGAAAGGTATGCAAAAAAAGCCCTTTAGTTATCCGCATTTGCAGGATATTAAAGAGCTTTTTGCTTTTTGGTTTTCATGTAGCTGCAATCTAACATGCCAGGACAGGCATCCGTATCCGAGTGTGATCGACACCCCCGATGTTCACCGCCCCGCGGCGCGGTATTCTCTCGGGGACATGCCGTATTTGCGGCGGAAGCGCCGGATGAAGTAGGAAAAGTTGTCAAAGCCGCACAGGGACGCGATGGCGCCTATGGAGTCAGGCCTCTCTCGAAGGAGGTAGGAGGCGTAGCGCAGGCGGTAGTCGGTGAGGTATTCGCCGAAGGTGAAGCCTGTCTCGCGGCGGAAGACGCGCATGAAGTGCGCGTCGCTGTAGTCGATCAGGCCGGCGGCGTCGCTGACGGTGATGGGCTCGGCAAAATGGTTCTGGACGTAGAGCAGGACCTGCTTGATGGCGTCCTCGTAAGGCGAGGGTGGAACGCTTTCTTCCTGACTGCGATGGGAGTAAATGGCAAAGAAAAAGCGGAATAAACAGCTGCGCACCAGCAGGGAGTAGCCGTCAGGGCGCTTGCCGCAGACGGCGTCAGCGGCGTCGAGGGCGGAGGAGACTTCCTCGTGGAAGGGAGTGCCCCGGTGGATCGGCCGCGGGAATTTAAGGGTCCCCATCTGCAGGGGAGTCAGAATATTGCGGCGGACCCAGTCGTTTTCAACCTGATTGTCGACGAGCGAGAGGGAGAAAATTATATTCTCGTATTCCATCCGGACGCCGGGATTCCCGTCGATGGCGTGAAGTTCGCCCGGCAGGATCGGCATGATCGAACCTGCCTGAACGGGACATTTGCGGGAGCCGACTGTGACGGATCCGCTGCCTTTTTTGACATAAATGATCTCCATCTGCTCATGCCAGTGGAGGTCTACCCGGGGAAAGTCCTGGGGAATTGTGCAGAGATATGTGTTGTAAGCAAAGCCCGGCTGCCCGTGCAGCAGGGTTTCTTTATATTGGGAATATTCTTCGAGATTCATTGGAGGGTCCTTTTACATGCGGAAGACGGTCTGCCGCAGCGGTCCGAAAGCGCTGAAAAGCTTCGTTTGCATGATAAACAAACATCAATATCATTATCGTACTATTTTATGCCATAATATTGCAAGTAAAGTGTGACGTAAAATCATTATAATGCATACTGATAAATGGATTCATTGTAAGTGCTGATAAGATGCAAAAAAACAGTCGAAATGCAAAAGAGTGACGACGAAAGGAAAGGCATAAACCATGAAAAAATTAAGAGACTACACCGGTAAATCGCTGCAGGACTGCACGATCCTGGAACTCTACAACGCGGCCCTCGAGTTGACGCAGGACGCCTGCAAAGACAAGGGATACAACAGCGGAAAGAAGAAAGTATACTATATTTCGGCGGAGTTCCTGATCGGTAAGCTCCTCTCCAACAACCTGATCAACCTGGGGATCTATGATGAAGTGAAGGCAGAGCTGGCAGAGGCCGGCAAGGACATCACCGACCTGGAGGAGTTCGAGTACGAGCCCTCCCTAGGAAACGGCGGCCTCGGAAGACTTGCGGCCTGCTTTATCGACAGCCTGGCGACCCTGGGCCTTCCCGCAGACGGCGTAGGTCTTGCCTATCACTGCGGCCTGTTCAAGCAGTCCTTTGAGGACAACAAGCAGCACGCGAGACCGGATTACTGGCGCAAGTGGGGCATGGCCAACTGGATGAGAAGGACCGACAGGCACTACAAGGTGCAGTGCGGCGACCTGGAGCTTGTCTCCACCATGTATGAGATCGACGTCACCGGCTACGGCAGCAAGTGCGGGCGCCTGCGCCTTTTCGACCTGGATACAGTCAACGAGAGGCTGATCGGATCGGGCATTGACTTTGACAAAGAAGAGATCGAGAAGAACCTGACGCTCTTCCTCTATCCCGATGACAGCGACGAGGCGGGCAGAATGCTCCGCGTCTATCAGGAATACTTCATGGTCAGCAACGCGGCGCAGCTCATCATTGATGAGTGTGTGGAGCGCGGGAGCGATCTCCATGACCTGGCGGATTACGCCGCGATCCAGATCAACGACACCCATCCGTCCCTGGTAATTCCTGAATTGGTCCGTATTTTGGCAGAAAAAGGGATCGAGGAGGAAGAGGCGTATCAGATCGTGACGGACGTCTGCGCCTACACGAACCACACGATCCTGGCGGAGGCGCTGGAGACATGGCCCAAGCACTTCTTTAAGGCTGTCGTTCCGCACCTGATGCCGATCATTAAGAGGATGAACGACGCCGTTAAGGCAAAATACAGCGATCCGTCCGTGCAGATCATCGACGGGAACGGCAACGTGCATATGGCCCATTTGGACATTCACTACAGCCACTCGGTCAACGGCGTGGCGAGACTTCACACGGAGATCCTTAAGAATACAGAGCTCAACAATTTCTACAAGCTCTATCCCGAGAAGTTCAACAACAAGACCAACGGGATCACTTTCCGCAGATGGGTGATCGAGTGCAATCCCGAGCTCACCGAGCTGATCAGCGAAAAGATCGGCGAAGGCTGGAAGACCGACGCGAAGCAGCTCGAGCAGCTCCTTCCCTACGCGGAGGATCCGGCTTTTCTGCAGTGCATTGTCAACAGGAAGAACACGAAGAAGAAGAAATTCGCGGACTGGCTCTACAAGTACCAGGGCGACAAGGTCGATCCGGAATCTGTCTATGACGTGCAGATCAAGCGCCTGCATGAGTATAAGAGACAGCAGCTCAACCTTCTGTGGGCGATCGACTGCTACCTGCATATCAAAGACGGCTACAGGCCGCGCAGACCGATCACGGTATTCTTCGGCGCCAAAGCGGCACCCGCTTATGTCATCGCCAAAGATATCATCCACGCGATCCTGGCTTTCGGAAAGATCGTCAACAACGATCCCGACGTCAGCCCTTACCTGAAGGTCATCATGCTCCGCAACTACAACGTGTCCATGACGGAGAAGCTGATCCCCGCATCGGACATTTCCGAGCAGATCTCACTGGCCTCCAAGGAGGCCAGCGGGACCGGCAATATGAAGTTCATGCTCAACGGCGCGGTGACGCTGGGAACCATGGACGGCGCCAACGTCGAGATCGCGGAGCTCGTCGGGGAGGACAATATTTTCACCTTCGGACAGTCCTCTGAAGAGGTCATTGAGCGATACAAGAGGGGAGATTATGTCTCAAAAGACTGGTACAAGAAGAACAAGAGACTTCAGGCTGCGGTGGATTTCCTTGTCAGCGATGAGATGGAAGAGGCCGGCGACAAGAAGCTTCTGAAGCAGCTCTATGAGGAGCTCCTGGAGAAAGACAATTTCATGACCTTCCCTGATTTCGAGAGCTACTGCAAGGCAAAAGAAAAAGCGCTAGCAGCTTACGAGGACAGGATGGGCTGGGCAAAGAAGATGGCGGTCAACATTGCCAAGGCCGGCTACTTCTCCTCCGACAGGACTATTGAGCAGTACAATAAGGATATCTGGCATCTGGAGAAGGACTGCTGAGGCAACACTTTTGGCATAGCAATATAAGTTGAAAAATAACCGGCGCATTCTCGTGACTTTAGTCGTGAGTTAGCCGGTTTTATCTTTGACTAACAACTACGGCATGCTTGTGACGCCTGTGCCCTTTAGGGTATCAGTCGTGTGAGGCTTCACCAATTTCAAAAAAAGCATAAAAAAGAAAGCCCTCAAAATCGTGCAAGCGCAGATAAATAAAGGCTTTCTCACTGGCGTCCATGAGAAGATTCGAACTCCCGACCTGTCGCTTAGGAGTCCGCTACACCTTAAAAAAACTCGATAAAATACGATGAAAGAAAATTGCGAAAACCCCTGTAAATAAAGGAAAAAATAGAGGTCTGCAATCAAAACAGAGAAACACGAAAAAAAGTGAATAAAGAAACAACCGATTAGATTTCTAATCACTAAAAAATCAAAAAAGCAGTGAAAATTGCCGAGAGGTTGAAAATAAGTTGGCTATTCGAATCCTGGCAATAAAGGCAGAAAAAATGGTAGTTGATTTCCATGGATAATCTCCTCCGACTATCCTCCAGGTTTCGAATTTTACTCACTCTTCGCCTCAGTGTCTGTAGGATAATATGATAACACCCTGGTCGTCAACCAGGGTGCCATTCATTTTATGAATCCTTTAAGCAATTCCAACAGTTCCGGAGATTCTTGAAGTTTCTTCATGATATTTAATAATTCATCTGTATTTCCCTTCATACCAGGATCTTCGTGTTTCTGATAAAACATCTCTTCAAACTTTTCGGCATTGATTCTGCGATCGTCATCAAGAATGTGCGCATAGCGTTCCGTGATCATGGAAGCTTCCGCATGACCTGTATCACCCTGAACAGCCTTTATGTCACCTCCGCTAAGTTTCAGTTTGTAAGTTGTACTGGAGTGTCTAAAGCTGTGGAATACAACTGGCTTAAGGCCATTGTCTTTAATCAGTTTGTTTAATGCTTCTCTGATTTTGTCGCCCTCAACAGGGGTACCATTTTCATGACAGACGACAAGGTCATAATTATTGTAGTCACTTCCAAGATAGTCTTTGTAAAACTTGATCGTCTTTTTACGCTCATTTAGCATCAGGGCAACTGTTTTGGGCAGATAGATCTTCCGGACACTGGACGCCGTCTTTGGTCCCTTTAGGACAAGTACCGTAGTCACACGTGTATTCGATTTTGGAAACTGATAGTAGATCTCATTCCTTGCCAGAGCTTCCAGCGATTTTACAGAAACACGCTGCAGCTGTTTATTGACATAGATCCATGCAGAATTACTCTCAATCAGGTCTTCACTTATGTGAATACAGTCCCAAGTCAGACCCAGTATCTCTCCCAATCTCAATGAGCACGAAAACGCAAGGTTGATGCATAGTTCTAGGATGGGATCTGTACATGCATCGAGAGCCTTTTTTAAATCATCAACATCCCAGATATCTCTCGTATTTTCCCTGTGTTTTGGGGCAGAGACCTTGTCAAAGGGATTGTTTTCCATAATCTCCCATCTTTCTGCCTGCCTGAATGCGCTGTGCAAGAGTTTGTGAAGGCTTCGGACCGTCGCTGTGGTGACCAGCACTTTTTCTTTTGTCTTATCGATAACTCTTGCCTTTTTGGACCGGACATTTTCCTGCTTTAAGAGGTTCTGATAATATGCTTCAATAAATCTGGGGGTCATATCCGTTAATCGCACCTTCCCGATATACGGAAGGATGTAGTTCTTGATTAGGGCGTTGTAAGCGTCATAATTTGAATTCGACCACTTTTCGACTCCGTAATTGTCAACATACTCCCTTAGCAGGTCTTCAACAGTCTTTACATCAAGATAGAAGAGCGGCATCCCGGCAGACTTTGTAAACTCGATGCGAGACTTATATTCCGCTGCTTCCTTTTTGGTCTTGAAGGTAGTCCATCGTTGCTTTCTCTTCCCGGACGGATCCGTATAGTTCTCGACCACTATATATTTTTTATCTTTACGGATTATTGATGCCATACTTATTTACCCCTTTTTCAGCGGGTATCTGCATTGAGATCGGAACCATTTATCAAATGATTCCTTATCTACCCTTGTCTGACCGCCAACCCTTATTACGTCAAACCAGCCTTTCTTGTAGATGGCGTACGCAGAATGATTCGACTTAATATTCAGTTTTCTCTTTACTTGGTGGATGTCATAGGTTGGTGAAACATTCTTTGGAGGAAGTCTCGGGTCGCTTGAGCAATACCTCATTTGGTGGATGTACCAATCAATAAAATCTTCCTTGAGTGTATACACCCGACGGGTAGAGGTCTCCGCGCGCAGACCGTGCCGCTTTAGAAAACAGCCGGCATAATCCGTTGTCCAGCCGAACATCTCTGCGATCTCACCGGAGGAATAATATTTCTCCCTGTCGAAGTGAGTTTCGAACAGAGAATACCTGGTCTGTGCGTCATACCATTTCCAGAATTTCTTTTTCAAAATGCGGTATTGGCCACAGACCATAGCTCGTCCCAGTCTCGGATTCTTGGATATCTCATAGGCTGTGACGTGGCTCACATGCAGCATCTTTTGAATTTCCGGAACAGTGAACGATCCGTCATGTGTTCTTTCCATTAGTTAACTTTCCTTTCGCATCATTCTTCTCCAGTAATACCCTCTCGTCAGGAGAAAGAAAATAATGCGATTCTTCTGATCGCATATTTGACAGATCCGAATCCAGCCATCTGTCAAAACTTTCCTTTGAAATCCGCAGGGTGTTCTTAAACTTTATTGAACTGAATACGCCGCTTTTTATCAGAGCGTATGCTGTTGGTTTGCTGATCTGGAGAATTTCCTGTATTTCTTTGACGGTATATGTTTTTTTCATCTTCTCTTATCACTCCTGTAGATCTTTTTCTTATAAATTACATATAAATATCCTTGTCTTATCTGGCAGAAATCACACTCCGACTTTTCAGGATGAAATGGGTTCAGCCTATTAATTACAGTTTCCCGATCCGTCCGGAAATCCTCTCTGCATCTAGGGCACAGACTCATGACAAGTGCGACATCTTTTCTGTGCTCTGAAACAGCTGTTCTGATTTGAGCCAGTGTCTCATCTGTCTGTATTCTCCCCAGCATCTTTATAGGAGCAATATCATCAGAGAAGAATACATATTGCGTTGGATAAATTGCCGCGTTATTTCTGAGAGCCGGTTCGTTACGAACGACAATGAACGGCATGAACGCGTATTGCTTTGGTTTTTTTCCGACCCTGCAGAATCGGTTTATAAGGGATCCATTCCGATATTCTTTCCCTATAAAAACGAGCGGAGCTATAGTTTGTTTTGAACTGTTTAAACTCAGTGAAAGATCACAGATACAGACTTCTCCAAACTCCAAGACTGTCATTATGCCTCCTCCTTTATCAGATGTTTTTCAGGCATGATTTTCTTCAACCTCTTTAGACCTCTTTTTATACTTTGGCTCACAGCCTGGATTGAGCACTGCTCATCATCAGCAATTTCTTGCTTTGAATAGCCTTTCAGATAATATTTAGTGATCCTTCTGTACTGATCATCAGTAATGGTGTTCAATGCAGTTATCAGGTCAGGATCTGATAACTGATTAGTAGCCGGAACTTGGTCTGAAGTGATATCGCAAATATCCTCCAATGGGATCAGACCGCAATCTCTCCACTCCTGTTTTCTCTCATTGTTGTGATATAAGAAGATTGCTTTTCCCATTTCAAGGCTCATAATTACAGCCTGTCTCCAGAATGGGTATTGGTCGGGATAGAGGGAAGAAAACTCAGCTTCGCACAGATCCGTAATGATCATCCATTTTTCCGCCCCGGTAAAACCGGGATATTCTTTTTCAAGGTTCAGAATCACATAGTCTTTTTTCATTTCTTATTACCTCCGTTCTTTGTCCTTGCATCTGGTAGGACAGAACTCGGGCAAAAGGGGACCCTGCCTTGAAATAATCCAAAATTTTTTCTTTTGACTGAGAGATGGATTTGCGGATCGCTTTAGAATCCACGCCTTCCATCTCAGCGATCTGCTTTATAGTCCGATCCTCGAAGAAATATGCTCGCATCCTTCTTCTCTGGATCTGTGTGAGGCATGACCAGGCATCCCGAAGATAGATGATGTCCATCATCTCCTCATACTTGGCCATAGAGGTTTCCAGGGACCATCTGTCCTGCAGGTATGTCTGATCTGTGTTTCTGGCTTTTGTCTCGTGTCTGGAATACTGCTTACGAAACTTGTCTTTGAGCCTGTAGTCATTTTCAAAAACGCTCCACATTGCTCCTGTAAGGAAGACAAATGGCGCAAACGCTCTCATTGTCTCCGGATACTGGGACAGAAGATATTCAATACTTTTGTCCGACACGATGATCCATTCTTCACGGCCGGTAAACTCATTGCCGTATACGTCATAGGTGCTAACTGCGAAGTAATCTCCGCTATTTGATATCAACTTGTTCATTTGTGATCTCCTTTGGTCTTGAATTGGTTTGGGTGAGCGATTCAAAACCGGAGATCATGGGTATTCCGCTATAAACGGCATCCACCATTGCATCTGGAAGGTCCTTTCCGCCTGAGCGAAAAGAGCAGGGATACAATGGTGGATTTATTGCCTTTGCCTGATGTGCCGAAAAAAGAGCGCACTAAGTAAAGGGTACGTATCTTGTTCTTCAAAAAAGATGAAGATCCAACATATGTATCCTTAGCCCTTAATGCATGTCAGGCCTTCGATATTTTGTTTGATAAAAAAGAAAAGCCCCGGTAAGAGCACCGGGATCACGTATAGTGATCTCTTGTACTCTTACCGAGGCCTCTCACTTTTGTGGTTTAACTCTCGGGTTATTCAGATGACAGCCGGAGGTGGAATTACTAAGCCTGTTTCATCTCAACCATTCTCTACTTATCTTCTTTAAATTGTTTATATGGCATCACCCATATCAAATGACTGACCCCTGGGGGCCTTCATCACAACTTCCACGCGACGCCTTGAGATTTTTTTGCGGTGATATACGACTCCGCAGTTGGGACATGTAATGTTCTGTTCGCCATCGTCATTTGAGTAGGAAGAAAGCAAATAACTGCAGTTTTCACAGTAAAACGTCATTATCATATATCGTTTTATAGGGATGACACCATCCGGAGCAGGTTTCTTATGTGCCCGGCTCATATTGCAATCGCCTCCGAAGGTGATGCTGCAGGATTAGAGAAAGTCCTTTTGTCTTCCTCCTCATCGATGATGTACCAACTGTACTCATTGCAGAAGACATATTTATCATGCCCGTTGATATTGACGAGGTACTTAATCGTCGCCCCACGCTGCCTCTGTGAACTGGTGCGAATCTGTTTTACATCCTGAACCTTATAGAACTTGCCTTCTTTTTCTATTACATAAGGAACGAGCATTCCGTTTCTATCCTGATGCAGGATTACATCGATCCTGCTTGTCATACCATAGATCATCGAACCCCTCCTTTATGCCGCATTATCTGTTTTGGTCTTGCGGCTGTTTGCCAGCGAAAGTCCATGGTCGGCAAGGCACTCTTTGATCTTCTTAGTGCGTATCTGCCCGATTCCCATGAAATCGTTTAACAATTCTTTTCGTGTAAGGGAAGTCAATGTTTCCACTGAGTTTACCGAGTATTGCTGAAGGATACGTACTATGCTCGGATCCAGATCCAGCATCTCAATTGGGGTGAAAACTGTTACCTGTTCTCTTTTATTCTCGAAAAGAGACATTTTCTGTTTAACTTCAGTTAAAGCTTTATCATTCCATGTCAGCAATCTGGCAAGTTTCCAGTCAGGGAGATTCCGAATCTCACCATAGACTGAGATACCGTTTCTTTTCAGCCGATTATAAGCAAACAGCGACAGATCCAACTCTTCAATCGGCATCCGGTCACAGTTTTTCCGGTACTTCTTACGAACCTTTTTGTAATAATCCTTATCTGACACTTTATGTTCTCCTTTTATCTTGAAACTTTACGGAACTAGCATCCTTATTAAATCCGGGATATGTAGTGCGTATAACATTTCCGCATTTTTCACACTCGTATAATCCATTAGTTTCATAAAGATACAAACTATGGTTTACAGTGCCGCAAAGCGGACATATCCGATCATATATTCTTTCTGCGTAAGTCAATTCTCCCTCCAACCTTAAAACGCTTTCAGCGCGAAGATAAGAACGCCCTGAATGGAAAAATCATCTCCATCTCTGACCATGATATCTTCATAGTTTTCGTTTTCCGGGTGAAGATACGGTCTGCCGTTCTTATCGTGATAAAGTCTCTTCAGAGTGCTTTCACCATTCAGAAGCGCGGCGACGATATCTCCTTCTTCAGCGGTACACTGCTTTCTAAGAATCAGCGTATCGCCTTCGTTAATTCCTGCATCAATCATGGAGTCACCTGAAGCTGTAACAATGAACTTTTTCCCTCTTCCATACAGCGCAGCAGGGAGATCAACATAATCCAGGACCTCTTCTTCCTGATACTGAGGCAAACCGCAATTGATAACGTTTCCCAGTATAGGTGTAGACTCATCTGTTAGTGCAATCTTTATACTCTCAACGATTAATCCCCTATTTCTGGCTGCGGTCATATATCTCTGAGCACCGCTCTTGGACAGGTTAAGATCTTTGGCAAGAGTCCTCGTGGAGGGAAACTCCTTATATGCGGCCTTATACTTCATACAGTATTTGGCAACCGCTTCTATTGTTTTCTCATCCATTCTTTGCATTCTAGTGTGTCTCCTATATATCTGGGGCACATTGCCCCGCCACCGGTGTAACTGAATCATAGCAAGGTCAAAAGTCAGATTCAATAGTTTTGCTGCCCCAGATTGAGAAGTTGGGTTTTCTGTCGCAGTATCGGTACAGAAACCTTTTTACATTATCAGTCCTCCCTTGTATAATAGTGGTAATAATACGAGGAGATTCGTGTCATATGCCTAACAGTAAGAAGAGCAAGATCAAACTTGTTAAACTTTATGAGATTCTTAAATCCCAGACAGATGTAAATCATCCTTTGACTACATATGACCTCATTGACAGACTGACTGCTTTGGACATC
>JAFWEV010000104.1 GCA_017512745.1 Oscillospiraceae bacterium
CTGTTACATCTTTATACAGAGTGAGGCTTCCTCGCTTTGTATTGGTTGCATTCAGGTTTCCCGTGGCTCCCGACTCTTCAAGGATATATATCTTATTATCGATCTTGTAGTAGGTATTACTGCCCTGCTGCAGGTAGATCTTAGACCCCATTGCAGTTCTTATATCCGCATCATCCTCTATAAGGACAAGTGTGGAGATATGCTCTGAGCTGTTGATGAGCATCGGTCTTACTGTCTGTACATCGAGATCCCAGTAGTATGAATTGTCATCCATCTCTGAGAATCCGTAATCATGTCCCTTATCGAGTACTCTGACAGATGTGATCAGCCCGGTGCTGTCGACAGTCTGACGCAGCAGTCCGGTTGAAATATTGGCTAAACCGGAATACTCATTGTCTGCCGTCAGGTTGATGTCATAGTAATCAAGACCGTCTCTTGTGACAGTCATAGTTATATCTGTTGCTTCGCCAATAGGATCCCAATCTTTCTTAACCGTCAGCTGAGAAGCAGTTGTCGGAATCGGAGGATCCGTGAACACGAAAGAATCAGTATGGGGCTGCGGGTTCGGGTCTCTTGTATCTGTATACTGAAGTGATGCTCCGGTATTGGTCTCAAGAGAAAAATCCGTATAGGTATTATCTGTCGGCTTTAGGTACTGCCGGCCTGCCGAACTGATAAGTGTGTTATATAATGCCTCTCTGTCTCCCGGGGTTGCCTCGTTTTTGATCTGAGCTATGGCATCATACGTATCCTGGCTCGGATAAACATCGAACGAGACAGTATATGTTACTCCGTCAAGGAGAGTAAACGGATTACCGTTTGCATCGACAAGATCCCATTTGACAGCTGATTCCGAGGCAACAAAACGCGCGGCAGGCGGAGTGACATTGTAAAACGCATTAGCGCCTGTCCACTTGACCTTTGCCGTACTGAGCGTCATAGATCCTGTAAGAGTAAGCGTATTGGAATCGCCCCAGGACAGAGTGACTGTCCCGTTATTATTATTGGTTACCCTATATGTTATAT
Organism: Oscillospiraceae bacterium; assembly: GCA_017512745.1. Lineage (GTDB taxonomy): Bacteria > Bacillota > Clostridia > Oscillospirales > Ruminococcaceae > RGIG5675. The sequence goes on from JAFWEV010000104.1 coordinate 1,027, forward strand.
CAGCTCCCGTAGCCATGTCCGTCTTTGTGAATGTATTGTTCACAAGCGGTAGCTCTAGCCAGTATTCAAAAGACGATTCATCCACTTCAAGCAGATGAGATATCTGACCTGAAGCCGCCTCAACAGAGCTGGTCGTTCCGTCATTGACCGAGACGGATGTGATTCCAAATGCCTGAACGATCTGGCTGAAGATATCTGATATTGCCGCATTAAGACCGTCCGTATCGCTGGCATTATAGTAATACGATGTATCCTGTGTTAATTGAGAAGCAGTACGCTCTGAACCGTTATGAGCATAATAGATAAGATCATCCAGATAATCCGCTTCTTCTCCGAATGCAAAAATACCGTATAATGTGGTATTTTCTCTGTTTTGAATACTTAGCGCTTCACCAAAAGCATGTTGGGCATTCTGATAATAAGCATCTGACTTTTGATGATGATTGCGATACATGGTTGCAGCGCCATCTGTAATGAACATTACAAAAGTCGGGGTATCAGTATCATATTTTGCAAGTTCGCCGATAATTTCATCCATTGCCTCTTCGTAGTTGGTTCCGGATGAATAACCAAGTTTTTTACTGTTATTCAGACCTGTGCTTGAGAGTTGGTTGGTCAATGCAGTTTCACTCGTAGTCTTACTAACGATTGTATGTCCGGTCTCGGAAAATGTTAGGAATGAAACATGTATATTTGAATGATCCGAATTCTGATATGTAAATAATCCGGTCACAAGATCGGCCACAGCTTTTTCCGCAATATCTGCACGTCTTGCAGCCACCCTCGCACCATCAAACTCAGTGGGAGTTCTGCTGTTATTCTGCCTATAATAATAAACAGTACCGTCATACTTCTCATCAGGTGCCAGGACCTGATAATTGTTGCCGACCTTCTTATACAACCTGAAAATATCGTTATTCTGTGCATATGTAGGAACGGTACGGTTATTCCCTAAATAGGCACCTCCCTGATCATACCAGATATACTTCTGGTTCTGTCCAGTAGTATTGAAAGTACCAAAGCTGCCCGTATTGCTCGGCACCCAATACATGCACATACTTGTCGAAACATCATACATGATAACGACATTAACATCAGACGCTTCCTTATCTACCACGGAATCGCCTGTAACGCTTAATGACAGTTTATATGTGCCGTCCCCGTTTGGTATCCTGTGCTTGACCGGATTCGGCGGATTGGGTGTGTCTTCTGCAAAAACACTTGCAGCCGGCAGATACCCTATCGCCATGCACAGGATAAGTAATGTGCTCAGCATCTTCCTCAATAATTTACTGTTTCCTGCCTTCCTGTCAGATCTTGTCATGATTCTGATCCTCCCCGGATTTGAGATATATGATGAGAGACCTACAACCGCACAGATTTCTTCAACTGCGGGGCATATTGGTCAATAGTAGGCTATTATCCATTGCATTCTAGCATAATTTACCATAAAATGCCACATGAATATTACATTCCATGTAATTAGTACCTGCTTTTTTTCTTTTTTCTCACTTTAGTCAACATAATTATATATTAGTTTCGAGGACATACAGAGAGCATTTTCCGACTTTACACAGTTAAAAATCTTCACCTACGGAATCAATATATCAGAAGAGACGTGAACAATAGCGTAATATCTTTCTGTTTTCAGGATATTTTCCCGAAGAATTAATAGCAGAAACAGGACAGATGCACACTGTCATCTGTCCTGTTTTTCCCTAAATGAACAAGTAATATATCCGGTTATCTTTTCTCTTCACTGCGAATCAGGCAGTCCCACATATACTCTTCCAGCATTTTCACGTTGACTTCAAGAGCAACGTCGCAGTTGGGAGTGAAGTCACCCAGTCTGTTGTCGAAGGCAACGAACGAATGTCCGAAAGTGTACTTCCCGTCGCACTCTGCATCCACAAATAGATGTCTGCAGCTGACTACATCCGGTATCACGGCGGCTGCGAGCGCGAGACCGTCATGCATCAGAGTGCTCTCTCCCCCGTGAGTATCTCTCCTTGCGCGCATAAACTCGAGGATCTCGGAGCACACCTTCGCTCCGTTGGACCTGAGAGTCCTGACTCTGTCGCAGAACTCATCGGAGATTTCCGCTTTCTCTGTCACATCCAGCCCCACCATGACGCACGGGATCCCGCTCATAAGAACGATATGCGCCGCTTCGGGATCGCACAGCCAGTTGAATTCTGCGACAGCTGTGGTGTTGCCTCCCTTCGCCGCTCCTCCCATGAATACTATCTTTTTAATTAGACCGTCTTTAAGCTCGGGATGTTTTGTGATCGCATTTGCTATGTTCGTGAGAGGCCCCGTGGCGATTATTACGAGTTCACCGCCGCATGCTTTCGCCTCTTCGTATATGGTATCTACGGCATCGAGCGGATAGAACCCGTCTTTCGCCTCGGGCAGGACTATCCCACCGAGGCCGTTGTCACCGTGTGTATCGATCTGCCCCGCCTCTTCATCGACCTTCTCTCTTATTTCTGACAGCACTCTTTTTATGGGGGTCTCGGCGCCTTTGCTCACCTTGACGGGACACCCTATGTATCTCATAAGGTTGAGAGTATTCGGCGCTGTGAAGCAAAGGTCCGCGTTCCCTGCCACTGTTGTGACAGCGCGCAGTTCGACATTCGGAGTATTCGCAGCGCACACGAGCGCAATGGCATCATCCGTACCGGTATCGCAGTCCATCAGTATCCTGAGTTTTTTCATATACAGCCCCTCCTCCGTTTTTCTCATCATATCATATAAGGCACACCAAAAAGTGTGCCTTATATCCATCCTATTATATGCTTTTTCAAATGCTGTTCATGAACTCAAGTACTATCTCTTTCATCTCATCCTGATAAAAGTGAGCATCCGCGTGATTGGCTCCCTCAATGAGATAGTATTCGGTTCTAACGCCATTCTTTTCGAGCGCATCGTAAAGGACGTTCCCCTGTGTCTTGTAGTCAACTATCGTATCATCAAGTCCCTGCAGGATCATTATGGGAGGCGAGTCCGGTGTCACGATATCCTGTAGAGCAGGTGCGTTCATGAGATTCTTTACGTCAACTGCAGGATATATGCAGATTGCAGCCGAAACATCGCTGGAGTACTCAAGATTATCTCCCCTGTCATACTCGTTACTTCCGTTTGTGAGCGCCGCGAGTCCCGCCAGGTATCCGCCTGCAGACTCTCCTGCGATTACTATCCTGGAATCATCGATATGGAACTCATCCTTATGCGCCCGGAGGAATCTTATAGCCGCCTTGACGTCCTCTATCTGCATCGGATGTTCCGTCCGTGCCGTGACGCTGTAATCGACGCTTGCCACAACATATCCCCTTCTTGCGAACCATACAAGGTCGGGGATCCAGGCATTCCTGTCTACCTCTGTGAACCCGCCGCCGGCGAGGAACACAAGGAGCGGTCTGTTTTCCGTCGTGTCGTAGTCAAAAAAGACGCGGGGTCTTATAAGGCTTAGTTTCAGCTGCCTGTAGTCGACTCCTGCCCAGGCAACTCTATGGCTGTACACTATCTCGGTGCTGAGATGGATGACCGGCTCCGTACAGTTTATATTTATGACCTTTTTCACCAGAGTCTGCCTCCTGTTCCCTCAAACGCGTATCTCAGGAATGCCACGGAATCCTTTGCATCCCTGTCGAGCTGCTCTCCGGTCGCTCCGCCGCTTATGTCTCTCCATACCTTGATATCCGAACCGACTTCTCCGCCCATCTGGACGAAAGGTTCCATGACGACGTTCTTCTGATAACCTATATCCTGGAGCGCTCTTCCTATCTCTCTCCAGGGGAATCTGCCCTTGCCCGGAAGCTTACGGTTATTCTCTCCCACATGGAAATGACCGAGCTTGTCTCCCGCCAGCCGGATGGCTTTTATCATGTCGTCCTCTTCTATATTCATGTGGAATGTGTCCAGCATGACCTTGACGGCGGGCTCGCCCACCTCGTCTACAAACTTCATGCATTCCTCACACGTATTGATGAGATATCCCTCAAATCTGTTAAGGACTTCGAGACAATAGTCCACTCCGCATTCGCCTGCTATCTTTCCGACGGTGCGCACGCCGTCGACACTTCTCGCCCAGTCGCCTTCCTTGTCTATGGGTTTGGAATAGTCGACAGGCCAATAGGAATAGATCCCGCCTCCGAAGGTGTGGATATTCATTATCCGCATTTTCTCAAGAAGATCCGTATAGACCGCAACGGCATTCTTTCTGACTTCGGGATCCGCGCTTCCTAGATCCTCTTTTGCATTCGGTCCGTACCCGCAGGTCAGGATTACTCCCTCGGCTTTCGCCATTTCGCCTATCTCCCTGAGACGTTCCCTCGTGTTGTTTTTCAGAAGCGCTCCGGATACTTCCAGGATATCGAATCCGAGATCCTTGACCTTCTTTATGTATTTGACCTGATCCACATCCCAGTACTTCTCCCAGTATGCAAAATATATTCCGTATTTCAAGGCAGTATGCCTCCTTTGCATATTTATATATTCATATATAAAAGTGTGAATTACCCATGCTTAAAAGCACGGGCTTCCCGCTTCACAGGCAATAACCTTACAATGTCGCAGATTTGATCCTGCTCCAATGCAGAGGGTTTGACCTCCACGGAACTCTGAGCTCCCTATTCCGGGGAGACTGTATATTCTTTTCGCTTCAGCCAGGATTGATCCTGCTGCCTTCACATCCCTTGAAGGATGACTGTACCCGCAATACCTGCAGATATAGTTTCTCTTGCTTAACGGATGCTTCGTCAGCTTACCGCACTCAGGACATATCTGTGTGGAAGGGTAGGACCTGCTTA
>JAFWEV010000105.1 GCA_017512745.1 Oscillospiraceae bacterium
AATAACGCTTATCCCATTTTACCCCGATCCCGAGACCACTCTTAAATGGTATCAGGATCCGGAACTGTGTCTTCTGGTCGACAATAGAGATCATGTCTATGATTTGGATATGCTTAACAGAATGTATGATTTCCTGTCTTCAAACGGAGAGTGTTATTATATTCAGTACAGAGGCACGCTTGTCGGTGACATATCTTTACTGGACAGCGGCGAGATTTGCATCGTCATATGCAGAGAATATCAGGGACTTAAAATAGGAAGCAGATCCCTGAGAAACATATTATCTCTCGCAGAAGAAAAAGGTCTTCCTGAAGTTAAAGCCAGGATATTTCCTTTCAATACAGTCAGCCGAATGATGTTTGAATCAGCCGGGTTCCGCCGAATTTCTGAGGAATGGTTTACATGCGAGATACCGGTTGATGACCAGATAATATAGCACACAAAATATAGAGGTTATGCATGAAAAAAAGAAAAAGACTCGGATCTGTACAGTTTCTGGGCACATCGCTTAACAACCGGCTCCTGTGGATTTCGGTTGTATTTCTGTTTATTTTCTTTGTTCCGGAGCTTCTCTTCGGAATCGTATACATCTTTACAGGATATCCGCCCCTGCCGGAGAATCTCACGTTTGTCTTTGAGATGTACGTATACTCATTTCTTCCGACACTGCTGTTTGTGATGCTTTATACCGGCCTGACAAAGAAAAACAAACCTATATTTCAATCATTCATGCCTAAATACGGAAATAACGGACTCGCATCACTGGGTCTGGGTCTCGTTGTAGGATTTTTAATGAATTCGGCATGTGTTGTTGCTGCTCTGCTGAACGACGATATAAGTATCAGTTTCGACTTCTCCGTTGTTCAGATTCCTATTTACATCCTCACATTGTTCTGCGTTTGTATACAGAGTTCCACTGAAGAGATTCTGACCAGGGGATTCCTGATGGAAAGGTCAAGGATCCATTATCCTCTGTGGGTAGCATTCATATTTAACAGTGTCGTATTTGCATCACTTCATCTGCTGAATCCCGGAATCAGTGCGCTCGCAGTAGCAGATCTCGTGGTAGTCGGTCTCGCCTATTCTGCAGGCGCATGGTACACCAAAAGCATATGGTTTCCAATGGGAATGCACACAGCATGGAATTTCACTCAGAACTTCATATTCGGTCTCCCGAACAGCGGTCTAGTATCCCAGTTTTCCATATTCAAACTTGATGCGGTCAATGCCGATATAACATGGGCATACGACCCTGTCTTCGGAGTCGAAGGCGCGGTACCTGCCGTCGTCGTAGATATCCTTCTGTTTTTGATCTGCATTTATCTGGGAATCAAAGACGGTCGCGGTCATGAATTGATCTCGAGCCTGGAAAAAGAACGAAGAATTTGATTTTTTGCAGCAAAAAAGTCTGTAATGGAAATCGCTTTACACGATCCGTTACAGACTTTTTTTAGTATAGTGTTATCTCTTTGTCTCCCCATTTTATGGGACTTTCTCCGAACTGTTCCAAAAATGCATTTACTCTGGAAAAAGGGTTCGATCCGAAAAAACCTCTGTATGCCGAAAGCGGACTCGGATGCACCGATTTAACGGTGAATCTCGGAGCATTACCGACTGATGTGAACAGCTTTGAAAAACTCTGAGCTTTACTTCCCCATAATATTCCAGCAACAGGATAGGCACTGTTTACCAGCACATATTCTATAGCGGCGGCTGTGAGCGTTTCCCAGCCTTTATTCTGGTGAGAAAGAGGTTCTCCATCTCTTACTGTCAGTGTTGAATTGATAAGAAAAACTCCCTGTGAAGCCCAATTTTCGAGGTCTGACTGTGTCTCTTCACCAAGATCGTCAGACAGTTCTTTCATGATGTTCTGTAAAGAAGGCGGAGGTTTTATACCCTCTTTCACTGCGAATGCAAGACCTGTTGCCTGTCCTTCGCGGTAATAAGGATCCTGTCCGCATATGATACACCTTATATCGTCAGGTCCCATAGAAAATGCCTTGAAGATATTCTCTTTCGCAGGGTATACGGTATGAGAATTATATTCAGCAGTTACAAACTCATCCAACTCTTTGAAATATGGCATTTCTGCTTCTTTTTCAAAGAACTCATTCCATCCAGTAGAAATACCGTATTGATCATAAGAAGCCAGTATTTCCCTCAGCATCATCTATCCTTTGCCCTTATCAGTACATCTTTGATCCATGAAATAAAGAGTTCCCTGTCCGCCTTGAAGGCAAATCTGCAATTCGGCTGATTTGCTGTGATTCCCCTTCTCTTGTCGATAACGGTCTCTCCGTATGCTATTCCGTGCGATGTGTCGACATGGCAGCATACATCTCTTGTGAACAGAACTTCAGGATATCTCACAGAACACAGTGCCAAAGCGTCATGAATCGGTATCCTAAGTTCATCCTCATCTCTTCCCTTGAGCATCTTTGCCGTGCCGTATTTCAGGATAAGATCTGCGACCTTATTTGCTTCAGGTGTTCCTATAGCTCTTATTTCCTCAGCATCAGAAGGTGTGATGTAGGAAGAGAAAGTTGCATCCAGCGGAACAACGGTTATATCGCATCCTGACTGCAGAACGATCTCCATCGCTTCCGGATCGATCCATACATTGAATTCCGCAGCCATGGAATTGGAACCGGCATAAGCATCAGCGCCGCCCATGATAACTATCCTCTTTATCTTTGGGATTATCCTCGGATCGGATCGCATAGCAAGAGCTATATTTGTAAGAGGTCCGACTGCTACGATGGTTATCGATTTGTCATCTTCATGTCTCAGCTTGTTGATAAGCCAGACCACAGCGCTGTCGTCTTCTTCTTTTATGGTGAATTTGGGAACCTCTATGTGCGATGCGTGATGCAAACCTTCCGGAACACTCTCACCTTCACGTCTCGGTATAGGGGCCATAGACTGCGGAGTATTCGGAAGCAGCGTGGATACAATCGGAAGATCTGCCCCCCTGTACACTTTCACTGTATCCTGCTTATTGCAAAACTCCACCATTCTGAGAGTGTTCTCCGTCGTGAGTTTTACCTCGAGATTGCCATTTACCGATGTAATACCCTGAAGATCAAATGTTTCATCCAGCATGGCAAGAATCAGAGCGACAGCATCGTCCGATCCCGTGTCCACATCCATGATGATTCTGTGTTTAAGATCGTTCATCATAAGCCTCCGGAATAGTATCGAAATTACTGATCAGCAGTGTTCCTCGAGCCATCTCGAACAGATTATTGCAAATCCTGCGGCGGCATTCGGAAACGCGCTTTCGTCAAACCAAACTTTTGAATTGTGGAGCGGGAATTCGTGCCCGTCTTCCTTGTTGCCCATTCCGACATGATACATGACACTCGGACAGTGCTCATTAAAGTATGCAAAATCGTCAGAGGGTTTCTGGAAAAGATTCATGTTATGAACAATTCCGTTGTCAAAACTCTCGCGCAGATATTTGAGTATGTCATCGGTAAGCTCCGGATCGTTATATGTCACAGGAGTAGAAGCCGGGAATGTGACTTCAGCCTCGCCTCTGTATGTCTTAGCAACACTTTCAGCGATCTCACAGAGTCTTGTGCGGACAAATTCTCTCACATCTCTGTCAAAGCATCTTATCGTACCTTCAAGAACAGCTGCTCCCGGAATGACATTGAAGACATCACCGGAGTGGAAAACTCCGAACGTAACAACAAATGTTTTGAATCCTGACACTTCTCTCGAGTGTATCTCCTGTACGGCATTGACTATCTGAGCACCGATTAGGATTGGGTCAATGCTGAACTCCGGTTCCGAACCGTGAGCGCCTTTGCCTTTTACGGTTATGCGGAAATGATCGCTTGAAGAGAGGTATCCTCCCGCAAGTACATTAAACTCACCCGGATGCATAAGCATGTTCGTGTGCATGGAGATACATACGTCAACATGTGGATTCTCAAGAACACCGTTTTCTATCATATCAATAGCTCCAAGTATTCTTTCCTCATCAGGCTGGAACAAAATCTTCACACATCCCTTTAGCTCTGCTTCATTTTCCTTGAGCATTTTTGCACACAGAAGAGCACAGGCCGTATGGATATCGTGTCCGCAGCAGTGAGCCGCATTTCCGGGAGCGGCAAAATCAAGACCTGACTCCTCTTTCATGGGAAGTGCATCGATATCTGCGCGTATAAGTATGGTCTTGGTGTTCTGCGGCCCTATGCAGGCAACGACTCCGCCTTTGCCGATGTGTTCGTATGAAACCCCGAACTCATCGAGTTTTTCACAGATAAACGCGACCGTCTTCGGAAGTTCATTACCCACTTCAGCATTTGTATGAAGATATCTTCTCATCTTCACGAGTTCATCGCTGAGTTCATTTGCTCTTTTCAGATAATCGTAGCTCATATTGCACCTCACTCATTAAGTACTCTTTTCAGATAATATCCTGTATATGAATTCTCATTCATACTGACTTCTTCCGGTGTGCCCTCTGCGACAACGGTACCGCCGGCATCTCCCCCGTCGGGTCCGAGGTCAATTATGTGGTCTGCAGTCTTGATTACATCAAGATTGTGCTCGATCACAACTACGGTATTCCCCGCATCTACGAGTTTCTGGAGAATAACGATGAGCTTGTTGACATCATCGGTATGAAGGCCTGTCGTCGGTTCATCCAGCACATAGAGCGTTTTACCCGTAGAATGCTTCGAGAGTTCTGCGGCCAGTTTTATTCTTTGGGCTTCGCCTCCGGAAAGCGTTGTAGCGGGCTGTCCAAGTTTTATATATCCCAGACCGACATCGTACAGCGTCTTTACTTTTCTGTAGATCTTGGGGATGTTTCTGAAGAAATCCATCGCCTCGGCGACTGACATCTCCAGGACATCATATATGGATTTTTCCTTGTATTTGACTTCGAGGGTTTCTCTGTTATATCTTCTGCCCTTACAGACTTCACAAGGCACATATACATCAGGCAGGAACTGCATCTCAACCTTTATGATACCGGCTCCTTCACAGGCTTCACAGCGTCCGCCTTTTACGTTAAATGAGAATCTCTTTGACTCATAACCTCTTATCTTTGCGTCGTTTGTGGAGGCAAATAATTCCCTGATGGGTGTAAAGAGTCCTATATATGTCGCAGGATTTGATCTCGGTGTCCTTCCGATCGGAGACTGATCTATACCGATGACTTTATCAAGATTCTCGATACCCGTCATGTCGTCGAATTTCCCCGGAATTATATGGGCTCTGTTGAGCTTGGCAGCAAGCTTGTTATAAAGGATCTCATTCACAAGAGATGACTTACCCGATCCGGAAACGCCTGTTACGCAGATGAGTTTTCCGAGAGGGAATCTCACATCGATATGTTTGAGGTTGTTCTGCTGTGCGCCTTTTATAACAAGTTCTTTTCCGTTTCCGGGACGTCTAACTTCAGGTACTACAATTCTCTTCTTTCCCGACAGATACTGTCCTGTAAGTGATTTTTCCTCTTTAAGCAGTCCCTCAAGGTCGCCCTGATAGACTATATTCCCACCGTTGATACCAGCTCCGGGGCCTATATCCACAATATGGTCCGCACTTCTTATAGTCTCGTCATCATGCTCGACAACGATCAGCGTGTTACCGAGGTCTCTCAGATCCTTGAGAGCGCTGATCAGTTTCCTGTTGTCCCGCTGATGAAGACCTATGCTGGGCTCATCGAGAACATAGAGCACTCCCGTGAGTCTTGAGCCGATCTGTGTTGCAAGCCGTATGCGCTGGCTCTCACCCCCGGAAAGAGATGCTGCGCCACGGTTCAGAGTGAGATAACTTAGTCCGACACTGTTGAGGAATCCCAGTCTTGCCTTTATTTCCTTTACGAGTCCTTTCGCGATGATCGCGCTGTTTCCCTCGAGATTGAGCCCGTTGAAAAACTCTAAAGCGTTTGTCACGGAAAGGTCGCCTACATCCATGATATTCTTGTCGTTGATCGTTACTGCAAGCGAGATCGGATTAAGTCTTCTGCCCTTGCATTTGTGACATGTGACACTGCTCATGTATTGATCGATTTCATCCTTGGCCCAGTCGCTAGTGGATTCTCTGTATCTTCTCTCAAGATTATTAACGATACCTTCAAATTCTCCGCGGTATGAAGCATATCCGAACTCATTCTCCCTGTACAGTTCAAGCTTCTCACCGTCTGTACCGAACAGAATGACATGTCTTGCTTCGTCGCTCAGTTTATTCCACGGCTTGTCCAGTGGGAATTTGTATTTCTTGGACAGAGCATCGATATACATCTTTGCAATGGAATTGTCATTGTAATTCCATCCGGAAGCGATGATTGCGCCGTCTTTTATAGCCTTTGATCCGTCCGGAACGATCAGATCAGGATTTACATGTCTGAAATAACCTATTCCGGAACATTCCGGACATGCTCCGAACGGATTGTTGAACGAGAACATCCTCGGTGCAAGGTCTTCGACGCTTATGCCATGTTCCGGGCAAGCGTAATTCTGTGAGAACATCTGGTCTCCCTCGTCGGTAGAGACCACAACAAGTCCTCCTGCCATCTGAAGCGCTGTCTCAAGGGAATCTGTAAGTCTCTGGGTGATCCCCTGTTTCATCACAAGACGGTCAACCACTATCTCGATATTATGCTTAACATTTTTGTCCAGTTTGATATCTTCCTGAAGATCATAAATATTCCCGTCGACTCTTGCTCTTGCGAATCCTGATCTTGCTGCGGAAGCGAATTCTTTCTTGTGCTCACCTTTTTTGCCCCTGATTATAGGAGCCATGATCATAAAGCGCGTTCCCTCTTCCAATCTGCTGACAGAATCGACGATCTGATCTACAGACTGTTGCTGGATAACCCTGCCGCATATCGGACAATGGGGGATCCCTACCCTAGCATAGAGCAGACGCATATAGTCGTGGATCTCTGTAACGGTTCCCACTGTTGATCTCGGATTATTTGACGTCGACTTCTGATCAATTGAGATAGCCGGTGAAAGCCCTTCTATGCTGTCCACATCAGGCTTATTCATCTGTCCCAGAAACATTCTGGCATATGATGAGAGGCTTTCTATATATCTGCGCTGACCGTCAGCAAATATCGTGTCAAAGGCAAGTGACGATTTCCCCGAACCTGAGAGGCCAGAGAAAACGATGAGTTTATTATGCGGAAGGTCTATATCTATGTTTTTGAGGTTGTGCTGTCTGGCGCCTCTTATCGAAATGATATCCTGGTCCAATTCTTAAATCTCCTGATCAGTATTTTTTCTTCAGTCTTGCTATCTTGTCTCTTAGGTCCGCAGCATACTCGAACTCTAGCAGTTTTGCCGCATGCTTCATCTCTGCAGTGAGTTTTTCTATAAGCTCCGCACGCTCTCTCGGAGACAGATATTTTTCCTTCTTTCCGTCATCCTTGTCTTTTCTGGTTATCTCAATGACGTCCCTTATCTCTTTTTTGATGGTCTCGGGAACGATACCGTTGTCCTCATTGTACTTTTCCTGGATGGACCTTCTTCTGTATGTTTCACTTATAGCTCTTTCCATGGATGGAGTCACCTGATCAGCATACATGATTACTCTTCCCGAAACGTTTCTGGCAGCTCTGCCTATCGTCTGGATGAGCGAAGTTTCGGACCGCAGGAATCCCTCCTGGTCAGCATCGAGTATAGCAATAAGAGAGACTTCCGGAATATCTAGTCCCTCTCTCAGAAGGTTTATCCCGACAAGAACATCGAATTCTCCGACACGAAGATCTCTAATTATCTTTATTCTTTCCATTGTATCGACATCGTAGTGCATGTATCTCACCTTGATATCGTGATTTGAGAGATAATCAGTCAGGTCTTCAGCCATTTTCTTTGTAAGAGTTGTAATAAGAGTACGCTCGCCCTTCTCAACCTGAACATGGATCTCGTCAAGCAGATCGTCTATCTGATTTTCAGTCGGTTTTACCGTGACTTCCGGATCAAGCAGTCCAGTAGGTCGTATGATCTGTTCTACCACCTGCGTCGCTTTGCTTCTTTCGAATTCCCCAGGAGTCGCACTTGTGAAAATCACCTGATTCACCTTATTGTAAAACTCCTCAAATTTAAGCGGGCGGTTGTCAAATGCCGAAGGGAGTCTGAATCCGAAATCGACAAGATTTTTCTTTCTCGCATAATCTCCGCCATACATTCCGCGAAGTTGAGGCAGCATGACGTGAGATTCATCAACGAACAGGAGAAAATCCTTCGGAAAATAGTCTATAAGTGTGAACGGTTCAGCTCCGGGCTCTCTTCCCGAAAGTACAGGAGAGTAGTTCTCTATTCCTTTGCAGATGCCTATCTCCTCGAGCATCTCGATATCGTACTGTGTCCTCTGCTGTATCCTTTCAGCTTCGATATACTTTCCCTGTTTGGTAAAAAAATCGACACGTTCGAACATCTCTTTTCTGATGACCTCAAGACGCTCATGAAGGATATCCTTAGGAATGATGTAATGAGTTGCCGGATATATCGCGATGTGATCGATGGTCGATATTTTCTTTCCGGTGGTCGGATCTATCTCCGATACCCTGTCGACCGTATCTCCCCAGAACTCGACTCGAAGAGCCACATTACTGCTGTATGCGGGAAGTATCTCAACAGTATCGCCTCTGACCCTGAACTTGTTTCTGTCGAATCCTATATCGTTTCTCTCATACTGGATCGAAACAAGCCTTTCTATCAGCTCATCCCTGGTCATCTCCTGACCGGGATGGACAGAGATTATCATTTTCCGGTAGTCTATGGGATCACCGAGGGAGTATATGGAAGATACACTGGCGACAACTATAACGTCGTCCCTCTCCGAGAGGGATGCTGTCGCTGCATGTCTCAGTTTATCGATCTCATCGTTTATGGCGCTGTCTTTTTCGATATATGTATCCGTGGATGGAATATACGCCTCAGGCTGATAGTAGTCATAGTAACTGACAAATTATTCCACCGCATTTTCCGGAAAGAATTCCTTGAATTCGGAATAGAGCTGAGCGGCAAGCGTCTTGTTGTGCGCAAGTACCAGTGTAGGTTTGTTCACATTCGCGATGATATTGGCCATGGTGAATGTTTTTCCCGACCCGGTGACTCCCATCAGGACCTGTTCCCTGTCACCGCGGAGGATACCTTCCGTAAGCTTCTGAATAGCTTCCGGCTGGTCCCCTGTAGGCGTATATTCAGAGTGCAGTTTAAAATTCATTTTCAATCCTTAAAGTGTTATATATATCCGAAACTATATTATATAATAATTGGGAAAGAAAGTAATTAATTCGGGAGCCCATATGAAAAGTTTCACCGTATCGGATAAAGAAAACGGAATGCGCTTGAACAGATATCTCATGAAACACGTGCCAAAGCTGGGTGGAGGTGAGATGTACAAGTCTCTCAGGCTCAAAAAGATAAAGCTGAACGGCAAAAAGTGCGAGGCGTCTTCAAGACTGGCTTCTGGTGACGTTGTAGATATCTACCTCCAGGATTCCTATTTCGAAAAAGAAGACTATGCTCTTGATTTTATGAAAGCTTCCAAAAAACTGACAGTCGTATATGAGGACAGCAACATAGCTGTTATCTATAAACCGGCAGGCATTCTTGTCCATGCAGATAAATCGGAATACAATGACACACTGATAAACAGATATCTGAGGCATCTTTATGACGCCGGTGAATACCGTCCCGAAGATCCATTTACGCCTCAGCTCTGCAACAGACTCGACCGCGGCACTTCCGGTCTCGTTGTTATTGCAAGAAACAGTGAAGCACTTACCGAAGCTGACGCGATAATCAAGGAGAGATACGTCAGTAAGTATTACCTCTGCATAACAGTCGCAAAACCTCCGAAAGACGGCATTTATGATGCATTCCTAAGAAAAAACGAAAAACTCAACAAGGTTGAGATAACAGACGCTCCCCTGCACGGTTCAAAGGACATACACACAGGGATAAGAACAGTAAATAACAAAAGCGGACTGTGGCTTGTTGAGATAGATCTGATAACCGGCAGGCCTCACCAGATACGTGCCCATCTCTCCAGCCTCGGTGCGCCGATATTAGGAGATGAAAAGTACGGCAACGTATTCTTGAACAAGAAATACGATATTCGCCGCCAGGCACTGTGTTCATACAAACTTGTATTCTCTGATGATCTCAGCAAATTCAAGAAACTCGATTATCTCCGCGGGAAGACAATCGAGTTCGATGACATCTGGTTTGTTGAAAAGTATTTCGGATCAGAAAAGTGACATCTGGCTTGATTTCGGGAGATCTCCGAGGGCTCCTATTGATTCAAGCATATCGATCATTGTTGAACTGATCCCCGGGAACAAAAGCAGATCTTCTGCAGAATTCAGTGGCTTTTCATGGGCTGCCGTATACAGCGCATTCGCCGCATTTCCGCCTACACCTTTAAGAGCTATAAACGGGAGTCTAATGCTTCCGTTTTCTATTTCATACTTTGTTGCATGAGACTTCATGACGTCGACGGGAAGGAACCTGAATCCTCTCGCCAACATCTCACAGGTCACTTGAAGAGTGAAGTAAACGTCCTCTTCCTTTGCCGTGAACTTCGTGCCGGAGCTCTTCATTGCGGCCATTTTCTTCTTCGCATATTGCAGACCGCCCAGAGCAGCATCGACATCAATATTCTCTCCGCGGACAGTGAAAAACGTCGCATAGAACTCTAACGGTTTATATACCTTATACCATGCGAGTCTTATCGCTGCTGTGACATATGCGGCAGCATGAGCTTTCGGGAACATGTATTTGATTTTGAGACAGCTGTCAAGATACCACTGCGGAACATTATTGTTGAGCATTGCATCTGTATGCTTGCTTGTAAACTTGGTTGCAGCCTTTCCTTTTCTTGTGAGTTCCATGATCTCAAACGCAAGAGACGGTTCAACGCCTTTGCCTATGAGGTATGTCATGATACCGTCACGTGTTCCTATAACTTCAGAGATCGTGCATGTGCCGTTCTTGATAAGATCCTGCGCATTGTTGTGCCAGACGTCGGTTCCATGAGAAAGTCCCGAGATCTGAAGAAGATCCGAGAATTTCTGCGGCTTTGTCTCAAGAAGCATCTGTACGGAGTTTCTAGTTCCGAATTCAGGTATACCGAGTGTTCCAAGCGGACAATCTATATCTTCTTTTTTGATTCCGAGCGAATCGAGCGACAGGAATAGGTCGAATACCTTTCTGTCGTTCATCGGAACTGTGTCAACAGGTATTCCCGTGAAATCCTCGAGATATTTGTACATTGTCGGAACATCATGGCCAAGCTCATCGAGTTTAAGCAGTGTGTCATGCATGGAGGTAAAGTCGAAATGCGTCGTAACGATCCCGTTTTCCTCCGAATCAGCTGGATGCTGGACAGCGGTGAAATCCTGGATCTCATAGATGCTAGGAACTACTACCATTCCTCCGGGATGCTGACCGGTAGTCCTCTTGACACCGGTGCATCCGAATGCAAGTCTCTCTTCCTCTGCTCTCGTTACTGTTAAATTGTTCTCTTCAAGATATTTTTTTACATAACCGAAGGCTGTCTTGGTTTGGATTGCGGAAACGGTGCCGGCTTTAAAAACGTTTTCGCTTCCGAACAGGACTTCTGTGAATCTGTGTGCCTTGGATTGATACTCTCCAGAGAAGTTGAGGTCTATATCAGGAGCTTTCTCCCCGTGGAATCCGAGGAATGTCTCAAACGGTATATTATGTCCGTCGCCTATCATCACTCCTCCGCATTTCGGGCAAACGGAGTATTCAACGTCGAATCCCGAATCGACTCCTTCGAGCATTTCTATGTGACCGCATTCCTTGCAGCGGTAATGTGCAGGGAGCGGATTAACTTCGGAAATACCGACAAGATTTGCAATGAGCGATGAACCGACAGATCCTCTGGAACCGACCTGATAGCCGTTTCTGTTCGATTCAAAGACAAGCTTCTGTGCTATGACATAGAGAACTGCGAATCCGTTTCTTATAATGGATTCCAGTTCTTTATCCTTTCTCTGTCTAAACAGTTCCGGAGCGTCTTTGCCGTACAGTTGGTTGAATCTGTCCTCCGCTATCTGTTTGAGCGTTTCTTCAGCATTGTCAATATACGGGGTGAATGTGCCGTTGGGGATAGGTTTCAGATCATCCTCAACAAGTCGGGCGATTCCGGCTGGATTGTCTATTACGATCTCCTTGGCTTTTTCATCTCCGAGGAAACTGAAGGCATCGAGCATTTCGCCGGTGGTCTTGAATGTGAGGTCTACATCGACATCGGCGTCTTCGGTATGGAGATTGTGAGTCAGTATCTTTCTATAGAGCTGCTCATGCGGCTTAATGTAATGGACATCTCCGGTTGCGACTACCGGTTTGCCCAATTCGTCGGCAATGGAGATCACCTTTCTGATCATATCCTGCAGTTCCTCAAAGGAATCCACGACTCCTTCTTTGATCAGCCCGATATAATTGCCCGGAGGCTGAACTTCGATATAATCGTACTTCTTTGCCAGTTCAAGTATCTCATCTCGCGAACGCTCTCTAGCAATAGATGATATTATCTCACCGAGTTCGCAGGCAGAGCCAATAAGAAGTCCTTCTCTGTGCTTTTCAAGTGCACTCAGAGGTATTCTCGGTCTTCGGAAATAATAATCGAGATTGCTCTCGGAAACGAGATGATACAGATTATTGAGACCCTTGCTGTTCTTGACAAGAATAGTCATGTGATAAGTTCTGGCATGTTTATAGTTGACACCATCAAGCATGGCATTGACTTCAGAATATGAAGCCGCACCCATTGTCTTGAGTTTCTTAATGCACTCGGCAAGGATCAGTGCGCATGCAGCGGCATCGTCATCCGCCCTGTGGTGTTTGAATCCGGGAAGCCCCAGACTATTTGTCCGCATCAAGCGTGAATTTCTTGAAGTCAGGATACAGGCACTGTGTCAGATTGACAGTATCTATAAAAGGACTGTCAAACTCTATTTTCAATCTCTGACATGCGGATCTTATGAACGATGTGTCGAAATCCGCATTGTGAGCACAAAGTGTTCTCCCGGCGATGAACTCAATGAATCTGGGGATAGCTTCCTCTTCATACGGAGCTCCTCTTACCATATCATTTGTGATGCCGGTGAGTTCTGTTATCCTTTCGCTGATTTCTTGTTTTGGGTTCACGAAAGTGGAAAATCTGTCTGTAACTTTGCCTTCATGCAGAATGACTGCACCGATCTCAATAATCCTGTCTTTATGCGGATAAAATCCGGTGGTCTCAAGATCGAATACCACGATGTCGTCATTGAGAGAAGCAGTACACTCTCCGTGTACAGCAGAGGAATAATCGTCCACATAATATGCTTCCACACCATATATAGCCTTGAATCCTCTTTCAGGATCAGCTTTTCTTATAGATGCGACCTCGCCGGCGACTTCAGGATACGCCTGAAGAACGGCGTGATCCGTTATCGCTATTGCCTTATGTCCGTATTTATATGCCAGTTTGACGGCATCTGCAGGAGACGACATTCCGTCCAGAGTCGACATGTTTGTATGCAGATGAAGTTCTATTCTCTTCTCCGGAGCATCATCGGTCTTTTCGATCAGTTTTGTCCTGGCTATGCTCTTCGGTATAAATATATTATCGTTTACAAAGTCATCGAATCTGTAGTTTCCGAAAACAATAAGCAGATCTCCCGGCTGCATCTGTCCGAGTCTACCTTGGGCTTTCCCAGAGCCAACTATGATTATCATATAACAAGAAGAAGTGTGGTCTGTGATACCCATCTCAATGATGGTATCGCCTCTCCTTGTAGTCTTCTCCTCGCGTTTGAAAAGATATCCTGAGACAGTGATGTTGTTTTTCGGTGTGTCGAGGGACGAGATCGGGATAATATCCATAGAATCAATACCGCGTCCATAGATTCCCTCGAGATCTCCGGAAAGCGGTCCTAGCGGTGATTCGATATTGTTGTATGTTTTCCTGGGTTCTTCATATACCGGCTCGCGCTTATAGACCGGTTCGGGATTCCCTTCTTCGCGTTTAATTTCAGGGCAACTCAGTATTACTTCAGTGACTATGCCGTATTTTTCTCCGATCTTTCTCGAGAGTTTACCCGGAATATCCAATCCGTTCAGAATCTCAAGACCGCCATGGCACAGTTCGCAGTATACCTTGCTGCTGTCTATGAAGATACTGCAGTCGTCGAAAAATCCGTTGACCGGTTCGGTATTCTCCATCTCCGCAATAACAGCCCTTACACTGTCAGAATTCAGCGCTTCAGACGCATATCTGACCTTTATCTCTACCGTATATGGGGCAAATCCGTCACTCAGTATCTCTCTTACCTGTTCTTGCGCTTTTTCATCGAACTTTTCGAAATATAAATCAAAGAGCATAGACCGACTCTCCCGGTCGATGGAGATCTTCTCAACATCCACGGGGATCCCTATGCTCTTTATCTGTGGAAAAAGTTCAGAAATGTTCAATGCTAGATATCCTTACATTTTTTCTATTTCTTCAAGGAGAGTCTCAACGTAATTCTCTGTGAGCTTTCTCACTATCTGTCCGTGTTTGAACAGTATGGCGCAGTCTTTTCCGCCGGCGATTCCTATATCAGCATGAGACGCTTCGCCCGGGCCGTTAACGACACAACCCATAATAGCCACCTTCAGATTTTTGTGCATATTCTTTGTTCTTTCCGCAACTTCTTCAGCGATAGTCGGAAGATCTATCTCAGTCCTACCGCACGTCGGACAGGATATTATATCTATGCACTCGAATTTATTAATTGATTTGAGAATACGTCTGGCAGCCTCTACTTCCTCGACGCTGTCACCGGTTAGAGACACTCTAATGGTATCGCCGATGTCGTCTATGAGCAGAGCACCTATGCCTATGGCTGACTTTGTGAAACCAATCGACGGGACTCCGGCTTCGGTGATCCCTATATGGATCGGATAATCCGTATTAGCAGCTATGAGTCTGTTCGCCTTCACCATAGTGGCTACATCGGATGATTTTGCTGAGATCACGATGTTGTCGTAATCAAACTTCTCGACGAGTGCGACATTTCTGAGCGCGCTCTCAGCGATAGCTTCTGGTGTCCTGCCATGGTATTTCTCGAGTATGTCCTTTTCGAGGGAACCTCCGTTAACACCAACTCTGATGGGTATATTGTGGGCCTTACAGGCGTCCACGACAGCTTTTACATTATCTTCGGAACCTATATTCCCCGGATTGATCCTTATCTTATCCGCGCCGTATTCAACGGACTGTACTGCCATCTTGTAGTCAAAGTGGATGTCCGCAACAAGAGGTATCTCGACAGCGTTTTTGATGGCCGGAATTAGTTTCAGAGCCTCACTGTTAGGTATGGATACCCTGATTATCTCGCAGCCGGCAGCTTCAAGTTTCTTAGCCTGTTCAACATTTCCCTCAACATCGAGATGATGAGCATTGAGCATAGACTGAATTACTATGTGATTTTCACCGCCGATTGCGGTATTTCCTATCCTGATTTCCCTACTCATTCCTGTCACCTTATAAGTTTTGTGATATCGTTGTATGTCACGAACATCATCAATGCCAGGAGCAGTGCCATGCCCGCCACATTGATGATCGCCTCATATTTAGGATTGATCTTTCTTCTGAACACTGCTTCAAATATAAGAAGCAACAGTCTTCCGCCGTCAAGTGCCGGCAGCGGAAGCAGATTCACTATCCCGAGATTGATCGAAATGAATGCTGCAAGATATGAGACATAGTAGAGTCCTCTCGATGCAGATTCGCTTATTACCGAAACTATTCCGACCGGGCCGCTCAGCTGGTTGACCGAGACGTGTCCCGTTATGAGATCGACGATTGAGACGAATATTGATCTTCCGACAGACAGCGTCCAAAGTGCAGACTCGCTTACCACATTCGCAAATGTCTTGGGTTTTGCATACACTTTGAAATCGAGCACGACCTGGTTTGAACCAATCTCTTCGTCGTAGTATGTGTCGAATGTTATATCGTTGAGTTCTACTTTTTCACCATCTCTCTCGACAACAAAATCGGCCTTTCCATCTCTTATTCTCGCAAGTTCGTATACGATATCGTCTACCGTAAGCATTCTCCTGCCGTCGATAGAGAGGATCTTGTCACCTATCTCAAGACCCGATTCATGTGTCGATGCATCGTCATAGAAAAAACTGACCGTTGTACTTGCAAGAACTGCGCTTGTCGAAGTGAGGATGGAGAGGATTATAAACCCAACTATAAAGTTCATAAGTGCTCCTGCAATTATGACAAGTATCCTGGAAGATACGGGTGCTTTAGAAAACGCACCTACCTCATCGCTGTCATCATCTTCGCCTTCAAGAGAATTGAATCCTCCAATAGGAAGAGCGCGCAGAGAATAAAGGGTCTCGCCCTTCTGCTTTTTGAAAATGGCAGGGCCCATTCCGACAGCAAATTCATTGACTCTGATACCGCACATCTTTGCAGTGATAAAATGTCCGAATTCATGAGAGAATATTAGAATACCGAATATTATCAAAGCTGAAAGTACTGTTTTTACTACTGTCATCTGTGTTTCCTGTAATACTCTTCCGCAAGCTCGATAGCTCTAGTATTCGCATTTGCAATATTGTCTATCGTAACGGGAAGATCTTTCTGTTCAAAATGATCCATGGCATATTCCACGATGCCCACTATATCGAGAAAGCCAATCCTCTCCTTAAGGAACTTGTCAACAGCATATTCGTTGGCTCCGTTGATAACCGTGGGATAAAGTCCTCCTTTGCAAATGGCTTTCTTAGCCAGTGCAAGGCAGCTGAAAGTGTCCTCATCAGGCTTCTCGAATGTGAGATGTGCGAGGTCCTGCATCGACAGTCTTCCAGTAGGAGATTCTAAACGTTCGGGATATGTAAGCGCATACTGTATCGGTATCCTCATATCAGGAACTCCGAGATGTGCAATAACGCTGTTATCCTCAAATTCCACCATCGAATGGATAATGCTTTGTCTGTGTATAACGACATTGATCTGCTCCAGTTTGAGGTCATAAAGATGCATTGCCTCTATGACTTCAAAGCCCTTGTTCATCAAAGTCGCACTGTCGACCGTGATCTTGTTTCCCATGTTCCAGTTGGGATGACTCAAAGTATCAGCCTTAGTCACATTATTTAAATAATCTCTGTCTTTGCCGAAGAATGGTCCGCCGGAACATGTGAGGTAGATCGATTTTATCCTGTTGTCACTGTTCCCCTGCAGACACTGGAATATTGCGGAATGTTCGCTGTCAACCGGCAGGATCTTTGCATTGCTGTGTCTGAGCTCGGCTTTTACTATCTCGCCTCCGCACACAAGGGACTCTTTATTGGCAAGAGCGATCTTTTTGTCTGCCCGGATAGCAGAAAGCAGCGGCATCAGACCAGCTATTCCCACAAGAGCATCGAGAACCGTGTCACAGTCCGCAGTCATAGGAAGCTCATTCACCGCGCTGCTTCCATATATAACATCAATATTCTCTGAAGACAGCCTGGTCCTTAGACTCCTGCCAACCGTTTCATCAGCGGTGCATACTATTTCCGGTTTGAGCTGCAATGCCTGTTCATAAAGCAGTTCTTCATTTTTGTTTCCGGAGATAGCTGTTATCCTGATATTGTGTTTTTTTGCAACATCGATAGTCTGTCTGCCAATCGATCCTGTGGAACCCAGCAGACACAGTTTTTCTGTAATCATATATATAATCCCAATAATCGAAGACGCAGTGGATTATATTATCTTCCGCCGAATCTTCTGTTTCTTTTATTGTATTCCACTATTGCTTCATCGAGCATGTCAGTAGTGAAGTCAGGCCACAGCACATCCATATAGATAAATTCGCTGTATGCGCATTGCCATAGCAGGAAGTTGGAGATCCTCTTTTCCCCACTTGGTCTGAGTATTATGTCAGGATCGGGAAGGCCGGCTGTATACAAATATGATGAAACCAGTTGCTCATCTATTTCACCGACGGATAATCTGCCCTCTGCAGCATCCTCCGCGATCTTCCTGACGACGCCGGTTATCTCAGCTCGGCCACCGTAGTTCAGTGCTATATTGAGGACCATCCCGTCATTTGACGAAGAATCATCCTCCAGTTTTTTCATGAGAGCCAGCAGATCTTCGGGGAGTCTCGATTTTTCCCCTAAAAATCTGATCCTTGAATTACTGTCCATCGTAAAGGCATCATCGAGGTATTCTCTGAATAGTTTCATCAGATACCTGACCTCGGTCTCAGATCTGGACCAGTTTTCAGTCGAGAAGGCATAAACTGTAAGAGCCTTGATTTCAAGGCTCTCACAGTATTTTGCGATTGTCTTAAAAACTTCGGCGCCCTTTGCATGTCCGGACTGCCTCGGAACATGATGCTGTTTAGCCCAGCGTCCGTTGCCGTCCATTATGATGGCTATATGCTCCGGAAGTCTTATATCAGCAGGAAGACTCATTTCTCAGATCTCGAGCAATTCGTTTTCTTTGACCTTGATGATCTTATCTATCTCTTCGGTCTTCTTGTCTGTCAGATCTTGAGTCTCTGTCTGCAGGTTCTTGAGGTCGTCCTCAGTAATATCGGATGCTTTCTCAAGCTTCTTGAATGTATCGATGGCATCTCTTCTGATACTTCTAACGGCTACCTTTGAAGCTTCGCCCATCTGCTTGATCTGCTTTACAAGGTCATTTCTTCTCTCTTCAGTGAGCTGCGGGAAAACAAGTCTTATTACTCTGCCGTCATTCTGGGGGTTGATTCCGAGATCTGAAGCCTGTATAGCTTTTTCAACCTTCTGAAGGAGAGAGGGTTCCCACGGCTGAATAACAAGTATTCTTGCCTCGGATACGGATATCGCGGCGACCTGATTGATGGGAGTCTGTACGCCGTAGTAATCAACTGTGATCTTGTCTAAGACTGCAGGATTCGCACGGCCTGCTCTGATCGATGCCAGATCACCCTTCAGAACTGAAATGGTCTTATCCATCTTCTCCTGATATTCCAATAACAAATCGTCCATTTATATATCCTCCTTGATTACTGTACCAATGTTCTCCCCCTCAGCAGCTCTCTTAATGTTAAGAGGATCATTGATATTAAAGACTAAGATAGGTATGTTGTTGTCTCTGCAGAGACTTGCCGCAGTTCCGTCGATGACTGCGAGTTTTTCACTTAAAACAGTTGTGAATGATATCTCGTCGTATTTCTCGGCATCTTCAAACTTGTGCGGATCCTTATCGTACACTCCGTCTACCTGAGTAGCCTTGAAGATAATGTCCGCATTGATCTCTGCGGCTCTGAGAGCAGCGCCTGAATCTGTCGAGAAGAACGGATTACCGGTTCCGCCTGCGAGAATGATCACTCTGCCTTTTTCAAGATGGCGTCTTGCCCTTGAAATGATATAGGGCTCTGCAACCTGAGGCATGTTTATTGCAGTCATGACTCTGACTTCCAGACCATACTGCTCCTGAAGAATATTGCCGACAGCTACGGAGTTCATAACAGTCGCGATCATTCCCATCTGATCCGCCTTAGCTCTGTCGATTCCGACACTGTCTCTTCCTCTCCAGAAGTTTCCCGCGCCGATTACAATTCCGATCTGAACTCCGAGATCATACGTAGCTTTGACTGCTTCACATATTCTCTCCGTGACCTCATGGTCAATTCCGAACCGGTTTTCTCCGGCAAGCGCTTCGCCAGATATTTTCAAAAGAATTCTTTTATATTTCATATTCAATACCTCTTAAGCAGTATTCTAACATAGTTATTATTAAAAATCTCTAAATAAAACAGGTTCCTCAAAAGAAAGTCCTCTTTGTAGCAGTCATATGAAATGCCATGCTCTCAATAAAAAATCCCGGGAATTAGTTCCCGGGATAATTTTTGAGAATTAAGTTTTAAGATTATGCCTGTGTGAGCTTTGCAACTTCTGCTGCAAGGTCGTCCTGTCTCTTTTCAATTCCTTCGCCCTTCTCATATCTTGAGAAAGCAACTACGGATATCTTTGCGCCGAGCTCTTTGCCGACGTTTTCAAGATACTTGGCAACCGTGATGCTGCCATCCTTTACGAACGGCATGTCAACAAGGCAGTTCTCTTCGTAGAACTTCTTGATTCTACCCATGACCATCTTCTCAGCGATGTTCGCAGGTTTACCCTCGTTGATTGCCTGCTGTGTGAGAATCTCCTTCTCTTTTGCAATCTCCTCTTCGGAAACCTGAGAGCGGTCAACAAATCTCGGAGCAATAGCTGCGATCTGCATTGCAACGTCTTTTCCTGCTTCTACGAACTTCGGGTCGGATGTGACATCAGGCTCGCAGTCGAACTTCACGATAACAGCATGTGTGCCGCCTCCGTGAATATATGTGGCAAGTTTGCCCTCATATCTCTGGAATCTGCGAATCTGGATATTCTCACCGATCTTGAGAACGAGTTCCTGAAGCTGTTCGGAGACCTTAAGTCCGTCCATCTGGCATTCGAGGAGTGCTGCATTGTCTGCGGGATTGCAGTCGATTATGACATCAACAAGCTTGGAAACGAAATCTTTGAACATCTCGTTCTTTGCTACGAAGTCTGTCTCTGAGTTAACTTCTACGATAGCGCCTGCGTCGCCTTTGCTTCCTGCAAATGCAAGACCTTCTGCTGCGACTCTACCGGCCTTCTTGGCTGCCTTTGCAAGACCCTTTTCACGAAGGATCTCAATAGCCTTTTCCATATCGCCGTCAGCTTCAACAAGAGCTTTCTTACAATCCATCATTCCGCAGCTTGTGCGTTCTCTGAGTGCCTGGACATCTTTTGCTGTAATAGCCATTATTTCAAGTCTCCTTTAAATTATTCTGCAACAACTTCTTCAGCTGCTTCTGCCGGTGCTTCGGACACTTCCGCTGCCTCTGCGGGTGCTTCTGTTTCCTCTACTTCGTCCTTACCCTGTCTGCCTTCGATAACTGCATCAGCCATTGCGCCTGCAATGAGTTTAACAGCTCTGATAGCATCGTCGTTTCCAGGGATGATGACATCAACTTCATCAGGATCGCAGTTTGTGTCAACGATAGCTACGATCGGGATACCGAGTTTTCTTGCTTCGGAAATAGCAATGTGCTCTTTCTTCGGGTCTACGACGAACAGGCAATCCGGAAGTTTATCCATATCCTTAACGCCGCTGAGGTATTTTTCAAGTTTCTCGATCTCGAGTTCGTGCTTGACAACTTCCTTCTTCGGAAGGAGTGCGAATGTTCCGTCTTCACGCATCTGCTTGAGCTGTGCAAGTCTGTCTACACGGCGGCGGATCGTTCTGAAGTTTGTGAGCATGCCGCCCAGCCAACGCTGATTGACATAGTACATACCACTTCTGACTGCTTCCTCGCGTATAGATTCCTGGGCCTGCTTTTTTGTTCCTACGAAAAGAACCGTGCCGCCCTCTGCAGAGATGTCACGTACGAAGTTATATGCGTTGTCGAGCATCTTTACTGTCTTCTGAAGATCGATGATATAGATACCATTTCTCTCTGTGAAGATGTAAGGAGCCATCTTCGGGTTCCATCTGCGTGTCTGATGTCCGAAATGTACACCAGCTTCCAATAATTGCTTCATTGAAATTACTGACATTTTGTTGTCCTCCAATTTGTTTTTTCCTCCGTATACATACACAAAAAGCACAAGAAGCACGAGCTCTTTGCAAGTATACGTGTGAAATGCCCAAATATAATATCACAATATCTATATGCAATCAAGCGTTTGCAATGCGATATTTATCGGAAAAATAAGTATTTTTGAAGGTTTTTCTACCTTCTTATCTCGACGACAGTAACGCCGGCTTCTCCTTCGCCGTATTCACCCTTTCTGTAAGACTTTACCCTTCTGTCCTTTCTCAAAAAATTATGGACCATATTCCTGAGCGCTCCGGTTCCGACTCCGTGGATAACATATACCGTTGAGAGCGATCCCATCATAACCCTGTCGAGATACTTGTCAAGTTCTATCCTCGCTATCTCCGTATCCATTCCTATAAGATTGATTTCTGATGGAGCAACATCACGGGCTCTGTCATATCCCTGCACTCTTACTGTAGTGTCGGGCTTTTTCTGGCTGCTTTTGGGTATTTTCCGAAGACTCGAGATCGATACTCTTGTCCTCATGATACCGGCGGATACATCAGCAGTCCCGTTTTTCTGGTTCACCGAATTAATTGTGACCTTCGAACCTGTTTCAGTCGAAAAAGCTTCCAGACCGGGTATTGCTTCCTTTATGGGCAACTCATCATATTCCACGACGATCTTCTCTTCCATCTCGGGTAAGAGTTCGTCGATCTTATAACTGTCCTGACGGGCTATTTCCTTGACCCTACCAGCCTTTGTATAATCCTTTGCCTTTTTTATGTCGTTTAGCTCCTGAAACAGCCTGTCTGCATCAGCTGAGATGGATAAAGCGTACTTTCTCGCCTGGGCACTTAGTGCCTTGTATTCGTTCTCGGATTGCTTTTTGAGATCTCTCGCCTTTTTCTCGGCATCTCTCAGGATCTTATCGGCCTTCTTCTGGTTCTCTCTGGCTCTTTCGACCATCTTTTCCTCTTCCATCTTCATCTGTTCGAGTTTGGAGAGGGCCTCCTCGAATCTTTGCGCACCCGTGTCCACATGCTCCAATGCCCTGTCGATAAGATCCTTATCAAGCCCGAGTTTTGAACTAATGAGAAGCGCATTAGATTTTCCGGGAGTACCTATGAGAAGTTTGTATGTCGGAGAAAGCGTATCGGCATCGAATTCACAGCTCGCATTCTCCACTCCTTCCGTGTTTATGGCATACAGTTTGATCTCAGCATAGTGTGTGGTGGCAAGAGAGACGCATCCCAGGTCCTTGAGATGCTCTAGTATAGCCTGAGCCAGTGCCGCTCCTTCGATGGGATCAGTACCTGCTCCGAGCTCATCCATAAGGACAAGCGCCTTGTCGTCGATATTTCTAAGGATCTCCACTATATTTCTGATATGTCCGGAGAAAGTCGACAGATTCTGTGCTATGGACTGGTCATCACCTATGTCTGCATATATTCCGCTGAAGACAGATACTTTGCTCTCATCAAGAGCGGGTATCAGGATTCCGCTCGACGCCATAGCGCTGACAAGGCCTGTAGTTTTGAGCGCTACCGTCTTACCGCCGGTATTAGGGCCGGTCACAACCAACTGCCTGTATTTTTCTCCTACAGAGAGGTCTATCGCCACAACCTTGTCCTTTGAAATCAGTGGATGGCGAACCTTCTTGAGGTCAATAATACCCTCATCATTGAGTATAGGATAACTGCCCTTAATAGAGATCGAATACTTTGCTTTTGCCAGGATAAAATCTATCTCGGTTATCTTTCTGTACGATTCCGACAATTCAATCCATACAGCTGACACTCTCTCTGTGAAGGCAACAAGGATCCTGTCTATTTCCTTCTGTTCCTCATATTTGAGATAAGTTATTTGATTATTGGCTTCGACTACAGATGCAGGTTCAACAAAGAATGTTGATCCGCTGGAGGATACGTCATGAACCATCCCCTGCACATTCTGTCTGTACTCGCTTTTTACCGGAACGACATATCTGCCGTTTCTTATAGTGATGACAGCATCCTGGAGGTACTTGCTGTCGGTCTGTGACTTAATGACTTTCTCGAGCAGTTCTCTTATGCTCGCTTCCGTTCCCCTGATTTTCCTTCTAATGGAGCGGAGGTCCGAACTCGCGTCATCGCTCATCTCATTCTCGCTGAGTATGGAACGCTCTATATCCAGGCATAACCGTCTGTCGCTGTAGAGCCCGAAGAACAGCTGTTCTGCAGGGCCTTCAGCCTGTCCATACCAATCGCTCAAGCCTTCTGATGTGAGCAACATGCTTCTGACTGTGAGGAGCTCACCCATTGACAGTATCCCACCTTTACGGGCACGACTCGCAATCTCGGCAATACCGTCTGTTCGTGAGATATACGGGAATGATTTGAGATTGATAATCCCGACCATCTGACTGCACAGATCAATTTTTGTCCGCGCTTCTTCTATCCCATGTTCCGGGATCATGTTCTCAGCCATCCTCTTGGCCTCGTACGTTACACAGTTGTCACGCACAAACTCCCTTATTTCATAATAACCGATGGCTTTTAAAGAATTGTCTCTTATATCCATATTCTGTCCTCACAGCGATTGATAGAACTCAAGCGTTCTAGGAAGAAATTCAAGATGGTTTTCAACATATCTCGAAGTGAGATATGAGAGAGATCTCAGGGAATCACCTTTTAGTCTGAAACTGAACACTTTCTTGATATCTGCATTCAAGATATATCTGAGTGCTTCAAGAGTGGCAACATTGCAGTTGAGCGGCATTCCCTTGTCCCTGGCACAGGATGCGCATATTATCACTCCGTTTGCAAGATCAAACCTTGCGCCTTCTTTAGCATCTTCTTTTCCACATATATCGCAAGAGAATATGTCTGGCATATATCCGGCTATCTGCATCACCTTGAATTCGAATGCAGACTTTATTAATTCAAGATCTACATCTTCTCTGTCGATGAGATACATGGCATTGAGCATGAGGCTGAGATACTCGCTAGTATCGTCCTCATTGAGAACCAGTGTTTTCAACAGTTCACAGAAATACAGCACCAGGGCATATGCCTTCATATCTGTTGATAACTTCAGGAATCTGAACAGCGGCTCAGCTTCATCTACACTGTACATGTTTGAGCCTTTGAACAGTTCAAAACTTGAATATGACAAAAGAGCCGTCGATGACGCCAGCTTATTTTTCGGTCTCAGGGATCCCTTTGAATATGCCGTGATCAGACCTTTGCCGGTCAGAATGTTGATAACTCTGTCGGCTTCCCCGGTCTTGGTCTCCCATATAACAAGTCCGTCTACAGAATACTTCATGCTGTTTTTACTGAAGGTCCAGATCGTGAAGAACAGAGTCGTTGTTCCGCCAATCCTCTTTTACCTTGATCCAACTCTGCATGTAGACGCGTCCGCCTACAAGATCCTCTATTTCAGAGCGAGCTTCAGAAGATATCTTCTTCAGCATCGAACCGCGCTTTCCTATTATGATGGATTTGTGATTCTGCTTGTCGCAGTATATCGTGAAGCTGATATCCACGATTCCGTCATCCCTTACCGTATATGAATCCGTCACGACGGCACACCCGTACGGTATCTCATCGCGAAGGTTAAGGAATATCTTTTCTCTCAGGATCTCAGCGACCAGACTTCTCATTGATTCGTCTGTCATATCATCGGGATCAAATTCGTGTATCCCTTCTTCCGCATAGATACTTATAGCTTTGAGAAGTTCTTCCACACCATCGTTATCCCGAGCGCTAACGAGCATTCCTCCGCTGAATGTGAAGTCCTCGGAGAGTTTCTCTATGTAATAGTTGCCTTTTTTCTGACTGCTTCTGATGATATCGGATTTGTTAACAACAAGAAACACAGGAAGGTTATTGTCATGCAGTTCCATTAGCAGCTTTATCTCGTGTTCAGAGAGATGCTCTTTCGGATACACAACAAAAAGAACGACATTCGAGCTGAAAAGCCGCCCGAATATCTCTCTTCTCATGCTCCTGTCCAGTTTACTTTTGGGAGCAAGCAGGCCGGGAGTATCCGTTATTACATACTGAATATCACCTATGGTAACTATACCGTTGAGCGATTTGCGGGTTGTCTGCGCCTTAGGTGTCGTGATTGCTATTTTATATCCGATCATGGCATTGAGCAGCGTGGACTTGCCCACATTCGGCTCGCCGATAATAGAAACATAAAGATTCTTCGTCATATATCAGTCCAGAACGTATGAATAGCCACGAGGCTGTCCCAGCTGTTTCAGAATGAATTCCTCGCGCTCTCTCATGCGTACTTCATCTATGCCGCCGTTCTCATGGTCATATCCGAGAAGATGCAGCATCGAATGAACTGTGAGGAATGCCACCTCTCTCTGGAGGGAATGATCGTATTCATCCGCCTGCTCAACCGCCTTCTCTATAGAGATAACTATATCTCCGATGGCAACAGATCCTGATTCATTCGGTTCCCATGTGCCCTTTTCAAACTGAGGAAATGAGAGCACATCCGTCTCGGTCGGCTTATCTCTGAACTGTGTGTTGAGTTCCTTGATGCTTTCATTATCAACGAGAGTTACGCTTATCTCAGCAGGATAAGGGAATTCTTCGACTTCAAGCACGGCGTTGCAGCATCTTCTTATAAGAAGACGGATACCGGAAGGAATTTTTACTGATTTCTGTTCATTAGTGATGTAGACTTTATTTGCCATTTTGTCCCCCAAACTGACTGGCTGCACGTTCATATGCTTTTACGATATCCGAGACCAGCCTAAATCTGACAATATCGCGTTCAGTAAGCTTAATAAATGAGATCCCATTGATATTCCCCAGAACTCTTATGGCATCCAGAAGTCCGGATTTGTGCTTGTCCGGAAGATCTATCTGTGTAGTGTCGCCGTTGATGACCATCTTAGAGCCTGTTCCGAGTCTTGTCAGGAACATCTTCATCTGCTCCGGAGTGGTATTCTGAGCTTCATCCAGTATTATAAATGCATTATCAAGTGTACGTCCTCTCATATACGCAAGAGGAGCAACTTCGATCATTCCTCTCTCCATACATCTCTGGTACTGCTCTATGCCGAGAGTATCAAACAAAGCGTCATAGAGCGGTCTCAGATACGGATCTACTTTTGTCTGAAGGTCTCCAGGAAGAAATCCCAGTTTTTCACCCGCTTCAACAGCGGGACGGGTGAGGATTATTCTGTTCACTTCATGGCTCTTGAGGTATTTTACAGCCATTGCTACGGAAAGATACGTCTTTCCTGTGCCCGCAGGACCCACACCGAATACTATGAAATTGGACGCTATTGCATTGACATAATCCTTCTGGCCCAGCGTCTTGGGCTTTATCGGCTTGCCGCGAGGGGTGATAAGTATAGCCGCCCCGTCGAGCTCGACGGCTTTGGACGCCTCCCCGTTCTCTGCAAGACCTATGCTGTAATTGACCATCTGATCATCAAGATATCCGTTCGTGATTGCAAACTTCTGCATGACCATGAGGGCCTTCTCCGCGCTGTCTATCTTTTCCGAATCTCCCTCGATCATGACATTCGCATCTCGTCCTATTATGGAGACCTTGAATGTTCTCTCCAAAAGTGATAG
Organism: Oscillospiraceae bacterium; assembly: GCA_017512745.1. Classification (GTDB taxonomy): domain Bacteria; phylum Bacillota; class Clostridia; order Oscillospirales; family Ruminococcaceae; genus RGIG5675. The sequence continues at coordinate 27,166 of JAFWEV010000105.1, forward strand.
ATTTTTATCGAAATTCCCGAATACTATTGCAGCGGTTTCGCTGTTTTTGAGATTGACTACTCTTTCTTCCAATACTGACTCCGTTTATTAACAAATTAGTATTATTATACCAAGCAACGTAATATATTATATACTCAAATCCATAAAATTAATGAAGGAAATCCATGAATAACCAGAAATTATTTGATCCTAATATTACTCCGGCATGCAGTTACTGCGAGTACGGCACATTGTCTGAGGACATGACAATGATAAACTGCTCAAAGAGCGGTCTTGTATCCCCTTATTTCAGATGCAGAAGATTCAAATATTCACCGGTAAAGAGAGTTCCGGCAAAGATGCCGAAGCTCAAGGCTTTTGATCCATCCCTTTTCCAGGTGAAATAACTGTTTTTTTAGATTAAATTTCAAATCCTCCTCTGAGATGATATGATCCCTCCAAAGTAGACAAGGTAAAAAACCAAAATCTACGAAGGAGGGATTTTTCATGTCAAAACCCAAGTTTAGAGCGGAAGAACGAGCTCA
>JAFWEV010000014.1 GCA_017512745.1 Oscillospiraceae bacterium
AACTGAGACCACCAGTACTATGAGCAGCTTGGGGTTGGAATATTTGTCGGTGAGATATCCGAAAAGAAGCATTGTCGCCATGCTGGATATGCTCTCGGCTGTCAGCACTATACCAATAAAGCCTTCCGCGTATCCGAAAGATATGAGAAATTCGGCAAGATATGAGAGGCACAGAACCTGCAGAGCGTAATATCCACCCATGAGCAGAGAAAACTTACCGGAACTGTAACCTGCGGTACTGTTCTTTACCATTTGTTTTTCCCCCTTTTATGTATCGAAACGAGAAATATTATACTGTGACAACTATTCGGCCTCAACGCAATATCTCATATACAGCAAGAAATATTGACTTGAAGGATCAAAAACAATAATCTGTTATAGGAAAAAATCAGAAGAAGGATCTCACATTGAAAACCAAGAAAAAAGCTTTGACGTTTTTTGCCGTTTACACTCTTTTCAATATGGCCGCGAGTTTTGCACATCCCGTCACACCCACGGTGATACAGAATCTGCATCTTCCGGATTATATGTTCGGGCTTGCACTCGCAGTCATGCAGACTACCATGTTTCTGTTCTCGCCTTTCTGGGGCAAGATCACGTCATATATCTCGTCGAGAGTGTCCATGTGCATCACTATGATAGGATACGGATGCGGACAGATACTGTTCGCCATGGCGAAGAATATGAGGGATGTCCTCCTTGCGAGGCTTCTCGCGGGATGTTTTACGGGAGGAGCTTTTATAGCCAGCCTCGCGTATGTCGTCAACACTTCACCTGAGGATCTGAGGGGCCGATACCTCACCATTCTTGCTACCATACAGAGTGTCGGGAGCGCTTTCGGCTACTTTATCGGCGGAATGCTGGGAGTAAAGGGAACTCAGTATTCCTTTATAGCCCAAATAGCAGTGCTGATGGCTTCAGGGGTTCTGTTCTTCTTTGTGTGCGAGTCGGACGCCACCAAATCAAAAGAAGAGCTGGAGATGAGAACGCTTGTGAGAGAGTGCAATCCTTTTGCCGCTTTTGCCGCCGGAAAGACGTTTATCAACAGGACATGGATAAAGCTTCTCGGCATCTGCTTTATGAGTTATATCGGATACAACGCATTCGAGCAGGTATTCAACTACTATATCAAGGACCAGTTCAACCTACCGTCGAGTTATAACGGAACGATAAAGTTTGCCGTGGGCATAATCGCTCTTATCGCAAACTCGACAGTGTGCATGTATCTTATAGGCAGAACCGACATCAGAAAGACGACGATCCCGGTGCTCTGCCTTGCTTCCGTGTTCGTGTTTGCCACGATCCTTTCACCGAGTCTCATACTGTTCTTTGTTATGGCAGTTCTGTTCTTCGCCCTCAATTCCATCACTATACCGCTCTGTCAGAATATGTGCGCCGACAGGGCCAGGACAGGAGACAGCAACCTTATCATGGGGTTCTATCAGGCTATGAGAGCCGTTGGGGGGGTTATAGGAGCTCTGCTGGCGGGATTCCTTTATGGTTCGGGGCCTAAGATCCCGTTTGTATTTTCCGGTGCGGCATTTGCACTTGCGGCACTTTGCGGCATCGCATATTACTCTGCAGTGAGAAAAGAGGAAAACTGATGTCATATCCTGAAAAGAATGCGTTCCCCCAGCAGATAGCGAGGGAGGCTATATCCGAGATGCACGGCATCATCAGAGTCGGAATGAGCGAAAAGGAGATAGCTGATACCATCTGTGAGATCATGACAAAAAAGGGCTCGCAGTACTGGTGGTATCACGGAGTCGGTGCGCTGGTATTCCTCGGGAAGAGAACAAGACTTTCGATGAGCGCCAGGGAATACACACCTGACACGGACAACAGGGTCGCCGAGAATGACATAATAACAATAGACTGTTCCCCGACTGTCGACAGATACTGGGGAGACTACACGAGGACCATTTTCATGGAGGACGGCATAGTTGCCCCCGAGGACAGACCGTCACAGGAAGCGAATATCGGAGGACTCAGCACCGAACTTGCGATCCACAGAGCGCTTGTCGAGGAGTGTGATCCCGATATGACATACGAGGAGATATTCTATAAGCTTAACGGGAGGATCAGGGATCTCGGATATGTGAACCTCGACTACCACGGCAATCTCGGCCATTCGATCGAGTTTGACGAGTGGGACAGATACTATCTCGAGAAAGGAAGCACAAAGACCGTAAGGGAAGTCGGAAAACCGTTTACTCTTGAGCCGCATATCGCTCTTCCGGACAAAGGTCATGGGTTCAAAAGAGAGAATATCTACTATATAGACGGAAATTCATTCAAATGTTTGTAGGAAATTGACAACCCGATATTCTTATGATAAATTATTCGGGTACGAGATATACCAAAGGCAATGACGAAGAAGAGTACGCGAAAAGCCGAAGGCAAAGCGATCCGGGGACAGTGAGAGCCCGGAGCGAAGTGGCATCGCCGAAAATCACTTCCAAGCTGTCAAACTGAAACCTGAAGTAAGTTTGAACGTCCGCCCTGATGTTACCGGGGACTCATATGACTGTATGATGTAAGGTGGTTAACGGATCATCCCGTCCTTATATGGACGGGATTTTTTATTGAGGAGGTTTGTGATGTACAACAAGGTACCAACCGATCTGAATTTTGTTTCCAGAGAAAAAGAAGTCGATGAACTCTGGAAAAAAGAGGGAGTATTCAAGAAGACAGAGACCGAGAGAGAAGGAAACCCGGAATATGTTTTCTATGACGGCCCTCCCACGGCTAACGGAAAGCCGCATATCGGACACGTAGAGACGCGTGTTATAAAGGATCTCATTCCGAGATATCACTCCATGAAGGGACAGAGAGCTGTCAGAAAAGCCGGGTGGGATACTCACGGACTGCCTGTCGAGATCGAAGTTGAAAAGCTCATCGGGATCAACGGCAAGGAACAGATAGAAGAGTACGGCGTTGCTCCGTTCATTGAGAAGTGCAAGGAGAGCGTCTGGAAATACAAGGGCATGTGGGAAGAATTTTCCGACAAGGTCGGCTTCTGGGCTGATATGGAAGACCCCTATGTCACTTATGACAACAATTACATCGAATCAGAGTGGTGGTCACTCAAGAAGATATGGGACAAGGGACTTCTCTACAAGGATTACAAGATAGTTCCATACTGCCCGAGATGCGGAACTCCGCTCTCATCACACGAAGTCGCCCAGGGCTACAAGCTCGTAAAGGAGCGCTCCGCAATTGCCAAGTTCAAGGCAAAAGACGGCGATTATTTCTTCCTCGCATGGACGACCACACCGTGGACACTTCCTTCAAACACGGCACTCTGCGTCGGACCCGATTACGATTACGCGCTTGTACAGTGCGGTGACGAGAAATACCTTCTGGCGGAAGCTCTCGCTGAGCAGGTGCTCGGCGACTGCACGGTCCTTGAGAGATTCAAGGGAAGAGATCTCGAGTACAAGGAATACGAACCCCTCTATCCTCTTCACAGAGAAACCAAGGAAAAATGTCACTATGTGACGTGCGACAATTACGTTACGCTCTCAGACGGTACAGGTATCGTTCATATCGCTCCTGCATTCGGTGAAGATGACGCAAACGTGGGAAGAAGATATGGTCTCCCGTTCATTCAGCTGGTCGACGGAAACGGAAATATGACCGAGGACAGCGACTTCCCCGGAGTCTTCGTCAAGGATGCTGATCTCATGATCCTCAAAGACCTCGACGCGAAGGGACTGCTTTTCTCAGCACCTTCTTTCGAGCATGACTATCCTCACTGCTGGCGCTGCGGATCTCCGCTTATTTACTATGCCAGAGACGGCTGGTTCATAAAGATGACCGAAGTCAGAGATGACATGCTGAGAAACAACGCAACGGTAAACTGGATCCCTGAGAGTATCGGAAAAGGCCGTTTTGGATCATGGCTTGAGAACATTCAGGACTGGGCTCTTTCAAGAGACAGATACTGGGGAACTCCTCTTCCGATCTGGGAGTGCGAGTGCGGTCACAGACACTGTATCGGATCAAGAGAAGAACTGAAGTCCATGTCCGACAACTATCCGGAGGATCTTGATCTCCATAAACCGTACATCGACGATGTTACGATCAGATGTCCGAAGTGCGGCAAGGAAATGCACCGAGTCCCCGAGGTTATCGACTGCTGGTACGATTCAGGCGCTATGCCGTTTGCACAGTGGCATTATCCGTTTGAGAACAAGGAACTGTTCGAGTCCCGCTTCCCCGCAGACTTCATCTCCGAGGCGGTAGACCAGACTCGCGGATGGTTCTATTCTCTCATGGCCATCTCCACACTTATATTCAACAAGTCTCCTTACAAGAATGTCATCGTTCTGGGACTTGTTCTCGATGAGAACGGAATGAAGATGTCGAAGAGCAAGGGCAATTCGGTAGACCCGATGGCTGCTCTTGACAGACACGGCGCAGACGCTATCAGATGGTACTTCTGCATCAACTCCGCTCCGTGGCTGCCCTCGAGATTCCAGGATTCGGCTGTTACGGAATATGCCCGAAAGTTCATGGGTACGCTCTGGAACACATATGCATTCTGGACTCTCTATGCAGATATAGATGAGTTTGATCCTTCCAGGTATACGCTTGATTACGAGAAGCTCTCCGTTATGGACAAGTGGCTTCTCTCAAGACTGAATACGACCATCAAAGAGTGTGATGAGCACCTATCCAACTATGAGATCCCCGAAACGGCTCATGCTCTCCAGGACTTCGTGGATGATATGTCCAACTGGTATGTCCGCAGAAGCAGAGCGAGATTCTGGGCTCACGGAATGGAGCAGGATAAGATCAACGCGTACATGACCCTGTACAAGGCCATAGTCGATCTCTGCAAGCTCGCAGCTCCGATAATCCCGTTCATGGCTGAAGAGATCTATCAGAACATCGTCAGAAGAGTCTACAAGGACGCTCCTGTCAGCATCCATCTCTGTCTCTATCCGGAAGTTGATGAAGCTCATATCGATCCGGATCTTGAACTCAAGATGGGCGACGCGCTCAATATCGTCTCCATGGCAAGAGCCGCGAGAAACGAAGCCAATATCAAGAACAGACAGCCTCTGCCTGCGCTCTACTTCTCCGGCGCCGATGAACTTACGGAGTATTACATCGACATCATCAGAGAAGAACTCAATGTCAAGAAAGCGGAAAAGACTCAGGATATGAGCAAATTCTCATCCTGGACATTCAAGCCGCAGCTCAAAGTACTCGGACCGAAATACGGCAAGAATCTCGGCGAGATAAGACAGCTTCTGTCAGAACTCGACGGCACTGCTGCTCATGCAGAGCTCGAGCAGAACGGAAGACTTGTGCTCGACGCAAGCTTCGGACAACTCATCCTCACTGAGGAAGATCTTCTTATCGAACCTCTCAAGGTCGAGGGATATGTTGAGGTCTCGGACATGAAGTATGCCGTAGCCCTCGATATAAGACTTACACCCGAACTCATTGAGGAGGGAAATGTCAGGGAGATCATAAGCAAGATCCAGACCATGAGGAAGGATTCAGACTTCAACGTGATGGATCATATCGCGATCACTGCTAAGGGAAGTCAGGTCGTTCTCGACGTAATGGCGAGAAACAAGGATGCCATCATGCATGACGTACTTGGTACATCCATCGGGTTCACTGAGCCGGAAGGCGTGGTGAAAGACTGGAACATCAACGGAGAACCCGTGACATTCGGAGTTAAGGTCGTAGACTGAAAAAAATAAAAACAGAAAGAGTTACAGGATCGTTTTTCCTGTAACTCTTTTTTATAGCTCATTGCATCAGTCGAATATTCCGGAAGTCCTTGAATAGTGGAAGAGGTACTGCTGGGCTATTCCGGCATACGGTCGGACAAAATCGGGGATCCCGTCAGGATACATTGCACTGAGGCACTTTTTCATCCATACATCCACGGGGAACGCTTCGAGCCTGTATGCACCGAACAGAAGTGTGCAGTCGGCAACTTTGGGACCTATGCCCTTGATCTTCCGCAGCTCTTCGCGGGCTTCGTCGAGAGTCCCGTTCATAATGATGTTACGGTCGACGGAGCCTTTGCTGAATTTAACAGCACAGTCGAGTATGTACGGAACTCTGTATCCGCATCTGAGCTCAGCGAGATCTTCTTCCGAAAGAACTGAGAGAGTGTCCGCAGAGGGGAAAAGATCGTAACCATCCATGTGCTCGCCCCATTTTGAGCGCATCTTCGCAAGGATTCCCTTTATTCTCGGTATATTGTTGTTCTGGGACACTATAAAACTTAAGGTGGTCTCCCAGAGCGGCTGATGCATTATCCTGATCCCGGGACTGTACTGTATCGCTTTTTTCAAAGTGGGGTCTCTGGAGAGCAGATCCTTTATCCCGGAATAGTCGTCATCCATGCCGAAGAAGTGGGCAAACCGCTGTTCGAAGTCCTCTTCACTGCAGCCTTCATATAGAATGAGATCCCCTTCCTGCCTGATCGTTAGATGCCTGTCGAGAGCCACTCCGCTCCAGGAGCCGTCCGGGTTTTCGGAAAAACTGAAACACTGTCCGCAGTCGAGTGTCGCAGCAAGATCAAAATCATTGAATTTGAGATTGTAGTTTCCCATAGTTTAATACCAAATTTTTAATAATTTCCTATATAAAATTCAGCAGAACTCACAATTGCCGAAATCGTGTATAAACTCCCAGTTTTTTGTTAATTACTGTTGAAAACCTGTTGAAAACCATCGCAGAATGGCATATTTACGGATGTTTTTTAACCTTTTCAACCGATGTTTGAACAATAAAATCGGAAAAATAATAATACAACCTGTATAACGGGCAGAAGCGCATTTGAGAAACTGATCGAAATACCGGCTAATGTCATGATAGCATATTCCGGTGATACGGTCACATATCGATAGAGTCCCGACCTTAATACTTTTTTCAGATTAAATATGATATACTATCCTAGTATATTTATGTGATGCGGGAGGTAGCCCGTTTGGAAACTGAGCTTATATGCGGCAGAAATGCGGTCATTGAACTGCTGAAGACGGACAGAGCCGTCGATACCGTTTATATATCTTCGGAAGACGGTGAAAAACTGTCGTATATCGCAGCTATGGCGAGAGAGAAGAAGATCGTCGTCAAGAACGTCCCCGCCTCAAAACTGACGAAAATGTGCGGCAGGGAGAGACATCAGGGAGTGGCAGCCTGGGCTGCGCCGACCGAGTATGTCGATATTGATGAGATCCTCGGCATAGCCAGGAGCAAAAACGAAGATCCATTTGTGATAATTGCCGACGGTATCGAGGATCCGCACAATCTGGGCGCGATAATCAGGACAGCCGAATGCGCGGGAGCTCACGGACTTGTGTTTCCCAAAAGAGGGGGTTCATCCATAACCAGTGCCGTTCAGAGAGCCTCTGCCGGTGCGGCGAATAGACTTCCGCTTGCTAGGGTACCCAACATTGCCGCCGCAGTGCGCCATCTCAAGGATGAGGGTGTATTCGTCTACTGTGCGGACATGGACGGAGACTACTGCGCGGATGTCGACATGACCGGACCTCTGGCCCTGGTGGTCGGCTCCGAAGGAGAAGGGGTATCCAGACTGGTAAAACAGCTTTGCGATGTGACCATCTCACTTCCACTGAAGGGAGAGATCCAGTCGCTCAACGCCTCGGTAGCAGCAGGCGCAATAATCTATGAGATAGTCAGACAGCGTATCAATTCATCTAGGAGTAAGAGCAAATGAGCGAGTATGATACCAATTCAAGAGTTGATGAGATACTTAGAAAGATAAGACAGGAGAGAGGAGAGATCTCTTCGGATCCGAAGGACAGGATATCATCCATAAGGACATCGTCGGACATCCCGTCTGCCTCGCAGAGCGAGGAGAGCCTTCAGGACAGAATAGCAAGGATCAGAGAACAGATCGGGGCGCTCAAAAAGGAAGCGGCCAAGCTCGAAGTACAGGAACCCGCAAGACCCGAGCCCGTTGCCGTGGTGGAAACCGAACCTCAGCCTCAGCCGGTTCCCGAACCTGCACCTGAACCGGTCATCGTGCCTGAACCCGAACCGGAGCCCGCCACCGTGAGCACTGATCGTGCGGACGAGATCATTGCATCCGTGAGAGAGAAAACGGAGGAACTCGACCCGGTAAAGGCAGATGATCTTCTCGGCGAGCTTATGAAAGACGCACCTGCCCGTGAGTCGGTGGTTCAGGTCCCTCCGGAAGAGAGAGCAGTGGTTCCGTCTGAGCCGGTGATCAAGTTTGACGATACTGTGGACGTCATATCGTATCTCGAACCTGAAAAGGAGACTGAGCCGGAAATTGCTGCTGTACCAGCGGAAGCGCCAGCTCAGGATGATATGACATTCGTCACACAGACGATAACCGAGCAGATGGAAAAGATCGAGGATGTCGATATGGGATCTGTGTCAAGCGAAGATCTCGTATCCGCGATCTCGGATATAGCGGTCCCGGATGACAAGGGCATAGACGAGCTTCTGATGGAAGGAACGGATTATCAATCCTTCATGAAGGAGAAGACTCAGGAGATACCTGATGTAGAAGAAGTGCCGGAAGCTCCAGCGGTAATGGAATCCATAGACGTCGAGGAATATGTTCCCGATGAGGGTGGCGAGACTTTGGCTGCCGAACCTTCCGCGGAGGCTAATCCCGTGAGCGATGACCCGTTCGAATCTGATGCATTCTCGGTGGGAGACAGTTCTTTCCAGCAGAGCAAGGGCGTAAGCTATGAGACAAGGTCCATTCTGAAAGCGCTGACAGTTGACGATTCGGAAATAGCCGGTATTGATAATATCAATAAGGATATGCTGGCTCCGAGCATCGAGCGAGGAACGGATGTTTTCGACAAGGTCGAGACGGGTCCCGAGGACGAGACGACAACAAAGGATATCGAGATCGAGGATAAGAGAGATGTCAGCGAACATCCGATATTCAAGGAAAAATACGAGCCTGAAGTGATCGTGCCGGCAGAATCATCGACACAGATAGACAATATCGAAGTCATAGTTCCGGACAACGCCGCCCCGATAAATGAACTCAATGCCGAGGCTGCTGCTGTCGCAGCGGAAGGAGTTCTGAATGTCGAGACCAATGCAGAGGACAAGAGCTTCAAAAAATTCTTCGGAAATACCGTCATCATGGACGGTGAACCCATAAAGGAAAGACTCAGAAGAGCTGCAAAGAAGCAAGCTGAGGACGAAGAGGAAGAAGAGGAGATCCCGGAAGAGCGCGAACAGCGTGCGGGCGGAGAATACAGCGACAGCGAATTCGAAGTTCCCGACCAGACGGAGTTCTTCAGCGATCTGTTCGAGCACGAACAGTCTGTCACGACGATGAGGATGATCATAACCTTCATCAATGCCGTGATACTGACATATTTCAATCTTACGGCGGAGTTCAACAGATTCCTGCCGGAGGCATTCTCATCAAATCCGAGGATATTTGCCGCGGTCAATGCAGTACTGCTGCTAGTCACGATAGTTATCAACTACAGATCGGTATTTGCCGGATTTGCAAAACTCATAACATTCAAAGCGGATGCGAGGTCAGTCACCTCGTTCGCCGCGCTTGCTGCGTTTGCCGAGACCATAGTCGGTGTCATCAGCGATTCCGATGTCGTAAGACCTTATGCGGCATGCGTAGTGGCGTTTGCCCTGGCATTTGCCGCACTCGGCGACAGACTGACAGCAAAACGGAATTTCTCGAACTTCAAGGCGATCTCCGGCGAGTATGAGAAATATGCCACAACTGTCATGCCTGACAGGCTCTTCACAAGAAGGATCACGAGAGAATTCAGGGATTCCGAGAACCAGGTGCTCTTAAAGAGAAAGACGGGATTCACTGACGGATTCGTGGAATACGCGAGATCAGAGGATATTGAGAATAAGAAGATATCTCTTCCGACGAGCATCATATTCCTGGCTGCGCTTGTATGCGGCGGGATCCAGATAATAAAAAAGGCTCCTGTGGCGGATATCATCTCCACTATAGCCGTTGCGGCGGCCTTCGGAGCTCCATTCTCTTCAACGCTTGCCTCCGCGCTTCCGATGTACGGAATGCAGAGCAAGCTTTCCAAGATTGGCTCCACAGTTCCCGGATTCAAGGCTGTGGACGATATTACTTCCGCAAACTGTGTGCTTCTCGAAGCACATGAGATCTTCCCCAAGGGCAATGTAATGCTCCACGGAATCAAGACATTTGAGAAGGAGAGAATAGACAAGGCGATACTCTATGCCGCATCGGTCCTTATCAATTCCTGCGACACGCTCTCACATGTCTTCATGAATGTCATCCAGGGCAAAACGGAGATGCTCTACAATGTAGATTCCGTCGTATATGAAGACGGTCTCGGATTCAGCTTCTGGGTGGACAAGAACAGAGTCCTTCTCGGTTCGAGAAAGCTTCTCGAGAATCACGAGATAGAGATCCCCTCAAGGGACTATGAGAACAGATATACCAAGCGCAGCACACGAGACGCTATATATCTCGCGGTTTCCGGCAAACTCTATGCGATGTTCGTCGTGAGCTACAGACCGAATGCCGAAGTACAGAAATCCCTGAGCGGATTTGCCCGCGAAGGCATCAACATCGTGGTAAGGTCGAGAGACTTCAATGTCACGGCAGACAGGATCTCCAAGATGTATGACATACCGAGATCGACCATCACTGTAGTGTCCGAGAGCGACATGATCGAGCTCGGAAAGCAGACGAATTTCGTGGCGCACGCGAAATCAGCGATGACACATATCGGAACTATGAGTTCGTATGTTGACGGGATCGTCGGATGCTATAACGTGAAGCAGAGCCTGAGGTTCGCGACGCTTCTGGAACTCGTTTCCATGATCGTGGGTATTCTTCTCGCCGTCGCGCTCACGATTTGGGGAGCGATAATGACTACGGGAATAGCTAAGATCCTCATCTTCCACTTCTGCTGGCTGCTTGTCACCACTGTGATCACACTGGTCCGCAGATACTGATGCGATTTATACAAAAAGAACAGGTCTCTTTTTACACAATTTACACAAGCAAATATTATGCTATTGTGGTAAACTATAAGATACGGGTTTAAAATTTAGTTAATAATATAATATTTTTCGGAGGTACATTATGGCCCTAGCTCCTGATAAAATTCGCAACATTATGTTAGCCGGCCACAGCTCAAGCGGAAAGACAACCCTGGCTGAGGCACTGCTGTTCACAACAAAGTCCACTGACAGACTCGGTTCCGTAGTCGACGGAAACACGGTAATGGACTATGATCCTGAAGAGATCAAAAGAAAAACATCGATCGGAGCAGCAGTGTCATATTATGATTATGCAGGCTGTAGGGTCAATGTGATCGACACTCCGGGACTTTTTGATTTCGCACTCGGTACATATGAAGGCATCATGGCTGCGGAAACAGTCCTTATCACTGTATCCGGTCATGACGGTATTGCTGTCGGAACAGAGAAGGCATGGAAACTCGCAAAAGAGTATGGAAAATCCTGCATGTTCTATATCAGCAAACTCGATGCAGAGCACTGTGATTTTGATGAGGTCATCAAGTCTCTCAAGGAAGAGTTCGGCGCATCCGTATGTCCTATCGTCGTTCCGATCAAGGCAGAGGGAAAAGACACGGTATACGTAGACCTTATCAATCAGAAGGCATTCACGTATAAAGACGGAAAAGCATCTCCTGCGGAATACAGCGAAGATGATGTTATGGAACATGAAATGAACCTCAAAGAGCAGGTCGCGGAGACAGATGACGAGCTCATGGAGAAGTTCTTCGCTGATGAGCCGTTCACAAAGGACGAACTCGTAAAAGGAATCAAGAATGCCGTAGTAGCCGGACTTATCGCTCCGGTCGTATGCGGAGATTCCGGTGACAGAGCAGGTCTCGACCTCGTTCTCAATGCAATCAACGATTTCGTACCGGCACCGACAACGGCAAAAGTCGTTGCAGTCAACAAGGCAGGCGAGGAAGTCGAACTCAAGATCGATGCAAACGGTCCTGTTGCCGCATATGTGTTCAAGACGATCGCTGACCCGTTCGTAGGAAAGCTTTCATACATCAAGGTCATCTCCGGCACGCTCACAGCTGATGCATCTCTTGTCATCGGCACAACAGGCGACTCCGTAAAACTCGGCAAGCTCACATCCATCAAGGGCAAGAGACAGGTCGATGTCCAGTCACTGTGCGCGGGAGATATCGGCGCGGTCAGCAAGCTGACAGACGTCAAGACAGGCGACACGCTCTGTGCTCCGGAGCTCGCAGTTGCCATCAAGCCGGTCGTATTCCCGAAGGCAACACTCAAGATGGCTATCTATACAAAGAACAAGGGCGATGAAGGAAAGATCGCCCAGGCCATTCAGAAGATGCTCGAAGAAGACCGCACACTTCAGTATTATGTAAACACGGAAACATCCCAGCAGATCCTCGCAGGTCTCGGCGATCAGCATCTCGATGTTGTATCCTCTAAGATCAAGTCAAAGTTCGGTGTGGATATCGGACTTGAAGTTCCGAGGATCGCCTACAGAGAGAGTATCCGCGGTACGGCTGAAGCAGAAGGAAAGCACAAGAAACAGAGCGGCGGTGCCGGACAGTTCGGTGTTGTCAATATGAGATTTGAGCCGCTCCATGAAGAAGGAAAAGACTTTGAGTTCGTCAACGCAGTTGTCGGCGGAGCAGTTCCGAAGGAATTCATTCCCGCAGTTGAAAAGGGACTCAGAGAAGCTCTCGTACACGGTGTTCTTGCCGGATATCCGATGGTCGGAATCAAGGCGACACTGTTTGACGGAAAATATCATCCGGTAGACTCCAAGGAAGTCGCATTCAAATCAGCAGCCAGACTCGCATACAAGGCCGCCTGTGCACAGGCCAAGCCGTGTATTCTCGAGCCGATCGACAGCGTCAAGATCCTTATCCCCAACGACAACACAGGTGACATCATGGGCGATGTCACAAAGCGCCGCGGAAGAGTTCTCGGTATGACTCCTGTAGGCGTAGGTCTCCAGGAAGTTGAGGCTGAGATCCCCGAGGCAGAGATGCAGGATTTCTCAACATATATCAGATCTTCTACACAGGGCAGAGGTTCCTATGAGCAGGAGTTCCTCCGCTATGAGCAGCTCCCGGGCAACCTCGAGCAGAAGGTCATCGATGAGGCTGAGAAGATCGAGGAAGACGAAGACTGATAATCTTCCTTCTCCTGATTCTGTCTTAAGGTTATTGGATTGATCTTATTCTGATGATTTGGAGTTTGCTGTAATGAGATTAAGTAAAGCACCATTCGTTTCAATGGCCGCCATTCCGGTTACGGCTGAAAAAACAAAAGAAGGGTTTATCAAAAGAAGACTGTGTGATCTTGTGGATGCCGTCTTACTTGCCGGTCTCGGCCTGGTAACGGACATATCTACGGGAGTCGCAGCCACTGCAGATAATCCTGTCAGATATGAGATCATTATGACCGCCATAGTTTTCTTCGGCGTGTTTATCATCACTTCTGTGATAGATGAAGTAAGGGCGAAGAGCTACAGGGAATACGGTAACTGAGCAACATATTCAAGTTGGCAAAAGAACGTGGTCTCCATGTCTGGATTCCACGTTCTGTTATTTTGCTATTTTTTAAGGGATTACTTATTTTGAAGAACAACAATAAAAAGAATACAGGTATTCTATGGAGCATTACGAAAGGCAGCAGGATGCTGTTTCTTTTCGGGATACTCTGTGCCGGGTTATGTTCTCTGCTCGATATGTTCATTCCCGACGTTATAAGAATGACGGTCGACTCCATAATCGGCGACAAAGCGCTCATGGTTCCGGGATATCTTTTCATGTTCAGGAATATGACAGCCGCGGAGACTGCGGAGATCGTGACGCTGGTCAGGAGCAGACTGTGGATAATAGCCATCATAGTAGGAGTGCTGGCGCTGCTCTCGGCACTTGCAAACTACGGTCAGACAACACTGAACGAGATGGCTTCGGAGCATATGACCAAAAACATGCGCGACAGACTGTTCACGCAGCTTCAGGATCTCTCTTTCAGCTGGCACAACAAGAACCATACGGGGGACATTATCCAGAGGTGCACGACTGATGTGGAGACAGTGAGACGCTTCGTCTCGGAACAGCTGTTCTCTGTCGTAAGAATAATTCTGCTCATGTGCATCTCGCTCATATTTATGTTCAGACTGAACAGCACTCTCACATGGATCGTTATGGCGACCATGCCCGTGATCTTCGTTTATTCATGGGTATTCGGCGCGAAGATCTCAAAGAAGTACATGGAGTGTGACGAGTGCGAGGGAGTGCTATCCAGCATCTGCCAGGAAAACCTCACCGGGATCAGAGTTGTGCGGGCTTTCGGAAGAGAACGCTATGAAAGAGAGAGATTCCAGAGGCAGAACCAGTCCCTTGTGGACAGATATATGGATCTCAATATCTGGTCGGTCCTGTTCTGGTGTATAGGCGATTTCATGTCCGGACTGCAGGTTATGGTAGTTCTTGCCCTGGGAACCGTATTTACGGTCAGGGGACATATGACGGTCGGGGAACTGCTGGCGTATATCTCATATAATGCACTGCTCAGCTGGCCTATCAGAGATCTTGCAAGAGTGATCTCGGATATGAGCAAGGCTGGTGTATCCATAGAGAGGGTATGCTATATCCTCGGAAGTGAGACCGAAACCAGTCCCGACGATCCGGTGATGCCGGATATGCACGGCGATATCGAATTCAGGAATGTGACCTTTGCCTATCCGGAGGGAAAAAATGTTCTGGACAACGTCTCCTTCACTGTAAAACAGGGAACCGTGTTCGGGATCATGGGAGCCACAGGATCGGGGAAATCGACCATAGTGGAACTGCTCGACAGAATGTTTGACCTGGAAGAGGGCAACGGCAGCATCACGATCTCCGGGACGGATATAAGAAATATTCCGAGAAACTGGGTCAGGGCAAATATCGGACTTGTGCTCCAGGAACCGTTCCTTTTCGCCGGATCCATAAAGGGAAATATCGGCATCACACAGGAAGAACTCGACATGGGCATGATCGAGAATGCTGCGGAGATAGCAGATATAGACAGGACAATAAAGAACTTCTCGAAAGGCTATTCGACTATAGTCGGAGAGAGGGGGGTCACCCTGTCCGGAGGACAGATGCAGCGTGTCGCAATAGCGAGAATGCTCGTTAGGCAGACGCCTATAATGATCCTCGATGACTCGCTGTCGGCGGTCGACTCTGTGACTGATGCGAGGATCAGGGAAGCTCTCGGGAGAAAATTCAAAGGCGCCACAGTCATCATAATCTCGCACAGGATCAAATCCATTGAGGATGCAGACACCGTCATGGTCCTGGACGGAGGAAAAGTTGCCGAGATAGGGACGCCTGCCGAACTTGAGAAGGCCGGCGGTATATATAAGAAGACTCTCGATATACAGAGCAACATCGAATAAGAGGAGACAGGCTTTGGATTTTGAAGCATATGACAAAGAAGCGGTAATGAAGAGTTACGACGTCCATCTCAGGTGGTTCGGACTGCCGAAGATAGCACCGTATCTCTCACCGTATATAAAAGTATTTGCCGTACTCATAGTGACCAATGTGCTCGGCGGAAGCATGGATATCATTCTTCCGCTGTTCCAGAAATGGGCGATCGACGGCTATGTGGCATGTGGTACGCTTGACGGGATCTGGCTCCTTGTCGGATCGTATTTTGCAGCCCTCATATTCCAGACTGTGATGAATTCCGTTGCGGTGTATATGGCATGTGTGGCGGAAACGAAGGTATCCGGCGATATGCGAAGAGCGGGATTCGACCATCTGCAGACACTGTCATTTTCGTATTTCAGTCACAACAGCGTCGGGTATATCCACTCGAGGATCATGAGCGACACTTCCAAAATAGGCGGAGTGGTGTCATGGGACCTTCTTGACGGGATGTGGACATTTATGTACATAATCGGATCGGCAGCCATAATGCTCTATCTGAACTGGAAAATGGCGCTGATAGTCCTTACTATCATCCCGCTGCTTGTCGTCATCTCCACATATTTCCAGAAAAAGCTGATCATATACGGCAGGGAGATAAGGGAAGCGAACTCGAGGATAACGTCTAAATTCAATGAGGGCATCACCGGGGCGAAAACGATAAAGACCCTCGTCGTGGAAAAACTCGTTGAAAGATCTTTTGCAAAGACGACGGAAGAGATGCGAGAAGTGTCCGTAAAGAACACCAGATACCGCGCACTGTTCAGATCCGTTATAATCTTCGCCGCGTCATTCGCGGTGGCGCTGGTTCTTTGGAGGGGCGGATATATAACCAGAGAGGGCGTTATGGAGATCGGTGTGCTGTCGGTTTTCATGAACTATGCCCAGGGAATGATGTCTCCTGTCAGGTGGCTCGTCAGAGCTATGTCCGATGTAATAACCGTACAGGTCAATATCGAGCGCTTCACAAAACTTATGGATACGGAACCGGATATCACCGATACGGAAGAAGTGATCCGCAGGTACGGCACCACATTCGACCCCGTAAAAGAGAACTGGGAGAGAATGACAGGCGACATAGAATTCCGGGATATATCTTTCAGATACCCTGACGGCGACGAGGATGTAATAGATCACTTTTCTCTCAAAGTCCCGAAGGGCACGACGGTAGCACTTGTCGGAGAGACAGGCGCAGGCAAATCTACGCTGGTAAATCTCCTGTGCAGATTCTATGAACCGAATTCAGGTGAGATACTGATAGACGGGAAAAACATAAACGAGCGCTCTCAGCTCTGGCTTCACAGCAATCTGGGATATGTTCTGCAGACACCTCATCTGTTCTCAGGAACTGTCCGGGATAATCTGAGATACGGCAAACCCGATGCTACAGACGAAGAAATATGGAAGGCACTTGATACTGTCTCCGCAAGGCAGGTGGTCGAGGGGATGGGCAAAGGCCTTGACTCGGATGTGGGTGAGGGCGGCGACCTTCTCTCTACAGGAGAGAAACAGCTTCTCTCCTTCGCGAGAGCCATAATCGCAGATCCGCCTCTGCTGGTCCTGGACGAAGCGACTTCGTCGATCGATACCGTTACGGAAAAACTGATCCAGGATGCGATAATGAAGATCATGGACGGGAGAACGTCATTTGTGGTTGCGCACAGATTGTCCACTATACGAGAAGCGGATATCATTTTAGTAGTAAAAGATGGTAAGATTATAGAACAGGGCGATCACAGGTCGCTCATGCGTAAGAAAGGGACCTATTTCGAACTCTACACAAGACAGTTCGAGACTGAGTCTTAATATGAAACTGTTTATTGCGGTATATCCCAAATACAATACTCTAAATATCCTGGAAGCGGTGGCGGAAAGCATCAGAGAGCAGTCTCCCGAGTGCAGGTTTGTTCCTCGCGATATGATGCACCTTACTATGGCATTTATTGGGGAGGCCGGACCGAATATTCTGAATGCAGCCGAGGAAGCACTGGACCTTATAGATCTTCCGGCGTTTACCGCAAAGATTGACAGTACAGGCAGGTTGGGGAGCGCCGCGGTGGCGTTTTTAAAAAAAGAAGCCAAACTGGCGGAACTGCGTAAAACGCTTACGGATTCAATGGATAAATGCGGAGTCCCGTATGACAGGAGAGTCTTTACCCCGCATATAACTCTTGCGAGAAAGGTACCGCCGGATGTGATTCGGCCCGAGATAGATGCAGGTCTTGCCATAGACAGGCTTCTGCTTATAAGCAGCGAGACTGTGGACGGCAAAACAGTGTACAGACAGATGTATCAGAGAGAACTGAAACACGAGTATGTAACACTCGAGAAAGCCGACTGAAGGGAATAATAATGTCTTACGTATGTCTTCTGGCAAACAGAAACGGTGCTGTCGTGGCCGGTGATACGAGAGAAACGATAGACAATCTCTTTCACTGGGACCACAGAAGAAAAATATATATCTCGGACGGCGGAGATGTCGTGTGGGCGATGTGCGGTCTCACGAGATATCTGACGGTGGACTTTTTCAGGAAAATATCCCACATGCTCAAAAACCGGACCGGGAAAACGGAAGATACAGAGATCGTTCAGGCTATTGCAACGCTGATGGCGAAAGGCACACTGTGGCAGAACAAGCTTGACATTAAGAAGAGAAGAAGCAGTCTCACTGTTTTTATCTGCTTTGATCATCCCGGCGGACCGAGAGTTTTTGCCGTCTATGCCGTGAACGGCAAGGCTACTTTCAGGAGAATGCCGGTACCGTGCGCGCTTGAGGGGGGAAGCGGTACGACCAATGTTAAAAGGCTCGATGTAAGAGCTATTGCAGGGCTCAGTCTCTCCGAGCTGTATGACGTTGCGGTAAGGCAGACACAAATTTCAATTGATGAGGACAAAAGGAAAAAGGAAACTCAGAAAAAATATCTCAGCACGGTCGGGGGCAAGGTCCTCGCGGAAAAAATGAATTACATGATAAACAAAAGATTGAGAGATATATAGATTTGAAAGATATACTGGACGGAGTCGTTATAACCGATGCGCAGAGCCTTCTTGATGTGATAAGGAAGGTGGGATTTCTTCCTATGTTTTCATCGGGAATGCCCGGATTTTCTCTGGACGAGCACGCGCCCGAAGGAGCCTGGGACGGACCCATCAATGAATCACCGTGGGGATGGAAAGATCAGCTCGTAGGATCGGAAGAGTGCGCATACGGAAAGTTCTTTATGAACAGGGTCGGTTTTATAAGCAGGGAATGGTTCCCCAAGTTTGCAAATTACAGGAGAGACGGATACGATTATGACTCTCTTCTCGATGACGATATGGCATACCCCGGCACCGAGACTATTTACAGCATGCTCGAGAAGAACGGAGCTACGGTGTCCGTTGAGATCCGAAAGGCTCTCGGCCTTATGGGTAAGGAAGGCGGATACAGATTCGAAAAGCTCATAAACTGGCTTCAGATGCACACATATGTTATCCCTTCAGGGAATGCATACAGGCAATATAAAAACGGCAGGACCGAGGATTTCGGGATCCTGATGTACGATCTCGCAGAGAGAGTCCTGGGGGAAGACTGTGTCAGAGGGGCTTACAGTGAGGATCCTTCCGACTCAAAAAAAGACATCATAGACTATCTTATGGGGATACATCCGGGCTATGATGTGAAAAAAATGGAAAAGTTAATTAAATAGTAATAATTCGTCTGTAATAATATATAATATTATTTGGACCGGATCCTCGATCCGGCAGTGACGTCTTTAAAGGATGGATTCAATGAGTAATTCCAATAATTCAAACTGGGACAGCCAGCAGGGTTCCAATGTGGTATGGAACAGCAACGGCGAATATCATTCGGCGAACAGCACAACGTCGGGTGAGTACAAAGCCGGGCAGAACCCTCCCCGGTCAGGACAGTATTCCGGATCCTACCAGACACAGCAGGACCCGAGATACATGAGCAATTACAATAACAGATACAACAGATATTACGGAACGAACTCCTCGTCGTCGAATTACAATCAGTCTCCACAGTCTGCAAGAGAAGTAGAAACTGCAAGCTGGGTGCTGACAATGCTCACATTCGTTCTCTTCCCGTCGCTGGGAATCCCGCTTCTTATACTCAAGTGGTGCGGAGTCGATGTCTTCAAGGGCATAATCAACATGTTCAAGAAGGACACGAGGACCCAGCAGGCAGAAGTGAAAAAGCAGGAGAAGAAAGACGAACTCAGGGCTGCTGCTCTTGCTTCCACAAACTCAAAGAATGCAACAGGCCAAGAGGTCAATTCCAGGCTGAAGGCGCTCAATTCGCTTGGAAGATTCGCTCCTTTGCTTATAATTCTCGGAACGATGCTGCTGATAGGCAGTGCGACCAGTATATTTGAAGCCGTTCGTATGCTGCTGACCTACGGAGGATCATATTATTTCACGGATATCTTCTGGGGGCTCATCACCGGAGCAGGCGGCGGACTGCTGACAGCTCTGGGACTCAGGAATTCCAGGAGAAAGACCAGGTGCAAGAGACTGTTCTCAATGGTCGGTCGCGGCGATTCCGTCGAGATAGGACCTATGGCGGATGCCCTCGGTGCCAACTATGAGACCACTATAAAGGATATCCAGTACATGTGCGACAAAGGCTGCTTCGGTGAAGGAGCTTTTGTGGATAAATCGAGAGGCATCCTTTTCATGAACAGGGAAGCCAACGATAAGTACCGCGCTAATGAGAAGACCGTTCAGCAGAAGAAGGCCGAAGCTGAAAAGCGCGCAGCCGCAAGCGAATATGAAGAGATACTGTACCAGATCCATGATGCTAACGAGAGGATCCCCGATGAGGAGATGAGCAGAAAGATCGACAGGATCCAGGATATCACTGCCGCGATATTCAAGAAGGTCGGAGAAGAGCCTGAATTGAAACCGCAGATATCCACATTTATGAACTATTATCTGCCGACAACGCTGAAACTCCTGAATGTATATGCACAGACTGTCGACCAGCCGGAGACAGCCGGAGGCAATATCAAAAAGGCAAGAATACAGATAGAGCATATAACAGATACACTGACTGTCGGATTCGAGAAGCAGCTGGATGCTCTGTATCAGACGGACGCGATGGATGTCGCCGGAGAGATAAGCGTTCTTGAGAACATGCTCAAGCGCGACGGTTTCTCGGATGATGACGAGCTTAAGATCCAGATGCCGTCTCACTGAAAAAATATAAAAAATTGATCCTGTCAGCACTTGCGTGCCGGCAGGATCTTTGTTTTGTTTGGTATCAGAGAAGATCGATGCCGTTTTCAAGGCATACGATCGCCATATCGTCGCTCCAGGCGGAGCTCTGCACTTCGCCTATATGAGCTTTTTTCAGAAGGACCATACACATTCTGGACTGTCCGATGCCTCCGCCTATTGTGAGCGGAAGAAGCCCGTTCAGAAGATCTCTGTGGAATTTGAGCTTGGCGCGTTCCTCATGTCCGGATTCCTTGAGCTGTCTGGCCATAGATTCGGGACTTACACGGATACCCATGCTGGAGAGTTCGATGGCTCTGTCGAGAAGAGGATACCAGATGAGCAGGTCTCCGTTGAGATCCCAGTCGTCGTAGTCCGGAGCTCTGCCGTCATGCGGCTTCCCGTCGGAGAGGTTTTTGCCTATGCCGATGATGAAGACCGTTCCATATTCCTTGCAGATAAGATCTTCTCTCTCCTTCGGGGTCTTGCCGGGGTATTTCTGTACAAGTTCTTCGGTAGTTACGAACACGGGGTTGCTTACGAGAGGCTCACCGAGTTCGGGGAAGGCTTCGAGAAGCTGTTTTTCAGTTTTCTGAAGAGCTTCGCATATCTTATTTACGACTTTCTTGAGAAAATCGATATTTCTATCGGTTTCTTCGATCGTGAGTTCCCAGTCCCACTGATCGACATATACGGAATGGAGGTTGTCGAGATCTTCGTCTCTTCTTATTGCGTTCATGTCGGTATAAAGTCCTTCATGGATCCCGAAACCGTAATTCTTGAGCGCAAATCTCTTCCATTTTGCCAGTGACTGTACGACTTCAACGTCGAATCCGGCTGAAGGGATATCAAAACTTACAGGTCGCTCGACTCCGTTGAGGTTGTCATTGAGACCTGTTTCGGGACGTACGAACATCGGAGCCGAAACACGTGTGAGATTGAGTCGCTCGGCAAGGCGCCTCTCAAAATTGTCCTTGACGAGTTTGATCGCGAGCTGTGTGTCGATGACATTCAATATGCTGTGGTAATCCTTTGGAATGATAAGACCGTGTTCCATGGTAAATTCTCCGATCTGATTTTTAATCGAGTAATATATTAGCATCAGAAACCAAGATGCACAACCTTTCAAGATGAAAAAAACGGTCAATTATAGTAATATTATTAACGACGATTTTTGTTAACAGAAGGTATTCATATGTCACAGTTAAGAAATTGGTTCAGCACACTCAGAGGATCAAGAGTGGGCTTTCTTGGATGGGGCAAGAGCAACGCAGGCCTTGTGGAACTTGCAGCAGAGTGCGGAGCACTGACACAGCTGAGGGACCGCAAGGATGAATCGCGTTTTTCTCCTGAACTCATAAATAAACTGAAGGATCTCGGAGTAGAGCTCATTCTCGGCGAAAATTACCTTGAAGGGTTAGAAGCTCTCGATCTTGTGTTCAGAACACCCGGCATCGACTGGAATAAACCGGAGATACAGAAGGCTGTCAACGCAGGTGTCGAGTTCACATCCGAGATAGAGAAATTTTTCGATCTGTGCCCATGCAGGACCATAGGAGTCACGGGTTCGGACGGAAAGACAACGACGACCACACTCATTTCCAAGATGGTCGCCGAGAGCGGAAAGAAAGTGCATCTGGGAGGTAACATAGGCGATACCCTTCTACAGAGACTTGATCAGATAGGACCCAATGACATAGTTGTGGTCGAACTTTCGAGTTTCCAGCTCATATCGATGAGACGAAGCCCTAATGTGGCCGTAGTTACGAATCTCACTCCGAACCACCTCGATCACCACAAGGATCTTGCCGAGTATTACGGAGCTAAGAAAAATATTCTGAGATTCCAGGGACCGGATGATGTGGCTGTCCTGTTTGACAATGATACAGTCAGAGAAGAAATGCTTCCATGCGTCAGGGGAAAACTCAGGTATTTCGGTGACAGTGAACTTGAGGACGGATCATTCTTTGATGACGAATGCATCTATAAAGTAATACACGGCAAAAAAACCGAGGTCATTCCCCAGAACGATCTGGTGCTTCTCGGCAGACATAACAGATTCAATGCCTGCGCTGCGGTAGCTGCATCCATGGACGACTGCTCCGAAAAAGATCAGAGAGCAGTGCTATCCACATTCGGTGGAGTTGAGCACAGGATCGAGTTCACAAGAGAACTCGACGGGGTGAGATACTACAATGATTCCATTGCGACCTCTCCGACAAGGACTATTGCAGGGCTCAAGGCTTTCCCGAAGAAGATAATCCTCATTGCCGGAGGATATGATAAGAACCTCTCATATGACGGACTTGCTCCGGTGATAAGGGAAAAGGTCAAAAAACTGGTGCTCACAGGACCTACTGCAAAGAAGATAAGAGACGCGGTTCTTGCATGCACTGAGTTTGAGACGCCGGAGATAGAATCAGTCCCGGATCTCAAAGCGGCTGTTGAATGGGCAAAAAACAACTCCGAGAGCGGAGACGTTGTAATGCTCTCACCGGCTTCTGCAAGTTTCGATGCTTTTGTGAATTTTGAGGAGCGCGGCAAATACTTTAAGGAACTGGTCAGAAATCTATGAGTAGTTATATGGATGAGTTTTCTTCCGAACTGAGAGAACTCGACAGAAAAGTGATGGAAAAGTGCAGACAGCGCTTTGAAGAAATAGATGAGATCACTGCTGAGAATTCCGTAAAGGTACTCAATGCGTTCAGAGAGTGCGGCGTAGGCGCTGAGCATCTCGGAGGGTCCACGGGATACGGGTACGGGGATATAGGAAGAGACAAACTCGACGAAGTATTTGCGAGGATCGTCGGCGCTGAGGATGCGCTCTGCAGAGAACAGTTTATGAGCGGGACACATGCGCTGACGGTGGCGATGTTCGGAATGACAAAGTGCGGAGATCTGTTCATGGCTTTGACCGGTGATCCGTATGATACGCTCATGCCGGTCGTAAGAGGTCCTCAATCTCTTGAAGATGCAGGTGTAAGATACAGCAGTATTCCTTTGAGAAACGGCTCACCGGATTATGACGCGATAGCGGATAATGTAGGTGAGGCCAGTGTGGCGTATATCCAGAGATCTCACGGATATGATCCGGACAGAAATACTCTGAGCTGTTCTGATATAGGCAGGATAATCGATGTTGTAAGAGAAAAGAATCCCGGGTGCCCCGTTATCGTGGATAACTGTTACGGTGAATTCTGTGAGGCTGTCGAGCCTATTCAAGTGGGAGCCGACCTTATCGTCGGTTCCATGATAAAGAACCCCGGCGGTGCAGTGGCGCCTACAGGGGGATATATAGCCGGAAGACATATTTATGTGGAAAAATGCGCACAGCGCCTGACAGCGCCGGGAACCGGCAGGGAGATCGGATGCTGGCCTGCAGGTCATAGGGATACATTCATAGGACTGTCATTTGCCCCTACGGTCACGGGTAGCGCCCTCAAGACCGGGGTATATACATCAGCACTGTTTGAGGAGCTGGGATACGGCTGCAATCCGGGAGCTTTTGACCTGAGACCGGACATCACGACAGTCATCAAGCTCAATGACAAAGAAAAACTGATCCGCTTCTGTAAAACGGTCCAGCAGTACTCATTTGTTGATTCATACGCTGTTCCGGAACCCTGGGAGATGCCGGGTTACGGCTGTGATGTTATAATGGCATCCGGGGCCTTTACCGGAGGATCATCAATAGAACTGTCATGTGATGCGCCGGTAAGGGAGCCTTATGCGGTATATCTGCAGGGAGGAACCTCGTTTGCGTGTTCGAGATATACACTTCTGAAGACAGCCGAAGCTGTCGGCAGGGTTTAAGAATATAGGAGGATAGCCATGAACAAAAAATCCGGATTCAAAAAATTCCTCGGGAATTTCATTTACGGCATAATTGCTGCGGCAATATATGCCTCGAGCGTGTTTCTTATCCATTATTTCGGGATCAGAAATATACCTACAAGAAACTTCATAATGGTTATAGTCGTCACTCTCGGAGTCATAGGGATGGTATCCATCTGGTGCGGCCTTAAATTCTTCGGTACGGCATTTCTGCTCTCCGGTATTGTCGGATCGTTCCTCGACATTTATCTTCAGAAAAAGCAGTACGGCATAGCGGTCTCTGCCAGCGGCAGAGTATTTGTCATTACTATGGTAATAGGCTCACTGATCGGAGCGATAATAGACGGAATAATAATAGCCATAAAGAGAAACAGGAAGAGACGACTTCTTGAGAAGGCGAAGGCTGAAGTCCGCAAGGAGCAGGAAGCCGAGAAGCGCATAGAAGAATCCGTTGAACTGGCGGAAACTGTTCCTGCTGAAGAAGAGCCGAAGATAATGTGACCCCGGTGAAAAGCAGGGAATCAACCAGGAAGATCGCATACGGCGCGGTCATTGCGGCACTGTACGTGGCTCTGACCGTAGTGTTTGCGCCGATATCTTTCGGAGCCATCCAGATCAGGGTCGCTGAAGTTCTGATCATAATGCCGCTCTTCACCGGTGCTGCAGTGCCGGGATTGTTTATAGGATGTCTGTTGGCCAATATTATGGGCGGAGCGATCATATGGGATGTCATATTCGGAAGCATAGCCACCCTGACAGGAGCTGCTCTCGGATATGCACTGCGGAAGAACAGATGGCTTGTCCCTATACCTACCGTTGTAGCAAACAGTATTGCGGTACCGCTGATCCTGAAGTACGGATACAGGCTGGATCTGCCTTTGGGGCTCGAAGTGATATATGTAGCGGTCGGGGAAATAAGCGGGTGCTATGTGCTTGGTGAATTGCTTGCGTCCGCACTGCTCAGATATAAAACGTTCAGAAAATAAAAAAATGCCGCCGGAATCGATACCGGCGGCGTAATTGTTTACAGTTTCAGTTTTTCCACTGTCTTCTGTGTTTCAAGTATCCGATCTCCTGCTTTGTCCTCAGAAACAGGTCTTTTCCGAAGAAGAGGAAGAAGTTGACCAGAGAGAACAGTATCTGGATTCTTGTGGTCCAGGGCCCCATGATAAAGTAATAAAGATACACTGCAGCATCAAGATACGCGATCCACTTGATCTTCACGGGAAGTACGAAAAATAGGAGGACCTGAAAATCCGGGAACATTGCAGCAAAAGCGAGGAACAGAGACAGGTTAAGAAATGTGTTTGTTCCGTATCCTGTCAGAACGGCGCTTATAAGGCAGCCGATGACGCCCAGAAAATAATACACATTGAAAGCGAACGATCCCCACTGATTTTCGAGAGCCGTACCTATCACGTAATAGAAATACAGTGCAAAAACTATAAACAAAAGGCTCGTGTTAGGCGGAATAAATATAAAAGTAATCAGTCGCCAGACCTGGCCGCTCAGAACAGCTGGCATATACAGACTCAGCATGGATGAGAAAGAGAATGTGGCAAATACCTGGTCAAGGACAAATACCGTAGCCATTCCGACAACGATGTATTTCATCAGATTGCTGATACACTTGCCGCCCATGCGAAGCTGTAGCTTGTAAATGAATTTCTGCATAGTAATCAAACTCCATACTGAAGATGGTAGAAAGTATATATTGTAATTGTGAATATAATATTACTTTTCAGAGCCGTAGAACAGTTTGATTTTTATGACCCGGAAATATATAATGACATAGTTCTTATAAGCGGGTGTGGCGGAATTGGCAGACGCGCTAGACTTAGGATCTAGTGGTACCCCCGTGCAGGTTCAAGTCCTGTCACCCGCACCAACAACAGCTCCGGTTCGTTATGACCGGAGCTTTGTTATTTATATTGGTTTGCAGACCGTGCAATGTAAAATCTGTGTGAAATAGTTGTTTCAAATGAAAAAAATGGTAATATTACTAGAGTAATAATTTCTTTATTTTACGAGGAAATAAATGGACAATATTTATTTGAAAGAAGCTTCTGAAGTTCTTGATGAACTGCAGTCCACAGCAAAGGGACTGAGCAGCGAAGAAGCTGAAAAGAGACTTCAGCGTGACGGAAAGAATAAGCTGAAGGAACCGGAAAAAGAAAGCAATTTCAAAAAGTTCCTGAACCTGCTTGTCGACCCGATGATCATCATGCTCCTTGCGGCAGCCGCGATACAGGCGGCGGTCACCGTTCTGGAAAGCGCTGGATCGATCAAAGCATCTGACTTTATCGATGTATATGTCATTCTCGCTGTCGTCATACTCAATGCGGTAATGAGCCTTGTTCAGGAGAATAAAGCCGAATCTGCTGTTGCCGCATTGATGGATATGACCGCCGAAACGTCACACGTGATCCGGGACGGAGACGTGATGACTGTAAAGAGCGAAGACCTCGTTGTGGGAGATGTGCTCGTTTTTGAGGCCGGAGATACAGTGCCCGCCGACTGCAGAATACTTGAATCGTACAGTATGAAAGCGGAAGAATCCGCGCTGACCGGAGAAAGTGTCCCCGTCAATAAGGTGGTCGATGCGCTTATGTGCGACGGCGGTAAGGTGCCGCTGGGCGACAGAAAGAATATGCTCTATTCCGGATCCACTGTTGTGTTCGGCAGAGGAAAAGCTGTCGTAAGCGCTGTCGGACAGAACACCGAGATGGGAAGGATCGCGGGAGCTCTTGCACTCGCGACGCAGGACCAGGTACCGCTGCAGAAGAAGATGGACGAGCTTTCAAAATTCCTTACAAAGCTTGTTCTCCTTATAAGCGTTGTTGTATTCGGAGTAGGCCTGGTGCAGGCACTGGTTCTCGGAAACCAGCCGTTCTCATGGAATCTTCTCGGAACTTCCGCCATATCCAGTTTTGTCGCCGCCATAGCTCTTGCGGTTGCGGCTATACCTGAAGGATTGCCGGCTGTCGTGACGATAGTGCTCTCCATCGGCGTTACGGAGATGGCCAAGCACAAAGCACTCATGAGAAAACTGTCAGCAGTTGAGACACTGGGATGCACACAGATAATCTGTTCGGATAAGACTGGAACCCTCACACAGAACAAGATGACTGTGGTCGAGGAATGGACCGAGGATTCCAAGCTGATGGCTACCGCCATGGCGCTGTGTTCCGATGCGACGATCAAACCGGGCGCAGAACACTCCGAGGGCGAGCCCACGGAAGCAGCCCTTGTCAATTACGCAAATAAGATCGGTCTTCCGAAATATGAACTTGAGAAGGATCAGCCCAGGATCGCGGAAGCTCCGTTTGATTCAATGAGAAAGATGATGTCAACTGTCCATGAGACCAAGGACGGCATCATACAGTATACAAAAGGCGCTGTGGACATGGTCCTTGACCACTGTGCGTATTATCTGCATGACGGGCAGGCGGTACCCATGACACCTGAGTTCCGCAGCGAAGTAGCCAAAGTCAATAAGTCATATGCCGATAAGGCGCTTCGTGTTCTCTGTGCGGCATATCGCAGATACGATGAGAAACCCCAGTCTGAAGAGCCGGAAGATCTTGAACATGACCTTGTATACATAGGTATCTACGGAATGATCGATCCCTGTCGTGAAGAGGTGTTCGATGCCATTGACCGCTGCCGCGGTGCGGGAATCAGACCTGTTATGATCACCGGAGACCATAAGGATACGGCAGTCGCAATCGGTCGTCAGCTCGGAATACTCAAGCGCGAAGACGAAGCTGTCGTCGGAGCGGATCTCGATCAGTATACGGATGAAGAGATGATCGAGCTTGTCCCGAGATATTCTGTTTATGCCCGTGTACAGCCTGAGCACAAGACCAGAATAGTCAATGCCTGGAGAGCCCGCGGAATGGTAACGGCTATGACCGGCGACGGAGTCAATGACGCTCCTTCCATTAAGGCTGCGGATATCGGCATCGGAATGGGAATAACCGGAACTGCGGTCACAAAAGGCGTCGCGGACATGGTCCTTGCCGATGACAACTTTGCCACTATCGTAAGGGCTGTGGAAGAGGGAAGAAAGATATATGACAATATCAAGAAAGTCCTTCAGTTCCAGCTTTCCACAAATCTGGCAGAAGTCCTGATCATCTTCTTCGCCTCAATACTGAACTTCAGGATCCTTTCACCTGTTCATCTTCTCTGGATCAACATGGTTACGGATACGCTTCCAGGCCTTGCACTCGGAGTGGAAAAGGCCGAGGGGAATCTCATGCACAGAAAACCGCGTGATGCGAGTGAGGGTATTTTCTCCGACGGAGCCGGCGTCAGCATGGTATGGCAGGGCATCTATCTTGCCGCTGTCGAAATTGCGGCATACTATCTCGGATATTACATGGCGAACGGCTCGTTCAGCGGAATAGTCAGCGGCGTTACATGCGGAACAGCCATGACGATGGCTTTCCTGACAGTCAGCCTTGCGGAGATGATGTGTGCTATCAACATGCGTTCGTGCAACGGATCCATCTTCTCAAAGGATATGCTGAAGAATACGAACTGGTGGCTTTGGGGAGCATTTGCCGTGACAACACTTCTTACGCTTGCCACAGTCTATGTGACTCCTCTTGCAAATCTTCTCGGAATAACCGCAGGAGCGGTCAGGGGAAGAGAAGTTCTCTATTCCATGCTGCTTGCACTTACGACTGTTCCTGTATTTGAATTCGGTAAGTTTATTCACAGAAAGACCAGAAAAAAAGCATGATTAAATAAGAAGCGCCTCCGAACGGAGGCGCTTCTTTTAGCTTTTCACAGGACCTTTATTTGATTTGTCCGGTTCCTTTTTCTGGATCTTCTTATTTGCGTGAGCTTCTGCCGTTTTCTGGGTACGGCCTTCAAGCGAGAAGGGTTCCATATTGTTCTCTTTGCGTTTTTTGTTGATCTTATTCATGAAGCTGTCGACCTTTGCCTTGGCAAACGGATTTGTTCTTGAAAGTGATGCCAGAACGTCCAGAACCTGTTCGTCTCGTCAGAATAAAATGTAAAACCCTCGTATGCAGCCTCTTTCCTAAGGTACTCTTGGTATGAAATAACAGGCATTTTTACAGTGTACCTACTGTAAATAAAATGTATAATTGAGTTATTAATTATAGAAATTAAATCTATGTTATGACTTATACCATACAGTGTCAAACAAATGTCCGACAAGTATTACGGGGGAGAAAAAATGAAAACAATAGGGATAATCGGAGGCATGAGCTACGAATCGACGATCCATTACTATCAGAGGATCAACGATCAGGTAAATGAAAGACTCGGAGGACTCAGCTGCGCAAAAATGCTTATATACAATGTCAACTTTGAAGAGATCAGGGCCCTGATGCTTGAGAACAGGTGGGATGAGATCGGAGAAGCTCTGGCTGATATAGCTGTGACACTTGAGAAAGCCGGTGCCGATTATATAGTGATCGCCACGAATACAATGCACAAACTTGCAGACTATATCCAGAGCAGAATAGGGATACCCCTCATCCATATTGCGGACTGTGTTGCGGATAAATGCAAGGCTGCGGGAATAAGCAAAGTCGGCCTGATCGGTACAAAATACACGATGGTCGAAGATTTTCTCATCAAGCGCCTGGAAGCGAACGGACTTGAGGTGGCCGTGCCCTCCGACAGCGGTATCATTGATGAGATAGACAGGGTGATCTTCGACGAACTCTGCAAAGGGGAAGTTCTGGACCGGTCCAGAAATGAATATAAGGAGATAATAAACGGGCTGATAGAAGAACACGGCATAGAAGGAATAATACTCGGATGTACCGAGATCGAGATGCTGATCAAACCCGGGGATGTCAATATCCCCATATTCGATACGACACAGGCACATATCGATTCGACAGTGGATTACTGCACGGAGAAACGATGAGAAACTGAAGATGCCGCCGGATCCGGGCAGAGAGCCGTATCCGGTGGTATTTTTTTGCGTTGGATCGGTGATGCATGCCACTTATTTGTGCATATTGCACGATAAAAGATATTTGCTTTTGAAAACTGTAACTGAATTGTAACATTTGACGGCAAATTGAACATCTCACTGACAGACGGTGCTCACGGACTGTGTTATGTGCAAATAGTATAAAAACCGCACAGCTGAGGAGACCAAAACACAGTAATTTTGATAAAAACAGGCTGCTATTTATTATATTTATTATTAATAAAAGCGATAAACCCGTAGGTTTGACAAGTGCCGTCAATATAACTAAAATTTATAATCACTGTTTGTTATAACAATATAAAAAGCTTGTTGTAACTCGAATAATTATTCCACAAATGATGGAAGAGAGGAATTATCAGAAAATGAAAATGAAAAGCGCAATAGCAATGCTTCTTGCTCTTGTCATGGCATTCTCTCTCTTCGGATGTGCTTCCGGTTCCAGCAATAACGGATCCAGCGCAGCACCCGAAAGTTCCGGTACAGAACCGGCACCTGAAAAAGATGCCGATACACCGCTTGTTGTTGGATATGCCAACTTCAACGCAAAGTTCTCACCGTTCTTCGCAGAGACAGCCTATGACCAGGACGTTGCTGGAATGACGCAGATCGCTCTCCTTACAACTGACCGTGTAGGATCAGTTATCTATAAGGGTATCGAAGGCGAGACGATCAACTACAACGGCACAGATTACACTTATTACGGACCTGCTGACCTTGTAGTAACAGAGAATGACGACGGAACTGTGTTCTATGACTTCACACTTCGTGACGACCTGGTGTTCTCCGATGGTGAGAAGGTCACAGTCGATGATGTCATCTTCTCAATGTATGTAGTTTGTGACCCGACATATGACGGTTCCACAACACTCTTCTCTCAGCCGATCCAGGGTATGGAAGAGTACCGTTCAGGAATGGACACACTCGGAAACCTTATTTATGGCGCAGGCAGAGATAACACAGACTTCACATTCTTCACAGAAGACGATGCTAAGGCTTACTGGGATACATACGACAGCGCAGCACTCGCACTCGCAGAAGAGATCTATGCATACTGCGTAGAGGCAGGATATGCCGATGAAGGCGATTATCAGGCAGCAGCAGGCGCATGGGGATTCGAAGCAGCAGAGAATTCGGCTGAAAGCTTCGCAGCAGCCCTTCAGGAGTCATACGGCAGCGATATCGCAGGAATGATCAACACCGAGAACGCAGGTTCCACAGTTGATGATCTCTTCCCGAATCTCGGATACTACACAGGTACAGGTGTTTCCACAGGCGAGTCCGCACCGAACATCTCCGGTATCCAGAAGATCGATGATACACATCTCCGCATTGTTGCTACTAAAGTCGATGCGACAATGATTTATCAGCTCGCAATGACGATAGCTCCGATGCATTATTACGGAGACGCATCCCTCTATGATTACGACAACAACATGTTCGGATTCAATAAGGGTGACCTCAGCACAGTCCGTGCGAAGATCAGCGAACCCATGGGAGCTGGCCCGTACAAGTATCTCAAGTATGAGAACGGTGTTGTAAACTTCGAAGCAAACGACCTTTACTACAAAGGCGCACCGAAGATCAAATACGTAAACTTCCGTGAAGGATCCGATCAGGACAGACGTAACGGTGTTGTTCAGGGATCTTTCGATATCACCGATCCTTCCTTCAATGCTGACACAGTCAAGGCTATTAAGGAAGCTAACGGCAATGACGAGATCACTGGACCTGTCATCACGACAAGCACAGTTGACAACCTCGGTTATGGTTACATCGGAATCAACTCCATCAACGTAAATGTTGGCGGCGATCCGGGTTCCGAGGCATCCAGAAACCTCCGCAGAGCTCTTGCAACAGTATTCTCCGTATATCGTGACGTCGCTATCGACTCTTACTACGGCGAGAGAGCAGCTGTTATCAACTATCCGATTTCCAACACATCCTGGGCAGCACCGCAGCCGGCAGATGACGGTTATGAGCTTGCATTCTCAACGGATGTCAACGGAAACCCGATCTATACATCTGATATGAACGCAGATGCGAAATATGAGGCAGCACTCAACGCAGCACTCGGATTCTTTGAGGCTGCAGGTTACACAGTTGAAGACGGTAAGCTCACAGCAGCTCCGGAAGGCGCTTCTCTCGAGTATGAATGCCTGATCCCCGGCGACGGCACAGGCGACCATCCGTCATTCATGGTTATGACACTTTCCAAAGAAGCGCTCGCGAAGATCGGATTCAACCTCATCGTTACAGACCTTGCTGATTCTTCTGTCCTTTGGGATACGACAAATGCAGGTCAGCAGGAGATCTGGTGTGCTGCTTGGGGCGCATCGATCGATCCTGATATGTATCAAGTCTACTATTCCGACGTAGCTAACGGTCCTTCTGCACCGGCACCGAAGGTAAACCCGCTTGGTGGTCCGAAGCAGGGCGGAAGCAGCTATATGTACGGTATTGCTGATCCTGAACTCGACGAGATGATCCTCGACGCCAGAGCTTCTACAAACCAGACATACAGAAAGTCCGTTTACAAAGCAGCTCTTGATAAGGTCATCAGCTGGGCATGCGAGATTCCTGTATATCAGCGTCAGAATGCTATCATCTTCAGCACTGAGCGTGTAAATATCGATACAGTTACACCTGATATCACAACATTCTACGGCTGGATGAGCGAGATCGAGAATCTTGAACTCAACTAATTAAATATAGTCAAAAGATAACTTTTACTGTATAATTAATTGGTCGTAACTGTAGGTAATATCTGCAGTTACGACCAATTCTCTTATATGAATATGTACTTTGTACACGGCCGGACGATGTCCGACGGTGTATGAATTATATCTGCAGATAAGAAACTGCAACAATTATTATTCGGGAGTGATGACACTTGAGAAAATTCATCATCAAAAGGATCCTTTTATCGATCCTGATATTGGTACTCAGCGCCTTCATTATCTATGCGTTGCTGAGAATGCTGCCCACGTCGTACCTGGAGACAATTGCGATGAACAAATCCATGCAGCCGGGCTCGAAGACCTACACTGAATGGATGGAGCAGCTGTCAAGCACATACGGAATGGATAAAGGCATTATCGGCGGGTTCTTTTCCTGGGCGGCCAATGCCGTCAGAGGTGATTTCGGTGACAGCTGGCTTTGGACTGTTCCGGTAGTGGAGAAGTTCAACAGCTGTATCTGGCTGTCATTTATCATGGGTGTCATTTCATTCTTCTTCGAGCTGATCATCGCCATTCCGCTCGGCATTATTGCTGCTACCAAACAGTACAGCAGGACCGACTATGCGATTACCATAATCGCTATCGCCGGCATCTCACTTCCGACATTCTTCTTTGCCTCGCTGCTGAAACTGGTGTTCTGCGTGAAGCTGAAATGGTTTGACCTCGGCGGACTGATCGGAAGAAACTATGATCATCTGGATTCATTCCATCAGTTCCTGGACAAGGCCCATCATCTTGTATTGCCGATCATAGTACTTGTCGTTCTCAGCATCGGCGGACTGATGAGATATACGCGTACCAATATGCTGGAAGTCCTCAACTCCGACTATATACGAACGGCCAGGGCTAAAGGTCTTTCCGAGAAGAATGTCATATATAATCACGCATTCAGAAATACGCTCATCCCCATCGTGACGATTGTCGGCGGATCCCTGCCGGGTCTTTTCTCCGGAGCGCTGATCACGGAGACACTCTTCTCGATCTCAGGCATAGGCTTTGTCTCATACCAGAGCATGAAGGCCGGAGATATACCGTTCTCCATGTTCTACATGGTATTCCTGGCGGTCCTGACGCTTGCCGGTAACCTTATCGCGGATATCCTTTATGCAGTTGTAGATCCGCGTGTCCGTATTTCTTAAGAAAGGAGAGTATGTGAAGTGGATAACGAAAACAATAAAAATGTCCAGACTGAAGAATACTCTCTGAATGATGACCGCCGCGTCAAGACTTTGTCTCCCGGTGCGATGGTCACCAAGAGATTCCTGAGAAATAAAGTTGCGGTCACGGGTCTTATCATTCTTGCATTCATGTTCATATTCTCTTTTATAGGCGGAGCCATCTCCCCGTACAGAGAGGATGAAGTATTTTACCGTACGGATATTCAGAGCAAACTCTTTGCTTCCGTTGCGGAAAACACCGAATTCAGATTCATAATAAATGAAAACGGAGAGGGCTTCTCTCCCATCAATCAGGCGGCATTCACGCTTGCAGTCATTGAGGGAAGAGATTCCTTCGAAAAGGGCGGCGACTCATTTACCATCGTAGATGAGGGCGATGAGATCTACGCCATTTTCAAGGATGGTGTTGCCGATCCTGTTGCGGTAGCCACGTATGATATTGTTTCATCAGCGACAGGCAACGAAAAGCTTCCTTTTGAGATGCAGTATCTCATCCTCAAGACCGTTGGTTCCGATGAGTCTCAGTTCGAGTATCAGGGCAAGACATATAAGGTCGATGAAGAGGGAAATGTTCAGCTCGGAAATGACGTAGTGGCGTATGCGAGCAGATATTCCATCCAGGCTCTGATGCCTGACATCTTCCTCTCCCAGCAGTTCAAGAATGAGCTTCTTGAAAGCATTGAGAACGGAGATAAGGATTTTTATTTCACGGAAAACGGCGAAACGGCAGAGTACACTATCGAGTATGACGCGCCGACAAAGAGCTACAAGATCAAACAGGGCATGGATACGGTCGTCTTTGACTCATTCAGCGCACCGTCAAAAGAGCATCTGCTCGGTACTGACAGAAACGGAATGGACATGCTAACGAGACTTATGTACGGCGGACGCGTATCCCTGTATATCGGGTTCATCGTCGTTGCAATTGAGACTGTGCTCGGCGTCATAATGGGCGGTATCTCCGGCTACTTCGGCGGATGGGTCGATAACCTGATCATGAGAATAGTCGACGTGTTCTACTGTATACCTTCTATGCCGCTTATCATTATCCTCGGCGCAGCGATGGATGAGATGCGTGTCGATCCGCAGATCCGAATGATCTACCTGATGCTGATACTCGGATTCCTGGGATGGCCGGGTATCGCGAGAATGATCAGAGGTCTTATCCTCTCTCTGAGAGAACAGGAGTTCATGACAGCTACTGAAGCTACAGGACTCAGCGTCAAGAGAAGGATCTTCAGACACCTTATCCCGAATGTCATTCCGCAGCTGATAGTTACGATGACAATGAGCCTTGGTTCTACGATCCTTATGGAAGCCACGCTCTCCTTCCTCGGACTCGGCGTTAAGTTCCCGTTTGCGTCATGGGGCAATATCATCAGTGACGTTAACGATACGTACGTTCTGACCAATTACTGGTTTATCTGGATACCTGCTGGATTCTGTCTCTTGCTGACAGTTCTTGCGTTCAACCTCGTTGGCGACGGACTCAGAGATGCGTTCGACCCGAGAATGAAGAGATAAGGAGGGTATCGATATGGCAAGGAAAAACCGTCCCGAAGGATATCTTTCCGCCAAAGAGGCCAGAGAGATATCCAGGGCAAACAGAAAGATTACAAACGAACTCGAAAAGAAAAGAAAGCGCAAAAATGTTCCGGAATCAGAGTATCTTACAAAGATGCACGACACGAACAATGCCGTCGAGTTCGATAATCTGCACACATATTTCTTTACAGATGCCGGTACCGTCAGAAGCGTTGACGGAGTTTCCTTTGATGTGCCGATCGGCAAAACAGTTGGCGTCGTCGGTGAGTCCGGATGCGGTAAGTCCGTTACGAGTCTGTCGCTGATGCAGCTGCTTCAGAGACCTCAGGGACAGATCGTCGAGGGAGAGATAAGGCTCAATCTCGGAGATAAGGCATACAACATCGTGGAAGTCCCCAATGAGGAGATGCAGAAAATCAGAGGAAACGCTGTATCGATGATATTCCAGGAGCCCATGACGAGTCTGAATCCGGTCTTCAGGATCGGCTATCAGGTTGAAGAGGTCCTTGAACTCCATGATGAGACCCTGAAAACGCCTGAGGAGAGAAAAAAGAGAACGATCGAGCTGCTTGAACTGGTCGGTATCGCAAACAGTGAAGGTGTCTACAGCATGTTCCCCCACGAACTTTCGGGCGGCATGAGACAGCGTGTCATGATAGCAATGGCGCTCGCGTGCAATCCCCGTGTGATCATAGCCGATGAGCCGACCACTGCTCTTGATGTCACCATTCAGGCCCAGATACTGGACCTTCTGAGACAGCTGAAAGACAAGATCAATTCCTCCATCATGCTGATCACACATGACCTCGGAGTCATTGCCGAGATGGCTGATTATGTCGTTGTCATGTATGCTGGAAGAATAGTTGAAAAGGGAACCGCCGAGGACATCTTCTATGATCCGAGGCATCCTTATACAATAGGTCTTATGGCTTCAAAGCCGGTCGTCGGAAAAGAGGTCGATGAACTCTACTCCATTCCGGGTAAGGTACCGAATCCGGTCAATATGCCGAACTACTGCTACTTCAGAGACAGATGCGATAAATGTCTCAAGAGATGTGACGGAGAGTATCCGAAGGAGATCAGTGTTTCCGATACTCACAAGGTGAGTTGCTATCTCTACTACCAGGATAAGGAGGAAGAATAATGGCTGAACATAAAAACGAAGAACTGGATTATGAGCCGGTCACTTATGATCCTCAGTACATCCTGATGGTCAATAATCTTAAGAAGCACTTCCCCATTAAGGGCGGGATCATCTCGCATGTCGTCGGGCATGTCAAGGCTGTTGACGGAGTGACGTTCAACCTGAAGCGCGGCACGACAATGGGTCTTGTCGGAGAGTCGGGATGCGGAAAGACCACGACGGGAAGAGCAATCCTCAGACTGGTCGGCGAGAAGACCGCCGGACAGGTTCTGTTCAACGGCAAAGAAGTATATGATTTTACGGATAAGGAAATGAGGGAGATGCGCACTCATATGCAGATCATCTTCCAGGATCCCTTCTCCAGCCTTTCGCCGAGACTTCCTGTCGGTGAGATCATCGGGGAAGCGGTACGCGAGCACAATCTTGTGTCCAGTGCGGAATACGAAGACTATATCGATAAGGTCATGGACGAATGCGGACTGCAGCCTTTCCATAAGGACAGATATCCGCACGAGTTCTCCGGCGGACAGAGACAGCGTATCTGCATAGCAAGGGCGCTTGCTCTGAACCCTGAATTTGTTGTATGCGACGAGCCGGTTTCGGCGCTTGACGTATCGATCCAGGCTCAGATCATCAACCTTCTGAAGGAACTTCAGAAGCAGCGTCAGATGACATATCTGTTCATCTCGCACGATCTTTCTGTTGTTGAGCATATCTCAGACACGGTTGGTGTCATGTATCTTGGCAACCTTGTCGAATACGGCAACAAGAAGGATATATTCAAGAATCCTCTTCATCCTTACACAAAAGCGCTGTTCTCAGCGATCCCTGTTCCGGATCCGAAGGCGAAAATGAACAGGATCGTCCTTGAGGGATCGATCCCGTCTCCGGCGAATCCGCCTACGGGATGCAAGTTCCACACAAGATGTCCGTATGCCACAGAGAGATGCAAGCAAGAGATCCCCGAACAGCTGGAAATCGAAAAAGACCATTATGTGGTCTGCCACCTCTTCAGTAAATGAGAAATATTGACGGAAAAGACGACGATGGTCGTGTCATAGCTGATATGAGCGGAGTTGAGAAACCCCTTCTTTTCGGGTTTCTCTCTCCGTCATTTCATAGATCTAAAAAGGAAGAACCGACACCGGTGAATCCGGGCAGGGAGCCGACAGTAGACATTCCTCCGGAAGACAGGAAATACTATATTCTGGGAGCGCTGAAGGCGGCGTTGCTGATAGGGCTTGTTTTTGTCGTCGGACTTGGACTGGTTATTTTGGCGATGGTCCTTTTCTGGACAAGGTGATTTCTTTATGGCTGATAACAGAAAGAACAATCTGAGAGGGCACAGATACCTCAACAACTATAAACAGGATGTTTCCGGCGCATACAGATATACAGGTGATTTCTACAGATGGGTATCAGATAAGAAACGTGCCTGCAGAAACATGTGGGGGCTT
This sequence comes from Oscillospiraceae bacterium, assembly GCA_017512745.1. Taxonomy (GTDB): domain Bacteria; phylum Bacillota; class Clostridia; order Oscillospirales; family Ruminococcaceae; genus RGIG5675. The sequence continues at coordinate 38,567 of JAFWEV010000014.1, forward strand.
TCTCTTATGGAAGTTGCGCTCGGTGTTGTGGGAGGATCTATGCCGAAAGCAGGCATGGAAGGCCATTTCTATGCGCTGCTCCCGTTCGTGGTGACGCTGATCTTCATCTGTGTTCAGATCTATGCACTCGGGAATCTCTCCATGATCAAGGAAGATATAAAGGACTTCGAACATGAGAGGTATTTTAAGCCAATGCCAGTGTATAACATGATCACCGCAGTGGCAGCAGCAGTCGGCGCGGCGGGGCAGACAGTCAATGTTGTGACAGGATGGTATGGAGGTACTCTCCTGTTCGGAATAGCACTGATATTCGTGGAACTGGCCATAGGAGCACTCGCATATCTCTATTACAGATATGTAAAAGTGCTTGTAATCGAAAAAATCTAGTTAAATAGACAGTTTACGGAAACAAATTATTATTGTATAATTCAATGAGTTTCTGGAAAGAAACCAAAATAATCAAAATCTGTGACGAGAAGAGTAAATCAAGGAAGACTCCAGAGAGAAGCACCGCCTTGCGGTGAGCTGAAAGTGCTTCAGTTCGGAATTGATCGAAGACCACCTCCGAGATGCCTTATGGCCGGTGATGCCGTTATAATCATAATTGAGTGGCCGGATACGTCCGGCAATAAGGGTGGAACCACGCATACAGCGCCCCTTACATTACATTAAGATGTAACGTAAGGAGCTTTTTTATTGCGTTACATGATAGGAGAAAAGTATGGAAAAAGAGAAGTTTTTAGAAGAGTACCGCCATTCAATGTCTCATATACTCGCAAAAGCGATCATAGAGATGTTCGGGAAGGAAAACGTACAGTATGCAATAGGACCGCAGATCGCCGACGGTTTCTATTATGATTTCCTTCTCCCCAGACCGCTCACAAAGGAAGATTTTCCTGTGATCGAGGCAAAGATGAAGGAGATCCTCAAGAGAAAAGAAGCGTGGGAGAGAATTGAAGTGTCAAGAGATGAAGCTCTCAAGCTCTTCAAGGATCAGAAGTTCAAGACAGAACTTATCAATGATCTTCCCGAAGGCGAACTCATTACGATCTACAAAACAGGTGATGATTTTACCGATCTGTGCGCAGGACCGCATATCGATAATTCCCAGGAACTACTGAGCGTAGCTTTCCAGATCAAATCCGTATCCGGTTCATACTGGAGAGGCGACGAGAAGAGAGAACAGCTTCAGAGGATATATGTATATGCATTCCCGTCAGCTCAGGAACTCAAAGCTCACCTGCAGCTCGTAAAAGAGGCGATGGAGAGAGATCACAAGAAGATCGGTCCGCAGCAGGATCTGTTCTACTTTGACGAGACAGCTCCCGGCATGCCTTACTGGCTACCGAGAGGATGGAAACTGTTCAACGCACTCCTCGGATTCTGGAGAGAGATCCACGAGATCCACGGCTACAACGAGATAGCCGCTCCTCAGATCCAGAAGAAGGAACTCTGGGTCACATCCGGACACTGGGATCACTATCAGGACGGAATGTTCATTCTTCCGGGTGAGGAAGAGGACGGCAGCGATACATATGCCGTCAAACCGATGAACTGCCCGAACTCGATCAAGGTATATCAGAGAAAGCAGAGAAGCTACAAGGATCTCCCGATAAGGATCTCCCAGGTCGACGTAATTCACAGAAAAGAGAAATCCGGCGAGCTCAACGGACTTTTCCGCGTGCAGATGTTCCGCCAGGATGACGACCATACGTTCCTCATGGAAGATCAGATCGAGGCCGAGATCGCGGATATCATGGATATCACGACAAAACTGTACGGCACATTCGGACTCACATATAAGCCGGAACTCTCCACACGCCCTGATGACTATATGGGAGATATCGAAGTGTGGAACCAGGCCGAAGCAAGTCTTAAGAAGATCCTCGACAAGATGTACGGAGAGGGCAATTATGAGATCAACGAAGGCGACGGAGCTTTCTACGGTCCGAAGATCGACCTTATCATGACGGACGCTATCGGACGCCAGTGGCAGATGGGCACGATCCAGCTCGACTTCCAGCTTCCGCTCAACTTCGATCTTGAGTACATCGGCGCTGACGGAGCAAAGCATCGCCCAGTAATGCTCCACAGAGCTCTGTTCGGTTCCATGGAGAGATTCATAGGAATCCTTATCGAGAACTTCAAGGGAGCATTCCCGTTCTGGGTATCTCCGGTACAGGTAGGCGTTGTCCCGATCAGAGTAGAGCATAACGAATATGCTAAGAAGGTCTGTGAAGTCCTCAGAAAGAACGGCATCAGATTTGAGGTCGACTATTCCGACAAGAACATGAAGGAAAAGATCAAGGTCTGCAAGAACTATAAGGATCCGTACGTCATCGTTCTCGGAGACAAGGAAGCTGCGGAGAATACGGTATCCATCAATATCAGAGGCAACAAGCAGCTCAATAATGTACCACTTGATAAGTTCATCGAAATGTGCAATGAGATGAATGCTTCACGCACGATGGATCTGATCGAAACACTTGACTGATATATAATTGCATAAGGAAAGGCCGCTCGTATGAGCGGCCTTGTTCTTTTTCTTAAAGTCTTTCGTATATCTCGTCCAGCTGGCGGTCTATGTCTTCATGCTTTTTGATCTTCGGATTCCTTATGATATGACCTTTCATCACGACCATTTCCGGAGTGGAAAGTGTTTTAAAGTCTACAAGGGGATTGCCCTTAAGCACCAGCAGGTCTGCGGATTTACCGGGTTCAACGGATCCTGTCTCTTTATCTATTCCCAGTATCTTTGCGTTTCCGAGTGTCGCGGTATAGATGGAGCACTCGTGAGAGACTCCAAGGTATTTGCTGAAGTATGCCAGTTCGCGCCATGTGTCATAGTGGAACACCCAGGGACATCCGGCATCTGTACCGAGTCCTACGGGGATATCATTTGCAAGACATTCCTTTGCACAGTCGACAATACCTTTAAGAACGATCTCTCCGTTGAACTGGGCGTCTTCGGGAAGCTTGAGGATTTTGGGATCGATCATTGCGATAGGGGCTGCAGGGGAGATGGTGCATATATCGGCGGCATTTCTCTCCTTGAACAGCTTGATGATATATTCATCGGGCTTGGCTCCGTGTTCGATAGTGTCCACTCCGTTCTCAAGAGCCGCCTTTACGCCTTCCGGACTCTCAACATGCGCGGCAACATAGTATCCGAGCTTGTGAGCCTCGTCACAGCAGGCCTTTATGATCGCGGGATCCATCTTAAGCTCTCCGGGTTCGCCCCTTTTCCCGTCGAGTACTCCGCCGGTGACCATAAGCTTGATGAGATCGGGGTTGTCTTTGGCTATCCTGTCGACAAACTGTACGCCTTCCTCAGGACTGGTCGCCTCAAATGCCAGGACTCCTGCCATATGTCCGCCGGGAACGGATACAGCCGCATTGGCCGCAAGTATTCTCGGTCCTAGATATTTTCCTGCATTGATCTCATCTCTCAGCGTAGAGTCGATCTCATCCACACCGCCGACAGTTCTTACAGTTGTGGTCCCGGAGAGAAGCTGTGTTTTGGCTGCTTTTTTGCACAGGTATTTCATGACAGCCATTATGATCTTGCTTTTCTTCATCTTCTGGACCTGCTCAGGTGTTCTAGAGGAACCTCCCGGCATTCCGCTGCTGGGAAGATGTATATGGGCATTGATCATTCCCGGCATCATGTATTTCCCGGTAAGGTCGATCTTTTCAGCATCGGAAGGAACGGAAACATCCCTGCCGACAGCAGTGATCCTATTGTTTTCGACCAGAACAGTCACTCCTTCCTGCAGCACCATTTCTCTGGTCCCGTCCAGGAGATTGCAGTTGATAAATGCTTTTTTCGCCATAATTACCACCTTTATCCAATCAAATAAAAGAATAAATAAATTGTACAAAAAAACTCCGGGAAAATGAAGATTTCCCTTCTTGTGTTATCGGCCTGCAGTGATATAATATGTAGCATGCTACATATTAAGGAGGTGCATGTATTCATGGCCGGTTGTTCATATGACCAGCTCGATACAGGCCATCTTATCAAGTGGATAAGCAACAGAATGAGAGCGGGTGCAGACAAACATTTCAGCGATCTGGATCTGACATTTCAGCAGGTGCGGGTTCTTCACTGCATCTCAAGAGGCTCAGGACAGGTTTCGCAGAAACAGATAGAGGATCACCTTAATGTATCCCATCCCACAGTGACCGGACTTGTTACCAGACTTGAAAAGAGCGGTTATGTCACGAGTTCGCGTGACAGCGAAGACAGGAGAAACAAGCTTGTGTCACTGACCGAGAAAGCAAGATCAGCTATGGCGGAAATGGAAGAAGGACGCATTGAGAAGCAGAAGCAGCTTGTAAAAGGATTGTCTGACGGGGAGATCGCCGAAGCTAACAGACTTCTGGGCATAATGCTCAATAATCTGAAAAATGATTAATCGAATGGAGATCAGCATATGATTAAAAAACTCGCCAGGAGTGTGAGAGAATATAAAACATTTGCCATACTCACACCGCTTTTCATATCACTGGAAGTAGCAATGGAGGTAGTCATACCCAGGCTCCTTGCAGTGATGATAGACAATGGCGTTGAAAAAGGGAACATGGGAGTCATTTACAGACAGGGTGCGATAATTCTGATCTGTGCTCTGGTGTCTCTGCTGGGAGGAGCGCTGTCTGCGAGATTCGGCGCGGTCGCATCCACCGGGTTCGCAAAAAACCTCAGACATGATGTGTTCAGAAATGTCCAGAATTTCTCTTTTGACAACATCGACCAGTTTTCCACTTCCAGTATCGTCACAAGACTGACCACGGATATCAACAATGTACAGATGGCTTTCCAGATGATCATCAGGATAGCTGTCAGAAGTCCGTTCATGCTGATATTCTCAGTCGTTATGGCGATATCGATCAACGCTAAAGTTGCCTGGATCTTTATCATTGCGCTCCCGCTTCTTGCGGTGATCGTATTTTTCCTGGGATCGAAAGCGCATCCTATATTCGAAAAGGTCTTCAAATCATATGATGAAATGAACCGGGTCGTTCAGGAAAATGTACGAGGGATACGTGTTGTCAAGGCGTTTGTGCGCGAGGAATATGAGAATAAAAAATTCAGAGACTCGTCAGACAGGATCTATCAGCTGTACATAAAAGTTGAGAAGATGATGGCATTCATGTCTCCGGTAATGCAGATGATATCATACCTCAGCATGTTGGCCGTCTGCTGGATGGGCGCTCATCTCATAGTCGGCGGAAGCATGGGCAAGGGCGAACTCATGAGTCTCATGACATATACTATGCAGATACTCTCAAGCCTTATGATGCTTCATATGATCTTCATTATGATCATTATTTCGAGAGCTTCGGCGGAAAGAGTCTGCGAACTGCTCGATACCGAGAGCAATATTGTGTCTCCGGAAGATCCTGTCACGGAAGTTAAAGACGGATCGATCAGGTTCCATGATGTGGATTTCAAATACCATTCCGAATCAGGGGAGTATGATAAAAACGATCCGAAATCCCGTGATCAGCTGGCACTTAAGGATGTCACGCTCAATATCAGATCGGGCGAGGTCATAGGGATAATCGGAGGTACAGGCTCTTCTAAGTCCACAATGGTCCAGCTTATCCCGAGACTGTATGATGTCACGCAGGGATATATCGAAGTCGGTGGTGTTGACGTCAGGGATTATGATCTCAATGTCCTCAGAAATTCCGTGGCAATGGTGCTGCAGAAGAATGAACTGTTCTCCGGCACGATCGCAGAGAATTTGAGATGGGGCAATGAAGATGCGACCCAGGAGGAGATCGAAGAGGCGGCCAGGATCGCTCAGGCAGACGACTTCATCAGAGAGTTCCCCGACGGATATGAAACCCATATAGAACAGGGCGGAACGAATGTGTCCGGAGGTCAGAAGCAGAGACTGTGTATTGCCAGAGCCCTGCTGAAGAAACCCAAGATCATCATCATGGATGACTCGACAAGTGCGGTCGATACAAAGACTGACAAGAGGATCAGGGAAGCGTTCAGAAAGGCGATACCCGAAACGACGAAGATCATAATCGCACAGAGAATAGCATCAGTCCAGGATGCTGACAGAATAATCGTAATGGATAACGGCCGTATCAACGGTATCGGAACTCACGAAGAACTGATTCAGAACAACGACATATACAGAGAAGTATATGAATCTCAGCAGGAAGGGGATGGTGACTTTGACAAAGCAGAGTAATAACAGCCAGGGACAAAGACCCATGCCTGCCAGAGGTGGAGCCAGGCGCGGCTCAATGAAAGATGCCATAAAGAACAACACCATAAGCAAGGGAACGGTAAAGAGACTACTAGCATACTTCAAACCGCATCTCTTTAAGCTTGTCATCGTTATTATCGCGATCATTTTGACCGCTCTTGCAAGCGTTCAGGCGTCACTGTTCATAGAAAATGTTATCGATGACTACATCACACCGATGATAGCCACCGGTTCGACCGACTTCAGCGGCCTTGCGAGATTCATGCTGAAGATACTTGCTATTCTCAGCTGCGGTGCGATCTGCGGATATGTTTACGCGAGACTCATGGCAGTCACATCCCAGACGATCCAGAAGAAGATCAGGGATGAGATGTTTGAGAAAATGCAGAAGCTGCCTATCGGGTTCTTTGACTCTCATACTCACGGCGACCTTATGAGTTACTATACCAACGACATAGATACGCTGAGAGAGTTTTTCTCAAGAACATTCCCGCAGCTGATAAACTCAACGATAACCATAGTAACAGTATTTACCGCAATGATAGCAGAAAGCTGGATACTCACGATCGTTGTCGTAGCTACGTTGCTGCTCAAATTCAAGGTAGCCGAAAAACTCGGAGGAAGGTCCGGAAAGTATTTTGCGAAACAGCAGGCTGCAGTTGGCGCTCTTAACGGATATATAGAAGAGATGGTAAACGGCAGTAAGGTAGTCAAGACTTTCTGCCGAGAAGACAAGGTGAATGAGGAGTTCGATGAACTGAACGACAATCTCATATACAATGCCGCCGAAGCTAACAAGGCCGGAAACATGATGATGCCGATCCTTGCAAACATGAATCATATCGAGACGGTTCTTATTGCCATTATAGGCGGAGCGCTCGCCATTTCCGGATTCAGCGGACTGACGCTCGGTAAACTTGCAGCGTTTATACAGCTGGCCAAGAGCTTCGGAAGACCGATAGATATGATGTCGCAGCAGGTCAACATCGTGATGCTCGCGCTTGCCGGAGCGGACAGAATATTCAAGCTCATGGATGAGGAACCGGAACACGATGAAGGATATGTCACGCTTGTGAATGCCAGAAGAGACAGTGAGGGCAATATCACCGAGGCCGATATGCATACCGGTCTGTGGGCGTGGAAACACCCGCATGGTGACGGAACGCTGACATACACTGAGCTGAAAGGTGACGTGAGATTCTTCGACGTCGACTTCTCATATGTTGAAGGGAAACAGATACTGCACGATATCACCCTTTACGGTAAACCGGGGCAGAAGATAGCTTTTGTCGGAGCAACCGGTGCAGGCAAGACGACGATCACCAATCTTATCAACAGATTCTACGATATAGAAGACGGAAAGATCAGGTATGATGCCATCAATATCAACAAGATAAAGAAGCCGGATCTGAGAAGATCTCTCGGAATGGTACTTCAGGACGTCAACCTGTTCACAGGGACCGTCAGGGAGAATATCCGTTACGGTAAACTGGATGCCACTGATGAGGAAGTCGAAGCAGCCGCAAAACTGGTCAATGCCGACGGATTTATCAGGATGCTGCCGAACGGATACGATACCATGATCTCAGAAGAAGAGGGCAGCCTGTCCCAGGGACAGCGGCAGCTGATATCAATAGCGAGAGCTGCGATAGCGGATCCGCCTGTAATGATCATGGACGAGGCAACTTCTTCGATAGATACCAGAACGGAGATGATCGTTCAGAAGGGTATGGATGCCCTGATGAAGGGAAGAACGGTATTCGTGATAGCTCATAGGCTTTCAACCATCAGGAACGCAAATGCAATCGTAGTGCTCGATCACGGCCGGATTATTGAGCGCGGCAATCATGAGGATCTGATGAAACAGAAGGGTATCTATTATCAGATGTATACCGGAGCTTCGGAGAACACGCTGACAGGTATCTGATCAATCTTTTTTGATGGCCACAGAAAGACCACTGCAAGTGAATAACATTCAAGGATCTCTCAGTTAATGCGGGATCCTTGTCTTTTTTGCATAATGGAAGGCATCGTGACACAAAGTTGAGTAAGTGATTGGAAAAACCTATAATAACTGCAGATGATAATAAGTCCGGGGAAACAGTTCCCGGACATAAGTGGAGGAAGATAAAGTGAAAGCTTATGAAAGACTCATAAAATACGCCCAGATACCGACGGCTTCAGATGAAGCTTCCGATTCTGTGCCATCCACCCCTGAACAACTGGATTTTGCAAGATTCATGGTCGAGGAAATGAAGGCCATAGGCATTGAGGATGCAAAGACAGATGAGAACGGATATGCGTTCGGCACCATTCCGGCAACTCCGGGATATGAGGATGTCGACGTCATAGGATATCTTGCCCACAACGATACCGTAAGAGAAGTGCAGTACTGGGATATAAAACCATCAGTGATAGAATGCAACGGAGAGTATCTTCCTCTCAATGAGGAAAAAGGCATCAGGACCACACTTGATGAATGTCCCGATATCGCAAGACTCAAGGGTAAACATCTTGTGGTGACCGACGGAACTACGCTGCTCGGTGCAGATGACAAGGCGGGAACAGCAACGATCATGGCTGCTGCCGAAAGGCTGCTTGCAAACGAAGTTCCTCACGGAAAGATAAGACTCGGATTCACACCGGACGAAGAGATAGGTAGAGGTCCGGATCACTTTGATGTAAAGGAATTCGGAGCCAGATTCGCCTATACTCTCGACGGCGGAAGATTCGGAGAAGTCTGCGGAGAGACATTCAACGCTGCCGCGGCAAGAGTTCTTGCCCAGGGATACTCAACACATCCGGGTGCAGCGAAAAACAAGATGAGAAATGCCATAAGGATAGCCGCTGAGTTTGACAGTCTCCTTCCCGATTCGGAGAGACCTGAGACGACAGAGGACAGAGAGGGCTTCTACCATTCCGTAGCAATTAAAGGACAGGTAGACAATGCGGAGATAGACTACATCATCCGCGATCATGACTACGGCATACTTGAGAAGCGCATCCAGCATCTTGAAGAAGTGAGGGATCTGCTTAACAGAAAATACGGTGCGGGAACCATCACTCTTGAGATATCACACACATATGACAATATGGCAAAGGCTCTTGAGCCATACCCGCAGCTCATGGAGAATGCAAAAGAAGCCATAAGAGCATGCGGCGGAACCGTAGTAGAAACTGCGGTCCGCGGAGGCACAGACGGATCACAGCTATCATATATGGGACTGCCGTGCCCGAATCTCGGAACAGGGGCATATGTATGTCACAGTGTAAAGGAATTCGCATGCTGTGAAGAGATGGATCAGACAGTTGACATGCTCGTGTGTCTGGCGGGTCTGTTCGCACGCAGATAACGTTGCCTCTTAAAATTGTTAATGATAAAATTTTAGTGCGAAATTACTTATCGGGGGAAATCAATAATGACCGAATATCTTGCCTGCGGCAATATAATGTCCGATGTTGTGGTGGATTCTGTCGGAAAGACGGAAGCTTCCGAGATAGGCAAAACCGGAAAACTGTATATAGGCGGACCGGCTATGTATGCTCTCTCGGGAATGAGGCTCTGGACGAAGAGCTGCAAACTTGTAAGCCATACAGGAGCTGATTTTGTCGATGATTATAAACCGTGGATGGACAGGAACGGATTGACCAGCGAATCGATCATACCGTTACTTGAACATGTCACTGTACATGAACTGAGCTATGACCGTGAGGACGGAGGATATAATTTTGCTTCGAGGTACGGTCAGGAGCATCTCGGTTATCTCAAGACCAGACCTGCGGATATCGAAGAGGCGTGTGATCCCGGAGTAAAGGGCATGTATATGGCTCAGAACTGTGATTCCGTATGGTGGGAACAGTTTGCAAAAGTCAAAGAGAAAACCGGCATTAAGATGATGTGGGAGATAGAGTACAGTGCTGCGACCAAAAGAAATGTCACGCTTGAGAAGATAAAATGGTGTGCGGGATTTGCCGACATGTGGTCGATAAATCACAATGAAGCATCGCATCTCTTCAAGATCCCGCGTGAGAATGATGAAGACATTATCAACGAGATAATGAAGATGCCCGTCGAGCTGACTCTCTACCGTGTCGGTCAAAGAGGCTCTTTTGCTGTAACTCCGACCAATGCTTATTTCTGTCCCGCAATAGACCCGCACGGTCCGTCCGTGGATCCTACGGGATGCGGAAACAACTCCACTGGTGCCGCGATGTATGCGCATGTCGCCGGCAACGACCCGCTTATGGTTGCAGTAATGGCAAATATCTCATCCGGATATAACGCCATGCAGTTCGGACCTGTGCCGATTTATACGGACGACATAATGGCAGAGGCAAAAGCTCTTGCCGACAAATATTATGCAGAACTTAAAAAATAAGAGATTAGGAGATTTTTAACCATGGGAAAAATGTTTGAAGAAAACAGAGGGAAAAAGCTGATATTCGGTCTTATCCATCTTCTTCCTCTTCCGGGCACACCGTTCTTTGAAGAAGGACTTCTTGAGAAGTCCCTCGACAAGGCTCTCAGGGATGCTGAAGCTCTTCAGAAGGGCGGAGCATCCGGATGCCTCGTGCAGTCAGTTGACAGAGTATTCCCGAATACTGACGAGACAGATCCCGCACGTGTTGCAGGGATCACAATGATCGCAACAAGAGTCAGAGACCTTGTGGGACCTGACTTCAAAGTCGGAGTACAGCTCATGTGGAACTGCATTACTCCCTCACTTGCAGCATGCAAAGCAGTAGGTGCAGACTTTACAAGATGCACGGCTTTCATCGGCTCAACGGATTCCAAGTTCGGTCGTATCGAGGCCAATCCTTACAAGGTAATGAACTACCGCAAGGCGATCAAGGCTGACGATGTTGCAATGATCTCCGAGATCTCCGGATACCATCATCTCGGCGAGTACAGCAAAGCCCATATTCAGGATCTCGCAGTGTCTTCACTCAATTACGGTGCAGACGCGGTCGAAGTTATGGCGAGAGATGCGGCAATGAATGAGCAGCTCTGCAGGGACATCAAGGAAGTCAGCTTCCACGGCCAGGAGATCCCGATCATCCTCGGCGGCGGAACAGATGTGGAGAACTGTCAGGAGAGACTCAAATATGCTGACGGCGCGCTTGTCGGAAGAGCGTTTGAGGACGGCAACTGGGGCGGGAACATCAATCCCGAGACAGTCAGAAAATATATGGAGAAGATCCATGCCATCGAAGGCTGATATGCACAATAAAAACATGGAGCGGTCGAAAGACCGCTCCGTTTTCTTCAGATGAAAAACCCGGAGCCCTTTCTGCAAGGACTTCCGGGTTTAGTTGAATTCTCAGTACTTATTGCAGCTGATCGTCGAGTTTCTTGCAGCTGTCATAGATGAGCTGACAGAACTTCTCATCATCAAGATGCCAGCAGATGGTCGTGTTGGGAATGACATTGCTTGCATAGTACATTCCGCCGCAGCGCTTTCCGACGGTCGCACCGTATGAATAACCGCCTCTGACATCAACTTCGACATATTCCTCATCGGTGACAGTGATAATGGAAGGATCGATCATGTATGCGGCAGCGATGGCGTCACAAAGGACTGCGCCTTTGCCTTTGGAATGGACTTCTCTTTCGCCTATGAGCTGGGCAGCGACTTTGGAGACGGGGCCGCCGATCGAATCGATCTTCTTCACCCATTCTCCGCTTATTCTGCCCTCAAAGCAGATCTCAAGTCCGATCATGACGATCGGGATACCGCTCTGGAACATGATCCTTGCCGCCCACGCGTCTGCCCATACGTTGAATTCGGCGGCAGCTGTCTGATTTCCTCCTGTGATGGCTCCGCCCATGATCACGATCTTCTTTACGAGAGAGGAGAAATCGGGATATTTGAGCATTGCGGTAGCGATATTTGTATACGGACCCACAGCCAGGATCTCAAGCTCGTGAGGATACTTCTTTGCCATTTCATACATGAAATCCCATGCATACTTCTTCTCGACCGTCTTCACCGGATCGGGAAGAACGACTCCGCCGAGACCTGTTGCACCATGAATGTTTTCCGGTACTCTGCGTTCGGCAATAAGAGCCTTGTCAGCTCCGTGAAACACCGGGATCTCTGTCTTTCCGGCAAGTTCGAGGAGAATGCAGGAATTCTTTTCAGTCTGCCATAGTGATTTGTTGCCGTCTACGGGACATACACCGAGGAGGTCAAACTGATCATCAGCCGCGAGCATCATAAAGAGAGCTACGGCATCGTCTACACCCGGATCACAGTCGAAAATAACGGGACGTTTTTTCAGTTCCATAATTACTCTGCCTCCTTGAACACTTTTTCGAGAATATCAAAGTATTTTTCCCTGTCTACATTGAGAAGAACTTTTGTGAGTTTCGGGATATCGCCCGAATTGTGGAATCCGGCGGGGCGAGTGTCACATATGGACATCCCGTCGCAGAGACCGGAGTCAGTCTCTATATAGACTTTTGCATCGACATATTCAAAGATCTCAGGATGAAGCGCATACACTACGGGAAGGCTGTCGTACATCTGTATGGCAGGCTCGCCGACCAGGTTCTGCATGTGGCTCCCGTATTCTCTGACACCTCTTTCGCAGATGTTGTAGAAGACCTTTGCGGGCTTTGTATCGATATCCTTGAAACGCTCAACGTCGCTTGCCGTTATGTATGCCTTTTCGCATACATCAAGACCCGCAAGAACGATTGGCATTCCGAACGAGAACACGACTCTAGCGGCCTCCGGATCGGCATAGAAGTTGAGTTCAGCGGACGGTGACTCATTGCCCCAGCCTTTTGAACCGCCCATGATGAAGATGCCGCCGACCTTTTCTCTCACAAGATCAGGCTCAAAGATCATGAGTTTTGCGATGTTCGTAAGAGGAGCAAGGGGAATGAGTGTTACCTTTGTATCACTCTTTCGCAGCTGATCGGCTATGAATTCCCAGGCGGGGAGATCTACCGGTTCTGAATGCGCCTTGTCTATATCGATGGGAAGGCGTCTTTCGGCTTCGCTTCCCACCCACAGATCTCTGACGAGAGGAACCTCTGATCCTTTTGCGACCGGGATATCCTTTTCCAGATAATCAATGAGTTCAAGAGTGTTTCTGAGTGTCTGACGAAGGGCAAGATTGCCGAAGTTCGTCGTGACACCGAGGACTTCGATGTCTTTGCTTGCAACACCGATGGAAATGGCTGTTGCGTCATCACCGCCGGTATCGCAGTCATAAATAACTTTAATGGCCAAAATGGATTCCTCCCTTTATTGTTTTTCTAGTGATAAGTATAGCATTTAGCGATTTGCTTGTCTTGTGAGAGACATAGCATTTTGTTATAATACGATTTGATCACAAAATTCGAAAAGAGGAATAATAATGGCAGAAAATTGCAATCACGATTGCTCTTCTTGCGGTGTGGATTGTCCGTCCAGAGATCCGTCGTCATTTCTCAAGCAGCTGAGCCCCGGATGCAGCGTCAATAAGGTCATTGCTGTAATGAGCGGCAAGGGAGGAGTGGGAAAATCCTCCGTAACGGCAATGCTCGCCGTCGAAATGCAGAGAAGGGGATACCATGTAGGTATCCTTGATGCCGACGTGACTGGCCCCTCCATTCCGAAGGCTTTCGGAATATATGAAAGGGCACATGGTGATGAGACGACAATACTTCCCGCCACCACAAACACAGGCATCGATCTTATCTCGCTAAACCTTCTTGTTGAAAACGAGACAGATCCTGTCGTATGGAGAGGACCCGTCATCTCCAATCTGGTCACACAGTTCTGGACCAATGTCAGGTGGAACGATGTCGACTTCCTGTTTGTAGACATGCCTCCAGGAACGGGTGATGTTCCGCTTACTGTCTTTCAGTCCATTCCGGTGGATGCGGCAATAGTCGTAACTTCTCCCCAGGAACTTGTCGGCATGATTGTCGAGAAAGCATATAATATGGCTTCAATGATGAACATCAAGGTTGAGGGAGTCGTTGAGAACTATTCCTACTTTGAATGTCCGGATTGCGGAAGAAGACATGAGATCTTCGGAAAAAGCCATGTCGATGAAACTGCTAAGAGACTGGGGATCCCCGCAGTTGCAAAAATGCCTGTCGATCCGGAAATATCCGACATGATCGATTCCGGAAGCATCGAGCTTTACGGAGGAGACTGGCTCAGTCCGATCGCAGACAGAATAGAAAAACTCTGATATCAGGCGATTATTCCGATATCCGGCCCCGCAGGGAGCCGGATATCGGTCTTTTTTTACATTTTTGACACATATTTGATTTCCATGAAAACTATTATTAATAAGGCATTAATATTTACTGCTTATTATTCTTTTAGTTGATCTAACGAGGGATTACAGCATTGAACAACAGAAACCCATTTTTAAAGATGATAATGGCAGGCAGGTACGGACTGGACAGATTCTCGAGATTTCTTCTGATCTCAGGGATAATAGTGTTTATTCCGTCTGTTGTTCTGTACGGAAAACTCATCGGAGACTTTTTCAGACTGGCAGCGGTACTGCTTGCCGGTTTCGGTGCATTCCGCATTTTTTCCAGAAACTTTGAAAAGAGGATCGCGGAAAATGACAGGTATCTCCTTGCGAGAAACAGAGTTACCGGGATCTTCGGTGGAAAAAAAGACAGAGTTCTAACGCAGAATGACTACAGATATTTCAACTGTCCGGAATGCGGCGCAAAGATGAGAGTCCCGAAATACAAGGGGAAGATCATGATCACCTGCCCGAAGTGCGGACATGAGTTCCAGAGGAAGACGTGATATGTTCGGGTATGTCGTGGCAAATGTCGACGCACTTTCCCAAGAGGAAAAGCTGAGATACAGAGGTATGTACTGCGGCCTTTGCTGGACGCTCAAAGAGAGACACGGAGAGTTCAGCAGGATCACGCTCAACTACGATATGGTGTTTCTCGCTCTGCTGCTCTCTTCGATATATGAGCCTGCGGAGGAGTATTCTTCCAGACGATGCATGATACATCCTCTGGAGAACAATAAATACTATAAGAGCGCCATCCTTGATTACGTGGCGGATATGAATCTTCTTCTGGCATACTACAACCTTGAGGACGACTGGATCGACGAGAAGAAGGTCAGCAGACTGGCCGCTTCCAGGATCCTTTCCATGGAACTCGATCAGATCAGGTCGAGATGGCCGAGACAGTGCAAGGCTGTGGAATACTACCTTGATAAACTGTCCGAACTCGAGAAGTCCGGGACCGATGATCCGGACGGACTTGCAGAATGCTTCGGCAGACTGCTCGGAGAAATATTCGTCTGGAAGGACAATGATGATCACTCGCTGTTCTTAAGGGACTTCGGTCATGACCTCGGAGAATTCATCTATTCTCTCGATGCATGCTGCGATCTCCGGGAAGATATGAAGAAGGGCAGATTCAATGCTTTCTCAGGACTCTACGGCGACGGAGGTGATCCCGAACCGATGCTCACAATGCTGATCTCCAGAGCGACGAAGGATTTTGAGATTCTCGATCTCAAGAAAGATATAGGAATTATGAAGAACATTCTCTACTCCGGCGTATGGGCCAGGTGGAGGATCGAACAGCAGAAGAGGGAGAAGAACAATGGCTGATCCTTATAAGGTGCTTGGTGTATCTCCCGACGCCTCAGAGGACGAAATAAAAAAAGCATACAGAGAGCTCGCAAAGAAATATCATCCCGATCTCAACCCCGGCAATGCGGAAGCTGAGCAGAAGATGAACGAGATCAATGCGGCATATGATTCCATAAAGAACGGTACCGCATACTCGTCCCCATACGGCACCCAGAGTTCGTCCCCGTACGGTTACGGATATGCCCGTCAGCCGAACGGACAGCAGAGCGGCAGCTATACAGGTTGGGCAGACTACGGTCCTTTCAAGACTTATACTTATACCTACAGGACCAGGGATTACGGCAATACGGGAAGTTACGGGTCAACACACAGCGGCTACGGCAACCAGGATCCGTATCTGCAGTCTGCCAGAAGTTACATCAATGCCCGCCAGTTTGCCGAAGCGCTCAATGTGCTCTCGTCCATTCAGCAGAGGACTGCGGAATGGTATTATCTCAGTGCCATAGCGAATGCCGGCATGAGGAACAACATAACTGCGCTTGAACATGCAAGGACTGCAGTGAGGATGGAGCCGAACAACGTCAATTACATTCACCTGTACAATCAGTTCAGCCAGCCTGTACAGAATTACAGGAGTAATGAGGAATACTATTCCACACCTGTGAGCTTCGGTGTGGGGAGACTCTGTTTCGGACTGCTGCTCACAAGATTGTTCTGTGGATTCTTCGGATGCTGAAAAACCGATAAAAACTGCACTTCGGTGCAGTTTTTCTGTTTTGCATAGTTGCATAGGCCGCAGTTTATAGATATCGCTAATCGTTTTGATTCTGTATTTTTGATATAATTTTTATATACACAGAAACAAATCAGGAGGTCTATTTTTTATGCCATTGAACAAGGAATTTGACAGAACAAAATATGCCGGCGACAGAGCAGATCATATTATCGAAGACGATATCAGGATCCTCAAAATGCTTAGATGGCCGGAAGAAGTCGTCGATGTGGTTATCGACACAGATACATTCAATGAGATCGATGACCAGTATGCCATCGTATATGCTCTGAGATCCAGAGACAGGATGAATGTCAAAGCCATCTATGCCGCACCGTTCGACAATGAGAAATGTCACGGTCCGAAGGAAGGCATGGAACTCAGCTACAATGAGATCTTCAATATCCTCACACTCGCAGGTGAAGAGGAAATAAAGAAGAACGTTTACAGCGGTTCAACGTCATTCCTTGATCCCAATACGATGGAGCCTGTAGATTCTCCCGCAGCAAGAGACCTCGTTGAAAGAGCAAAGGGATATACAGAGGAAAAGCCGCTTTATGTCATCGCTCTAGGAGCAATCACAAACATCGCATCAGCTATGCTCATGGATCCTTCGATAATCAACAGGATAGTTCTCATCTGGCTCGGAGGACATTCGTTCGAGTGGAGCAGCTCACATGAATTCAACATGCTGCAGGATGTGGCTTCCGCAAGAGTCATTTTCGACAGCAAGGTAGCCCTTGTCATCCTCCCGTGTATGGGTGTCGTATCCGGATTTGCAACATCTCAGCCCGAACTCGAGTACTGGCTCAAGGGAAAGAACGAACTCTGTGATTATCTTGTGGATATCACTATCAAGGAGGCCGCAACGCACAACAAGATCGAGACATGGACACGCTCTATCTGGGATGTTACCGCCGTTGCTTGGCTCGTGGATCCTTCCTTTGAGGCAGACAGGATCGAGCATTCTCCGATCGATGAGTTCGATGATCATTACGCGTTCGATCATTCCAGACATCTCATCAGATATGTTTATGGAGTAAAGAGAGACCTTATCTTCAAGGATCTGTTCGAGAAGCTTTCAAAATAAGCTGACATTCAGAATTGTTCAAAAAAAGACGCCATAGCAGTGGCGTCTTTTGTTATGTTTTGTGATATAGTATTGCATAGCATTTATAGATTCTGTTATGGGGAGATCGGCATTTGAAACTCAGTGAACTTAAAGTCGGAGAAAAGGGGATAGTAACATCGGTATCCGGTGAAAAAGCCCTAAGACAGCACATACTCGATATGGGGGTCATACCGGGACAGAAAATGACCGTGGTCAAGTTTGCCCCTATGGGCGACCCTATAGAATTCAGAGTCAATGACTATGAACTGACGCTCAGGGTGAATGAGGCGGAGAATATAGAAGCTGAACTGTTAAATGAGGATGACACTGTCGAGCAGAGAGAGCAGGGACACCATAATGGCAGTCATGAGCATCCCGGACTGGGTGAAGGCGGCAGATATCATGTCAAGGAAAGCGAACATCCTCTAAGCCCGGATGAGACTGTGACCTTTGCCCTAGCGGGCAATCAGAACTCAGGAAAAACAACACTCTTTAATCAGCTCACGGGATCCAATCAGCATGTCGGAAATTTCCCCGGAGTGACGGTGGACAGGAAGACCGGTGTCATCAAAGGGCAGAAGAATACCGAGATCACGGACCTGCCCGGGATCTATTCGCTGTCCCCGTATACCAGTGAAGAGATCGTATCGCGACAGTTCATCATAGACGAAAAGCCCAAGGGCATTATAAATATCGTAGATGTTACGAATATAGAGAGAAACCTGTATCTGTCCATGCAGCTGATGGAACTGGATACTCCCATGGTGCTTGCTCTCAACATGATGGATGAGCTCACGGGAAACGGAGGATCTGTGAGGATCAACGAGATGGAGGATATGCTCGGAATACCGGTAGTTCCCATCTCCGCATCGAAAGGACAGGGTATAACGGAACTTGTCGACCATGCGATGCATGTTGCCTACTACCAGGAGAGACCCGGAAGAACGGACTTCTGTGATAAGGACGAAAACGGCGGTGCGGTTCACAGGTGTCTGCATGCCATAATGCATCTCATCATGGATCACGCCGAAAAGGCGGGAATACCTGTTCGGTTTGCCGCAACAAAACTGGTGGAGGGAGACCCGTATGTGGTCGAAAGCCTGAAGCTTCAGCAGAACGAACTTGAGGCCATTGAACATATCATAGTTCAGATGGAGGAGGAGAGAGGCCTTGACAGATCAGCGGCTATTGCCGATATGAGATTCTCCTTCATCAACAAACTGGTCAAGGCAACAGTTGTAAAGCCTGTTAAGAACAAAGAGTACGAGCGCAGCCAACGTATGGACAGGATCCTGACCGGAAAGTATACGGCGATACCTGTATTCATTCTTATCATGGGTCTCGTTTTCTATCTCACATTCAACGTTATAGGCGCGTGGCTGCAGGGGATCCTTGAGACAGGTATAGATATCCTTGCTGCGAGGACCGATCTGCTGCTTGAAAACTGGGGTATAAACAAGGCGATACATTCGCTGATCATCGACGGAATATTCAGCGGCGTCGGAAGCGTATTGAGCTTCCTTCCGATAATCGTGGTGCTGTTCTTCTTCCTCTCTATCCTTGAGGATACGGGTTATATGGCGAGAATAGCATTCGTCATGGATAAGTTCCTGAGAAAACTGGGACTGTCAGGAAGAAGTATTGTTCCGATGCTTATAGGATTCGGCTGCAGCGTTCCCGCCGTTATGTCATCCAGAACGCTTCCTTCCGAAAGGGACAGAAAGATGACAATAATGATGGTGCCGTTCATGAGCTGCACTGCAAAACTTCCGATATACGGGTTCTTTACCCAAAAGTTTTTCCCTGAATACAGCGGACTTATAATGGTAGGGCTTTATGTGCTCGGTATTGTTGTCGGAATAGTACTTGCCCTGGTCACAAAGAACAGCATTTTCAAAGGTGAACCGGTGCCGTTTGTAATGGAACTTCCAAATTACAGAATGCCGAGTGCAGGCAATGTTCTGAGACTTCTGTGGGAGAAAGCAAAGGACTTCCTGTACAGGGCTTTTACCATCATATTCATGGCAAGTATCGTAATATGGTTCCTCAAGACATTCGATTTCGGTCTTAACATGGTAAGCGATCCGAGTCTCAGCATTCTTGCAAAGATTGCCGGAGTGATAGCCCCCGTATTCAGACCGATGGGATTCGGCGACTGGAGAGTCGCGACAGCCCTTATCACGGGATTCCTGGCAAAGGAGAGCGTCGTGGCCGTTCTGAATGTTCTCTACGGGACCGGTACACAGATACTGTCTATTCTGAGCGGCGGATCAGCGGCGGCGCTTCTCGTATTCTGCCTTCTCTATACACCTTGTGTTGCGGCAATAGCATCGGTGAAGAGGGAACTCGGAGCAAAGTGGGCTCTCAACATGGTGATCCTTCAGTGTGTGATCGCGTGGATAGTATCTATGATCGTGTACCTTATATCTCTCGTATTCTGATCTGAAACAAAAAAACAGCGATGTGCTCGTATGAACATATCGCTGTTTTTGTCACAACTGTTATTTCTGTTTTCTGAAAAGAAGCAGTTTTCTTGCGGAAAAGTTCCAGACATATCCTACTACCGTGGCAACGACCTTGCCTATCATATAGTAGAATCTGGTCGGAATGAGAGAACCGAACACCTGTTTTGCGGCCAGAGTCGTATCGAAGAGATTTACGATATAACTGTTGATAAGAAGTCCTCCGACTGAGATGAGGAAGAAAACCACAAATCTTACCGAACCGTTTTCAACATTGGTATTCGCATATGTCCACTTGATGCTGATAAGATAATT
>JAFWEV010000106.1 GCA_017512745.1 Oscillospiraceae bacterium
CATCCGCTGTCGATGTACTGATAGATCGGAAGCCTGTTGAAGAGCTTCAGTCTCTCCAGCCGTATTCTCATGGTAAGCGGCGAGACATGCATCATCTTTGCCATGGCTATGATTTCCTCCCTGGTATCTGCATCGATCGTGCGGTCTCCATACATGGTCAGGAGCTTTCCTCCCGTGACCTGCTTATATACTTTCTTCAGTTTATGAGAAGGGAGCAGCAGTATTCCGGCAAGATTATTGGCCTGCGTTTCCTTGTAGTTGAACCGATTCTTCAGCTCTTCAGGGGTATAATCTCTTTCCGCATCGAACTCGGCATGAAAGTTTGATGCATGTCCATGTATGTTGCAGATGTGATGTGCGATCTCGTGGGCTACGGTAAACCGCAGCTTGCTCTCCTGATGTCTGCCGAGAAGGTAGTTGTCAATGACGATCGTACCGTCAGGAAATATGATGTCTGCCTTGACTCCGTTTCTCCATATCTTCAAAGAATCAACGCCGTTTGCCAGAAATCCGTCTTTGTTCGGATCGTCTTCCGCAAAGCTCTCGTAATCGATCTTAAGTCCGAATGATTCAGCCAGCGCGAAGATATCAACATACGGCTTGTTCTTGTTTGCTTTGGACTCTCTGCGCTCTACAATGGCGGATCCCAGTTCATCCTGTTCTTCATAAGGAATATAAATCGGGATCATTTCTCCGTATCCACCCCCTCTCTCAAAACCGTATGCCGGCTTCATATTGCTATTGCCTCTGAGGGCGTTGAGGCAGGATTTGCAAAAGTCCGCTCATCCTCGTCCTCATTGAGGATGTACCACCCATAGCCCTCATGGAAAATAAACTTGTCATGTCCGTTGATGTTCACCAGGTACTTTTCCTTGGCGGTACCCTGCCTGCCGGACATAATCCGGATTTGTTTACATCATCAACTCTGTAATATCTGCCTTCCTTCTCAATGATGTAAGGAACGATCATCCCGTTTCTGTCAGGACTCAGTATTACATTGATCCTGCTGCTCATTGAATAGACCATAGAAACCCTCCTTCCGGAATCATTCTGCCTTTTTCCGGCTACTTCTCAGTGAAAGTCCCTGTTCGCTCAGGCATTTCTTGATCCTTTTGACACGGACCGGACCGATCCCGGCGAACTCCTCCGTCAGTTCTTTCTGTGATATGGAGATCAGTTCCTCCACCGAGTTCACGGAGAACTTCTTGAGAGCTGCTACGGTATCGGCATCGAGACCGAGCGTCTCTATAGGAGTAATCACCGGAGCCTGCTTTTTCTTTTTCTCGAACAACGCCATCTGCTGTCTGAGATTTTTATAGCCGAGATCTCCTCTCACGATCCTTGCGAGTCTCCATTCCGGAAGTCTGCGGAGATCTCCGTAATATTCGATCCCATTATTTAACAGCTGCTTATACACATTCACCGGGATATACAGTTCATAGATCGGCATCTTGTCATAGCCGTGCCTGTATTCTTTCCGCAAGTGTTTGTAATGCTCTTCGCGACTATTATTTAACATCGTATATTCTTTTCCCTTTGTCTCGGATCATGACGGTCGGCCTGATCTGTCTGAAATCGGTATACCTGGTGTGAATGACCTTTCCGCATTTCTCACATTCATACAGGCCCTTTGTTTCCTGTAGATCCAGCCCTTTGTTGACAGTGCCGCATAATGGGCAAACACGATTGTATGTCATATTTTGCTCCGTCCTTAACAGACTGCCGCAGGAACGAGAACGATTGCCTTGCAGTAATGATCTTTTCCTTCGATTTCCTGCACCGCCTGCTCTCTGTAGACTGCAAGTTTCATGTCAACGAGCCATTCCTCGAGACTGCTCCACTCTGTATGATCAAATGCCGGAAACTCTCTTCCGGTCAGATCGTAGTATTTGTTAAAAAAGATGTTTGCTTCTTTATCAAACAGTTCATCTCTGGTCCTTTTCATTTCTTTGCTCCTTGCATTAAAACATCGGATCTGAATCCTCGGTAGTTTTTAAGAACATAGGTTAGAACACCCTGGATGCTGAATGACATGCCTTCATAGATCTCGATATCATCGAATTCTTCATTTTCGGGGTGAAGATATGGTCTTCCGTCTTCATGATGCATGAGAGTTTTGAGTGTTGTTGCACCGTCCACAAGCGCAAGAATGATCTCTCCGTCTTTTGCCTCATGCTGCCGGGAAACGATCAATACATCTCCGTCCTCGATTCCGGCTTCTATCATAGAGTCGCCATTTGCCTTGGTGATGATCTTGTCATCCTCGCCGAACATGGACCCTGGGAGCTTTATATACTCCTTGATATTTGTCTCTTCGTATGTAGGTGTTCCGCAGGATGCTGTACCATCGACAACGATCCCGCTCGCAAATTGTTTGTTGTTGTATTTCTCAAACTTGGAGCAGTACCCTCTCTTTTCCGCAGCCTTCAGATATTTGAAAGCTGTTCCTCTTGCGATATGGAACTCTTCCTCGATATCGACAATCCTCGGCTTGGTCTCATCATTGAAGATACGCTCTGCGACGTAGGCTCCGACCGCTTTGATCAGGTCCTCATTCATGCTTCTCATAGGATGATCAGCCACGTGAGCAGTGCATGATAGCCACGTGATCAGTGCATGATCAGTCACGTGATCAGTGCATGATTATTCACGTGTTCAGTGCATGATC
>JAFWEV010000107.1 GCA_017512745.1 Oscillospiraceae bacterium
CCAGTTCCTTCAAGGAAACAGAGACCGTATCTGAAACAGCAGTCGCCGTCTTTAAGCTTTGTGCCCTTCAGGAACCAGTTGAAGGAACTTGCAGGTTTGTTCCTCTTTTCCTCAATGAGCCCCATCATATATGCGCCGCTGCTGCTTCCGCGCTCCCAGGCCTCTCTGGCCCAGTATTCAGCTTCGTTTAGATCCGGCTTCTTTTCTGTGCCTTCGAGGTGAATCTTGGCAAGACTCAGCATGGCGCTTGTGCTTTGCTGTTCCTCGGCTTCTTTTTCATACCGGCTGATTATTTTTCTCGTTTCTTCCGTTGTCTGTTGGGAACCCAGTTTTCTGTTGATCTCGTAAAGGCTGGAGATCGCTTCGCTTTTGTTGAAACTGCCTGTTCCAACGAGCCTTTCAAAGAGTTCTTTTGCTCTATAGAGGTCCTGATCGACTGCTTCGCCCCTGTAATACATGTCGGCTAGAGTGAACAGGGCCTGGGAATGTCCTGCGTCGGCAGCTTTTCCGTACCACTCGAGAGCAATACTTATATTCTTATCTGTGCCGAGACCTTTGAAGAAGATCTGCCCCAGCTTGAAAGCTGCGTCAGAATGACCCTCCGCGGCTGCTTTTTCATACCATTTGCGTGCTTCGGTGTAGTCCTTTGAAACTCCGGAACCCTTGTAATATTTCTGGGCAGTTTCGTACCACGTATCGGCGTCAGTGGCTTTTGGTTTGGAAGAACCATACAGCAGACTGTTTATATAATCCATTTGAATCCATCCGTGTCCTTTTCGGCTTATTGATAGGATCAATAATAACATATTTGTCGTCCCGGATATCCCATACCTCCGGGTGTTAGCGGTATAATAAGAAAAAACACAAGGAGAAAACAAATATGAAAACACTCGTAGCCTTTTTTTCCGCATCAGGCACAACAAAAAGAAAAGCCGCTGAGCTCGCCAAAGAAGCGCATGCCGATCTGTACGAGATAAGACCGGCGGTTCCGTATACAAAGGCGGATCTTAATTGGATGAACAAGGAGAGCAGAAGCTCGGTTGAGATGAGCAACAGGTCATCAAGACCTGAACTCGCTGAGACTGAACATGATTTCTCCGAATACGACGAGATATTCATCGGATTCCCGATCTGGTGGTATACCGCTCCGACTATCATCAATACCTTCCTTGAGACATTTGATCTCAAGGGCAAAAAGATCATGCTCTTTGCAACTTCGGGGGGAAGCGATATAGGTACCGCCGTGGAGGATATGAGAAAGCTGTACCCGGAACTCAATATTGCAGGCGGCAAGCTTGTCAACGGTAAGATAAAACTCAAATCCATCTGAATACCCGAAGGGAAAAACAGATCGACATAAAGGGGAGAGATCCTAAATGGGTAAACTGCTGCTCATTGCCGGAATATCCGGTACCGGAAAGACAACGATAGCGGAAGAACTGTCCGGGAGATATGACGCCGTCATATATTCAAAGGATATGTTCAAGGAGATACTCTTTGATACCGTGGGATTCAGAAGCGCGGAGGAGAAGGACGTTCTCGATAAAGCTTCCATTCTGCTGATGCTCAAAGCCGCGGAGGCTGCTGTTGTCATGGGCAAACGTGTGATAATAGAGAGCAACTTCATGGAAAGGGATAAAGCTTCTCTCAAGGAATTTGAGGAGAGAACTGGCAACAGGATAATGACGCTCAAGATGACATGCAACATCGACGTCCTCTTTGAAAGACTCGTAAAGAGAGACGGGGAAGTGTCCCGCCATCCCGCTCACGCCATAGCAGACAGATACCCGCTGCCGGAAGGAGAAGAATACGTATACAGCCCTCTGTTTACAAAAGAGGAACTCATAAAGGTCATGGGAGAAATGGGTGTCACGGACTTTACGTACGGGGATACCGTTTATCTCGACACCACGGATTTCGAAAACATGGACAAGGAGTCTGTATTCAGGTTCCTGGACGAGAAATTCTAAGGAGATATTTCAGTTGAAGACTTATACATTCCCGGAAAACTTTCTCTGGGGCGCGGCTACAAGCGCATATCAGGTGGAGGGAGCCGCAGAGGAAGACGGCAAGAAAAAATCTCAGCAGGACATAATCAATGCGGGCAGACGCTTCGCCGACGCGTCTGTTGCCAGTGACTTCTATCACAGATACCGGGAAGATATCGCCCTCATGAAGGAGATGGGCATGAAGAGCTACAGATTCTCCATCGCCTGGTCGAGAGTGTTCCCGGACGGAGTGGGAGAGGTCAATGAGAAGGGTATTGCCTTCTATGACGATCTCATAGACGAGCTCATAAGGAACGGGATAGAACCTATCGTGACCCTGTATCACTACGATATGCCTCTGACTCTTGTGGAAAAGTACGACGGATGGATCTCCCGCCAGTCCGTATACGATTTTGAAAAATATGCGAGATTCATAATCTCGAGATACAGGGACAAGGTGAAGATCTGGACGACCATAAACGAGCAGAGCATAATCGTACAGTTCTGGACCCAGAAGAATCTTATCCCCGAAAAGTACCTCTCCGACCATCAGGTGCGATACCAGATTAACCATCACCTCAATCTCGCGCACTGCCTGGCGGTAAAGGCAGTCCACGAACTGGTGCCCGGGGGAATAGCGGGAGCGGCCATCGGATACAATCCCATTTATCCGTATACGAGCAGCCCGAAGGACTGTCTCGCCGCACTCAATGCGCAGGAATTCCAGAACCAGTTCTACCTCGACGTCTATTTCAAGGGCATCTATACGAAGTCGGTTCTCATATATATGCAGGATCACGGATTTGCCCCCAAAATCGAGCCGGGAGACGAGGATATATTCAGGGAAAATCTCTCCGACTTTCTGGCACTCAACTACTATTCCAGCGAATGCGTGAAATGGCCGGAAGAAGGGGCGAAGTTCACGGAATCAGGCGTCAACTGGTCCGGAGTAAAGGGCGAGATCGATTCCCACGAGATACAGCCGGATTTCTATGAAAAGATACTGAATCCCAACGCAGACAGGACGGACTGGGACTGGACGATAGACCCGGACGGCATGCAGTATCTCCTGAGAGATATCTATACGAGGTACAACAAACCCCTCATGATAACCGAAAACGGCATAGGGTATCACGATGTGCTGGAGGAGGACGGCACCGTACATGACGACTACAGGATAAAGTACCTCCACGACCACATATTCGCAATGGCGGAGGCCATGCATTACGGAGTCGAAGTCTTAAGTTACAATCCGTGGTCTTTTGAGGATCTCCTCTCAACGAGCAACGGATATGAGAAGAGATACGGATTTGTATATATCAACAGGACCGACAGCGATCTTATGGATCTCAGAAGAATAAAGAAGGACAGTTTTTACTGGTACAGGGACCTCATAAAGAAAAACTGTATCAGTGAAGAAATCTGATCAATTATGCAAAAATCTATTCCGGAGGCAAAAACCATGAACAAAAGAGAGAGATTTGAGGCGTTTCTGCACAATCAGCCCGTGGACAGAGTGCCGGTGGCGTTCTTCCATCACTACACGACTCAGACGGAGTATGTGACCGGGCTCCGTGATCCGGCACTCTTCGAGAAGATGGTCATGCGCCAGCGTGTCACGAGAGTCCAGGACGATCCGGACATCCTCAAGATCATGAACGATGTTCTTATGATGATGCCGGTCGACGTGTCGGCAGTGAAGGGACCGGAGGATCTGGATAAGATCGTCCCGCCATCCATGGATTCACTGTATGTCAGCAAGACGAAGGAACTGACTGAGAGAGTTCTTGACTACTATAAGGACGAGGATATACCGTCCTTTGCCACGGGATTCTCCCCTGTATTCTGCCTGAGATTCGCTCTTATGTTCGGACTCGGACCAAAGCAGGACAGGCTTAAGGAATTCTTCCTGGCGGCTCCGGAAAAAGGTCTTGCTGCCCTTAAGATCCTCGAGGAGCGGATCAACGAGATCCACACCATGCTTATAAGAGATTTCGGTCTGGACGGCATCTATTTCAGCGTGAACAACCAGAACCAGCTGCTGCCGGATGAAGTCTACAGGGAATATTGCGTACCGATCGAACAGGAGATGGTGAGGGAGATAAACAAAAACGGACTCAGCTTCCTGCATATATGCGGTTTCGGAGGACTTACAAATAACCTCAAACTGTTCAGAGAATATGATGCATCGGTCATCAACTGGGCAGTACACGCGGAGGGAGTCTCCCTCAAAGAAGGCAAGACGTTCTTCGGCGGGAAACCCGTGATGGGAGGATTTGCCCAGGATGAGATCATCTACAGGGGGACCGAGGAAGAGGTAAAGACGGAAGTCAAGCGCATTCTTGCTGAGGCGGGGCAGACGGGCGTAATGATCGGCGCCGACTGTACGGTTCCCGAGGACATAGACGAGAGAAGATTCGGCTGGGCGAGAGACGCAGCGCGCGAATTCGCGGAGGAGACTTCTTCTCGCTAAAAACACAAAGCTGCCGGCTGTCATGATAAGGCTTTCTCGGAATAATGCCGTTCAGAATAGCCGGCATGGCATGGAAAATGCAAAAATTTAATAATCATATAAGAAGGCTTGCCGCAGAATACAATGATATGATCCCTCCAAAGTAGACAAGGTAAAAAACCAAAATCTACGAAGGAGGGATTTTTCATGTCAAAACCCGCAGCAGACTCTTACTTCCTCAAAACCCGTCCGGATGGATGTTTTGGGTATCCGCAGGCTCCCTTACAATGGAAAGAAAGATATAATATAATCAAAGATATAATAGCGGAGTATGCTTTGCGGGGGACAATCATGAGAGACTTTACATTCAAGGAGAAGTTCCAGTACTGGCTGGACAAGCGTATGGCAAAGGGCATGGGCAGCATGATCAGGATACTGCTGCTTGCGACCCTTGCCGTAGTCATATTCATATCTGCACTCATCTTCTGCTTCAGGGCAAATGAGGACGGCACGATAGCAGGGACCGTATGGGATGTTCTTGCAACCACCATAAACGCGTGGATGCCATATTCCGAGGACGGAACATTCGGATACGTGATCCTCTCTTCGATAGCTGCTCTGATCGGCGTGCTGTTCACCAGTACGCTCATCGGTATCATAACGAGCGGCATCGAGGACAGGATGACCGAACTCAAGAAGGGCAGCACAACGGTCCTTGAAAAAGGTCACACCGTAGTCCTGGGTTTTGTCCCGGGAGAATATGCCCTCATCCGCGAGATCGTTGCCGGAATGAAGCCGAGAGAAAGCCTTATCATTGCCGAGGATATGGACAGAGAGGAGATGGAGGAATACATCTTCGACAATGTGGAAATCCCTAAATCCATCACTCTGATAACAAGAAATATAGATATAACCGACCAGACGGATCTTGCTGTCTGCAATCTCCCGTGGGCAAAGGTCATCGTCGTGGCGCCTATGGACAATGACAAGACTGTCAAGGCTTCACTGGCCGCGCAGGCGGTGGTGTCTGAATATCCGGAATGCGACGTAAAGATAGTCGCAACGGTATCCTCGAGTAGATATATGATCCAGCGCTACAATATGGACTCCAAGCACCTTATCATGTATTCTACCGGCGATGTCATAGCAAGGCTCATAGCCCACACGGTAACACAGCCCGGACTCTCCATGGTGTTCTCCGAGATCTTCTCATATGAGGGAGACGAGTTCTATGAGGCGGGATATATGAACGCCATCGGAAGAACATTCGAGGATATCGTCGTATCCACGGATATGGCATCGGTCATAGGTATAGTGAGGGGCAAGCGCGTCATGATAAACCCAAAGCCCAAGACCGTCATAAAGGACGACGATCATCTTCTGTACTTCGCCGAGAACAAGGACGGCATATTCGTCGGAGAATCACAGTATGTGGAGACTGAGCCCATCTCACTGACCGAGGATATTGAGACCACGTATATAACTATACTGGGATACAGCGTCATTCTCTCCACGATCCTCGAGGAACTGCCCGAGAGACCCACTGTAGTAAACGTGGTGACTCCCAGAGCGAAGGAGGTTGAAGAAGTCCTGATCCCGAGATTCAAGAAACGCGGCGAGCTGACCATCGTCACAAAGGATTGCGACGGATCCAACATAGAGGAGGTGGAAGAGGCGGTCATAGATTCCGATTTCGTGATCGTTCTCTCCGACAGAAGCAAGAATGATGACGACGCCGATCTTGAAGCAATGCTCCTTCTCCTCAAACTTCAGGATATCCGCGACAGATTGCAGCTCACATTCAATGTCACGGCCGAGATGAGAAAAGAGAAGAACAGAAAACTCATGTTCGTCAAGGACACCACCGACTATATAATCGCTCCTAACATGGCGTCGATGATCCTTGCACAGATCGCCGCCAACAACAATCTGAGATATGTATTCAGGGAACTCATGAGCAACAGGGGCAATGAGATATTCATGAAGCCTGCGGAGCTGTTCTGCACTCCTGGCAAGGAGATCTCCGTGAGGGCGCTGAGAAAGAATGCGCTTGGTCTCGGCTATCTCATAATGGGCATAATGCGAAGGGAGAACGGCGTTCAGGAGATGGACCTCAATCCGAATCCGAGAAGCAATGTGACTCTCGGAAGAAAGGATTCTCTCATAGTTATCGGCCGCAACTGATGTATTTGCGGGATGCCTTCAATGCATGTAGAATGTAGTGCATAATTCTTTCCGAGAACGGGAGACAGTGATATGGCAGATAAGAAGCCGGAGATCAGAGTCGTAAAGAACGGGGATGACAGCAGCTTTCTCAAGTTCAGGATCGTTGATTTTCAGGAAATGTCCGATATTCCCTTGGTGGTGAGGTACAGGCTCAGAGAAGGAGACAGGGAATTCTTCGAAGGGTTCGGAGGACCTTTTCTGAGATCTGATACTGTCGATGACGTGGTTCTGTCCACGATAATATTCGGGATCCATTCAACGCTCTCGCAACTTTCCTGTGACTGTGACGATCTGATATACGACCTTACGGAAGCGGGATATGAGCCGGGAGAAGATGGAGAGGATCTGATCGGCAGGATAAAAGCCTTCAGTGATTCCCTCGATAACATGACAGCCGACATGGAGTTTATGGAGATATCGTATTCGAGATTCGTCGGAGCAGTCTGCGTGGGACTGGCTTCTCCTGAGATCGGGAACAGAAACGAGATCAGAAATGCGCTCGAGGAAGCGATAACCGACGTCATCACAAAGTGCAGAAATATCGATGAACTTCTCGACCCCCTCTTAGATCAGTACAACGTACTGGAGGACGAAGTAAACGAGTATCTGGATGATCTGATGGCAGGACCGTTCGATCCTGCGGAGTTTTATGATGATGACGATGATGCCGGAGATAAGGATCTTCCGCTCTGACACAAAGAGGAGACATATATGGATAATTGTATTTTTTGCAGGATAATAAGCGGGGAACTGCCTTCGAGGATCCTTTATGAAGATGAGGAGACCATGGCTTTCATGGACGTAGCGGGCGATGTCGACGGACATGTCCTTGTGGTCCCGAAGAAACATGTAAAGAACATACTCGACTGTGACGAGAACACTCTTTTTGCGGTAATGAGAACAGTCAAGAAACTGAGTGATCATTTTACCGAAGACTGCGGATATGACGGAGTGAATCTTCTCAACGCCAGCGACGAGAGCGCAGGGCAGTCTGTTCCTCATTTCCATGTGCACATCATTCCGAGAAAGAGGAATGACGGCATAAACACATGGCCTCATCTCGACGGGGCCAAGAGGGACATAGACGAAGTATTCCAAGAACTAAAACTCTGATAATGACATATGTGATCCGGTGCTGCAGCTTCCTGAGGCTGCAGCGCTTTTTTGTCTTTTTGTGGTGTATACTCTTGATAGACAATGATTATTCGGCGAGGTACACATGGAATACAGAGGAACGCTTATTTCGGTCAGAGAAATGGATAGGAGCATACGGTTCTACACGGATGTGCTGGGACTCAGCGTCACGGCGGACTACGGAGCCAATGTGACCATGGACGGGTGGATATATCTTCAGACGGAAGAGACATGGAAGGGCTTTATAGGGGAACGGCAGATACTGTATGGCGGCAATGCCTGCGAACTGTATTTTGAGGAAGAGGAGATGGACCGGTTTCTCAGGAAACTGAAGACTCTTGATGTGTCTTATGTTCATACGCCTCTTCAGCACAGATGGGGGCAGCGCGTCGTGCGCTTCCTTGATCCGGACGGCCACATCATCGAAGTCGGAGAGAAGATGGAGAATGTAGTCAGGAGATTTGCAAGCTATGGAATGACGCCCGGTGAGATAGCGCTGAAGATGGATGTTCCCGAGGACTTTGTCTATTCTGCGCTCGGGGAGGCACAGCCTGTATAAAGCAGCGCTTGATACACAACTTCCTTATATGGATATATACTATTATCCGGAGGTGAGACGAATGAGGATAGGAGATGTGATCAGAACAGAGAGAGAAAAGAAGGGGATGACACAGGCAGCGCTTGCAGACAAAGTCCATGTGACGGTACAGGCGGTGAGCGGCTGGGAGAACGGAAAGAGCATTCCGGATATTTATAATCTCGATTGCATAGCTAATGCTCTCGGGATAGGAAAGGCGGCGCTTATGACGGACGAGATGAAGATACTCCACTGGGAACTCAACGATCAGCTGTTCTCTCCCGAAAACATGAAGAGGAAGCTTCTGAAGTTCGCCGAGGAGGAAGGTCTGGAGAATACAAAGGAAGCGATAGACTTTGCCTTTGAGAAACATGAGGGGCAATGGAGAAAAACCAGCCTGTACGCAAAAGATA
The DNA here is from genome assembly GCA_017512745.1 of Oscillospiraceae bacterium. Lineage (GTDB taxonomy): Bacteria > Bacillota > Clostridia > Oscillospirales > Ruminococcaceae > RGIG5675. Next base: position 8,791 of record JAFWEV010000107.1, read on the forward strand.
AGGTCCCGTACATAGTCCATCCTCTCATTATGGCGTGCCAGGCTCACGCGCTGGGAATAGGAGACGACAATGTGCTCGCAACTGCCATGCTGCACGACGTCTGTGAGGACTGCGGAGTAGATCCTGAGGATCTTCCCGTGAGCGACAGTATAAAGAAGTCGGTGAAGCTGCTCACAAAACCGGAGGATCACAAAGACGAGGACAACAAGGAGTACTACAGAGCCATAGGAGAGGATCCGGTCGCGGCTATAGTAAAGGTGCTCGACAGGTGCAACAACGTGTCATCGATGATGCTCTCGTTCTGTGTTCCAAGAGTGACGGAGTATATCGCGGAGACGGAGCAGTACACGCTTCCGCTGATCGAAAAGATAAAGAGGGAATATCCGCAGTACAGCGATGCGGTGTTCGTCCTGAAATACCAGATAATGAGCATTCTGGAGACGATAAAAGCGGCTATGCTGCGTCTCTGATAAGTTGGCGGCATTCTTTCCCGCGGATACGGCCCGCGGAAGGAATGCTGTTTTTTGCGGCTTCCTGATGATATATTTAAAGCAGGAAAAAACGGATGCGGAGGAACAGATATGGATGAGATTAGACTCGGAACGGTAGGCTCCGGAAAGATAGTGCATAATTTCCTCGATAATGTGGCAAGAACGGACGGGATCAGTCTTGGGGCCGTATATTCGAGGACTTTTGAAAAGGGAAAAGCGCTTGCCGATGAGTACGGCACGGAGAATGTATTTACGGATATGGGGGAATTTCTCGCAAGTCCCCTCTTCAACACGGCGTATATAGCGACGCCCAACAGCCTTCACTACCTACAGGCGAAGGCGGCCCTTGAAGCGGGAAAGAACGTTATCCTCGAGAAACCTTTCTGCACGACTTATGAGGAGGCGCAGGACCTTGCTGCGACCGCGAGGGAAGTGGGCGTGTTCCTTATAGAGGCATTTCCGACCACATTCCTTCCGAACTACGAAGTCATCCGGGAGAATATCCCGAACCTCGGGAAGATAAAACTCGTTCTCGCAAACTACAGCCAGTACTCCTCGAGATACGATGATCTGCTGGCGGGCAAGATGACGAATATCTTTGATCTCGGATATGCGGGCGGCTGTCTTATGGACATCAATTACTACAATGTCGAACTGACGGAAGCCCTGTTCGGAGAACCGGTCGCGGCATGTTACTATCCGAATATGTACCCCGGCGCGGCGGACACGTCGGGCGTCATGATAATGGAATATGACGGATTCAAGGCGGAACTCGCCGGAGCGAAGGACGCATGGGGAGTAAACTATTTCCAGATCGAAGGCGAAAAGGGATATATCTACATCGAAGGCGGCAGCAATGGCCTCAAGACCGTGCGGACCGTTCTCAAGGATTCGGATGAGACGGTCACCCTTCAGGAAGACCCCGACAGACTGTTCTATGAGGTACGGGGAATAGTAGATCTCATATCCTCGGGAGACCTTGAGAGAGCGGAGCAGCGCCTAGAGGCCACGCTTATGGCGGTAAAGACGGTCGAAGCGACAAGAACAGAAGCGGGGATATTCTTTCCGGTAGGCTAAACACGGGAACGGTGATGCAGTCAGATAACACAGGAGGGAAAACAGATGTCCATTCTTGCGGCGTATATGGTTCCTCATCCTCCGCTCATAGTGACGGAGATAGGAAGAGGAGAAGAGAGACAGATAGCGGAAACAGCAGAGGCTTACGATGAAGTGGCGAGGGATATAGCCCGTATATCCCCGGATACGATCATCATCACGAGCCCTCATTCCGTAATGTATTCGGACTGGTTCCACATTTCTCCGGGAAAGACTGCGCGCGGATCGTTCTCATCGTTCGGCGCTGGAGGAGTGAAGTTCTCGGAGGAATACGACTCGGAACTGGTGGAAGAGATAGAGAGAAGAGCAGAGCTGGGGGGTTTTCCCGCGGGCACGCTCGGAGAAAAGGATCCTTCTCTCGACCACGGCACGATGGTGCCGCTCTGGTTCATAAGAAAATACCTTAAGACGGGAAAGCTCGTGAGGATAGGGCTCTCGGGTCAGCCGCTCACGGATCACTACAGGTTCGGTCAGATGATAAAGGACTCCGTGGAAGCTCTCGGCAGAAAAGCAGTGTTCATAGGCAGCGGAGATCTCTCTCATAAACTGCAGACATACGGTCCGTACGGTTTTGCGGAAGAGGGGCCGCAGTACGACGAGCGTATCATGGATGTCATGGGAAGAGCCGCGTTCGGAGAACTGTTCGGCTTTTCCGAGGATTTCCTCGATAAAGCGGCCGAATGCGGGCACAGATCCTTCGTGATCATGGCGGGAGCGCTTGACGGCACCGCGGTGAGCGTCAGGAAACTCTCTCATCAGGATATTACCGGGGTCGGATACGGAATATGCATGTACCATCCCATAGGAGAAGACATGTCAAGGAGATTCCTTTACAGCTATCTTCAGGACCTCGAGAGAGAACTGAATGAGAAAAAAGAGGCGTCAGACGCATATGTAAGGCTCGCGAGGAACTCGCTCGAGAGCTACATCCGCTTCGGGAAGAGGATATCCGTTCCTGACGGTCTTCCGGAAGAAATGAAAAATCAGAGAGCCGGCGCATTCGTGTCCATCCACAAGCACGGATACTTAAGAGGCTGCATAGGTACCATAGGACCGACAAGGGATTCCGTAGCCGAGGAGATAATTGAGAACGCCATAAGCGCTTCAACGAGGGACCCGAGGTTTTCTCCGATAACGGAAGACGAGCTGCCGTGGCTCGAGATAAGTGTGGACGTGCTCGGAGAGGCTGAACCAATAGATTCTCCGGAAGAGCTCGATCCTAAACGCTACGGCGTCATAGTCACAAGCGGACGGAAACGCGGACTCCTGCTGCCTGACCTCGAAGGAGTGGATACTCCTGCTCAGCAGATAGATATTGCCAGCAGGAAAGCCGGTATCCGCAAAGGGGAGAAGATATCCCTCGAGCGGTTCGAAGTCATTCGTCATACCTGAAAAGCGGGAGATACATATGGCATACTGCAATGTGTGTTTCAGACACTGCAACATTCCGGAAGGAAAGACCGGATTCTGCGGCGCGAGGACATGCCAGGACGGCATCGTGACTGCGGACAATTACGGGCTTGTCACTTCGCTTGCTCTTGACCCCATAGAGAAGAAACCTCTTACACGATTCATGCCGGGAAGCATCATTCTCTCTGCCGGCAGCTACGGGTGCAACCTCAGATGCCCGTTCTGCCAGAACAGCGATATCTCCTGGTCCGAAGAAGCGTTGAAACTCAGGAACAGGACCGAATACATCTCTCCGGAAGATCTCGCGTATACTGCGGAGTACTACAGCAAAGACGGGAATATAGGGGTGGCATTCACATACAACGAGCCTCTCGTCGGCTGGGAGTACATAAGGGATACGGCAAAACTCGTGCATGACAGGGGTATGAAGAATGTGCTCGTCACAAACGGTACTGCCTCGGAAGAAATACTTCTTGAAATAATCCCGCATATCGATGCCATGAACATAGACCTCAAGGGATTTACTGACAGGTATTACAGTGATGTGCTCGGTGGATCCAGAGAGATGACCATGAGGTTCATTGAAACAGCAGTGAAGCATTGTCACGTCGAACTCACCTGTCTCATAGTGCCCGGTGAGAACGACTCGGAAAGCGAGATAGCTGAGATGAGCAGATGGATAGCGTCTCTTGAGACCGGAAGGGAAGAAGGAGGAAGATGCGTTCCGCTTCACATATCGAGATTCTTCCCGCGGTTTCATATGACAGACAGGGGGCCGACTCCCGTATCCACCGTATATAGGTTGGCGGAAAAGGCGAGAGAGCATCTCAGATACGTGTATACCGGTAACTGCTGAGAAATCGGAAAAAGAACACAGGTCTTTCCTTTGTGCATAAGTGCGCAGAGAAAAGACCTGTTTTTGTATATATAACAGTTTTTCAGGCAGAGGAAGATCCCCGCAGACCGCGGGTCTCTTCTTTTACGTTCCTGTGTATCCAGAATCTGTAGCATGCTTTTTATACCGCTGATATAATTAGAAAAACAGACAGGAAAAGTGGGTATGCAGGCATGGATATGCAGAGGGAATACTATCAGGATATAGGTTACAGACCGTTTCTGTTTTATGTGATCTTCGGGGTTACCGGCGAAGAGCTGGAGGTATCCAGAGAGAAGCACAAGGTCGACGAACTGCCTGAAGGACTGGATCTTCGCACTCTGACAAGGGAGAAGCACGGAGACTATATCGACGGATTCCTTACCGGCGACATGGGCAGAGTGCTCGGAGAAGCGAATGGCGATCTGCTGGAATGCTGCAGGGAAGCCCAAAACTGTGTGATTTTCCAGGGCAGTGTCCAAAAAGACAGTACCCTTGATTATATGCGGAATGTCATAGGAATAATCCAGGCTTTTATCGATCAGGGCGCTGTGGGGATATTGGACCCTCAGACCATTACGCTTTATTCCCCCGAACAGTGGACGGAGAAGCTGTTCGGCAAAGATGTCGACGCGCTGAGACATGCGGTCATCCTGTATTCAAAAGAGGGAGATACATACTGGCTTCACACGAGAGGCATGGCCGAATTCGGGAGACCGGACATAGGGATAAGCGGTGTTACGGAGGAGAAGGTGAACGACTACACTAAAGTCATAGAGCAGATGATCTATTATGGCGGAAAGGGAGTCTTCTTCGAGAATGACACGAGACTCCATACCAGAGATGGAAAATCGTTCGTTGTACATCCCGAGTTTGTGAACGATTTTGACAATAGCGATTACAACAACGCTTATTATAATGTGACGGTTACAGATGAGTAATTCTGCAACTGATGAGGAGACTGAAATGGCTGTTATAAGAGACCTTGAGACAGATGAGAACGGATGGTTCACTACCGGGAAGTTCGATTCAGAGGCATTTCTTCCGGGTGAGACGGAAGTTATGATATTCACCGATGACGGAGCTGGTATGGAAGACGCGGAGCGCTGCATCGGGCATTATAATGCATTGAGAGGCAAGCCGGAGATCTTCGACGAGATCGAGACACGTCTCGGCAAGTTCTTTCTGTACATGTACGACGAGTGGGCTGCAATGGGAATATTCGATAATATTGTCGAGTCTTTGAAGCCTGTCATGAAAGCGTATGAAGAAGGCGCGAAGCTGAGTTCATTCCTGTCGCGGCCGACGATGCTCGTATACCCGCAGCAGAACGGCGACGTGGGATACGGGATCCAGACGGAATGTCCCTGGGAACCTGAGCATCAGTGCCTTATTCTCTTCAGAAATGACGAGGTGGTTTATACCGGTGCCTCGGAAATGCAGGATCCGTGGACTGATGAAAAGTACCTTCACTGTGTGTGGGACGACTGATGCCCGACAGAACTGTGTTGATGTATTACAATCACCGAAGACAGTGCTGCTGAGGAGGCTATATGGGATTGTTCGATAAAATCAGAAAAGAGAAGAAGCAGGAAGAGCAGCGTCTGCCTCAGTATCTTTATGACGATACCGAGATAGATGAACTGGACAGTTTTATATGCGACATGTTCGGGGATTATAAAAATGTATTCCATGAGATCGCGTCACCAGACGTGCATCTCGATGTATGCATAATAGATCCGACAGAGGAGGATCCGTACTACAAGCTTGTCACGATGGGCGCCGGGGCATACAGGATGAATATCCCGGAGCAGTGGAGGAAATATGATCTCGACTATGCGGAATATGTCATTTATCTTCCTGCGGGCTGGGATCTTGGCAGCGGAGACGAGGCTGACTACTGGCCCATCAGAGCGCTGAAGGATACGGCAAGACTGCCGATCTGGTATGATACCTGGCTCTCCTACGGTCATACCACTCAGTCGGACGAGGAGGGTTCTTCATACGCTTCCAACACGAGGCTCAACAGCCTCATACTGAACTATGCCGAGAACAGAAGGGGAGATATAAGGCTGATAATGTCCTCAGGGAAAGTTATCAACTTTTACGAGATAATCCCTCTTTATCCTGAAGAACTGGCATACAAAATGGAAAACAATGCGGAAGCGCTCTTTGATAAGTTCACCGAGAAGGGTATACAGTATAGGATACTGGATATAAACAGAAAGAACGCCATGGATTGAAGCGTTAACTGCGGAAACTTATTTTGAACAGGACAAGAGAGTTGGTTATGAACAACACTACGGAAAAATCGAATACAAATAAGTTTGCGGGACCGGTATGCGTGCTTCTCGCTTCGCTGCTCTTCAGTATAGGAGGGCTCTGCATCAAGGTGATCCCGTGGTCGGCGCTTGCGATTAACGGAGCGCGCAACCTTATAGGATCAATGGTGATAGGCATCTTTCTGCTTGTGACAAGGCACAGAATAAAAATATCTGTTCCCGTACTGATCGGAGCTTTTTCAACGATGAGCGTGACTACACTGTTTGCAATCGCCAACAAGATGACGACGGCTGCAAACGCCATAGTCCTGCAGTTCACCGCTCCGGTTTTCGTGATCATACTCATGGCCATCATATTCCATTCGAAGCCGAGGAAACTGGATATAATCACATGCATCGTTGTCTTTTCAGGCGTATGCATATTCTTCGTCGATGGACTGAAAACGGGGAATATAGTCGGCGATCTTATAGCTCTCCTGTCAGGTGTGTGCTACGCAGGGGTTTTCATGATGAATACCGCCGAGAAGGCTGACGCCATCTCATCGTGTTTTTTAGGCGAACTGACGGCCGGCATCATATTCACTCCGTTCTGCTTCAAAGAGACCGATTTCTCTGCATCTGTGATCGCCACCGTGTTTGTGCTGGGAGTATTCCAGGTAGGTGTTGCTTACATCCTGTTCTCAAAGGGTATACGCCATACCGGAGCGGTCGCCGGAAGTCTCATAGCGGGGATAGAGCCCATAATGAACCCGATATGGGTCGCCGTGTTTTACGGCGAGAAGATATCCGGTCTTGCTGCGGTCGGCGCGGTTATCGTTGTCGGAGCCATAATCATATATAATGTCATGTCTGTCTCAAAAGAAAGCGCATGATGCCGCAGAAGAATAATTATTTGCGTATGCCAGAAAAGACTATTATTTACGGGAAATATAGATGAACGAGGGAATAATTGTCGCGGAAGAACAAAATGTTGAGAAGAAGCAGAGGATTGCAAGAGAGATCCTTGAGGCATTACCTGACTGGTTCGGGATTCCTGAATCCAGGGAAAAGTATATAAAAGAATGTGCAGATCAGCCATTCTTCGCGGCTTTTGATTCAGAAAAACCGATCGGTTTTCTTTGCCTTAAAGAGACCGGAAAAGAAACAGTTGAACTCTGCGTTATGGGAGTGCTGAAGGAATATCACAGAAAAGGCATCGGAAGAAAACTCTTTGAAAGAGTCAGAGATTTGGCCAAGCAGTCAGGATATTCCTTTATGCAGGTCAAGACGGTCCAGATGGGACGATATGCAGAATATGATGCCACTAACTGTTTTTATCTGTCCATCGGGTTTAAGGAGTTTGAAGTATTCCCGACTTTATGGGATGAGCGGAATCCATGTCAGGTTTATGTAATGGCACTTTGATAACACTCCCGTGATATCATCAGCTGATATAGACTGTATGATATTGACAGTTGAAACCGGATGAAGTCAAATCGTCACAGGCGGCTTCGGCAAAAGTGGTTATGATACAGGTTAAGTTAAGGAATGGGAATAAGTGAGATGGTTATCAGAAAAGCTGCAAATGAAGAATATGAAAGTGTGAGAGCGTTCTATCACTGCATAATCGACGGTGTAGCGGGGAGAACCGATACCGTCGGATGGAAGAAGGATATATATCCTGCTCCAGAATACCTGAAGAACTCGATCGCTGCAGGAGAGCTGTATATAGCCGTTGAAGATGGGGAGATAGTTGCATCCATGGTGCTGAGCCACGACAGCAATGACGGATATCAGGAGTTCAGGTGGCCTACCGAAGCAGAGCCGGATGAGGTAACCGTGATCCACGCTCTTGGAGTGCGTCCTGACCGCATGGTACATGGATATGGCAAGAAAATGGTCCGATTCGCGATCGATCTCGCCCGCGAAAATGGTCAGAAGGCGATACGTCTTGATGTGCTCAAGGGCAACACCGCAGCGGAGAGGCTATATACCGGCTTGGGGTTCAGGTATCTGCATACTCTCAAGATGTTTTACAAGGATACCGGTTGGACCGATTTCGAACTGTATGAATACGTCATCTGACACGGAGAGAAAAAATGATCGATAATGATGTGGAAAGATACTTCGCAAACACATTCATCGTAAAAAACCGGCGCGAGAGGTTGCTGTACGAGCTTAATACACCTGGGAAGAGATATGACGGGCTCAGCAGGTTCTGCCACAATGCAAAAGATCTGCTGGATCCTTCAAGGATCATAATGGAAGGTGAGAACATCGAGAGAGATCACGCTTTCTATGAGTTTTCCAGGGATCATGATGAATTGTGTTACGTGATATCGCCGGATCTGTATGAGGACGGGGAATATCTCTTTCTGGATGATGCGCTCGATATAGCGACCATAGGTCTTGATGCCATGATAATAATCGGAAGCACATTTGCCGTTGTATTTGATGAACCGATGAAGGGCGGAAGGGACAAATTCCTTCTTTCTGAATGATGTGCTGTATATTGCCTATTGCCGGTATAAACAAATCAAGTTTTTGCCATTAACGGTCAGAGGTGAACAAAATGGCTGTGACGATCCTGCTTCAGTCAGCACTGTGGATCTGGTTTCTCGGATGCACAACAACATATAAGATCGGTAAACACATTCTTGTGGAGGGAATGGGTGTTAAAAGCGCGGAGTTTATCACGCTCTGTGCATACAGCACGGGACTTATTCTCTTTTATGTTCTGCGGCCAGCGGGAAGATGGATACTGCTCGCCATGCTGATCCTGTGGTTCACGGTGGAATTCTTCTGTCACTGGTATTTTACGATCTTCGGAGCCTCGGAGAGAAAACTGAAGGGATATAACGAGTGCTTTAAGAACACTGTCCGCATCTTCCCGATGAGCGGGACAAGACTTGTTCCCGATCTGTATCACATTGTTCAGCATATACTGATATTGTTGAATATCATTATTATTATCTGATTGCTTTTGGGAGACACAGATGAACGTCGAAAAAGACAATATCAGACTGATTCCGATGACAGAAGATATGTACCGGAGTTTTTTCAGGGAATATGAGAATGATCCCGACCTGTGCCTTCCGGGACAGCCTTTTTCTCACTACGAATACAGCGAAGAGAAAGTGGCGGGTTATATACATAGGCAGAAGGATCTCAAGCGTATTCCTCTTGCTATTATATATGGCGGTGAGATCGCAGGAGAGATCATAATCCGAGATATTGAACCGAACAAACACGCAACGATGAGCATCACGTTGAAGAATGCGGGATACAAGGACCGCGGTATCGGCACAGAGGCGGAGAAGCTGGCTGTGAGATATGTCTTTTATGATCTGGATATACCCATTCTGTATGCGGATACTGTCAGGACAAACAACCGCAGTCAGCATGTACTGGAAAAGGCCGGCTTCACCTGTATAGGTGAAGATCCGGATTACAGATTCTATCGGATAGACAGAACCGAATTCCGTTAATTCACAATGACAGAGGATATCGAAGATGAAAAAACTGTTTACTCTCGTGAGACAGGGAAATCTGGAAGAACTGAAAAGAATACTTTCGGCGAAACCGGAACTGCTGGGCTGTGTTGCCGGACCTCAGCCTAAGAAAGATCACGGACAGTCTCTTCTTCAGGTCGCGCTGAAGACAGGACACCTGGATATAGCGGACTATCTTATTGATGCCGGTATTGATGTGGACTTTATGGAAGAGGAGGACGATGATCCCGGACTCAGAGTGCCTGTATTGTTCGACGCAATAACAGCTGCAATAGATACTCTGTGCATCAATCAGTTCGCGTCACGGGAAGAAGTGCAGAAAAGATTTGAAATGTCTGACAGAGCGCTCGGCATCCTTGAGAGGATCATCGCAGGCGGAGCCGATGTTAACAAAAGAGCTTCCAACGGGTTGAGCGCGCTGAACTGGGGCCTTCACCATACCGAACAGATCATGAAAAATGCAGTCATATATCCGTTTTCTCAGGAAAAAGTCAGAGAACAGTTCATAAGTGTACTGGATCTGCTGATCCGCGGCGGCGCAGATATTGAGACATGGAGGAAGGAAGGGTCGTACCCGGAACCGTGTCCCGGATCAAGCGTTCAGGTCCTGTACTTTGACAGCGAAGATCCCGGGCTCGGGATCAATTACAGCTCGATACGGGAGATGAGAGATCTTCTGCAGACATATTTTTCCCGGTACTGAATATGATGGGGTAAGCAGAATGGATGAGACCAGAAAATACGCGGTACTTGACGGCACAGCTCTCAAGATAATAGCCATGATCAGTATGGTGTTTGACCATATAGGAGATATGTTCTTTCCGGAAATGACATGGTTCAGGATGATAGGCAGAATAGCCATGCCTGTCTTCAGCTTCTGTATTGCGGAAGGGTATGTCCATACCCGGGATAAGAAGAGATATCTTCTCCGTATGGGAGTCTTTGCGCTGATCAGCGAGATACCGTTCGATCTTGCCTTCGACGGCAGAGTCGGACTGGGACATCAGAATATAATGCTGACATTCTTTATCTCGATCCTGACGCTGATGCTGTTTGAGCGTATCCGCGGCGTGAAGGAGCAGGGACAGGATAAGATACCTGTCTGGAGGAACTTTCTTGGGTTACTTGCAGTAGCAGCGGCGGCTGTCATAGCACTAATGCTCAAAACGGATTACCACCTGTTCGGAGTCCTTGCGGTATTTATTTTCTATATCCTTAAGGACAGGCACCACCTGATCCGTACCGGAGCGGGAGTGGCATTTCTCGCTCTCACCAGAACGATGGGATATTATATAACTACAGGCCTGAGTTTTATCCCTCTTGCGCTGTATAACGGGAAGAAGGGGAAAGGACTCAAGTGGCTTTTCTACATCTTTTACCCCGGACATCTTCTGCTGTTGTTCGCAATCAAATTCCTGATGGGCGGATACAGATAAGCGGAGAGTGCATATCCTGATCGGGAGGCATTGTTATGGATACAGAGACAAAAAGATTTATAGACAGCCTGGACAAGAAAAACATCCCGTGGAACAGGATGTTCACGGCGTATGGCACGGCGGAACGATACGGTGAGGTGCTGTCCTTGCTTGAGGAGATAGAAGACCCTGAACAGTGGAAGAAGACATTCAATCAGATGTCGGACTTCGAGCATCAAAGCACATTGTTTCCGCCGGCTCCGTTCGCACTGGTGTTTCTTGTCAGGATACTCGAAAAACTCATTCAGGATAGAGCGGATGATACGGCGGAATGGCTGACAGGCCAGCTTATGTATTATCTCGAAGTCTGCATTGATGCGGAGAGGCTTGAGCACGATCAACCACTGAGCAGTTTTTCCGATCTTCTCAGAGATGAGAACCTTCTCCTCTCTGAAGACAATACGGAAGAAGATCTTGAGAATATCTTTGAAGATCCCGGGCTGGTCCCGGATGATCTGTTCTACAGTTTCTATTATTATGCCAGGGTCGTTTTGTCGCAGGTCCCCCGTATTCTGGACAAATACGGAAAGTTCCCGGAGATGAGCGCCAAATTCAGATAAAGCAATACAAATATGCGAAAAAAAGAGTTCGCGGGGGGAAAATGGAAAGAATCGAATTCAAGTATCATCCGAATCTGTACAGTGACGAGATCCTGATCAGAGGAGAGGGAGTCTGCAATTGCTGCGGGAAAAAAGTCACCGAATACATAGATTCCGTATATTCCCCGGAGGATCTCGACTGCATCTGCCTTGGATGCATCAGTGACGGCAGCGCGGCGGAAAAATTCGATGCGGAATTCGTACAGTATGCGGAGGAAGTATCCGATCCCGAAAAGCGTGACGAGCTGTTTCACCGCACGCCGGGTTATATGTCCTGGCAGGGAGAAAACTGGCTTGCATGTTGCGATGACTACTGTGCCTATCTGGGGCCGGTAGGAATGGAAGAACTGGAAGAACTTGGGATCAAGGACGAAGTACTCGAAGACTATACATCCCAGGTGCCCTCTTATCCGATCGACGTAGTAGAGGAATATCTGAGCAAGGACGGGGACCTCACAGGGTATCTTTTCCGCTGTCTGCACTGCGGAAAATACAGACTTTATGTCGACGCAAGCTGAGAAGACCGGTCAGCAGTAAATATATAGGGAGCAGTTATATGGAAAAAGGAACATTGGACATCCTCGCCGAAGCAATATCTGATGTCGGATCATGGCAGTGGTGGTATACGGTGAAGGACATGTTTCAGATGGAATTCCGCGACGTAGAGCTGTATGACACGTCCACTCCGGAGAAAGGACCCCACAGCAGTACGATTGCCGTTCGTTTTTTCGACAATTCCTTTGCGGTATTCCTAGACAATAGGGAAGAAGAGAGCGGAAAGAAATGGTACGACAGATTCTATGATGACGAGATCCCTCTGATCCAGGTCGAACCCTATGAGCTGGTATTCGACGATGTCGATTACGCAAAAAAAGTGCTGGACGGATTTAAGAACAGGATCTCCATGAAGGATTTCGAGGGCATCGGCACACTCTCTTCCGCCAAACACATTCTCGCTGCCAAATGTGAAGGTGTCGGATTTATAGTCGGCGGAGATGTAATCAAAGTCGTAGGGAAAAACGGCGAGTATGCGGAAGAGGAGATCGAGAGTCTGGCAAAACAGTGGTGGGAATACTGGAGGAACTACTGGCGCTGCAGGAAGACAAAAGACGCCTATGAAGAAGACTGGGTGTGCGAGGTTACAATTCCCGTCAATCCGGATGATTCCAAAGGCGAATACTGCGAAGAAGGATCAGACTCAGAATAACTGAAGTAAATCGATCATGAGAGGACGGATACTGCCGTCCTCTTTTCATATGTTAGAATATAAGGAAACAGGAGCGTTCAGCGGAATAACCGGAGGAGCGATCGATGCATAAAAGAACAAATACAGCAATTGTGGGGAAACTGAGCGTAATAAAGAAAAAAACGATATCATTTTTACTGATACTTGCGATGCTGGTATCGGCAGCAGGCTGTTCTTCATACGGGTTTTTTCCGGGATCGCAGAAAGCGGGTAAGTATTCGGTTGAAGGAGCAGGATACAAATGTACCGAATACGCATCAATGACTCCGGAAGAGATCGTAGCGAGTCTGTCTCTTGAGCAGAAAGCGGCACAGATGGTCATGCCTGCGGTTTATAATGTCAGCCCGAGCAACATGAAAGATAATGATTACGGCAGTATCCTCTCCACGAAAGGCAGCATCGATGCCGCATCCTGGCAGAGCCTGGTGGACGAATATCAGAATGCCGCACTTTTATCGGATGCCGGGATACCCTTTCTCTATGGGCAGGACGATGTTCACGGCGTGAATTACTGTTTAAATGCGGTATATTTTCCTCATAACATCGGGCAGGGCGCTGCCAATGATGAAGAACTTGCGTATCAGGTCGGGCTGATCACGGCCGACGAAGCAAAGCTCTGCCATATGCTGTGGAATTATTCCCCGTGCGTTGCTCAGTCTGCAGATCCGCGCTGGGGAAGAACGTACGAATCCTACGGTTCGGATCTTGAAACGATCATAAAACTCAGTACCGCATATACAAGGGGCTTGCTTGACGGGGGACTGGTCGTCTGTGCAAAACATTTTTTAGCGGACGGCAATGTGGAATATGGCACGGGGGAGAAGGATGGCACCGAAATGCTCATCGATAGAGGAGATGCCAGACTGACCGACAATGAGATAAATGAACTGTTGAGGGTATATCAGGCGCAGATCGATGCGGGCGTACAGACCATCATGATCAGCCATTCCTCATTGAACGGTGTAAAGATGCACGAAAACGCAGAGCTCATCATGAAACTGAAAAATGAGATGGGCTTTGAAGGCTTTATCGCGAGCGACTGGGAATCCATACAGCATATTTCCGGTCTGTCCTACAGAGAGCAGGTCATCACAAGCATCAATTCGGGGATCGACATGCTTATGGAAGTCGAGAGATTCGATGAGGCTAGACAGATCATCGCAGATGCCGTAAACAGCGGTGAGATCAGCAAAGAGCGCGTGGATGATGCTGTAACGAGGATCATCAGAGTAAAAAAAGAGGCAGGGTTGTTTGAAGATCCCTTCCTCGAGAAAACGGAGACAAACCAGGCGGAGACCGGTTCTCCGGAATACAGAAAAGTCGCGGAAATGCTGGTCGAGAAGAGTCTCGTCCTCCTGAAAAACGATCCGGATGTCCTTCCGCTGAAGGAAGGTACAAAGGTCTATATCATGGGACCTGCGGCAGATGATGCCTCGGTACAGTGCGGCGGCTGGACGATAGAATGGAACGGTTCTTCAAAGAAGGATATTGCAGGTGTAACGACAATACAGGATGCTTTCGAACAATATGCTGAAGATTACGGCATCACCGTCATTACCGACCGGAAAAAAGCCGCGGATGCCGATGTGGTACTGCTCTGCGTCGGAGAACAGGCCTATGCGGAATGGAACGGAGATACTGCGGATCTGGAGCTGTGCGGCGCACTTGGCCTTCCTGACAATAAAAAAGCCATCGAAGAGGCGAAGGAACTGGGAAAGCCCACCGTTACCTGCATCATTGCGGGAAGAAACGTCATCATAGATCCCGACGACTTTGATGACTGGGACAGTGTTGTGATGTGTTATCTTCCGGGCTCGGAAGGCAAAGGAATTTCCGATGTGTTATGCGGATGCGCGGATTTTACTGGAAAACTACCGTCTCCGTGGTACGGCAGTATCGACCAGATCGGTACCGAACGGTCCTTCCTCGAACGCGGCTACGGCCTTACATACGGAAACGGTTTCCGGGCAAAAAATGAGCCAGAAACGGTCTCGTGAAATATCGGGATACAGATAAAGGAAAGATATCTGACGGATGTTTTTATAACAAGAATAAAATGACCCTGAGGGGACGGATGCTGCCGTCCTCTTCTCATGTGTTAGAATATACAGAGAACGAGAGAACGATCGGAATGAACGAGGTAAAATCATGTCGAATATCAGGAACCGCGGAGTTATAGATATAACACTGATCGAGGACAGAAGATATGTTCTCATCATACTCGACGATATCAGGTGGGAGTTTGCGACAAGGCAGGAGCATGCAAGAATGCTTCAGGACAAGCTCAATGATTATCTCGACTACGTTTCAAGCGGACAGGCAGAAGAGGCGAATCCGGGTCTCCGCCCGATCATACGTGTTCTCGCGCGGTATCCGTACAGCCGCTACTGCATTAGTTTCCTGGAGAGAGTCAGCGCTTATGTGAAAGGGCACGGGGACATCTGCGATATCGAGTGGACTCATTCTCCTGAAGACGGACCTTTTGAAGACGGGTTCAGCGACGATTTTATTTTCGATGCGGGGAAGATATATCCGCGGATCAAGAAGAACTGGGCAAAGGATCCGCTCAGCGAAGTCTCCTTGATGTCGCCGGATTCTACATCCCCGGATTATCCCCAGAATCTGGTCATGCTCCGTGTTAAGGACAGTTTTGTCGGTATGTTCGTACAGGATATGGGAAGTGTCCTGACATACCTAACTTACGATATGCTGCCCGAAGGAACGGATGTGGCGAAACTCGGAGATACAGCCTTCGACAATCTCGCGAGAGACATAAGGTACCGAACAAGTGAATCAAAGATCCCGGGTATATACGGGATACTTGCAGGCGGTGACTTTGAGGCTGAGAGTCTGTGCATAGACAGCATATGGCAGCAGATATCAGAGGATCTAAATGACGATATAATGATATGTATTCCCACCAAAGATCTGGTGTTCTACACAAAAGCGAGCGACAGAAGGCTCGTGCGGAAGATGCTGAAGAACGCAGCCGACATGTTCGAATCAAACAGGAAGGAATCACCCGGCCTTCTTTTCTGTAAAGATGTATTCCTTTACAGAAGGAAGAAGGGCACGATCGAGGTCGACAAGAGGCTGACATATTGACAGGCAGGCGATAATTGGACCGGTCAGGTCGTCGGACCGCATATTTCAGGCATAAAGGGAGACAAAAAATGGGACTTTCAGATAAAACGGCAGAAATATCCGGACAGAAGATCTGGGATGCGTTCATCAGAGAATTTGAACCGTCAGAAGATCTTACAAGGCCTTCCGAGCATATCCTTGGCGCGTGCAGAAGCGCCGGATTTCCGGAGAGCCTCATATACTTAATGGAAAAATACGGGTTCGGAAACTATGGTAACGGGATAGTGAAGCTTATTGATCCCGAGGACTATCTGAACAGCCTGTACACATGGCTTGGGAGACAGGACTTTTCCAAGATACCATTCATGATGACCGGCTTCGGTGATATTTTCTATCTGAGAAATCTCGGAGACGGTGAATACGACATCTCGCTGCTGGATATCCATTACCGCAGCATCACGGTCCCGGCATGGACCGTAGAGGAATTCATCGCATATATTACCGATCCCGAAACGGAAAAGAATGTACTGAGGAAAGACCTGTTCGCGCTTGCCGAAGAGAAATGCGGCCCATTAAAGCCGGACGAGATCTTCTTCTTTGTGCCGGCTCTGATCGTGGGAGGGGCTGAAGATATTAAATATATAGGCAAAGGCAATGCCGCTGTCCATCACCGGGTGCTTTTTCAGGTTGGACAGGGATGATCCGGTATTGTATATCCGAAATAATCTTTGTGGAATAAAGATCGGAAACAGGTGCAATTATGGAGATACGGTTTGCGGAAAAAGAGGACCTTGCGGCGGTCAACAGACTGAGAAAACAGGTGAATGACATCCACGTCAAGGGAAGACCCGAGATATTCAAAGACGGATTCAGGGACGAGCTGAGAGACTATATCTATGAGATATTCGACGATCCTCAGAAAAAGATCGTCGTTTGTGACAATGACGGTGAGATCTGCGGGTTTGCAGTACTGAATCATGTCGTGAGACCTGAGAATCCATTCATGTACGAGAGGATTTTTCTCGATATCGACGAGCTCGGCGTCGATGAGGAATGCCGCAGACATGGTATAGCCACTGAGATCATTGAATTTATTGGAGAATTCGCACGATCCGAGGGATTCGACAGGATCGAACTTAACATGTGGGAATTCAATCCGGATGCGTTGGCATTCTACGAAGCTACAGGGTTCAGAACATACAGAAGATATATGGAGAAGAAACTATGAGAGAACTTATAGAGAGAATATCGGAAAACGCGGATAACAGAAAAGAGATGAGCTGCTGCGCCAAGATCCTCAAGAAATGCAGTTTCAAATCGGCCAAAGATCTCGGCAATGTGACCGAACTCGCCACCTGGCTCTATGTATTCGGGCATTATGACGATGCCGTCGCCGTATGCGACATACTCAAGGATATGGAATTCACCGGCAACTACACGCTCTGGGATCAAGCGGACTACGCACTATGCCTCAAGGCGAGGATCCTGCGCAAGCGGGGAGATGAGAAGGAGAGAGAAGGACTTCTTAAGAAAGTCAATGAGCACAGACACCCGGAACTGTACGGGAACCTCGTCGACTGGTACAGAGGTACGCTGAACGAGAATATAAGCAGCGATTCAGGTATCACGGTCAAATGGGTCTGGATCATGACAAAACTTGTGTTCGCGATAAAGTACAGGGAAGCGGGAGGTCATCCGATCCCGGACGAGGAATTCGAAAAGGACATCGCGGAGACTGTCGAAGCCCTCAGAGCTGTAAGATAACAGGCAAATACATTTTTTGAATTTGGAGACAAATATTGATGAATAAGACTATGACGATATTCAGGGAACTCCCTTACGAGAGACCCGATGTCAAGAAGATCAAAAAGGAGATAACAAGATATCTCAGACTGTTCAATGATGCGAGGACGTTCGAGGATGCCGATACGGCATTTCTCGGACTGATGGATATGCTGGAGTCATGCTTTACGCTCAGTACAATAGCCAGTATCCGTAACACGATGAACACCAAAGATGAGTTCTATGACGGGGAAGTGAGGTTTTTCAACAAGGAGACAGCGAAGCTCATGCTGATCCTCAAGAAGGGAATCAAAGCCATGCTCTCGAGCTCATTCCGCACTCAGTTTGAGGAAAAGTACGGGACTCATCTGTTTGAACAGATGGAGACAAGACTGAAGCTTATAAAGCCAACAATCATACTGCCAACGATCAGAGAGGGAAACCTTCAGACTGAGTACTCAAAGACGGCGGCATCCTGTTCCGTGGAATTTATGGGAGAGAAATGCAATTTCTACGGATTGCTGCGGCATATGCAGTCGACTGACCGGTCCGAGCGCAGAGCTGCGTTTGAGGAATGGGCGAAACTGTATGAGGGCGTATCAGGAAAGCTCGAAGAGCAGTACGGAAAACTGGTCAGGCTGCGCAGCACCATGGCCAGACGTCTCGGATTCAAAAGCTATATAGACTATATCTACCTGTCTCGCGGAAGATATGATTACAATGCTAAAAAAGTGGAGGAATTCCGCGAATCGGTCCGCAGATACATCACCCCTCTCTGTGAGGAACTGTACAGCGAACAGGCCGAGCGCCTCGGAGTGGATGAGCTCAGGTGGTATGACGAGAGTCTCTGCTTCACGGAGGGCAATGCCGTCCCGATAGGCACTCCGGAGGAGCTGACGGAAAAGACTTTGGCAATGTATAAGGAGATGTCGCCCGAAACGGGAGAATTCTTCGGTTTCATGAAGGAACATGAGCTCTATGATTTCGTAACGCGCGAGAATAAGCATCTCGGAGGATATACGACATTTCTTCCGGACTACAGAGCTCCGTTCATTTTCTCGAATTTCAACGGGACTTCGGCTGATGTGGACGTTCTGACTCACGAGGCCGGTCACGCCTTTGAAGCGTATTACGCTTCGCGCAGACTCCCGATCCAGCTTCTGACGATGTCAACAAGCGAGATCAACGAGATACACTCCATGTCCATGGAATTCTTCGCATATCCGTATCTCGAGAGCTTCTTCGGGGATAAAGCGGACAAATACAGGTACGCCCACTTCACGGATGCAATCAAGCACATACCGTATCTCGTCAGTGTGGACGAGTTCCAGCACAGAGTCTTTGAGAACCCCGACAGCACTCCTGAAGACTGGCGGAAGATCTGGAAGGATATAGAGAAGAAATACATGCCGTGGCGCAGCTATGACGGAAACGCTTTCCTTGAGAGCGGTGGGTTCTGGATGCAGAAGCAGCACATATTCCTGTTCCCGTTCTACTATGTGGATTACGCGATGGCGCAGATGGACGCTTTTGCTCTGTTCCGCATGAGAGCTGAAGGCGGTGACGCCTGGGGAAGCTACCTTAAACTGTGCGGAATGGGCGGGATGTACGGATACTTTGAGACACTGGAGCGCGCAGGGCTTCCGAATCCTCTCGATCCGGACACCGTAAAGGGAGTCGCTGAGTTCGGAAAACAGTATTCCGATGTGCTTAAAGATAAGATCAGTATCTGATCTTTCGGTCATAGCTGTGAGTCGCTACCGACTGATATGCTGCGGCAGAAATAATCAGAGACACTAAAACTAGTATATAAAAAAGGACTGCAGATTCTTTTTTGCCATTTTTCAGTATTTTTCCAGGAATGAGTGTTCTTCCTTTTCTATCTTGTATCCAGGGAAGGTCTTTATATCCACTGAATGCAGACTGTTGAAGATGCTCTTTTCTATATCCGGATTCGTCTTTTTGAGAGTCTTTATGAGCTGTTTTATCTCCTGGCGCTTGCTCTCGCCTATGCCGTCCTCGCTCATGTCCCTCTGTTCCGTAAAGCGGCACGCGCACTGCAGAAACTCCAGTCCGTTATATCTTTTCCACGCTATGATATCCTCTTCGTGGACTTTGTAGAGAGGGCGTATAAGCTCCATTCCCTCAAAGTTCCTGCTCTTAAGCTTTGGTATCATGGCCGCCATCTGGGAAGAGTAGAACATCCCTATCAGCGTTGTCTCTATAACGTCGGAAAAATGATGTCCAAGCGCTATCTTGTTGCAGCCGAGTTCCTTGGCCTTGGCGTATAGAGCCCCTCTTCTCATTTTGGCGCACAGATAACACGGGGAGTGAGCCGTGCGGTTCGCAACAGCAAATATGTTTGATTCGAATACGGTTATCGGGATCTCAAGTTTCTTTGCGTTATCTTCTATCTTCTGCCTGTTTGCCTCGTTATATCCAGGGTCCATCACAAGATATACGAGATCGAAGGGGAAGTCGGAGATCCTCTGCAGCATCTGCATGAGTTTGGCCAGAAGCATGGAGTCTTTGCCACCGGAAATACAGACAGCCACTTTATCTCCGGGGGAAAGCAGTTCATATTCCTTTAAAGCGTGGATGAACGGAGTCCAGATCCTGTCCCTGTACTTCTTTTGGATGCTTCTTTCAACTTTCTGATTGTATGTGAGTTCTCTTGCCATATATCCGATACCTCATTTTATAAACAGGATATCTTTGTTTCCTAACAATTATATACTATCTCCGCGAGTGATTCCCAATATCCGGAAGCGAAGTGCAGTTGAGGTGGGAGAAGTTTTCCTTACGAAGACGCCCGGAAGATAAATGATAGCGAGCCCTGATCTCTGCTGATATAATGGAAAAAAATAATTATGGGGGAAAGAACGATGAGACTTGCTGCAGGGGACAGGTTTCCGGATTTTTCCGTTGAAACAAACAGGAGAAAGCTGGTTATCCCGGAAGAACTTGGGAGAAAGACGGTGCTGTGGGTGATCCGGTATATAGGGTGCCCGGTATGCAGATACGACGTTCATCTGCTTGCGGAGAAGTATGATCAGATAACCGCAAAAGGCTATGACCTCTTCGTGGTGATGCAGTCGGATACGGAGCATATAAAAAGAGACCTTGAAGGCGCGGACATTCCGTTCGAGATAATCTGTGATCCGGAACTCAAAATATATGATGCGCTCGAGATAAAACCTGCAAAGAACGAACTTGCGCTTGTCGGGAACATTCTCAAACTCAAGGCAAAAGGCGACAGGGCAAAGGCACTCGGATTCGTTCACGGCGACTATGAGGGAAACGAGCTGCAGCTTCCCGCACTGTTTATTCTCGGCGAAGATGGAACGGTCACATATTCCCGCTATGGCAAAAACATCACTGATATGCCGTCCGTGGACGAACTCATAGGTATGCTTGATTGATCTCTTAATAAATACGATTGGGTAGTTACAAAAAAATGAACCGGAAGACTGTCACTCGGTCCTCCGGTTCTCTTTTTGTGCTTACTTTCAGACATTCCTGAAAAACGGCAGGGAATACAGCCTATGCCTGCCGGAGGATATATCAAACAGTACGTCCATTATTTCCTCTTTTGACATGTGAAAATCATACTCTATCCATTCATAGGCTATTCTGAGGATCCCACCTGTGTGGTAGTGGAGCATGCATATGTCACTGTCGGAAAGCTTTTCGGAATCCAAATAATGTCTGAGGCATTTTTCCATGTAGTCAAGTGTGGATTGGAAGAAGTAGTTGTAGAAGTTGTTCTGACCGGTATAGTACATGATCTTCACGAAGAAGTTTCTGTTCTCCATAAAGAAGTCGAGCATCTCGGAGACCAGTTCACGGAAGTCGTAATCGGGATTTCCGGAATGTTTCTTTTCCAGTTCTTCCATGTACTGTCCAAAAACCCAGTTTATAAGCTCATATTTGTCTTTGAAGTGCCTGTAGAAAGTTGTGCGGGATATGCCTGCTCTGTCGACTATGTCGTTGACGGTTATATCGTCCATTGAATACTTTTCGAGCAGCTGCTTGAGACTGTCAGCCAGAGCTCTTTTTACAAGATCTCCTCTCACGGTAAATATCCATCCTTCAAAAAAAGTTACAGATGTCTCTAATCGGGTCAAAAAGGGAAATCTGTCACTCAAATTATATGTTGCCGGTCATTTTATGGAAAGTTACAAAAGCGCGCATGTGTAACTTTTCTGTTTTTGTCCGCCGGGGAGATCATGCTGCCCAAAGTTACAAAAATCGGATTATGTTTCGGTTTGGCACATATCACCTAAAACATAACTCGTACGGGCAAATGTTTTGTTGTATTTGTTATATGTAACGAGAATTTCGGAGGTTTTAGGGCAGATGAAGGAAGATACGCGACATATCCATTATGCGTATGTGATCCTTGTTTCCGTCATGATACAGAGACTTGTCGTATCGGCGGAAAACTCTGTCATAGGTCTTTTTATATTGCCTGTTACAGAAGCACTCCATGTATCCCAGGGACAGTTCATGCTCTATACGACGATACAGTACCTGATGCTTGCAGCTTCGTCCGTTGCGGTGAGGAAGCTCATGGGGAAAGTCAGATACGTTGTTCTCAACAGGGTAGGGCTTCTGTTCATGACAGGCGGCATACTCTGCATGGCGGCTGCAAAGAGTATCTGGATGTTCTATATAGGCGGAGCACTTAACGGAATAGGGCTCTGCGTCACAATATTTCTCCTTACCGGCACGCTTATACCGAGATGGTTTTCCGGAAACACGGGACTAATGATCGCAACCGCTTCACTTGGTTCCACGATATCCGCGACAGCCGCATACCCCATAGTATCCAGACTGCTGATGAGGGAGACTGTACTGGGACTTGAGGCATGGAGGGGCACATATGTAATTCTTGCCCTCCTGCCCGGATCCATAGGTCTTGTTAACTCTGTTCTTCTCATGCGTGAGTCCCCGGAATCGATGGGACTGGAGAAACTCGAAAGGGCAGGCAGGGATAAAGCCACAGAACAGAGATGGGAGCATCTCTCAGTATCCGGAGATACAGCCCTGAAGAGCAGATCGTACAAGACTCTCGTGACAGCGGTGATCCTCTGGAACGTATCCATAACCGCATGCTCATATATGGCAGCGTACACCAGTACAACGGAGGCATACGCCACTGCAGCGTTCGATCTGAGAGGACTTCTCGGGGTCGCTTCGACCATTGGAACTTTCATCGGCGGATATATCCTCGGAGGGCTGAACGATAGGCTGGGTGCCGGCAAAGGCCTTATCCTTGCGGGGATCTGCGGCGCAGCAGGATATCTCATGTTCTTCATGGGCAGAAAAGCGCCGTTCATGATACTTGCAGGCTCATTCATACTCGGGATATTCATCTCGCTCAACAATGTGCAACTGCCCGCGATGGTGGAGACAATGTATGGAACAAAGGATTACGACAGGATATTCCCGGCGGCGTCTTCCGCAAGTTCCTGGATAGGTGCGATCACATCCTCTGTATGGGGATTTATAAATGACTTCACCGGCGGATATACCGTCCTTCTGATCTCCGCGGCGGCGATAGCGGCGATGTCTCTGTTAACCGGTCTTGCGGCGGTGAGGGAAGCGGGAACGCTTGAAAGAAGCATATAACACCGTTATTTAGGGTTCCGAAGCCCCTAAATCCGGAACCCAAAATATAAAACCCATTTATTTGGAGGTAAAAACAGTAATGGAAGAAAAAGGAAAAAAGCTGGGGCTGATGAACCTCGTCGGATTCAGCACCGGTAATGCTATCGGGACCGGAATCTTCGTTCTCCTCGGCTATGGTATCGCTTCAGCCGGAAGATCCATCTCTCTGGCAGTCATAATCGCATCGGTGTTCATGCTGATGACATCATGGGCTCCGATCGGAATGAGCAACATGTTTGTCTTCAGAGGCGGTGAGTATGGAGTCAAGACGATGCTCTTCCCGCCGCTCGTATCAGGTATGTCGAGCTGGTTCACTGTGATCAGCGCACTGGGATTCTCTTCAATGTCAGTGTCCTTTACGAGCTATCTGTGCGTCGTATTCCCGGGGCTTACCCCCTACAGCACGCTTATAGCATTCATCTACACGGTGCTCATGTTTGCGGCGACGATCAAGGGATCGAGATTCCTGACCCTCATCGAGAATGCGATCACCGCGGTCCTCATCATCGCACTTGTCACGTTCGTAATATGCGGACTCCCGAAGGTCAATTGGGGAGGATATTTCTCAAGCTCATATGACGGCGGCTACTTCATGAGCGGTTTCAGCGGCATCATCGGAGGTATCTCCATCATCGCCTATGCCTGTATGGGATCCACCGCAAGCGTATCCATGGCGGCGGTCACAAAGAACCCGAAGAAGAACATCATGCTCTCGGCTCTTGTAGTTACCGCTCTTCTTGCAGTCATCTACGGACTTATGGCTATAGTCGCTTCAGGCGTTCTTCCGTATGCTGAAACAGCCGGACAGAACATCTCCGTCACCGCAAAGGCAGTCATGCCCGGTGCACTCTTCATCTTCTTCGTATCAGGCGGCGGACTCTGTGCGATTGCCAGTTCCTCGCTCTCAACTCTCGGATCCATGCGTTATCCTCTCGTTCAGATCGCTGACGACGGATGGCTTCCGGCTATATTCAAGAAGCAGACAAAGAGCGGATATCCGTACATCACGTTCGGACTCTACTTCATCCTCGCGGTCATCCCGCTCGCGATGGAGATGCAGCTTGACGCGATCGTATCTCTTGTCATGGTTCCTCTCCAGCTTCTCAATATGATCGCATGTATCGCATGTATGAGCGTTCCGAAGAAATACCCGAAACAGTGGGACAACAGAGCCATCAAGATCCCGCACTGGCTGTATCAGGTATGCTGCGTTCTCGGTGTTATCTGCGGAGCAATGATCTCCTACAACCTGTTCATGAACCTCAAGCCGAATGAGAAGATCCTCAGCGCGATCTCAGTTGTTCTTCTCGTAGGACTCTCCTGGCTCAGGATCAAGCAGGGTGCAGTCGATGTCAAGAAGATGGAGGCCAATAAGCAGGCCATCATTGAAGACGCCATCAAAATGGCAGACGAGAACTGACCGTACGATACTGACTTAACCGTCAGCAGTTTTTACCATCCTCTTGGGACCTGTGCGGAAGTTTTCCGGCTCCTTTTTCAGGTTTTTCGCACAGGTTCCCGGGGAGGAACAGCTCATGGGAGACAATAAACATGAAATATGATTTCACTTCGATAATCGACAGAAGGGGCAAGGATGCCACTGCGGTCGACAATATAGGCAAGGTGGTCTGGGGCAATGAGCCCAAAGCTCCGAGAGAGGGCTTTGACTCCATCCCGATGTGGGTCGCCGACATGAACTTCGCAACGGCTCCCGCGGTGACGGAAGCAATGGCAGAGAGGATCAAGCATCCTCTGTTCGGATACTTCTCCACAAGACCGGAATACTATGACAGCATCATCAGGTGGCAGACGGAGAGAAACGGGCACCAAGGACTCACAGCCGACTGCATAGGCTATGAGAACGGAGTCCACGGATTCGTCACCAGCGCTGTTAACGCCCTCACCATCCCCGGCGAGAGCGTGCTCATCCACAGCCCAGTGTATATCGGGTTCTGGGTGGACGTCGAAGGCAACGGAAGAAACGCCGTGTACAGCGAACTCAAACAGGATGAGAACGGCGTCTGGCGTATGGACTACGATGATATGGACGCAAAGCTCAAGGCATACGGCATCCACTGTGCGATCTTCTGCTCTCCTCACAATCCTACGGGGCGCGTGTGGGAGAAATGGGAGATAGAGAAGGCGATGGAAGTCTATGCTAAAAACGACTGCTACGTGATCTCCGACGAGATCTGGGGAGACATAGTGTTCTCCGGCCATAAGCACACGCCGACGCAGATGTCCTGCGACTGGGCAAAAGACCATGTTGCAGCCGTATACGCACCTTCCAAGACATTCAATCTGGCAGGACTTACAGGCAGCTACCACATCATATATAACAAGTATCTCAGAGACCGCATCAGCCATGTCGCCGGAGCTACGAACTATAACTCAATGAACGTTCTCTCTCAGCATGCGCTGATCGGTGCGTACTCGAAAGAGGGCGAAGAGTGGGCAGACGAGCTGATCCAGGTCCTCGGGAACAACGCAAAGTACGCGTGCGACTTTATCAACTCGGAGTTCGACGGTGTCAGCGTACAGATGCCGCAAGGCACTTACATGATATTCCCGGATTTCACGGAGTACTGCAGAAGAACGGGCGTCACTCTCGATGAGATACTCGATCTCGGATTCGACTGCGGCATAGGATGGCAGGACGGAAGAAGATTCAGAGGTCCGTGCCATATACGCATGAATCTCGCATCTCCGTTCTCGAGGATCGAGGAAGCGTGTGACAGGCTCAAGAAATACGTTCTCACAAAGTGATCTGAACGATCCATAACAAATACAGGAAAAGGTCTCTGCAGGTAATATGTCATATAAAACCTCCTCTGCAGAGCCTTTTTCTTTCTTTCCGAAGAAAAGGGAAGAGCACAGGAAAGACTGAGCCGCCGGACACTGGCATGTGCCCTGCGGCTCAGTCTTTTGCAGAGGAAAAATATTTATGAAGGGATAGGATCTGCCGTCACGGTATGTGCTTGACCTTGAGATCTCCGTTCTCGTTCTGCTTGAATAAATCCTCTTTCTTGTTCTGAGGTGCGTTTATCTCGTTTGCTTCCGGAGCGATCTCACCATCGCCGTTGTATACCGCAAACTGCTGTATGAGACCGAGCTTGTCATCGTTCATCTTCATCATGAGTGCGCCGACACCTAGTTCCTCGCACATCTTGTTGAAGTTCTCATTCTTCATGATCTCTGTTGCACCGAGATTCACGTTGAGATCGCTTACATTGCTCTCAAGGAGATCCTGGCTCTTGTTGGTATCCCATTCAAAATTCGAGAGCTGCATGTCCACATAAAGCTTCTTTGCGGCCAGAAGTTTGATGTCTTCGAGAGTGTTATCTTTGCTGTTTGCGTCATCAAAGATGTTCTGGAGGACCTTTGCAGCAGCAATCTCTCCCTTATGCTCCTGCTTATATGTCTTATAGGCGGTCGAATTCTGACCGTTCTGCTGAACGTCGGTGATGATGGCGTCCATAGTGCTTGTCGGCATTATTCTGCTGACCACGCCGTATTCATAAGCCGTAGCTTCGTTCAGTCTTGCGGGATCCTTTATGTTTTCCGTATCCTGGTTCGTCAGTCTCTCATGATTGAGCTGGGCGAGTTCCGCGATCTTCTCCATCTTCTGTTCCGTGGAAAGATCCGGGGACTTAATGAGACCGTGGATATCCGAGAGTCTTTCACCGTACGTGGGAGCATATCTTTTGGGCGTGTTGGGGAGTCTGCAGTTGTTATCCGGATCAAGACTCATTGCTTTTACTTCACGCCTTATAAGGTCCTCGAGTTCTCCGTCGTGACCGAAAGTGAGGGTGGCTGCATTTCTTATGACAGCCTCACCGTCTCTCTCGATGATCCTGTTGATCTTAGGTATTGAATCTCTCAGCTGCTGCACTGTTAATGGCATGTTTTTATACCTCTGCTTTTCAGAAAAGTTGTGTCTCAGTGCGTGTTTTTTACGCTTTACGCAATAAGTATACTGGCGCCCGTCCAACAGTTGTCCAACAAAAAATCAGATAAAAAGCGACAAACCGGGAAAAATTCGAGATCTGCGGCATTTTTGCCGGAAAAGCGGGAAAGGTGCATTGAGGATATATAAATGCTAGAATAATTTATATATTTAAGGCAGACTCAGGATCAGGGAGCGGAGGAATAAGTATGGAGACGGAATGGATCGACGGCGCGGAGATAAAAGTGAGCATATCGGGGGATACGGCTCTCATTTCAGCAAACAGGGAGGGACTGCTCTCGCTTACAGGCCATCTTGCGGCTCTCGCGGATGGCATGCCGGGAGATCACATACACTACGATGAAAACAATTCCCTTGAGGAAGGTTCTTCCGAGCTTATAATAGAGAGAACGGAACAGGTATGAGAAAATGGCTTCAGTTAAGAAGAATAGTGATATTTCTGATCGCGGCGGCTATGATCACTGCGCTTGCCGGGTGCGGAGGATAAATATCACCCGAAACTGCTGCGGTGCAACCTTCTGAGGAAAGCACCTTGGCCGATCAGAGGCAGAATATATCCGTAGAGGAATACAGCTTCTGAGTTTAAAAACATGTTAAGTATTTATGCCTTACATGCATGAGCGTGCTATGCATGGGCACGGATCGTATAAGATATCGGCTATCTCCCGGAAACAGTATTATACGGGGCTTCTTCTCGGGATATAATATATTATGCGGTAGCTGGGAAAAAACTTCAGTCGGGATTTTTGATTTTGGGAAAGAGCAAAACAGGAAAATACATAACCATATATCTTATATTCATTGTGCTCGTGTGCATTGCAGCCCTGGCAGCATATTTCGGGAACGTCATATTCAGACAGCATATAAAGCTTATAACCGAGTTTTTCCTCATAGAAGGCCTTCTGGCCGTCCTTCTCACATGGTATAAGGAGGTTCCCGAAGAGAATACAAAACTCCGCCTCATAGCAAAGATAGTCCTTATAGTCGCGGTCGTGCTAGTGATCATCGGGATTCTGCTTCAGGTGTTTATGGGAATTCCCAGAGAGACCGTGACGGAGACAAGTGAAGGTAAGAAGGTCAAGGTCGAGAGCAGTTGGATCATGTACTACGAAGCCGCCTATCATGATTACGGGAATTTCCTGTGGTACAGAAGATATCCGTACTATGTGGAGACATACGACGACGGAGATCCCGGCCAGTATCTTTATACAGATTATTACGACGAAAGCGGAGATTATGCGGACCGCATATATGCGGAAGGACAGGAACCCTGACTCCACGATGCGTGGATGGTAATGAGGACAGGGATGAGGTAACCTTTTTCAAGAAGGAGGCGGTCCTTATGGATAAATATGTCACAGGCGCAGCTGTGAGAAGGCTGCGCGAAGAAAAGAAGATGACCCAGGAAGAGCTTGCGGATAAGATATTCGTGAGCCCGAAGACAGTGAGTAAGTGGGAAACGGGAGCGGGATTTCCGGACATATCTCTTCTCGAGTCCCTGGCCGAAGCGCTTGGTATCTCCGTCATAGAACTGCTCTCAGGTGAGAACATAAATAACGGAAACAGGTCGTCGGATATGAGAAAAGCCGGATTTTACGTCTGTCCCGTCTGCGGCAACGTAATTTACAGTGTGGGGGAAGCTGTGATAAGCTGCTGCGGCATAACGCTGCCGAGAGCGGTGCCGGAAGTCCCCGACGATGACCACGGGATACATGTGGAGCCTGTAGAGGACGAATACTATGTGACAACGGACCATCCCATGACAAAGGATCACTATATATCCTTCTTTGCGG
The DNA here is from genome assembly GCA_017512745.1 of Oscillospiraceae bacterium. Classification (GTDB taxonomy): domain Bacteria; phylum Bacillota; class Clostridia; order Oscillospirales; family Ruminococcaceae; genus RGIG5675. Next base: position 38,074 of record JAFWEV010000107.1, read on the forward strand.
CGTTATCCGACCAGGGAGTGCAGATAGTGAAACAGTACCCCGAAGGGAATGCTGAAGCGAGGTTCAAGCGTCCGAGAGTTTCCAAAATTTACGCATACTGCAACAGACACGGACTGTTTTCTATAATAGTCTGATGCGTATCATTTCACAGATCGGAGAATGGCGATGCTGTCGCCATTCTCCTTTTCGTATGTTAGAATTTAGACGGATGAATGAGCGGATAAGCGGAGGACAACCGAAAATGTTCAGATATGCGCACACAAACCTCATCGCAAGGGACTGTCAGAGACTCATTGCTTTCTACAAGGAGGTCCTCGGGTGCAGGTCCATAGGCGAAGATAGAGATCAGAGAGGCGAATGGCTCGACCGGCTCACCGGTATGAAGGACGCGCACATCACCGGGGAACATCTGTTGCTGCCCGGATACGGCGGGGATCATCCGACGCTTGAGATATACTCATATGACGAGATGGAGGAGAGGCTTCCCTCCGTCACAAATCGTCCGGGATTTGCGCACATAGCGTTCGAGGTCGACGACGTGAGGGAGACGCTAAAGAAAGTGATAGAGACTGGAGGCTCCACCGTCGGCGAACTGGTGACGGCTGAAGATCCGAACGGAGACGGCAAGAGAGCAGTATTTGTGTATGCGAAGGATCCGGAGGGAAACATTCTGGAACTTCAGAGCTGGGAAAACATGCGGACTGTCGAAAAAGTCTCGTCAGATTGATGACTTCAGAAGGAGAAAGAATATGCAGTTCAAGGAAGGATCATACTGGAAAGCCTGCCGTGACGAAGAGACAGGAAGGTACTTCGGCGAGTACGGGGACTTTCAGGGTTATCATATATACGAGCTGACGGAGGAACAGTTCTGCTCTCTCGATGAGAGCATGTCAGAGGGCGACGCTGCCTCTGTTATGTACGAAGGACGCCATATGTATATGGCAGTGGACGACAGGTGCGGACCTCCGTATACAATCATATTCGACGATGAGTGCAGAAAACTCTGCCCGTGGGCAAAGTTTTACGGGTCGAGGAATACCGTATGGCCGGATGAACTGACCGACGCCGCCGTCGAACTGTTCGCATCGGAAGCGAACAACCGCGAGCAGAGAAGAAATAAACGCGAAGAACGGGAAAGAAACAGAAAGAAAGACGCAGGAGAAGAATGACCATGCAAAACCCGGTTTCCGTGAGAACGGAAGTAGAGAAAAAGCTGCTGATCTTTGATCTGGACGGAACGCTTCTCACGACCGACAAGATAATAAGCGGAAGAACTCTCGCTGCTCTCGGGAAAGCACGTGCGGCGGGGTATCTGCTCGGGTTCTCGACCTCCCGGGGAATGAGCAATATCGAGAAATATACGGATATAGTAAGACCCGATGTCATCATCGCCAGCAGCGGAGCTCTAGTGACTGCAGGGGAGCAAGGCCATTTACAGGAACTCGTTGTCTGCCGATGAGGTGAACGATATAATACGCCTCTCAAAGGAGATAGTCGGACCGGACTGCAAGATAACGGTGGACACGGAAGACGACCACTTCAAAAACTACCCGGACGAGAATCCCTTCTTCGGGAACACTTGGGAGGGCGACATTTATACGGACTTCTCCGACTGGGATTCAGAGGGGCTCAAACTGTGCGTCAGGATCCTCGATGAGGATAAAGCTCGGGCGCTGGGAGAGAAGCTCCCACACTGCGACTTTGTGAGATTCACCGATGAATACTGGTACAAGATAACGAACAAGGGCATAACCAAGGCCAGTGCCATAGAAAAGATCTGCAGCGCCACAGGTGTGAATAGAGAACACATAACCGCGTTCGGTGACGACCTTTTGGATCTCGGCATGCTGAAACTCTGCGGAACGGGCATCGCCATGGGAAACGCGTTCAGCGAAGTGAAGGAGAATGCCGATCTTGTCATAGGCTCCAACGATGAGGACGGTATTGCCGAATATATAGAGACTTTTCTCCTTAAGGAGTAAGCGCGATGGATGACGCAAGAGTTACCGAAGCGGCAAAGGAATACGCGGTGGAACTGTTTTCCGGAAACTCCGGCGGACACGGCGCCGACCACACCCTGCGAGTATACGCGAACGCCATGCTGATATGCGACGGGGAAGAGGAGTGCGACAGAACTCTCGTTGCGCTCGCAGCGCTTCTCCACGACGCCGACGACCACAAACTCTTCAATACGGAGGACAACCTCAACGCAAGGGAGTTCCTTGCGTCACAGGGGGTGTCGGAAGATTATGCGGAAAGGATCTGTAGAATCATAAATGGGGTATCGTTCTCAAAGAACAGGGGAAAGCGGCCAGACACTCCCGAAGGCAGGATAGTTCAGGACGCAGACAGGCTCGATGCAATGGGAGCAGTCGGGATAGCGAGGACTTTCGCATACGGCGGAGAACACGGAAGAAGTCTTGAGGATTCCGTGAAGCACTTCCATGACAAACTACTTCTGTTAAAGGATGAAATGAACACGGAAACTGCAAAACGTATAGCCGGAGAAAGACACGCGTTTATGGAGGAATACTTAAAAAAACTCGGGGCGGAGCTTGAGGGAAAAGAATAAAGAGAAAGAACTTTTGAGTCGGAAGAGATATTTTTTTCTTCTCCGGCTCAAATTTTTGCAAAAAAAAGGCGTTCCGTGAGACATTTGTTGGACACGGGTGTTTATTATTGAACTTAAGAATGCGTAAACAGGCCTTGTTTATACGGAAAAACGTCCTGTCAGCAGTATCTTAGTTATTAATTCCCCATAACATATATTGAAAGGAAGAGTATACCGAGATGATACATGTCTTCTTCTCTGATTCTCTGCGAAAGGAAATCGGGGACTCTGACGGAACAGATGCAATAAAAAGCCGGGCTGCATGTGCAGTCCGGCTTAAATTACAGATCTGTTGGTGTTTGAGGGATGATTGCGCACAGATCACTTGGTATGTCGTCTGAAGAATTCCGCTTCATCCATGTAGCAGTCGTGGGCTTCTTTAAGACGCATATTGACATGGAAAACGTGACCCAGCATATGCTCTTTATCTCCGTAATAGTGATACTCCGCTTCCACGCCGAGGGCTTTGAGGGCCTCAGTCATGGGAGCGGCCTGCGAGGCCAGAAAATCTCCTGCAGCTGTCATAACAAATGCGGCAGGGAAGTCTTTCGGCAGATGATAAATGGGACTGATGCGGTGGAGTTCTTCTTCGGTTCCTTTTCCGGGAAGAAGGTCCTTCATGAGAGCCGAGGTGAGATCCGGTCCTTTGCATTTTTCCACACGGTAGACTCCGCAGTTCAGAGCGACTGCATCCGGGCATCTGCCGCGGATCAGCAATCCGTTTTCTTCGGAAAAAGCAGGGTCACAGCACATGCATGCATAAAGAGCCAGCATATGCGCACCGGCACTGTCTCCCACGGCAAACAAATTGTTCCAGTCGAGTCCGAATTCTTCCGCATGCTCCTCTCCCCAGACGAAGACAAGATCGGTGTCCTCCATTGAGGAAGGATACTTGAATTCCGGAGCAAGCCTGTAGGTGTAGTTGATCACGGCAAAACCAAGTTGGGCGAGACTCATGCAGTAATACTGATAAAGCTCCTTGTCACCGTAGACCCAGCCTCCTCCGTGAACGCTGACTATGACAGGCAGTTTTCCTTCCATGTCCTTTGGCCTGTACACGTCCAATTTCTGCCATTTCTGATCAGGTCCGTAAACTATATCGTCAAAGCGTAAGATGTCATCGGGCGTAGTTAAGCCTGCATCCCTTTTCTCGTCGCTTTTCTTAAAAGAACGGTTCACAAATTTGCTCACCAGTGACATTTGACCTATCCTCCGGAGCTGTTTATTAAATACAACTGTCTCTTTGATTATATCAGTTTTCTTATCAGGCCTGAAATATCTGTTCCTGGTATTATGACGTAGGTTTATATTTATGGGAAGAGGAAACTATACTCTTTTTGATTTATAATTAAAATCAATAACTTTTATGTATTTGAGGAGTAATGATCATGGAATTCAAAGCGCTTCCTCCACTTTTAAGGGAAGATTCCATATTATCCGAAGCTGACAGGCAATTCCTGATGGAGATATATGACAAACTCTGGCATTCATCATGGGAGATGCACGCAGGTGCGGGCGAGCTTGATCCCGAGAGACTGCGCAGATCCGAGATAACATACGGCGAGATCCTGGAGCAGCCTGCCAAGATAGCAGAGACCATAAATGAAGAGAAGGAGAACATCACAGCAGTCGCAAAAAAACTATGCGAAACTCCGATCGACAAGATAATAATGCTCGGGTGCGGAGACAGCATCGCGGCTGTAAGGGGAACGAAATACTTTCTTGAAACCCTGCTTAAGATTGACTGTGATATCTGCGAGTCATACGACTTCAACTATTACTATAACAAACTTGTCACATCGAATACGCTCGTTATAGGACTTTCTTCGAGTGGGAAGACCATACGCGTGATCGAGAGCATTATGGTGGCAAAGGCGCTTGGCGCGAAAACACTGGTTCTTACAAATACCATTGAGTCTCCTCTCAATGCCATAGCCTCTATGAGCCTCTACATCCACGCTCAGAGAAAGGGATGGCCGACACAGTCTTCCACATCCGCCATGGCGATGGTGATAGCACTGGCTTTTGAACTGGCGGAGAATCTCGGTACTGCAGATTCCGAGTTCATCGGGAAGACAAAGGCTGAGTTCTTGGCTATCCCGGAGCTTATGAAGACGGCTATACGAAACTCCGAAGACTGGGCAAAGTCGAGGGCAAGAGAACTGTCAACACAGGACTTTTCCGTTTTTGCGGGCGGCGGGCCTTACTTCACATGCGCTGAGTTTGGTGCAGCGAAGGTCAAGGAGTGCACGACAGCCAGAGCCATAGCGATCAATCTTGAAGAGTTCCATCATTATATAACTGCAAAGGCTGGAGATCCGATCTTCGTAATAGCCCCGAGAGGAGCAACAAACGCAAGAGCAATGGATACCATTCTCGCTGGACATATGATGGAGGGAAGGGTCCACCTGATAACGAACGTGAGCGAGATGGAAGTCGCAAAGGAAGCGGATTCCGCGGTGTTCGTACCGGAAACGTCGGAATTCTTCGCAAATTTCCTGTGTTCGGTTCCGGTGCAGATGCTGGGATTCTATCTCTCAAAGGAAAGAGAGAGACTGGCAAGACTCACAGAGAAAGCTTAAGGAGCAACTATTCAATATGGAGTGTTTTTCCATCGGATGTCTTTGTATAGATACGGTCGTTGATCGTAACGGGGTGACCACCGAGAGATCTTTTGGCGGCAATGCCCCGTATGCCGCGGCGGGCATGAGACTCTGGACCAGTGATGCGGTTGGCATAGTAGCAAGAGCCGGGAAAGACTTTTCTGAAGAATGGATAGACAGCCTCAAAAAAGCGGGATTCGATACGAGAGGGATAAGACACCTTCCCGCCAGACACCTTATGCTTTCGCTTCTGACATACGACGAAAGTGGCGAGCGGACTGATATAAACACTGTGACTCCCGAGATGATCCGGCAAGCTGAAAGCGAACTTGAAGGTATCATTGAAAATGATGTCTACCGCACGGGCGAGGACTTGTACGCGCCGACAAGATCGGATATCCCGGACAGTTACAAAAGCGCCACCGGAATAACTCTCTGTGCGAGAAAATATGAGCGACAGATGGGATATCTCGACTGGATCGAAGAATACGCTCCTCATTCGAAAGTGGTCCTCGACACGAGCCCGAGATACATGCGTCCTGAATACGCGGATAAACTAACAGATCTATTCAAAAGAGCTGATATCGTAGCGCCGAGCTTCATAGAGGCACGGTCTCTGTTTGGGGAGAATGCAGATCCCGAGGAATGCCTAAGAGGTCTCATAAATCTGGGAGCTCCGAACGCGGTGATTAAACTCGGGGCGAGAGGCTCATGCTTCATGCGGGCATCCGACATGATTCCGCACTTTGTACCGGCATTCGAGGTCAAAGAAGCGAAGGATCCCACTGGAGCGGGGGATTCCTTCTGCGGAGGTATGACCCTAGGGCTTTTGAAAACGGGAGACCTACTCTTGGCAGTCATGTACGGCACTGTATCCGCATCATTTGTCGTAGAAGAATTCGGTGTAGAAGGGTCATTCAGATATAACATTGGTGACGCTGAGAAAAGATTGCGCGAACTAACGGATAAAATGTGATATGTGTGATCTATATCAACGAATTTGGGTCAACAGTCAGTGAGATATTTCACAATCATTACATAGAGCCTGAAGTACTGATAAATAGGTGATTATGTGCATATTGATCTAAATATTCTTAAATAAAAGATCACCGATAGTTTTCTCGTCCTTATTTCTATTTACTGATCAGAAACACATTTAAAACTCTTTTGTCTATATGACATAAAGGGTGCTATATTAATTGTGAGAGTCTCGTATTGAATGATTATCTCAAGAAAGGTTATCAGAATGGAGTTTTGAAATAACAGAAAGGATGAAGAATATGAAAGCTCAGATATACTCTATTATTTCCGTTGAAGAGGGTCTTGCGTGCATAGAAGCCGGAGCAGATCACATAGGTGTTCTTGTTCAGCAGGAAGGGTGGGATTGCCCGTGTGCTGCATCGATCGACACAGCAAAAGCAATTTTCGATGCTATTGGAGACAAAGCTGTCAAAGTGCTTATTCCCGCCACTAATGAAGAAGATTTGATAATAGACTTTGTCCTCAAAACGGGACCAGATGTGGTTCATTTGAGCGGAGCATACAAGTCTAATCCGGCGTTCGTAAAAAAACTAAAGGCGGTGGATCCTAATATAAAGATCATGCAGGCTATTGGTGTCATTGGAAAAGAATCAGTAGATGAAGCACATAAACTTGCGCCATATGCAGATTTGCTTCTTCTTGATACTATGATCCCTAACTCCCATGGTGGTATAGGTGCAATAGGCAAGCCGCATGATTGGAGTCTGGACAAAGAAATTGTTGATTCCGTGAGTATCCCTGTAATCATTGCCGGAGGCTTGGGTCCGGATAATGTTGTTGATGCGATCCGTACCGTCAGACCATATGGTGTTGATTCCCTTACCAAAACAAGCATTAAAGATGAGAATGGGAAACTGCTCTGTAAAGATATAGAAAAAGTGAGAGAATTCTGCAAACTGGCTCACAGTGAGATATGAGTATACAGAAGAAATACGTCACCTGTGTTGGTGACGTATGTGTGGACCTTATTGTTCCGTATGGGGAATTCAAGCAATATCTTCGAAATATGGAGCTTATGAAAGATCCGGATGTTCAAAGGCCGCAGGTATTTAGAAGGCTTGGCGGCACTTCCGGAAATACGATTCTCATTGCGTCCGCTTTAGGGGCTCCCGTAATGATAGCTTCTAAAGTCTCTGCCGAGAGCCACGGGAACTTTATTTTAAAGGAATTGAATAAATATCAGGTCAACACTGACTATCTGCGGCAGGAAGGCCCGGATGGCCTGTGTATGGTTGCGATTCTGGATAATGATGACCGTGAAATGATGATCTGGAACGACAATAATGTTCCTTCTTTCTTTTTTGAAGAATACTCAATAGATAATGAAATAGCCAGAAAGAGTTCAATTATTCATTTTGCGGGAGTTATGATTCGCGAAGATGCTGAGCAGGAAAGAGAGATGATTCGATTCGCAAAGGTGGCACGAGAAACCGGCTGCAAGTGTACCCTTGATCTGAATCTTCGAATAGAGACATGGGGATTCACACCAGAAAGACGTCAGATATTTGACCGAATGATCGCTGAATGCAACATCGTCTTCGGCTCAGGTTCAGATGAGTTTGAACCGTTCACTGGTATCCATGAGTTTGGGTCTTCTGCTATAGCATTCTCCAAGATATATTCAGATAAAACAGTTATAGCAAGAGACGGCGCAAATGATGTCCTTATCATAAATAACGGTGAATACACTAGTATCCCGACTCTTCCAACCAATATAGTTAACAAAGTCGGTGCCGGAGATGCATTCGATGCTGGCTTTTTAACGGCTTATGCTGAAGACCATTCGATAGAAGAATGTGTTAAATACGGTATTGCTGTAGCCAGTTACACGATAGGATCTGAAAATGCCCACGCCGTTCCGTCAGAGGCTGAACTTAAACGAATGATCGCAGCCATCGGCAATAAAAAATAAAGAGGAACTCAATGAATTCAAAAAAACTGGCTATTCTTCTTCCTGGTATCGGATATCACAGAGATAAACCGCTGCTGTACTATGCTTCCAAGCTGCTGCATAACAAAGGTTATGAAATCTTCCACGTTGAGTATAAAGATCTTCCCGCTAAGATCGTCGGAGATCCGGATATGATGCAGAAGGCGGTATTTATGGCTTATTGTCAATCGGTAGGGCAACTTGATCAGATCAGCTTTTCGAAGTACGCAGACATCGTCTTTATAGGGAAGAGTATCGGAACAATCATAGCTGCCAAGTATGCTGCAGAGTATAAGATAAATGGAAGACAGATATGGTACACACCGCTTGAGGAGACCTTTATGTTTTCAACTGAGGATGCAGTGGGATTTATAGGTGATGCCGATCCATGGTCGGATGTCAGAAAGGTCAAAGAATTAGCAAATAATATGAATATAAAGTTGTACTCATATCCGGACTGCAATCATTCTCTTGAGTGCAAATCGGTAGACAGGAATATATCAATTATCAGAGAAGTAATGCATATCACTGATGCATATCTGAATTAACGGTATCCAACCTGCTTAGAACAAGGAAGGGAACGGGATTTGCGTATATGTACAAACCAGAAACAAAAACAATTTTGGTATGCACCGATCCGGAAACCAATACAGAGTATTCGTTTGTACTGGACCTCACTAAAGACGACGGAGCAACTATAATAATCAAAGACCTGACGACGCATACTGCAAGAGCCAGATACTATGAAGACATTCCGGAAGCCTATTCCGACTGGGAGCAGATAATGAAAAGCATCGTTTTCGGATATGGCACTCCTGAATCACACATCGGATTCATAAAAAGAGACAGATCTTAGAGTTAGCATATCGATCAAATATAAACTGACTGGAGGAAGCAGTATTGAGACGTATCAACGTTGTCTGTGCAGTTATCCGCGACGGTGACAGGATATTTGCGACCGAGAGAGGATATGGAGATTATAAAGACTGGTGGGAGTTCCCGGGAGGGAAGATCGAAGAAGGGGAAAGACCTGAAGAGGCTCTTGCCCGTGAGATCAGAGAAGAACTGGCAACGGACATTACTGTCGGAGACCATATAAAAACCGTGGATTTTGCATATCCCGATTTTGATCTGAGGTTATCAAGCTATTGGGCTACTGTTACAGATGGCAATCTCACGCTGCTTGAGCATGAAGCGGCGAAGTGGCTCAGTTTTGATGAATTTGATTCAGTCAAGTGGCTTCCTGCGGATAAGATAATTGTTGACTTCATAAGGACAACAGTGTAATTTTTCCTGTATTTTGTGTCGTTCAATCACAGATGAAAATCTGTTTAAAATGACGAACAATCATGATTATTACAGATTAGACAATAGTTGTGTAATTAAGCGAATATAAAAGGTGATGATATCATGGATAACGAAAAAGCCAGGATGTTTATAACAATACGCCCTGCGATCTGGGTGGATATCGCTCCGTGATAGGATCCCTCTGCACCAAGTAAAGATCTCAGGATCCACCCATGATCGAGATCATGGCAACAGTTGCCTTATAACAGTTATCGATACCCTGGATATCAAGATTATCCGGGGTATCTTTTCTTGTGTGGTAATAGTCCTCGAGGACGTGGTTGAGTCCGGTGATGCCAACGGACCTGAATCCTCCCTGAGTAAATGCCGCGCTGTCCGTGGATCCACCGAATGGAGGGACCCAACCCCGCCTGCAGGGGACTTTAACCTGTTCCGCTGCATTAAAGAAAACCCTGGAGAGCTCAGGATCCGCCTTCACGGTACCGTTGAGATCTCTCTCATTGACCATGAGATATCTGGGATCGTGTATTGTATCAAAACACACTATATATGTCGGAACATCTTTGTAATCGTCTTTATGTGTCTTGCACCAGGCTTTTGCCCCCTTAAGACCCGCTTCTTCAGACCCCGTTAAGATAACGCCCAGTTCGGTATTTTCAAGAGTGATACCATGCTTTTCCATCTGTCTGAGAAGAGAAATGCCCATGTAGCATCCGGTCAGGTTGTCGTTGGCGCCGTCGACTATGGTTTTCGGCTCGTATGTCTTTGCTACAAGAATGAAAAATGGCATAAAGAAAAGCCCAAACTTTGCCGCGGTGCCTGTCCATGCGGGACCGGATGTGAGACTGATGATAGAGATCGATATATAGAACAGGACGCCTATAAGTGCCATGACTCCCGGTATCTCAAATACTATCCCTCCGAACCGATAGTTGAGAGGAAATTCCCATGCCGCGTCTATGTGGCCGTTCAGGAAAACGCGCCTTTTCACTTCTCCGGTGCAGCGGCGCACTGCGGTCACATTCGTACCGGTTTTCTCGGGAAAGAGAGGATCCAGTATCTGCCTGTACATGAGGAAATGAAATACGAATATGAAAAGAGCAAGCCCTCCGAAGAGGATGCTCAAGGCAGGAGATATGAAGAAAGTGAGGGCGCAGAGAACATCGAAAGTCATGGAAAAATAGAAGTAACCCCAGAAAACGTCGGAGTGCTCCTTAAATGATTCGATCGTAACTTCATCGCATCCGCAGTCATTTCTCAGAACTTCTGCCATATATTCCGCAGCTTCGCGCTCACCCTCTGTTCCGGGTGCGCGTTTTTTCATATCGCGGCATATATGGGCTATCTCGTTCACCATATAGCTGACCGCGTCGCTGCTGTTGTTAATAAGAACGGAAAAAGGTTTCTGCATATTGTGTCTGTCCGTGCTGATCTCTGAATAAACGGGTTTCTGTTTATATAATGGTTTACACCGCGGAATTGCGGAATTCGATCGGAGTCATCCCGGTCTCTTTCCTGAATACGTTGTGGAAATACGGCTGGGATGAGAAGGCGAGATGGCTGCATATCTCTGAGATAGGTTTGTCCGTATACCTTAAGAGGACCTTTGCCTCGCGGATCTTGCAGGTCGTTATGTATTTGCTTATCGTACTGCCGGTCTCTTTCCTGAATTGTTCCGAGAGGGAGGATCTGCTCTTTCCGGAGAACTCAATGACGTCTCTTGCGGTAAGCGGTTCATTGAGGTGCTGAATAATGTAGTTCGTGCAGCTGTGGATAGCAGGGGAGAGTTTTGAGGGAAACATGTATTTGCCTATTTCGGAAGTGAAGTCGATTATCATGCTGTACTGCAGAACATATACTTCATCCATGGTGTTCAGGGCTTCGCACTGCTGGGTATATGTGTCGATCATGTAGTAAGCCTGCTCTACAGGAACGCCGGAAGGGATCGCCGCCATCTTTCCGATCATGGCGACAAGCCCAATAAAGATATTCTTGACCTGTCTCAATTCGTTTTCTGCAAGCTTTCCCTCGTTGAAAGACTGCCTGTCCACGGATTCGAGAAGAAATTCCTTTATTTTTTCGGCGTTGCCCTGCTTTATATATTCGAGCATCGCCATCTCGAACTGATACGTCCCGTGGACCACCTCGTAGTCCCTGGCATCGTACATGGTCCTGGCCATGTTTGAGCCTATGAGAGTGCGGTAAGAATCCCTTGTGAACCGTTCCTTATTCTCGTTTATCCACTTGTTTCTGTTGTTGTCCATGAATTTTACCTCTCTGGATAAATTTATAATAATCCGCACAAAATTATATTACAACACAATCCATATTTTTTAAGATAGAATCAGGTAAAAAATAAAAAAATATGGAATATAACTTCAACAAAAACTGGATACTGACGGATTCTAAGGGTGGTTCAAGAAAAGTCGACCTGCCGTATGATGCAATGATCAGGGAAAAAAGGAAAGACGACTGCATCAACGGCATAAACAGCGGCTATTACCCAGGTGGCAGATACACCTATTCCAAGGAGTTTGAAGTCTCAGAAGACGAGATGCAAAAGGTCATTATCGTCCATTTTGAGTGCGTGTATCAGAACTGTATTGTGACCGTAAACGACAGGGAAGTTGCAAGGCACAGGTACGGATATTCCTGTTTCGATGCGGATATATCGGAAGCGGTTACAGCGGGGAAGAACAGGATTTCGGTGACCGCGGACAATTCCCTCGAACCCAACTGCAGGTGGTATTCGGGAAGCGGCATATTCAGAGACGTGACCCTTAAAGTACTCGACGAGGACTATATAGACAGTCTTCATGTGGAGACAGTCTCATACGACCCCGCAG
>JAFWEV010000108.1 GCA_017512745.1 Oscillospiraceae bacterium
AAGACTCCGTTCCAGGTCAGAACTGAAGCTCTGGCTGCCACTGACCCAATACAGTATCCTATTCCGGAAAACAAGCGAATCCAGAAATACAAATCTAAATATGCCGCGCAGTAAAGTGTAAGATCTTTTCTCGTCTCCCCGACTCAAAAAGATCTTACACATACAAAGAATCTACTGCATCGTGAAACACAGTAGATTCTTTCTAATCTTTTATTTATTTGTCCTGTCTACTTGACAGGGGTCACAACAGAAAAAGCAGAGTCTTGTTTTGATATGTACTTAAGATCAGAGTTCGGGCTCAAGCTGGTAATTGCTGAGGACTTCCGCAATGATGCCGACGGCTTCATCGATAAGCTCATGTGAATGAGATGCCATTAGGCTGGTCCTGAGCAGACACTCGTGAGGAGCTGTTGCAGGCGGCAGAGAGGAGTTAACATATACACCGTGATCATACAGATCTTTGGCTATGGTAAGGGTCTTTATCTCTTCATACGTATAGATCGGAATGATCGGGATCATCTCGCCGTTTGACTCTCTCATACGTATATTCTTCTGTGCAAGTGCGGACCTCATGTATCTGGCATTGCCCTGTAGTTTTTCGACAAGAGACGGATCATTCTCAAGGATCCTGAGGGCAGTGAGTGCGGCAGCTGCGGAAGCGGGAGGCATTGATGCGGAGAAGATAAACGGACGGGAGACATGCTTAACATATTCGGCGACTTTTGCCGATGATGCCATATAACCGCCGAGAGACGCGAGAGACTTTGAGAATGTTCCCATATAGATGTCCACTTCGTCTTCAAGTCCGAAATAGCTTGCAGTACCTCTTCCGCCTTTGCCCAGAACTCCGAGACCGTGTGCGTCATCAACCATGACTCTGGCGTTGTACTTTCTTGCAAGTTTGCAGATGTTCGGGAGATCCGCGATATCTCCGCCCATTGAGAAGACGCCGTCGGTAACGATCAGACAGCCGTTCTCATCCGGCACTTTCTGAAGCTGCTTTTCAAGGTCTTCCATATCGTTGTGTCTGAAACGAAGTGTCTTGCCGTAGGAAAGCTTGCAGCCGTCGTATATACTGGCATGAGCTTCTCTGTCGATGATCACATAATCGGATTTGCCGACGATTGCGCTTATGATCCCGAGATTCGACTGAAATCCTGTTGAAAATGTCACTACTGCTTCTTTCTCAAGAAACTTTGCGAGCTCGGCTTCAAGCTCGAGATGTAGGCTCAGAGTACCGTTTAGGAATCTGGAACCGGAGCATCCGGAACCGAATTCCTTATAGGCTTTGACACCGGCTTCTATGACTTCCGGATTGGTCGTAAGGCCCAGATAGTTGTTTGAGCCGAGCATGATGCGCCTTTTGCCTTCCATGATGACTTCGGTGTCCTGTTTTGACTCAAGGGCGTGGAAATAAGGGTATATTCCCAGATCCTTGGCGTCATCGACGCGTGATCTCTTGTAGCATTTTTCGAAAATATCTTTTGCCATATGATATCAGTCCTTTCTGTAAAGTGTTTGAATTTATCCAACATGTCCATTATAGCCTACAACGGGAAAAGGTCAAAACCGGAAGAGATTGCGACCACCCGCTAATTGTTAGTATAGGGCAGCAGAAAAGTGAACAAAGAAACAGAAAAATCGGGAGATCCGGACATGCTGTCCGGGAAGCTCCCGATTTTGGCTTTGCTTGAGATAATATCAGAAACAGTACTTTTCGAAGTGACCGTCACCGAACTGGAACTCGGCATATCCGTTCTCAAAATAGAAGTTTGCCATCCTGTTTCCGATCTCTCTCGTATAGAGATCGGCAAGCCCCGGCTCGTCGGCAAGGAATGCATTCCACACTTCGATCCTGTCATCGAAATGCGCTTTTCCGCGGACTCTCAGGAATGTGCCGTCTGCGGCGCATGTGCAGAATTCGATATTCGGATTCTCGCGGACCTGGCGGTAACTCTCCTTGTAATCGCCCATGCCCATGTAGAGTTTTCCCTCAAATTCCATGATGGAACCGAAAGGGCGTACTCTCGGGCAGTTGCCGTCGACGGATGCAAAATAAAGCACCGGATTCGCTTTTGTGAAATCAAGGATCTTTTCTATAACGCTCATGACCATACTCCTTATTCTACGATATAGATCTTTTCGGAAGTGGATGACTTGCCGTCAGCTGCAACAACGTGTATTGTGACATAATCCGGGAACAGATCGCTTTCGTTGACATGATAGTCGATGCTGGATGTTCCCGTGGACTCAACGGTTATTCCTGCAGGTGAGAAAAGTCCGCCGTTGCACTGGATGTAATATGTTCCGTCTTCTGCCATCTTGAGCTCGCTTGTATCTTTAGAGGAGTCCCCGAGATAGCTTATGGAGGTTATGGAAGCGTTTGCGGAATTTTCGTTTGCCGGATCGATAAAGATCGGATTGGATACTGCATATCCCACTTCATCCGCGCCTGCGACCTTAGGCTGCTCGCTGACTACTACCAGTCGGTAGTAACTTGTCGGAACTACGGAGATCGTCGTGTAATCAGAGTATGAGTATTTGCCCTGCCCTGAAAGGTCAACAGAATAAACCGTTTCCGGATGCAGATCCGATGTTGAATAAGTCACATCATATCTGTAAAGAGTCACGGACTTGAGCGGGGATTCCGCATAAGCTGAGACTTTGAGGGATACAGGTTCGCCTTCCTTTGCAGTGAAGGATTCCGCCATATGTTTGCCGCCGAGCTCAAATGTGAGTGACGGACCGTTTCCGGCATAATAGTTTCCGTTCTTGATGAGATCTACAAGAGCATCGTCTGAGACATCTCCCAAATATCCGCCTATGAACGCATATCCTATGCAGCCGACATCAGCTGTGGAACTGGAACCTGTGGCGAAAGCTCTCATTCTTCCAAGAGAGTTGATGTTGTCCCACACGTTCATTCCGACGCGCCATTCCATGGAATCGTACGGAGCGCCCGGTTCTATAATGTTTATACCGTAGAACTGTCTTGTTACGCGGATCTGATCGATCTTATCCTGGATGATTCCGAATGTGAACGGATGTGTGATGATTCCGGCTGCGCCGAGATCGTAACCCTGTCTTACGGTATCCTGGAACGTCCAGAGCGGCACACCATCGATCTTTTCGTAATCGACAGACGGAAGTTCTTCGTTTGTCGGATAACCTATGAACATGACTCCGCCGTCCTGTGTGACCATCTCAGCATTGGAGTTGACGATGAATCTGTCAGAACCTCTGATGGAGTTGAGTTCGGATTCTGTCGGCAGCTCTCCGAATGCGGATTTGCCTGTGCTTCCCACGAAGGAGAAACCGAGTGAATAGGCTTTTCTTGCCACATCTACAGCATGCGGATACTGCTCATAATATTTCTCCTGATATGTGTAGATATTGACGTCTCCTGTGTAATAACCCGTACCGAGGATATCCACATATGCGCTGGAACCGGAGATGCCCTGACCGGAAGCTGTAATATTGTGGCGCCCTCCCTGTGTGGCGATGACCGGAACATCCAAAGTGAGGGATCCGTTTGCAGGGATGTTCTCGACAGTTATTGTTTTTCCGTCACAGAAGACAAATGCGTCTGAGAAGAAGGTGACTTCTGCATTTGCAAGGGCACCGGATGTCGAGTTGGAAACAGTTACCGGAACCGTGAACTTCGTTCCGACTGCCTTGACGGCAAGATTTCTTGTGTGGGCTGAACCGTTGAGAGTAGCAACATCGATATTTGAATCGAAGGCTGATGCACCGCTCCATGTGAGGTTTGCATTGGGCGCTTCAATGTAGACATTGCTGTTGATGTTGACACCGTCGAGGCTTACGGAGTCGGATCTGCCGCTGCTCATTACGACAGTGCCGCCGTTGAGGTTCAGTCTGCCGCCTGACGTGTCAAAGTTGATGAGCGGCATGCTGAGATAACCGTTGAAGTTCTCATTTACATCAAGATCGATGTTATTTGCGAGAACGATAGTATCTCCCGGAAGGAGAGACGGGTGCTTGAGGTAAAGAGTAAGCTTCTCGGGACTGTCAACCGTATATGTATGACCGGCGCCTGTGAGAGCCTGCTCTTTCGGAGCGGAGTAGAATGGGGAGTTCTGTCCGCCGCTCATGAAATAATATGCTATCATGCCTGCTGCTGCGAGAAGCAGTACTGCTGCCAGGATAAGCAGGATCATCGGCAGTTTGGATTTTCCGCTCTTCTTGCCGCCTTTGGATGATTTTGATGATTTGGACGTATCAACCTTTTTCACGGGTTTATCTTCCGGCATACTGACCTCGGTATCTATCTCAGCTGTCTCACTGTCCACCATCTTGTACTTGAATCCGGATCCCTCTGCAGAGGATTTTTTTTCTTCATCGAGTTTCTCAAATGCGCTGAGAAGCTCTTCCTTGTCTTCGGAACGGGCTTCGGATTTGGCTTCAGTTTCGAGTCTGGCCTGTTCCGCCTGTCTTCTTGCAATATCTGCGGCTCTCTTGCGGGCTTCCGCCTGCTGTCTTGCGACTTCTTCCGCATTTGCTTTGGCGGTCTCGGAGACCTCTCTTTCGACGGCCTTTGTCGGTGCTTCGACACTGGCCTGCTGTTTTGCTTTTGCAGCTTTCTGAGCTTTGATCGCTGCAACGCGCTCTGCGATTATGCGAGCATCTTCATCATTGAAGTAGCTCCCATTTTTATCATTGTCAGACATCGCAGGTCCTCCATGATCTGTTAGTATTCTGCATTTATTATTAATTAATAATAAACTCTATAACAATATATCAAACATGAGACTCGAATTCAATCGAGAATAGCGGAAAGAAGACCAGAAGTGACGCTTATTTTCAGGGATGGGGATGATCGCTTAAAAAAATAAAAGTACTATTGAACGGACAGTTAAAATCATGTATATTTGTATCAGTCCATTCTTTGGAGGCGAACATGGCGGGAAACAAAAATGCAAAGCTGAAACTGCTGTATCTGCTGAGATATCTTGAGACGGATACTGATGAGGATCACGGCGTCACGGTCGACGATATTATCGATTACCTCAATAACAATGAGATAGATGCCGAGAGGAAGTCAGTATATACGGATATAGAACTTCTCAAAAAATTCGGGCTCGATATAATCACTACAAGAGAAGGACATAAGTACAGCTATAAACTGATCTCCAGAAATTTTGAACTGGCGGAACTGAAACTCCTGGCAGACGCAGTAGGGTCTTCCAAATTCATAACAAGAAAAAAGAGCCTCCAATTGGTGGATAAGCTCTCAAAGGAAACAAGCAGGTTTCAGGCCAGTCAGCTTAAGCGGCAGGTCTATGTCGAAAAGAGGGTCAAGACCATGAATGAGAGCATCTATTACAGCATAGATGCCATTCATACCGCTATCCTGAACAACAAGAAGCTTGCCTTCAGGTATTTTGATTATTCCATGGAAAAGAAGAGAGTCCTGAGAAAAGACGGAGCAGAGTACATCGTTACGCCTGTAGCTCTTCTTTATGCCGACGACAATTATTATCTCGCTGCTTATACGAAGGAGCGCAACACAGTCCACAACTACAGGGTGGACAGAATGCTTGGTGTCATAGTCACGAATGAGGTC
Source organism: Oscillospiraceae bacterium (assembly GCA_017512745.1). GTDB lineage: Bacteria > Bacillota > Clostridia > Oscillospirales > Ruminococcaceae > RGIG5675. Next base: position 5,585 of record JAFWEV010000108.1, read on the forward strand.
CGTGATAAGAATGAGGTCATCGAGGCCTTCGATCCGGGCGACTACATCAGGATGCAGTTCTCCATGTTCGGCGGAATAAGGCAGCGGGTAGATATGATGTTCGACAAGTCACTTGTCAACGTAGTGATAGACAGGTTCGGCAGCGACACGATCATGACAAAGGCCGATGAAGACAGATTTATAGTCCATCTCGATGTGGAACTGTCCCCGGCATTCTTCGCATGGGTGTTCATGTTCGGCAACAGAGTCCGCATTCTTGGACCGGACGAAGTGGTAGAAGCCTATGCAAACATGATCAGAAGCGTGGCGGGAACATATAACTGATATTTGAGATAGATAAACCGGGAGGATCCGGAGCGTGCCCAATCAGGGCAGCTCCGGATCTTCTGCTGTCAGACGGCGTCTTTGTATACTACCTCATCTTTGAGAGGGAGCTCGATCAGGTCATTCTGCTTCGGAGCAGAAACTGTCTCGTAGTCATTATCCCAGTCAACATCAAATACGAATGCGAGAGATGCCATGAAATCATAGAAGCGGTCACTTCTTGTTCTGTTCTTTTTCATATTTAAAACCTCCTGAGAGTTTTTGCTGTTTTAAGGGACCTTTTTCTTCCCTCTGATACCATCTTAGCAAAACAACTGTCCGATTCGCAGGACAGCAAACGGTAAAACAGACTTTTTTTGAGCGTTTTTCAGATTTTTTTGTCGTTTTCAGACCTCAAACCGATATGAGAAAAAAGTATCCGCTAATATTCTTAAGACAGTGTTTTTCGCGCTGCTCCACTTGTGCGGAATGGGACTTGTGGTACAATATTTTTAGATTTTTATTATTGTTATTCGGAGGAATACTTATGAAATACATTGTTGCCGGCGCCATGATCCTCAACGATATGGAATATGCCGACGGCCATACAGCCAAAGGGTTTCTCGGCGGGTCGATCTATGCGTTCAACGGGATCAAACCGTATACGGATGATGTCCTCTTCATAACGGGCGTAGGTCCTGACTATGATGCCGAGATGGGTGATTATTTCAGAAGAAACAATATTTCTTTTGACGGGATCAAGGTCAAGGTCCCGAAAACACAGTATTCCGTCGTTAAATACAAGCCGTCAGGCGAGTGGAAAGAGTATTCCATCTACGGAGACGATTACTGGGACGAGTGGGCGAAACTCTCCAGGATCACCCTCGACGACTATCTTGAGCACCTGACACCCGACACAAAGGGAATGTATATCGAGGCATCCGCAAAAAGATCTGCTTTCTGGGGGTATATCGATGCCATAAGGGCTGCCGCACCGGAGATCAATCTCATGTGGGAGATCAGCACTGCCGATACAGAGGATCACGCAATGGAAGCGGAAGTGATAGATAAGATAAAGAAAGTCGATATCTATTCACTGAATCTCCCGGAATCGATGAACCTGTTTGCAACAAAATCGGAAGAGGAGTCCATCGCCCGCATCAAGGAGATAGGCGTTCCCTGTTTCTTCCGCTGCGGAACAAAAGGAGCCTGGATGATCCAGGATGGTAAGGCATGGTTCTCGCCTTCCATCGGAGTGGGCACAAGTGTTGATGCGACCGGATGCGGAAACTGCTCTACGGCCTGTTCGCTCTACGGTTTCACCGAGAAGGTCCACCCGCTCAAGACAGTCATTTATGCCAATCTCGCAGCATCCCTCAATGCGGCACAGTACGGACCGTATCCGCATTTTACAAAAGAACTGAGAGAGGAACTCTTCAAAAAAGCTGATGAGATATTTGAAGAGCAGATGAAGGATCCCATCTGCCTGTAATCCGGATATAAGCAAGAGAGTCCTCTGCGGCATAGACTGCAAAGGACTTTCTTTGTAAGGAGTTAGCAAAAATGTACGAAGAACTGAAGGATAAGTACAGAAACACTTTCGGAGATGGAGATATCCACATTTTCTACGCCCCCGGAAGGACCGAACTCGGAGGAAATCATACGGACCACCAGCACGGTGAAGTCATAGCCTCTGCGGTCGACAAGGCTACAGTGGCGGCAGTTTCGCTTAGGAAAGACATGACGGTGGACCTGCTGTCGGAAGGTTTTGCCAGATGGCAGGTAGATATAGGAGATCTTGAAAAGCGCGATGATGAAGAAGGGACCACTCAGGCGCTTATAAGAGGAGTTGCGGCCTGGTTCGCCGATCACGGCTTTGCTGTCAGAGGTTTTGACGCATACGTGTCATCCGAGGTTCTGTCGGGAAGCGGACTCTCATCTTCCGCTGCTTTTGAAGTCCTGATAGGCAATATTTTCAACTGGATCACCGGAGCAGGTCTTTCCCCGGAAAAGATCGCCATGATAGGACAGTATGCCGAGAACGTATATTTCGGAAAACCGAGCGGACTAATGGACCAGATGGCGTCCAGCGTAGGAAGTGTGGTTCATATCGATTTCGGAAAGGAAGACCCGGAGATCACGAAGCTTGAACTCGATCTCGGCAAAGCCGGGTATGTCATGTGTATAATCGATTCCGGGGCGGACCATGCCGATCTCACCGATGATTATGCAGCTATTCCGAATGAACTTGCAGCCGTATCCGCCTGTTTCGGCAAAAAGTATCTCAGGGAAGTAAATGAAGATGAGTTCTGGGAGAATATCGCCGAAGTAAGAGAGACATGCGGTGACAGAGCAGTGATGCGTGCGATGCACGTCTTCAGTGAGAACAAAAGAGTAGAAGAAGAGAAAAAGGCAATAGAAACAGGCAATGTCAGCCGGTTCCTCGAACTTGTCAGAGAGTCCGGACTGTCGTCCTGGAGATTTCTCCAGAACATAGATACATATAAGGAGCCCAGGCATCAGGAGGTCGCTCTTGCGCTCGGGCTCGCGGAAAAGCTTCTCGACGGGAAAGGAGCAGTGAGAGTTCACGGCGGCGGGTTTGCCGGGACGATACAGGCATTCGTGCCGAAAGACGATGCTGACCGCTTCGTCTTCGAAATGGAACGGGTTCTGGGAAAGGGAACATGCAGCATAATGCAGATAGGATGTCCCGGAGCAGGAAAACTGGAATAAAAAAATTGCCGGCACTCTGTGCCGGCGATTTGCTTATTCATCATATTTTGATTTCGGGATATCCTCGGGGACGTCATCCTCGGGGATCTCAATTTTTGCGGGAGTTTCGGTCTTTCTGGTTCCGGAGGCGAGTTTGTTTGCTCCTTTCAGGAAGTCCTCCCACTGTTTTTTGTTGTTTATAGTGATGTATTTTTTCTTGTAATCATTGGATGTGTCGCGTATCACGAGGCTGAGCGGTCCTTTCCGGTCAAAGAGAAGAGCATTGATAACTCTGGCGAAACTGGACTTGCTCTTTAGCGCGTTGAGCGCACAGGTTGAGACGGGAGGATCGTAGAACACGCACATATCCGAAGCGTAAAGCTGCTTGTCGAAGAACTCATATTCTCCCATGCCTTCGACAACCCACGGACCGGGAAGTTCCCAGATCCTTATCCTTGCGGCTTCCTCGGCAGTATAAAGAGAACAACCGAAGATCTCCGCCAGTTTTTCCGCGTTCTCGTGATAATTTGAATTTGGATATCCGAATATCGATACTTTCATCGTCCGTATCCTGTTATACGTTGAATCTGAACAGAGTCACATCTCCGTCCTTCATAACGTATTCTTTTCCTTCGCTTCTTATAAGGCCTTTTTCTTTTGCGGCGGCCATTGTTCCGCATGCCTTGAGGTCATCAAAGGCAACGATCTCGGCGCGGATAAATCCTCTCTCGAAGTCGGAGTGGATCTTACCTGCCGCCTGAGGCGCCTTTGTGCCTTTTCTGATCGTCCATGCGCGGCACTCATCCGATCCGCTTGTGAGGAATGATATGAGGCCGAGCAGCCTGTAGCTCGCAGTGATCAGTTTGTCGAGACCTGTTCCCTCTATTCCGAACTCCTCTATCATCTCATTGCGGTCTGCATCGTCCATAAGAGACATCTCGCCTTCGGCCTTGATGCATACCGGTATGGCTTCGGATCCGTCTTTTTCGGCATATTCTTTGACCTGCTTATAGTACTCTGCATTGTCGAGACCGCTGAAGAGATCGTCCTCGGAGAGGTTTGCGGCATGTATGACAGGTTTTGCGGAGAGGAGCTCAAGCGAATCCAGGATCTCAAGCTCTCTCTGGTCGGTGACGGTCATCGAACGGGCGTTCCTCATACCGCCGAGCCAGTCCTTGACCTTCAGCATGAAATCGAGCTGCTTCTGGACTGACTTGTCACCTTTGAGAGCCTTTTGTGCCTTATCTATTCGTTTTTCCAGGATATCCAGATCCGAAAGGATAAGTTCGCAGTCGATGATCTCAATGTCTCTCAGGGGATCCGTATCGCCCATAACGCTAATGACGTCATCATTTTCAAAACAGCGGACGACATGTACTATGGCGTCAACCTGGCGTATATGCGAGAGAAATTTGTTTCCGAGACCTTCGCCTTCGCTTGCGCCTTTAACGAGCCCCGCGATATCCACAAACTCTATGGTCGCGGGAGTGACTTTCTTTGGTTTATAGAGATCTGCAAGCCAGAGGAGCCTGTCATCCGGTACGGCAACCATACCCACATTGGGTTCGATAGTGCAGAACGGATAATTTTCAGCAGGAATCCCGGCTTTTGTTATTGCGTTGAAAAGTGTGCTTTTGCCAACATTCGGAAGGCCGACTATACCCAGTTTCATGTTGCTTCTCCTTGATCCGCAGGATTTTGCGTCTATATTCTATCACGCTGTGCCTGCCTTCACAAACATCAATGATCTGCAGAGGTTATAGGTATGATTACAGGAGCGCCGCTAGCGGCGCTCCTGTAAATATTGTTGTGAATAACAATAAAGACCTCGAAACAGCTTGAAATACTATTTGTCGATCTCTTTCCAGTTGAGATCATTCAGAACCGACTGGTCAGGAGCAGATCCGGACACACCGTAAACTTCTCCGTGCTGGTTCTCATAGACATGATCTGCGACTACATCGACCTGATAGTTCTGTCCGTAGGAATTCTGGTAGGTATTGACCCCCATCACAGCTTCCGATCTGGCCTGTGAAATGCGGCTGTCCGAAGCCATTTTTTGGTTCCATGAGTCCATGATCATATTGCTCATATCAGCGGAATTCTGTGCCAAGGTCTGCTGCAACTGCTGCTGGCTCCTCTGCAGATTGATCCGGGACTGCTGTGCCATTGCCTGATACTGCATCGCCTGGTTGGCCATCATGTTTGATCTTTCGATGACTTTCTGATCGAATTGTTGCCTCAAATTAGGATCCATCCTGAAAGTTGAGACAAATTCAATGAAATCCTTTGTGGCTTCTTGCTCGTACTCTTCCGGGCAGATCAGGGCAAACTTGTTCGCAGCCCCCCAATCGATTGCGTCACAAGGTTTTCCGTGTCCGAACCGGGCAGAACCGGCTTCCTGCTGATTTGTCTTGAACAGGCTGCCCAGAAGCCCTCCGATCGGACTGATCGCGCTGAGAGCAGATACATTGGAGTAGTATTCGCATCCCTTATAGTCCATGCCGGCCAGAACGACACAGGGCACACCGCTTTTCGAGATGCCCTTGTATTTCACAAGCAGAGGAAGAAAGATGCTGTTGTTCGCAAAAGTTGGAGTGCCAAGAGAGGTCTCCCGCTGAAAGTAGGCATTATAGACGGCCATCATGTCGTTATAGGATTTCTGCGGATCTCTGCCGAGAATGCTCGGGAGTTTTGTGTTTGAGACCGCAGTCAGTGCCATCTGGGAGATGGCCTCCGCGAACTGCTTAAGATAAACCCCCGGTTCGATAAAATCCCTAATAGAATTCCATATGATATTCGGAACGGACTTAAGAGTCATCTTGATCATGGGATTGACATAGGTAGTGAACATCTCGTCGGTCAGCCCGAATATCATTATGTTCCTTGAACTGTCGATGGCATGCGCCGTTACGGTAAACGGGACGGTTTCATGCTGTATCTGGTTGACCAGAGAAGCCCCGGTCATATAGCTGTCAGGGACGGATGCCAATGCATAGATATAATTATCCTGATCTGTCAGTTTTTTCAATTCGCTCATGGTTGAAGCCTCTTGTCGAAAATATTGGATCGGAACCGGGATCAGGCGAGTCCGTTGGAAACGATGACAACTCTTATCTCAACATCGTGATCAGGCATCACAAATTCATAGCTGCCTTCAGTAACCGGGTCGAGTTTGAGGCTGTCGAGATAGCAGTAGAGATCCGCGTCGTTTACGAGCACGGTATTGAACTGCACTAGATCTCCGGCCTTGGCGTGTTTCGGACAGTTGTACACTGTTTCCTTGTCATAGCTGATCTTTAACTGACCAAAACAACTGGTCAGAATAAGGACAGAAAAGATCAGCAAAAGAGCGATCGCTTTTTTCATGTATGATGTCCTCCTTTAACTCTGTTCCGTATTCTTTGCCGAATCGGAAAATATCTGCGGTGAAGGCCGCGATGCCAGGACTCCGAACAACAATATTTCCATCTAATTATATCGCATGCTAAATAATACAAAAAGAAATATGTATGGAGGAGGACGAGCGGAATGATATTAACGAAACGGAGCTAAAAAAATCAGACCGGAGTTTTGGCTTCGGTCATGTTATGTACCGATCAGATGAAGGATCTGATCGGTGCGAGATCTATTTTGTATTGCGCGAATGCGCTTCTGAGAGACTTAACGAATTCCAGGGCTTTTTCTCCGTCTCCGTGGACGCATACGGAGTCAGCCTTTATATCGATGTCCTTGCCGGTGACGGCTTCCACCTTACCTTCGGTGATCATCCGGATCACGCGCTTTATGGCAACATCGGGGTCGGTGATCATTGAATCCGGTCTTGACCTTGCGACGAGAGTCCCGTCCTCGTTATATGCTCTGTCCGCAAAAACTTCCGCAGCAGCTCTCATTCCGAGATCTCTTGCGACCCGAAACGTTTCTCCTGACCCCTGAGCGAGGATTATGAGATCGCTGTTGAATGACTTTACCGCCCGGCAGATCACTTCCGACATGTCGGCATCCTTGGCGGCCATATTGTACATGGCTCCGTGAAGTTTGATGTGCTGCAGCTTTGTTCCGGCGTCCTTCGCGAAAGCATCCAGAGCGCCGAGCTGATACAGAATGCATGAGCGAAGCTCATCATGGCTGAGGACCATATTGCGTCTGCCGAATCCCTGTAGATCGTCAAAGCCCGGATGTGCACCTATCGCGGTTCCCGAGGATTCGGCAAGAGCGACGGTTTTCATCATTACCACAGGGTCTCCGGCGTGGAATCCGCATGCGGCGTTGACCGATGTTACGAGAGGCACGATCGCCTCATCGTTTCCTATTCTGTATCTGCCGAAGCTCTCTCCGAGATCGCTGTTGAGATCTATATACATTGCTGTTTCCTCCCCGATATCTTTGCTGAGAGTCTCTGGAAGAACGTGCCGTTCAGGGCTTTATCCAGATCCTCCGTTTTCTTTTTCTGAAGCAGGGCTGCTTCCGCTGCCTCATCGGCAGTCGTTCGTATAAAACGTATCTTGTCTCCCGGTATAAGCTGCGACGCTTTCGGGAGGTCTGCAGAGATAACTGCGGCAATGACGGTGTATCCGCCCGTGGTGGCGTGATCGCTCATCATCAGTATAGGCTGAGCAGGAGTCACCTGTATTGCGCCTTTCACTATGCCGAATGAGACGGCATCGTTTCCGGATACCGTTTCTATTCCGGGACCTTCGAGCCTGAAACCCATGCGGTCGGACTGCAGAGAGACTGTATATTCGCCCGAGTAGAATGTGGATTTGCCGTCTTCCGTGAATCTGTCCTTACTAGGACCTTCTATGACCCTGAGTCCGGTTATATTCTCTTTGGCAGGCGGTTCCGGAAGTTCCCGTTCATTGAGACGCGGGACAGACGCTCTCACGTTTTTAAGGCTTATGATATCGCCTTTTTTGAAGCTGCTTCCGGAGATCCCTCCGAGAGAACTTTTGATGTCTGTGGAGTAGCTGCCGAGAGAAGGAGAAAAATCAAAGTCTCCCGATAGCGCTATGCAGCATGAGCGGTGGGTGCGGGAGTATGTGACTCTGAGTTCATCCCCCTTATGTGCCGCATAGGCTTTCTCCGTTCTGACAGGTTCGCCGTTGAGGGTGACGGAAAACAGCCCGCCACAGACGGCAAAGACTATATCGGAGGAGAATGAGAGGACCGGACCTATCCCGATGCACTCTATGACCGGATGACACGGGGAATTGCCGACCAGTATGTTTGCCCGCATCATGGCGGAGGTATCAAGAATGCCGGATACTGGGATCCCCGACCCTTCGTATCCGTATCTGCCGAGGTCCTGTATCGTGGTGCGGGACCCGGGCTGTATCACTGTTATGTGCATAAGCGGCCTCCGTTCGCCTCGATCTTCATAAATTCATCCTCTGTGACAGACCTGAATCTTATCACATCCCCGCAGCGCAGCAGAAGAGGATCTTCTGATGACGGGTCATAGAGCTTCAATGGAGTCTTTCCTATAATGTGCCATCCGCCGGGTGAGTCGACTGGATATATGCCCGTCTGTGCTCCGCCTATGCCTACAGATCCCGCAGGAATGATCTCTCTCGGGGATGTTCTCCTCGGAGTGTGTATACTTGGATCGAGATTGCCGAGATACGGAAATCCGGGAAGAAATCCGATCATATATACGGGATACTCATTTGCCGTGTGTATCGCTACTACTTCCTCCGGAGTCAGACCCGCATTTGCTGCGACATGCGAGAGATCTTCGGGAAACGGACTGCCGTAGAGGACCGGGATATCTATATATCTCTTTTCCTCTGTGTCCGGTCCGCCGGCGGAAATGTCCAGAGAGGCTATCTTTTCTCGGAGCTTTGCATACGATGTCACCCACGGGTCAAAGAGCACCGTTACGGTGCAGTATGCCGGAATGATATCGACAACACCGGGGAATGATGCCGCGCGGACCGCGCTGACAAGTGCAGTTACACGGCTGAGTATTTCCGGTGAGATGCGCTGTTCAAAGGATACTATGAGCGCGGAGTCGCCATATGGTTTTACAGTATATTCTGACATTTGATGACCGGCTTTCAGTTTAGTCTGGAACTGCAGATAGTATACCAAAATCCATGGCCATAGCACAGTATGCATGCATCCGGGAAAGGCGTCTTCGGATTGGCGGTACACATGCATATGCGGTATAATTACCATGTATGTTGTTCAAGATTTATAAATATCTGAAGTATATAATCTTTTCAACAAAAATAATATTATACGGAGCGTAATATTATGGCAGAAAAAATACTAGTAGTTGATGATGAAAAAAATATATGCGAACTCCTGAGACTGTATCTGGTCAAAGAGGGCTTTGAAGTGCTCATTGCCTATAACGGAAGAGATGCGGTTGAGATCGCAGGTGAACAGAACCCCTCTCTCGTTCTGCTGGACATCATGATGCCCGGAATGGACGGATGGGAAGTCTGCAAAAGAATTAGAGAGCAGAGCCAGGTGCCGGTGATCATGCTCACGGCTAAAGGCGAGACCTTCGACAAAGTCATGGGTCTTGAACTTGGCGCTGATGACTATATCGTCAAGCCCTTCGACACCAAAGAGGTAGTTGCGAGAATAAAAGCAGTTCTCCGCAGATATCACAGCGATGAGGATGACGGAGAGGTCAAGTATGACAAACTATCCGTGAATATAACGAGGTATGAACTGAGGGTTGACGGAAAAGTCATCGATACACCGCCGAAAGAGCTCGAGCTTCTCTACCACCTCGCCAAGAACCCCAACAGGGTATTCACAAGAGACCAGCTTCTCGACGAAGTCTGGGGCTTCGAGTACTTCGGAGATTCCAGGACGGTCGACGTCCATGTCAAGAGACTGAGAGAGAAGCTTGAAGGAGTTTCCGATCAGTGGTCGCTTAAAACGGTCTGGGGCGTCGGATATAAATTCGAAGTCAAGACATCCAAGGACAGTGACAAATAATTTTGAGCGGAAGTTTATTCAAAAAACAATATTTCCGGTATGCATTCACCATCCTGATATGCACTATCCTTCTGGGTGCAAGCATTATCGGGCTGTGTACACAGTACTATAAGGAGACCATCGAGAGCGATCTCTCCATAAGCGCAAAGCTCGGAGCGTCATCCATAGCCGAAGACCTCGAGCAGCACCGCGGCATGTATGTTATTACCGAGAACATCGTAAACAAGTTCAGAACGATAAGCACCGCGTCGGGATCAACAGTTGTTTTCTGCGATGCCGAAGGACTTATACGGATCTGTTCCGATGAGCGCTGCAACCATATCAACAGGACCATACCGGAGCAGTATCTGACACAGGTCACTGCGAGGGGATGGACATCCGGCATCGGCGATCCTGACGGTATTTTCGAGGGTATAAGACAGTACATGTACGGTGTGCCTGTCGAATACAACGACATGGTATACGGGTTCGTATACGTGTTCACACCTTTCAGGGCGCTGTACGGATTTCTTGCAAAGATAGGGGTCATTTACCTCACATCAGTGGCGGGGATGCTTCTGGTCGCGAGCATCATAGTTTTTGTGGAGACCAAGTCCCTTGTAGCTCCGCTGACCGAAATGACAAGAGCTGCAAAAGCTTTCAGTGAAGGGGACTTCAGCAAGAGGGTCTCCGTAGACAGCGATGATGAGATAGGAGAACTGGCGAGAGGCTTCAACTCAATGGCCGATTCTCTTGTGGAGATGGAGAAATCCAGATCCAGTTTTGTTGCGAATGTTTCGCATGAGCTCAGAACTCCGATGACGACTATCGGAGGATACATAGACGGGATACTTGACGGGACGATCCCGAGAGAGAGACAGACAGAATACCTCAATATCGCGCTCTCCGAAGTCAAGAGGCTGTCCAGACTCACGACCGAGCTTCTGAACATGTCGAAGATCGAGGCGGGCGAACGCGAGGCATCGATCAGTGTCCACAATGTGTGGGATACGATCCTGAATGTCCTGTTCAGCTGTGAGCAGAGGATCAATCAGAAGAACATACAGATCGCGGGGCTCGAGCCTGACGATCCGGCATATGTGCTCTGCGATCCGGATATGCTCCATCAGGTCATATACAATCTCGTGGACAACGCCATAAAATTCACTCCCGAGAACGGGGAGATAAGCGTGACTGTAACACCTGAGGACAGCACGACAAAAGTTGTGATAAGGAATACCGGCGACGGGATAGAACCGGAAGACCTTCCGAGGATCTTTGACCGGTTCTATAAGGGAGACAAATCCAGGGCGCTCGACAGGACCGGAACGGGACTGGGACTGTATATCGTAAAGACGCTTGTCGGGATCATGGGCGGAGAGATAACCGTATACAGCGAAAAGGGTTCCTTCACCAGCTTTGAGATCGTTCTCAGAAATCCCGAAACGCCGTCCGAAAGCGAGCCTGAAAAAGAGGCTCCCAAGAAACTGTGGGGTAAGAGAAATGTCGCGAAGGAACAGTGAAAACGGACCGAGCGGCAGGACCAGGGTCTTCAATCTGACTCTGGCGATCATCTTCTGCGCCCTTGTGCTGTTCAGCGCCGTCAGTGTGATCAGGCGGATCACCATGAGGAAACCGGTAAGCGATATACCTGAACGGAACAATGTTCTTACGGCGGAATTCGAACTGAAAGATGCGGACGATGCCGCAGACGGGGTGAACGAAGAGGAGATCATTGCCGGAAAAGTCTCCGGATCGATAGTGTTTGTGACCGACGGTACGAACAGATCGATCGGGGCAGTGATATCGAAAGACGGGTATATTGTGACCGATATCGGCTCCGCTGTTTCTGTCGAGGACATGAACGGAAAAACCTATACGGTAAGAAAGTTCGACGCTGATCTTCCGGAGGGGCTGTATCTGATCAGGATAGAGACCGACTCCGCAGGAGCGATGAAACTGTCTGAGAGAAAGCCGGAGGATGCGGAAAAGGTTTATGTCTTCTCACCGGTAGGTAACGGATTTATAGTGAATTCCTGCATGGCAGATACGGACGGGGATTATCTGATGCTGGACTCGGCTCTGCCGGACGGAATTTCCGTGATAGTCGACGCAGACGGCAATCTGCTCGATATTGGTCTGCCGGAGAATTCCGGATCGGAAGTAAAGATAAAAAACAATCTGAGCAAACTGCAGCTTTTTGCCGCAGCCGCAGAAAACAGAGAATAGTGATATACTTAACTAGTTTAAGATAACAGGGGGATTATATTTATGAACATTATTGCGCCTTCGATACTGTCGGGAGATTTTGCGGATCTCGGCAACGATATAAGGGATGTACTTTCAAAAGGGGCTGAATGGATACATTTCGATGTGATGGACGGGCATTTCGTACCCAACATCTCGTTCGGTATTCCCGTGCTCGCCAGCCTGTCCAAATCCATAGACGCATTTTACGATGTGCATCTCATGATCGATGATCCCCTCACGTACGCTAAAGACTTCGCAAAAGCCGGAGCCGATATGATCACTTTTCATGTTGAAGCTCCTGTCGATACGAAAGCGACCATAGACGAGATCAGATCTCTCGGATGCAAGGTGGGTATTTCCGTGAAGCCGGGAACACCCGCATCTGCGCTGAGCGAATATATAAACGATGTCGATATGGTCCTCGTCATGACTGTGGAACCCGGGTTCGGAGGCCAGAAGTTCATGAAGGATATGTGCCCGAAGATCAGGGAGATCCGCGAGATGCGCCCCGACCTCGAATACGTAGAGGTCGACGGAGGCATTGCACCCGATACGGCAAAGTTTGTCGCGGAGGCCGGCGCCAACGTATTTGTCGCCGGATCATCCGTATTCAAGGCTGAGGACAGGGAAAAAGCCATCAGCGAAATGAAAAACGCCTGAAAAGAGAAGTTATGCAGGAAGAAAACAGACAAATACTGCACCCGTCATTCAGAGGATGCAGAGACCAGATGCTGACAATGGTATTGCTCATAGGTCTTGACGTATATCTGTACGGCCCGAGACCTGCGATCATCATATTGATCGCTACAGTCTTTGCAGTAATCTGTGACCTTGTAAACGCATTGTTCAGAAGATCGAGATACGACATATCCGATCTGAGCAGTGTTTGTTTCGCATGGGTTTTTGCGCTCATGATGCCGGCTTCCTGCAATTACTACATAGTCATATTCGGTACGGTCGTCACCGTCATGCTGGGCAAATGGGTGTTCGGAGGCTGGGGCGGATATCCGTTCCATCCCGCCACTTTCGGATTTGCGATGACGGCGATCTGCTATTCGTCCAGGGTGTTCCTGTATCCGAAGCCGTTCACAAAGCTGTCCCTAGGAATAGAATGTACGGCAAAACTGTTCAGGTCCCCCGCACAGATCCTTAAACTCGGCGGAACGCCTACGGTAGACCTGCAGGATCTTATAGTAGGCGACTACAGCGGCCCTATGGGAACCACTTTCTTCCTGATTCTAATAGCGGCTTTGATACTTCTCATTGTCCACAGGGAGTTCTCCTGGCATGCATCGGGATCATTTATGCTTACATGCGCCGTGTGGGCGTTCCTGTTCCCGCGTATCAATGCGGGGCACGTAAGATCGCTTATGTACGAAGTGCTGTCGGGCGGCATAGCGTTTGCAGCAGTTTATCTCGTCAATGAGCCGACGATACTTCCGAAAACGCCGCGGGCAAAGCTCATATACGGAGCGTCAGTGGGTATATTCTCAATGCTGTTCACCAGGATCGGAGTCTATGCTCTCGGAAATTGCTTTGCGCTTCTTCTCGTAAGCCCGCTTTCCACGTTCCTCGACAATGTTACGGAGAGACGCAGCAGGGTCTACGTCATGAACGCCGATGAGATCGAGGCTTCATATGCCGAGATGAGTACAGCGGAGGCTGAAGGGTCTCCGGCAGCATCGGAAAGCGAGCAGGAGCCTGCGGCAGAAGAGACACAGGAAGGATCTGACGCATCGGATGATGAAGCTGAAGCCGTGGAGGCGGAGGCTGTCGCCGACATCGGAGAATCCGTCGAAGAGTCTGTGCCGGAGGAAGAAGTTTCCGGAGAAGCAGCTTCCGAAGAGGAATCTGTTCCAGATGATCCGGACAGGAACGGAGAGGAGGAAGAGCAATGAGCAAAGACAGGAAGAGATCCAGACTCAACCTCTCCATAGAGGAATTCAGAAAAGAAGACCTTATTTTCAACAATAACCCGGTATTCGTATCGGGACTCGGACTGGCCGCGCTCATCACGGCAGTCGACAGTGTGCGCAGCGCTTTCATAATCAGCGTTGCGGTATTCATCATGTCCATAATCACGAGGATCATCGGAAACATAGTCTGTAAATACATTCCCGAGAGACTGTGGATCATGTCCTATGCGCTGATAGCGTGTATGGCATATATTCCGAGTCTCCTTGTTCTCGAGAGGATGTACAGCCTGAATGCCATAAGGATCGCAGTCGGAATATATCTTCCGATGCTTGTGGCCGATTCGATGGTCATCTCAAGAGCGGAGATCCCGCTGAGAGAGACGTTCATGCAGTCGACAGTGTTCGGACTCAGAAGTGCAGTCGGCTTCACAATCGCAGCATTCCTGGTGGGAAGTGTACGCGAAGTGCTCGGAAAGGGAACGTTCATAGGAACGCCTGCGGTCATTCACGGAAACCTCAAGATATTCCTCACGGTCTGCGGAGGCTTCATCACGCTTTCACTGCTCTCTGCGCTGTGGCAGAGACTGATCTCCATAAGCAAGAGTTTTTCTGCGAGAGGAGGGGATGACAAATGAGAGAAGTATTTGCAGACATCCTTTCGTACATCATGCTTATGCTCACCGCCATCACTCTTCAGAACTCGGTATTCACAAGAGGACTCGGAACGAGCCATTTGCTCTCGCTTGCCGATGATACGACAGACACATTCGTTTTTACCGGAATACTGACGCTCTGCACGACCATAAGCGGCATGCTCTACTGGACGGTCAACAGATTCCTTCTGCAGAATCTGTCATTCAAGAGGTATATCCGGCCGTTAAGCGCCGTGGTGTGCATGTCTGTCGCGTTTTTTGTCGTTCTTTTCATCATCGTAAAGAAAGCACCCATGAAAACCGTGCAGAAGGCCGTCGCGGCTATGCCATCGGCTGCATTCAATACGCTTATCCTCGGTACGATATTCCTCACCGAGAACTACAGCATGAACCTTGTCCAGACGATAGTTTTCTCCATCGGAAGCGCCATAGGGTTTATGGTCGCTGTTCTGATGATCACTGAAGGAAAGGACAAACTGAACAACGATGCCATTCCGAATGCATTCAAGGGACTGCCCTCGATGCTCATGTACCTGGCTGGTCTCTCAATGGCGATCTATGCACTCACCGGACACCCGTTTTCCATTTGACAAAAAATGCGATAACAATTAACAGAATCTTTACAAAAGATTAAAGGTTTGTCTTTTATATGGGAATAGTATTTTAACTGTAAAGCAACGAAATAAATTTAGCTATTCCTCCTCATTATTGCACCTCCTCAAAAGACAGAAGGCGAGAATTTTGCTTCTCGCCTTCTGTTTGTTTTTTTGTCAGGAAATCGCGGGGAATTGTGCCGGGCGGACAGCCTTTGGTGATTGTGAAAAAGCGGTCCGTGTGGTAAGATGATAGCGTACCGAATTTGAATAGTACGGAGGATATTCTTATGGAATTAAAGGGTTCACAAACAGAGAAAAATCTGCAGACAGCGTTTGCAGGCGAATCACAGGCAAGAAATAAATACACGTATTTCGCAAGTGTAGCCAAGAAAGAGGGATACACACAGATACAGCAGATATTCCTTGAGACTGCGGAGAATGAGAAAGAGCATGCGAAGATCTGGTTCAAATATCTTGACGGTATCGGAACAACAGTAGAGAACCTCGAAGCAGCTGCTGCAGGCGAGAACTACGAGTGGACAGACATGTATGCCGAATTTGCAAAAGTCGCTCAGGAAGAGGGCTTTGCAGAGATCGCTGCAAGATTCAAGATGGTCGGCGCCATTGAGAAGGAGCATGAGGAAAGATACCGCAAGCTCGCAGAG
Source organism: Oscillospiraceae bacterium (assembly GCA_017512745.1). Classification (GTDB taxonomy): domain Bacteria; phylum Bacillota; class Clostridia; order Oscillospirales; family Ruminococcaceae; genus RGIG5675. The sequence goes on from JAFWEV010000108.1 coordinate 21,613, forward strand.
AACATCAAGGAAGGCAAAGTCTTCGAGAAAGACGGCGTAGTAGTCTGGAAGTGCGCTAACTGCGGACATATCCATGTCGGTGCCAAAGCTCCCCAGATGTGCCCCGTATGCAGCCATCCTCAGTCATATTTCGAAGTCAAGGCAGAGAATTATTGATCCTCAGATAATATAAAAAAGAACGGTATGTGCAATAATTGCACATACCGTTTTCTGTACCGTGTGTTTTCAGTCTTCGAGAGGACGGAGAACCGCATCGGCAGGAACGGGACTCAGGAACCCGCCCTTTGTCTTTTCTTCAAATTCCGCTTTTGCTCTTTCTATGATCGTGTGGTCTTCGTATAGATCGATGGCGGATCTGCACAGGACTTTTGCCGCGAGCAGAAGTCCTTTATGACCTATACTCGTCTTTCCGCAGGATACATTCTGCCAGCTGTGGCCGGGGCTCTTTGAAACAAAGCACGCTGTGTGGATCTGCGCTGTCGGGATGCACCAGCTCACGTCGCCGACATCCGTCGAACCTCTGCTCTCATGATCGCTGTGCTCGTACGGAACGATGAAATCGTTAATGACCTTTGTTCCGTCCAGAGAAAGCTTTCTGATCTCCTCGACGATCTCCTTGGACATGCCTGCAGAGACTCCCGGGAGATCGGGATTCTTCACTTCGATCGCATCATACAGATGCTTTGCGTAATCGAGTTCCTCATCTGTGTACTGAGGAAGGGGGACAGCTTTGAGATTGTCATAGAGAAGCTGTTCCAGAACACTGTTGGAGACGGTGTTTGAGCATCCGTCTATGAACTGCTTCGTCATCTCTGTCTCTGTCATCATGGAAGCGGCCACAGCCATCTTGTCGAGACGCTCCTGAAGTTTCAGGGCGTTTTTCACCCATGTGGAGCGTACCATGTAAAGGACTTTTGCATGGGGCTGAACGACATTGGGGGAAGGACCGCCGGTATCAGTTATGGCGTAGTGGAGTCTGTCGCCGTCCGGTATATGCTCGCGCATAAACTCGACGCCCATATTCATGAGCTGGACCGCATCGAGCGCGGAGCGGCCTCTTTCCGGAGCTCCCGCTGCGTGGCTCGCTATGCCCTTGAATGAGTATTCCGTCTGGATGCATGAATTGCAGGTCCCGCTTACGACGCTGTTTGCATCGCCGGGATGCCATGTGAGAGCTATGTCCGTATCGCTGAAAACACCGTCTCTCGCAAAGAAGGCTTTGGCGGCACCGCCCTCTTCTCCGGGACAGCCGTAGAAGATCACGGTCCCTTTACCTGGATTGTCTTCCAGATACTTCTTTATTCCGTATGCTGCTGCCAGAGAGCCGGCTCCGAGCATATTGTGCCCACAGCCGTGTCCGCTTCCGTTTTTCACTATCTCTTCACGGACATATGAACCGCCCTTCTGAGAGAGTCCCGACAGAGCGTCGTATTCCGCAAGTATACCGATCACCGGATGACCTTCGCCGTATTTACCGATAAATGCGGTTTCGATGTTGTCGAAGGGACATGTTACCTCGAATCCGAGTTCTTTCAGCACCTTGACATACAGGTCGCAGGATCTGTATTCCTTGACGCTGAGTTCCGCGAATTCCCAGATCCGGTCGGACACGTCGGTGAATATCTCTGCAGAATCTTCAATCAGTTGTGTGTATTTCTCTTTATCCATACTGTCTCTCCTCATATATCTTTTTGCTATGGTAAAATAATATCACATTATTTATCAGCGGAGGCAGAGAAGTATGGTCATCAGAGAAGAACTCAGAGAACTGATGGAAACAATGGCGAAAGGAGATCTTTACGATGACGATCATCCTCTGCTCATATCTCAGCGCAGGATCGTGAAGAAAGCCCTTGAGGAGTATTTCGGAGCCTCGGAAGACGAGAAACAGGAAAAGATAAAAGCGGTATTCGCCGAGGTCGAAGGGCCGGCTACAGTGATATGGCCCGCCACGGTCGAATACGGCATGTTCACCAGGATAGGGAAGAACTTCTTTGCAAATACCGGACTTATAGTATTCGACAATGCCCCCGTGACAATAGGAAACAATGTGAGAATGGGTCCGAACGTTCATCTTCTCGGATCAAATCATGCGATCGATCCCGAGGAGAGAAATGACGGCGCGATGTTTGCAAAACCCATTACCATAGGAGACGACGTATGGATCGGAGCCGGCGCAATGATCCTCGGCGGAGTGGAGATCGGAAAGGGCAGCATCATAGGCGCCGGCAGTGTCGTGACAAGATCGATCCCGCCCATGTCGATAGCGGCAGGAAATCCATGCAGGGTGATAAGGGAGATAACCGCAGCTGACAAGCGCGGATGGACAAAACCCGTTTATAAAGACTGAAATATTGAAGGGACATATCAGCAGGCAGTGAATATCAGGAAACATATCGAAACAGACAGGGATTTTTACAGAGCAATACTCGCAATAGCGATACCCGTCATGCTCCAGAGCGCGATCATGAGGGGAATGGGGCTTGTCAATTCCATCATGCTTGGGAATCTGGGCGAGACATACATGGCGGCTTATCATCTCGGAAATCAGCTTTACAACCTTTTCGGATCCATATCGTTCGGACTCGTTGCGGGATGCTGTGTGATGGTGAGTCAGTACTGGGGGTCCAGAGACCTCGCGGCTATAAGGAGGATAATGGCTTACACGCTCAAGTTGCTGTGCGCGGTGACTGTTCTCTTTATGGCGGTGGGGCTTTTTGTCCCGGAACATTTTATGAGGCTGTATTCCGGGGAAGCGGATGTCATAGCGGCCGGCGTGCCTTACGTTCGGATCGTCTGCTTCTGCTTTGCGTTCTACGGATTCTCCAATCTCTATCTCCTTTCCATAAGGTCGATAGAAAACGCAAGACTCTATCTCATAGTGGACGGCATATCCTATGCGATAAACATATTCATAAACTATCTTCTCATATACGGAAGATTCGGGCTGCCGAAACTCGGTATCATAGGTGTCGCGATCGGCACGATAATCGCCAAGGTGATAGAGGCGGCTGTATGCGTGGTGCATATGCTGAAATATGAGAAGACAATACGGTTCAGACCCGGGGATCTCAGGGAAAGAGCCGACAGGGAACTCAGGAGAACTTTCTTCCGGTTTGCCATTCCGGTGGCGATGCATGAGATCATCTGGGGTATCGGTAACAGTATGTACAGCTCCATTCTCGGTCATGTCGGCGCCGACGCGATATCCGCTCATTCTGTCGTGGAGAGCTTCAGCTCGATCTGCATCATGTTCACTTCGGGTCTTGTAAGCGCCGCGGGAGTGCTTATAGGCAAATCCATAGGTGCGGGAGAGGGAGACAGGGTCTTCAGAAAGGCTCAGAGCATCATGCTCATTGCACTGGGGTCGGGGATATTCTCCGGACTTCTGCACATAATTACACGACCGATGCTTATATCTTTCTATCCCAACCTCGGAGCAGAAACAACGGGACTCATAAGAAACTTTATGACTATATGTGCGCTCCTGTGCCCGTTCCAGGCGCTGGAACTCACTTCTTCTCTGGGAACACTGAGAGGCGGCGGGGATGCCGCATTCGTGGTAGCGGAAGACACATTCGTCATGTGGTGCATCTGCATACCTCTCGCTTCTCTTGCCACATACAGGTGGGGGCTTTCCCCGTCGTGGGTATATTTCCTTCTCAAGATGGACCTCGTGTTCAAGAGCACCATATGTGTTATAAGGATCCTCAGAAGAAAATGGGTGAAAAAGATTACGGAGTGACCGAATGGAGACACCTTTTTACGCCGATACAAATGCGTGGGCAGCCGGATTCATCGCGGATATGTTCAGAGCCCTTACGGCCGGCGGTATGGTAACTGCGGCCGGTATACTGATGCTGACCGCAGCTTGTTCGTATCTTGCCGTATGCCGGAACAGAAACAGAGTGTACCTGTCAGGAGACATAAAAAGGATTGTGTGGCACTGGCTGCTCATACCCCTCGGCATCGTGAGCGCGCTGTTTGTTCTGCTGGATATCAGGGTGAGCAGAATAATAGGAGCCGCAATAATGCTGATCGCGGTGACTGCATCGTATTTTGTCGCAAGACGCAGGACAGCCGGACCTTTCCTGGCCGCTTCCGCCGTGTGGGCATCCTGCTCCGCCGGCGCTGCGGTGAACATTTCGCTCGCCGCTGGAGCGAGAAGAAATATGGATACCTATTCAGCCATAGGGAAATTCTCCCTTTACGGTGCGTCGGACATCCTTGTCATGAGATCACTCGGACTCCTCCTGCTCGCAGGCGCCGCGACAGTAATGTATGTGCGGTTCTATGTGAGAAACAGGTATGTGCTCCTCCCGCATTACAGGGATGAGCTTAAGGATGCAGACAGATGCTCGTGCGGATACCCTTATCTTTCCGGGAACGACTACTGCCCGAACTGCGGAAAGAAAGCCGGAACCGTCAGAAGCCGCACGGAGCTTGAGATACTTGACGATCCCCTGTTCTGCGTAAAGTGTTCCGCAAAACTCAACAAGCGGGGAGTGTGTCCGGAATGCGGCAACGAGACTTTCAGGAAGGCCGTGAAGCAGGAAGCCGCGGATGTTCTGAAGGGGTACGGCATAAAGATAGCCGCATTCGTGATAATAGCATTGTTTATACTCGTCCCTTACCTTGCGGGAAACCTCTATAAGGGACTAAGTTCGGGTGTGGACCAAGCAGTCAGGAATTTTGAGACGAAAACAGTGGAATATATCAATGAACCCGGTGTGAAACAGGACGAGTCATGGCGCGTGGGATTCACGGATTCGTATAATGCCGTATACGATCTGGATCTCAGGATATTCGACGTGTATCTCAGACGCATAAGCCAGGATGATCTCAAATATTATATCCGGTTTGGCGAGCAGGCATTCTCGAGGGAATGTCTTATGGAGAACCTCTGGTATGCCGTAAAGGCTAACGACGTGCCTACGGCGACGGAACTGATAATAGCGGTGGACAATACCCGCACGGAACAGGCAAACGCCCTTAATGAAGCTTTGAGCGATGCACTGTCCCTGTCTGACACGCCTCTCAGCACATTCGCCATGGTGCTGACGAACGGGTTCAGGTTCTACACTTCATTCATTCCTCTGTGGCTTTTCGGAGCGGCGCTGATTCTGGCGGCCGCAGTTGTCTTCCTTGTATCACGCAGATCGGCTGCGAAGCATCCGCTGCCGGTCCCTGCATTCGATACGGGGGAGGGAACTGGTGTCCGCACGGCATATACCGCAGCGGACAGAAAGCAGACTTTAGTCGCCGTACTCATAGTGATACTGGTATTTGCCGTTACCGCGGGAGTCGGGTTCCTGAAAGACAGGAATAACGGACCCGATTTCGCCGTATCCTTTGAAAATGCTGTCATGAAGACGGGTGGGGAGGTGCTTTTACTTCTCGCCGATCGCGAGAATCCAGATCCGGAAGCGTTGAAGGAGGCGTGCAGGAGACAGGAGGAGGCACTTGCGGTCCTCAAACAGTGTGAGGCGGACGGAGCGCTTGAGGAGACAATACTGGATATGGTCTCGCAGCTTGAATCGGCCTTGCAGGAACTCGCTGAAAGCGGAGCGGGTGATGCCGAGGCTGTCAGTGGATATGTCACCGCGCAGATGCAGATAATGCAGTTGGAGACGGTCTACAATATAAATGCAGCGTCGGATACGATCGGCGACATGTTCTGATCCGATATTAAAATACAAGAAAGCCACGGAGCACATCACAGATGCCCCGTGGCTTTTTAAGTGTGTTCAGATCATGTCAGATCACTTATGATATCCGCGATATCCTTTACTGCTGCGCGGCCTTCCTTTTTCTCATATGCGCCGGCCTCATCGTCAATGGATGTCTTTATGGAATCCACATCCACCACCAGGGTCGCAATGCTTTCTACGGTGTCGAGACCGAGTATGGATGCGATATCCCCTATTATTGTGGCTTTTTCAACAGCTCCGAGTTCGCCTTCCTCGAGAGTCGTCTTTATGTCTCTCCCGGAGACGTAGACATTTATGACTGCCGAGATGCCGGGGATGCCCAGCAGATCTGCTATCTGTCCGAAATTGTCGAGAGTTTCGTCTGATTTAAGATCCGGTTTGAGGACCGGGAGAATGAGCCTTACAAGGATCTCATACCTGTTAGCTCCGACGGGAACGGTGTATATTCTGTATCCCTCATCCTTGAGAACTTTTATTTTACCGCTGTCGCTGAGTTCATCGCCGAGGACAAGTCCGAGGCTGCATTCCGCAGTGCCGTCCGTGAGGATACCCAGCAGCTCATCGAGTTTCTCCTTTTTGATGGCCTCGGAGATGATGATATGCGGTCCGTTCTCCTCTGCGCACGATCGCAGGTCGTTGTTTTCGCATCTGATCACCTGCAGATAGCTCTGATCTTTGAGCAGTTCAAGAAGTTCGCCGTCGCCGAGATCGGTCACAACGATTATAGTCTCGAACGAGGGTTTGAAGAGCCCTTTTCCGGAGGATTCGACGAGCAGATTTCCGGCCAGCAGAGCTTTACGCCTCAGGAAGAACCATATTCCGCCCCCCACAACCGCCGCAGCACCGATGATCGCCGCAATAACAGGTCCTGTCAGTTTCTTCGGGATCTCCTCTTCGATCCTTTCTCCGCAGTCGGGACATGTCTTGGACATGAGACCTGTCTTGAAGAGTGTGGCATCCGTCTCTATCGTCCACTCTTCCGGATACGTATGACCTGTCATGGGGATCGTTTCCGTTTCCTTTTCTCCGCATACGGTGCAGACGGATTCAAGAAGTCCGTCTTCTGTACATGTTGGTTCCTTAACCACTGTGGGAAGACCCATTGTATGACCCTTTGCAGGGAAGACCTCGTCTGTTTTGTCTCCGCATACCGAGCATATGCCGGTTTTGTGCCCCTCTTCGGTGCAGGTGGCTTCAGTCTCTTCGTATACATAAGAATGTCCCGGAGCCTTGATATCTTTGGTATAAGTGTCCTTACATTTTGAGCACGTATATGTTTCGACTCCGTCTTCAATACATGTCGCTTCTTTGGTCACCTGCATCTTGTAACTGTGTCCGGTGGCTGCGATTTTTTCCGTGTACTTATCGGCACATCTCGAACAGGTGTATGTTCTGGTTCCCTGAGCTGTACATGTAGCAGCTGTTGTCACCTCGGATGAGTAATCATGGCCGAGGGCGGCGATCGTCTCAGTGTACTGATCGTTGCAGTTTCCGCATGTGTATGTTCTGATGCCGGAATCGGTGCAGGAAGCTTCTTTTGTAGTGGCGGCCGAGTAACTGTGCCCTGTGGCGGCAATGGTTTCATTATATGAATCGCCGCACCGGGAACACGTATATGTTCTGGAACCGGCTGTTGTACAGGTGGCGCCTGCAGTGGTCACAGATGAATAACTGTGACCGAGAGCAGGAAACGAGACAGGGTAGGCCTCGATTCCGCACGTGCAATAGATGGAGCCGGAACCGGGGTTCGTGCATGTTGGCTGGGACACGATACTTTCCACACGGGCTGTGGAATTTCCGCAGTTCGGACATGGAGCCTCATAAGGATCATTTGGAGAAATAGGTATATTGTATGCGTGCACATGAAGTTCCGGGGCAACGGTTATCAGACCGGCGCCAAGTACTGCGGCCAGCAGTATAACAGTCAGAATTTTCCGCAGATTTCTCATCAATCCACAACTTCGAGTCGCCCGTCAACATCGAAACCGAGATGCTTATGGACATTGAAGTATTCGAGGATCGTCTGGACATCACTCGTCGTGAGAACTGTCGGTTCGCCGTTCGCCTTGACTTCTTCAAATGAGAGGTTGAAGAACTCCGGAAGGTTGTTGTAGTGGAATTCCTGGATACCTACGGTGTAGATCTTGCTGTCATCAACATCTTCGCCGTTGAGTTCACATTTGAGAAGTTTATGTCCCGATTTGGAATAGATGACATGCATACCTCTCGAGAGCTGATAGAATTCGGTATGGTTTCCGAGCCAGGCCTCATCTCTGTATATGTGAAGAAGCGCTTTCTTGAGCTGAGCGCCGGTAAGCTTGACTCCGTAGGATTTACCGTCGTAGGGATAGCACTCCGTGAAGTCCTGAAGAGTGACGATCGGTCCCATATGGTCCTTTCTCACGGAGCCGGATCCCATAAAGAAAATATCCACGGCGAGGCTGTCCTTCATCGCGTCGGCAAAGACGCCGCCGAGCTCTGTCTGTATCCATCTGTCGTGATGTTCGAGTTCGTAGTCGAAGTTAGCTACGACCTTTGCATATTTGAGGTCTGTCTTCGCCTTGATCGATCCGATGAGATCCTCGATGCGCTGATCCTTGGGACAGGTCTCCTCATTGATCGGCACGGCCTGCCACTTATATGACAGCACGCTGTTGTTGTCCGTGTCTATGACGAGGTCAAAGCGTCCGATCTGATCTGTTCCGGTACCGGCCTGAACGATGAGAATGTTGTTAACTTCAGCGGGCTTGTCGATGAAAGTATGGGAATGACCGCCGATTATGATGTCTACGCCCCATGCGGGATCGAGAAGAGCGGCGAGCTTTTTGTCCTCTTCAAATCCGATATGAGTGAGCAGCACGGTTAGGTCTACGTCGAGTCCGTTGTAGGCATTGCAGATCTTTCCGACTTCATGGGCTGCCTCTTCGATGCCGATAAATGAACCGATGAGTTTTTCCCCTTTTGTCTGGGAGATGACCTCTTCGGTGATGATGCCTATAAAGAGGATCTTCATTCCGTCGATCTCCATGACATAGCACGGGTCGAACAGCCTCGTATCGTTTTCTTTTATGTACAGATTTGCATTTATGATAGGGAATGTCGCCATTTTCTCCAGGAAGAGAAGATGCGCCACGCCGTAGTCTGTCTCGTGATTTCCGAGAGTGACTACATCGGGTGCAAGAAGATTCATTATCTGTATGGTCGAGACGCCGTGGAATTCACTGTCGAGGACGGAGCCTCTGAACATATCTCCGGCAATGGCATATATGACGTTGGGATCTTCGTTGCGGCATTTGGTCAGGTATCCAGAGAGCATGGATACGCCTCCGGTGAGTTTTTTGTCGACCTTATCCGCAAGAAAGTCGCCGTGCATGTCGTTTGAATGCAGTAAAGTGATCTCTTTTGTATTCATTGTTTATACCCCCTGTATGCTCTAATGATTACAAAAAAATAGGAGGGTATACAACCTAGTTATGTAGTGTTCTTAAGAGACATATTCCGGACAAAGGAAAAGCAGCACCCGAAAGTGCTGCCTGATCTTAATGTAAATGAATCACTCGTCTTTGGGAACATCCATCAGAAGTTCGTCTGTGGGTTTCTTGGTGCCTTCGAGATCTATCTCGAAATGAAGCTCTTCTGAAGGCTCGGGGATGTCCTCTGGCGCATCGGCCTTTGCACTTTCCTCAAGGGCCTCTGTGTGCTCTTTGATAGCGGAGTCCATGTTCTCAAGAGTCTCTTTCGTCTCCTTCTTGATATCCTCCTCGATCTCCACGTCTTCCGTGAGCGCTTCCATCAGGACCTTCTTTGCGGACGGCCTGTTGTCACCGTGCTTGACCAAGGACATCGTCAGGAATGCGAGAGCGACTGCGACAGCCGAGTAGATGAAGAGCGGCTTGTAACCGAAACGCTGCATGATCGCACCGGAAACCACAGGAGTCAGTGACTGAGCGGCCATTGAGAATGTGTAGTAGTAGCCGGTGAACTTTCCGACATCGGAGGAGTGGCACATCTCAACTACCATAGGCAGGGAGTTGACGTTTATAGCCGCCCATGCAATGCCGACGAGTGCGAAGACGACGTACAGCACGACGGAGAATCCGCCTCCGAGGATCGTCCAGATGAACGAGAAGAGGAAGCATGCCGCAAGGAGAATGATGCCTCCGAGGATAGTCTTCTTTCTACCGACCTTAGATGCAAGCATGCCTATCGGGAAGTATGCGACGATGGCACCGAGGCTTCCGATCGTGAGGCAGAGAGAAGCGCTTCCGAGCACCATGCCCCACATGTTGGATGCGTATGTCGTGAACCAGGTGGTTACTGCGCTGTAGCCGAAGAACCACAGGAATATGGAGAGAAGAAGGAAAATGAGGCTCCTTCTTACGGGTTTCGGAAGCTTTGTCTTGCTGCCTTCGGAGGACGCGATATCCTCTTCCGGATGCGCCGCTTCGTACGCCTGGTTCTCAGCCGCCAGCTTTGGTTCTCTGATGGTGAGGAACATGAGACCCACACACGCGACCATGATGATGGCGACGATGGCAAACAGCGGCATATAGTTGACGTGAGCCAGGCCGCCCACCTTTGCCTGGGAGTACATGAACGTCGTGATGACGAGGTAGATGATGCCTCCGAGCGCGCCCATCATGTTGATGACCGCATTTGCCTGTGATCTCAGCGGCTTCGGGGTAACGTCGGGCATGAGAGCAACGGCAGGCGATCTGTAGAGCCCCATGGAAATTAGAAGCATTCCGAGCACGACTACGAAGAAAGTGATCTTTCCCTGAGCCGGATTGGCATAATAGCTGTTGTCGATGATGGGAAGGATGAGCATGAAGACAACGGCGAGAGCAGTGCCGATGAGAATGAATGGCGTTCTTCTGCCGAGCTTGTTCTTGCATCCGTCGGAGATCTTTCCGAACAGCGGGAGCAGGAACAGGGCGAGGACATTGTCAACGGCCATGATGCCGCCTGACAGCGTCTTGTTCATATTGAACGTGTTTGTGAGTATCAGAGGAATGACGTTGTCGTACATCTGCCAGAAAGCGCAGATGGACATGAATGCCAGACCTACCAGGAATGTGCGCTTGTAATTGAGTTTCATGTTTTTTTCGGCAAAGCGGCGCGCCGCAGCTGCCGAAACACCTCCCTCTTATTTTCTGTTATTTGCTTTGCGTCTGCGGGTGCTCTTTTTCTCTACGGAGTACCCGAAGTCGCCGACCTTCTTTCCGAGCTCCACATATGTGCCGTGTGAATACGCCACAAGATCCGCGCGGCCGTACATGAGCTTGTCCTGATCATTGAACAGGGATTCGTCTGCGGTGATGCCGACAACATCGGCGAGGAACATATCGTGAGACCCGAGCTCTATCACATCGAAGACCCTGCATTCTATCGACATCGGCGCTTCGGCCACGGAAGGGCTTTTTACGTGAAGAGACGGAACGGCAGTGAGACCGCATTCCGCGAATTTGTTCATATCGCGGCCGGACTTTACTCCGCACGTATCCGTTGCGCGGATAATGTCCGTTGAGACCATATTGATGACGAAGTCGCGGGTCTTTGAGATGATCTCGTGGGAATATCTGCTCTTTGTGAGCGATATATACATCCTTGGGGGATTCGAACATATGACACCTGTCCAGGCAACAGCGCAGGCATTCGGGTCTTCACAGCTTCCCGATGAAACAAGAGCCACCGGCAGCGGTGACATGTATATTCCGGGTTTCATCTCGCGTCTGGACATGAGAGGCGCTCCTTTTCTTAAAATGATCCTGAAACCATTATAGCAAAAAAGAAAGTTGCGGTAGTGCAATATGGTATAATTCTTATATTATGGTAAGTAAAGAAACACAGGAACTCGCCAACAGCATGCTGGCGAAAGTCATAAGTGAAGCGCGGGCGCTGGGGATCCCGGTGTCAAGACATATCGATCCGAATGTGATCATAAGCGGAAGGGCGACATCCAAGCTGGGCTCCTGCCAGAAAAAGATGTTCGGCTTTGAGATAACTCTTGCAAAAAGGGTCACCGAGGCAGGGGTGTATGCCATATCCACAGTTCTGGCCCACGAGGTGCTGCATACCTGCAGGGGATGCCAGAACCACGGAGTCACATGGAAGCGGTATGCAATGATGATGAATCGGACATACGGCTACAGGATAAAGACTACGGTGAAGTCGGAAGACCTGGGTGTTGTCACCGAATCCAGATATGTCGTAAGGTGCCTGAGATGCGGGCAGGAATTCACGAGGCAGCGCATGTGCAGTCTCGTTAAATACCCGGGCAGATACAGATGCAGATGCGGCGGAAAGTTAGTACGCATAAAATAATCAATACGGAACAATACAACGAGAGGTGAAGAACCATGATCCCATTTTTTGCAGTATACAGACCGGAAAAAGGACCTTATACGGGAGGATTCGAGCAGCTGCTCAGACAGGACAAAACGCTCTACAGAGTGGTGTCCGGAAGGGATGACGCTCCTGTCACCTGTTTTGAGGGCGTGTTCCCGGACTGGGCATATGATTACGTCGGTGACGGCGGTGTGGCCGTTGTCAGCGGAGCGGACAAGTGGACATTCTCATTTGACTCCGGATTCCTCTGCAAGGCAGGCATCGAGTGGATAGACTTGAGCTTCTGCAACCAGGGCAAGGCGAGAGTCAGCACAGGCGTATCTGTCTTTGCCGGAGACGGCAGGGGAGAGCTCACTCTTCATGAGTTCCGCAACATAAAGAACAACAGAAGACCGGGATTCTATCCGATATTCCTCGAAAAGCAATACGGAAAGGGCTGTATCATATATACCGGTGTCCCGATGACAGATATCCTCACATATGAGGGAAGCACGCTCAGAAACACCAGTGAACTGCTCGATCTCGACGAGAGGATATCCTCCGTCGACAAGCAGAAGGTTGGAGCGGCGCTGAGAGAGATACTTAAAGACGCCATGCATAAAGCGGGGCTTCCGTATGTATCGCTCTGGTATTTCCCGGACGGGGCAAAAAGCGTATTCGCATACAGCATAGACGGCGACGGCCTTCTCACGGAAGGCGTCAACAACCTGATAGAGGTGTCCGAAGAGACCGGAGCAAAGTTCCTCTTCTATATCAACTGGGAGCTCTGCGGAGACGATCCGGAGATAAAGGAGAAACTGGAAGCGATCGCAAGGACGAATATCCTCGGATCCCACGCGTATATCCACAATGCGCATGACTCATACGAGGACAACATAAAGGATATAGAGGCGCACGAGGAGTGGATGCACTCATACGGAGTCGATTTCGTAAAGAGCTTTGCGTCCCCGAGAGGAATGTACTGCGCAAATCTCGGCAAGGCGCTAAAGGACAAGGGATTCAGACACACCCGCGATTTCGGCTATTCCATCGATGATTATCCGTATTATCCGATGACCGAAGGCGAACAGCAGGCTCCGCTGCAGATCTCGAGCGACGGATTCAATGTCTGTAGATGGATGATAAGAAACAGAGACGAAGAGATGCCTATGCCGACGGCAGATGAGATATTCGAGGCATATAAGAAGCTTATGGATCTCAAGCTTGAGCGCAGACTGCCGATGCTGTTCTTCTGCCATCCGCAGTATTTCGGACTGTATTCGAAGGAAGTGTATCCGAAGATGGTCGAGTACGCGAAGTCCATAGGCGCCATGATCACCGATTATATCGCGTACGGCGACTTCTGGATCGAGAGGGACGGCGCGGAATATACGGCCGACGTAAAGGACGGAAAGCTCAGCGTAAGCTTCTCTAACAAACCGGAGAGCGTAAGGTTCTGCGTTGACGGAGAGATATGCGATCCCGGTGACCTCGATTTCACCGTGGACTGCAAATAACGGATAAAATACAAAAAACCGGCCCGCTGCGCTGAGCAGCGGGCCGCAGTGTTTTTCAGGAGATATTCTTTTATTCGGTCGGGTTTTCTCTTGTGAGATTCTTGAGCCATTTCATCCTGAGAATGGTAATGATCCCGACAGTTGCCTTGATAGGCATATCAACACGGTTCAGGATAACAACAAGGATTGGTGAGAGTTTCCACATAAATGCGGAGAGCCACCCGAGAGGAATGGCAACGCCCCACATGAAGGCGATATCCGTCCAGAATCCCACATGCCCTGAACCTCCTGCACGCAGTATTCCGATAAGACCGACGATCTCAAATGCCTGACAGAACACATTGACCGAGAATATGTACATAAGTGTTCTGGCAAGCGCTACGGTCTCGGAGGATATGTTGTAGAACCCGATAAACACCCGACCGGTCAGCAGCAGGAATACGGCCAGTATCCCGCCGAGCAACCCTGCGTACGTAAGAAGAGTCCTGGATGCTCTTTTTGCGCCGTCGATGTCGTCGGATCCTAAGATCTTCCCGATGATAGCACCGGCAGCTCCGCCCATGCCGTGAACAAGGGCGACTACAAGAGTGTCGTACATGTAGCAGATGTTATATGCGGTGACTGCTATCGTGCTGAGCTGCCCGGTGATAATGGCGCCCATTGAGTTTGCGACGCCCCATGTCACCTCATGGGCAAATATGGGTTTGAGTACATTGAAGTAATCTTTTGAAAGGAGTTTGTTGCGCTCGAATATGTCCCTTGGACGGAATCCTATGCGTTTGTCTCTAGCAAAGATCGAGACTGTAAATATAAAGTCGATGGCTCTTCCGGTGAGATATCCTATTGCCGCACCTGCCAATCCCATCGGTCTGAATCCGAGCTTTCCGAAAATCAGAATGTAGTTGACGAGGATATTGCATGGATAGCTTATAAGGCTGCCCACCAGAGTGTACTGGGGTTTTTCCAGCGCGGATTCGGTCTGGTATATCAGATTGGAGATCGAATAAAAAAACAAGCCTACGGCAACTATGCGCAGATACACCGCTCCGAGTGCTACGACCTCAGGATCGGATGAGAAAAAGCCCATGATCGTCTTAGGAACAGTGAGGAAAAGAAATGCGAACAGCGATGTTTCGATAAGGGTATATCTCAGGGATATACCGATGACCGTCCTAATGGATCTCGGGTCACGCTTGCCCCAGTACTGTGAGGCGAGGATCCTGCCGGTGCCGGAGAAGGCGTAACTTGCAGTTATAAATATGGAGACGATGTTGGTAGCCTGTGTGGAAGCTGCGATCTCCAATTCGCCGAATCTCCCGAACATGAGGCTATTGACGATATTGACTCCCGTAAGAAGGAGCTGCTGCAGCGCGAGCGGAACCATGAGTCTCCAGATCCACTTTCTGAATTCGGAGTCTCTCAGAGAATATGAGCCTGTCATAAGAAACCTCTCAGATTTGTTTTCGTAATAATCATAATACCGCGCTATGCTTTTGTGAAGCCTCTGCGGATCGAGTAGTGAGAACGCACATGTCCGGTGTGGAGGGAGACAAAACAACGAAACGGAGGCATGTTTTTTCTCTGTTTCTTACGCCTTTTTGAAGCGGCGTGTCCTTTACAGTGTTTTTTTATAATGTTAAAATTATTTATGCAATCTTAGGCTTTTCTAGGGAGGCCTGAGACGATTTGTTTTGTTTATACTTAAGTTATCTGTTAAGGAGGATATCAAGCAAGTGTCACGCAAAATGATCACAATGGACGGCAACCAGGCCGCCTCACATTCGTCCTATGCGTTCACTGATGTTGCTGCCATTTATCCGATCACCCCGTCATCGGTTATGGCAGAGCATGTAGACGAGTGGTCCGCAAAAGGTCGCAAAAACATCTTTGGCCATCAGGTCAAACTTGTTGAAATGCAGTCCGAGGGAGGCGCAGCAGGCGCAGTTCACGGCTCTCTCGCAGTCGGTGCATTGACAACAACATTCACGGCATCTCAGGGACTTCTTCTCATGATCCCGAACATGTACAAGATCGCCGGTGAACTTCTTCCGTGCGTTATCGACGTCTCCGCACGTGCGATCGCAACACACGCACTCTCCATCTTCGGAGATCACTCCGACGTTATGGCTTGCCGTCAGACAGGTTTCGCCCTTCTCGCAAGCTCAAGCGTACAGGAGGTCATGGACCTTACGGCAGTAGCACACCTTTCTGCTATCAAGGGTCACGTTCCGTTCCTCAACTTCTTCGACGGATTCCGTACATCTCACGAGATCCAGAAGATCGAAGCCTGGGACTATGACGAACTCAAGGAAATGGTAGACATGGACGAGATCGAGAAGTTCCGCAGCGGAGCTCTCAATCCGGAACATCCTATCATGCGCGGTACAGCTCAGAACCCGGATATCTTCTTCCAGGCAACTGAAGCTTCCAACAAGTACTATCTTGAGATCCCGGGCATCGTAGAAGAGTACATGAACGAAGTCAACAGACGTATCGGCACAAACTATGCTCCGTTCAACTATTACGGCGCAGCTGATGCCGAGACAGTTATCGTAGCCATGGGTTCCGTTGCTGAGACAGCTATCGAGACGATCGATCATCTCAATGCAAAGGGCGGCAAATACGGTATCGTAAACGTTCACCTCTACAGACCGTTCTGCAAGAACAGATTCATTGCTGCTCTTCCTGAGACAGTAAAGAACATTGCAGTTATGGACAGAACAAAAGAGCCGGGTTCCGAAGGCGAACCTCTCGCACTCGATGTTATCGCAGCTGTACGCGGAACAAAGTTCGAGGCAGGCAGAGTTCTCACAGGCCGTTACGGACTTGGTTCCAAGGACACAACACCTGCAGAGATCGCAGCAGTCCTCAAGAATGCTGAAGCAGCAGAGCCGAAGTTCCAGTTCACAGTCGGTATCGTCGACGATGTCACAAATCTCTCTCTCGAGATCGAAGACATCGAGGATACATCTCCTGAAGGAACAACAAGCTGTAAGTTCTGGGGTCTCGGATCCGACGGTACAGTCGGCGCCAACAAGAACTCCATCAAGATCATCGGCGACCACACAGACATGTATGCACAGGCATACTTTGATTACGACTCCAAGAAGTCCGGCGGTGTAACAGTTTCTCACCTCCGCTTCGGAAAGTCCCCGATCCGCTCCACATACCTTATCAACAAGGCAAACTTCGTAGCATGCCACAACCCGGCATATGTCGGTAAGTATGACATGGTACAGGATATCAAGAAGGGCGGCACATTCCTCCTCAACTGCGCATGGGATCTCGAAGAGCTCGAGAAGCGTCTCCCGGCAGCAGATAAGAAGTATATCGCAGATAACGATATCAAACTCTACACGATCAACTGCAATGAGATTGACAAGAGACTCGGACTCCGCGGAAGAGTCAATACAGTTCTCCAGTCCGCATTCTTCAAACTCGCTGAAATCATCCCGCAGGATGAGGCCATCAAGTACATGAAGGAAGCAGCATTCAAGTCCTACGGCCACAAGGGCGAAGACATCGTCAAGATGAACTATGACGCCATCGATGCCGGAGCTGAGAGCATCGTAAAGGTCGAAGTACCGGAATCCTGGAAGAGCGCAACCGGCGTAGTCGAGAAAGAGCGCGTAGAAGGCAGAGATGCAGACGTTGTCAAGTATGTTGAAGACGTTCTCATTCCTGTAAACCACAAGAGAGGCGACAAGCTTCCTGTTTCAACATTCGTTGATCTCGCAGACGGTCATGTTCCGATGGGAACATCCGCATATGAGAAGCGCGGTGTTGCAGTCAATGTTCCTGAATGGGATCCGACAAAATGTATCCAGTGCGCATTCTGCGCATATGTATGTCCTCATGCGGTTATCCGTCCGGTAGCCATGACAGAGGAAGAAGTAGCAGCAGCGCCGGAAGGCGTAAAGACAGCAGCCATGATGCAGCTGCCGCAGTTCAAGTTCGTTATGACAGTATCTGCGCTCGACTGCACAGGATGCGGAAGCTGCGCAAACGTATGCCCGGGCATGAAGGGCGAAAAGGCTCTCGTTATGAAGCCGCTCGACAGCCAGATGGCACAGCAGAAGGTATTCGAGTACGGTCTCGGACTGGACGAGAAACCGGAAGTAAGAGAGAAGTACGCAAAGAACCTCGTGAAGGAATCACAGTTCCGTCAGCCGTTGCT
The DNA here is from genome assembly GCA_017512745.1 of Oscillospiraceae bacterium. Classification (GTDB taxonomy): domain Bacteria; phylum Bacillota; class Clostridia; order Oscillospirales; family Ruminococcaceae; genus RGIG5675. Next base: position 39,345 of record JAFWEV010000108.1, read on the forward strand.
TGAGTTCTCAGGCGCATGCGGCGGATGCGGCGAGACTCCTTATGCAAAGCTCATCACTCAGCTCTTCGGAGACAGAATGATCATCGCCAACGCAACAGGATGCTCCTCCATCTGGGCAGGTTCTGCACCGGCAACTCCTTACACAGTCAATAAGCGCGGACATGGTCCGGCATGGGCAAACAGCCTCTTCGAGGACAACGCAGAGTACGGACTCGGTATGACGATCGCTGAGAACGTCCGCCGCGATCATGCAATCGAAGACATCAAGGCATATTGCGAGACACTGACTGACGATGCAAAGGTCGCAGTCATCAAGGCTTATCTTGACACAGCCGACGACGGCGATGCCAACAGAAAAGCAACTGATGATCTCGTAGCGATGCTCGAGGCTGAAGGCACAGAGGCAAGCGCAAAGCTCCTCAAGAACAAAGACGTATTCGCGAAGAAGTCCGTATGGGCATTCGGCGGAGACGGATGGGCATATGATATCGGATTCGGCGGTCTCGACCACACTCTCGCAAGCGGTCAGAACATCAACGTCATGGTATTCGATACAGAAGTCTACTCCAACACAGGCGGTCAGTCCTCCAAGTCAACACCTGTCGGCGCAGTTGCACAGTTCGCAGCAGCCGGTAAGGAGACAAAGAAGAAAGACCTTGCAGCTATCGCAATGAGCTACGGTTATGTATATGTCGCCCAGATAGCTATGGGTGCTGACATGCAGCAGACTGTAAAGGCTATCAAGGAAGCGGAATCTTATAACGGCCCGTCCCTCATCATCGCATATGCTCCGTGTATCAACCATGGTATCAAGGGCGGTATGGTCAACGCTCAGACAGAGATCAAGAAGGCAGTCGACGCATGTTACTGGTTCAACTTCCGCTATGATCCGCGTCTTGCAGACGAAGGCAAGAATCCGTTCCAGCTCGACAGCAAGGCTCCGAAGGGCGATTACAAGGAATTCATAATGAACGAAGTTCGTTATTCTTCACTTGTACGTACATTCCCGGAGCGTGCAGAAAAGCTCTTTGACCAGGCTGTAACAGGCGCACAGGCCAAGTATGAGCAGCTCGTCGAGCGCGCAAAGACAGAGTGATCCTGAGATCATCAACTGAATAACGGTCTTAAGGCCACCGGAACACATGAGTGATCCGGTGGCCTTTTCCGTATTGCGATGCATGCCGGCATGTTATAATTACCTAAAAGAATAAAAAGACCGGAAAAGGAGCAGAGATCTATGCGATTCAGAATGAGAAAAAGCGCGGCGATCATGATGACCGTGATCCTCGCGGTAATGCTCTTCGCTTCTTGCTCGAAAAGCGGAAACAGCGAGCTGAGATTCGGCACGGGCGGATCGGGTGGAATGTATTACAGCTATGCGGAAAAACTGAGGGAAGTTTCTAAAAACTCCATGTCGTTTGACGTGCGGACGACAGCCGGGTCGAGCGCCAACATACGGCTTCTCGATCAGGGATTTATAGACATCGCTATCGTCCAGAGCGATGTGCTTCTCGCCGAGGGAACTCAGGCGTGCAGCGCGATTGCGGGGTTGTACACCGAAGCCGTCCAGATCGTGACGGCAAAGGGATCGGGCATTGATTCCGTGTACGATCTCGAAGGCAAACGTGTGTCCGTAGGCGAGGAGGAATCCGGAGTACTCGTGAACTCGAAACAGATACTGGAAGTGTACGGACTGCTTCTTGACGATATAGACGCGAGATATCTCTCTTTCAATGATGCCGCGGAAGCCCTGAAGAAAGGTGAGATAGACGCTTTCTTCTGTACGGCAGGAGCTCCGACCTCAGCGGTTGCGAAACTTGCGGAAAGTATGGAGATCGAACTGGTCGGGATCGAAGGGAGAGAAGCCGAGACGCTCATGAAGCTCTACGGCGGATACTCCGATTGCGTCATAAGCGCCGGAACGTATAAAGGTCAGAACAGCGACGTAAAAACGATCGGTGTCAAGGCCGTGCTCATTGCGTCGAACAATCTGGACAAAGAGACAGTGGCGAAGCTCACCGCACTCATCTTCTCAAAAGGCGGCGACCTCAGCGCGGGAACACCTGCGGAGGGAATGTTCAACGAAGATTATGCGGTGCTTGGGGTCCCGTTCGGATTCCATGAAGGTGCCAGGGAATATTACGCGGGTAAGGGTATCGCCGTCGCAGAGGCCGAATCGGGCGGAACGTCTGCCGTGTTCGGCGGACAGGATTGAGGAGGGATACGATCATGTTTAAGCTTTCACTTGATATGTATCAGACCCTTGCGCTTGCTGTCGGAGTTCTCCTTCTTGGCTCCTGGCTCAGAAAAAAAGTGTCGTTCCTCGAGAGGTTCTGCATCCCGGCGCCTGTCGTCGGAGGACTGATCTTCGCAGTGGTGTCGTGCGTCCTGTATGTCACCGGAATAATGGAGATAGGATTTGATGAGACTCTCAAGAACGTATGCATGGTCATCTTCTTCACGTCGGTGGGATTTCAGGCGAACCTCAAAATGCTGAAAGAGGGCGGCATAGGGCTTGTTGTGTTCCTTCTCAGCATAGTGATCCTCATCTCCATGCAGAACGGACTTGCGGTGCTCATCTCCAAAACTATAGGGATAGATCCGCTCATAGGGCTAACCACGGGATCCATACCGATGGTCGGAGGTCACGGCACCTCCGGAGCATTCGGCCCGGTACTTGAGGACTTCGGCATAGAGGGAGCGACAACGCTCTGTACGGCGGCGGCTACGTTCGGTCTCGTAATGGGCTCGCTGATGGGCGGACCTCTGGGACAAAGACTCATAAAGAAGCACGACCTGCTGAAGACAGCGGTCGACGCGGATGTGACGCCTCTCGTGGAGGAGGAGAAAAAACACAGAAGATCAGTGAGTCAGTACGCCCCGGCGGCATATCAGCTGGCTGTCGCCATGGGCATAGGGACCGTGGTGTCCTGGCTGCTCTCAAAGACGGGGATGACCTTTCCGATATACATTGGTGCGATGATAGTCGCGGCTGTGATGAGAAACATAGGTGAAATGACCGGAAAGCTCACGATCCACATGGGAGAGATAAACGATCTCGGCGGTATATGTCTGTCGCTCTTTCTGGGCATAGCAATGGTCACCCTCAAGCTCTGGCAGCTTGCCGAACTGGCGCTTCCGCTGATCCTCTTGCTTGCGGGCCAGACGGTCCTCATGTTCCTGTTTGCATATTTCGTGGTTTTCAATATTCTCGGCAGAAATTACGACGCTGCGATAATAGCCGCCGGAACCTGCGGATTCGGGATGGGAGCAACGCCGAATGCCATGGCCAATATGCAGACTCTCACTGATAAGTACCTGCCCTCGGTAAAAGCGTATATAATCGTCCCGATAGTCGGAAGCATGTTTGCTGATTTTATCAACAGCCTGATAATCACGCTGTTTATCAATATCCTTTGATGAGAGGTGGTACGGAGATGGATAAGAAACGACACATATCTTTCAATGCCGACAATGTGGCATATCCCGATATCACTGTGGAAGATGAAGAATTGAAGTCCCGGGAGGACTGCGGCAGTGATGAGATCTTCGAAGATGGGATCGATGAGACTGCGGCTGTTCCCGTATTTCACTTCCACAGAAAGAAGGAACCGTCAGATGACGCTGAATGATTTTTATATCCAGGAATACTGCGACAGCGCGGTAGAGATAGCAAAGAAGGTATCCGGGGTAAGACTCGATTATTCTGAAGCGTCTCTGGAGGGTATCGAGAAGGTCATCGGTGACATCAGGCGGATAAAACTGCAGAAACTCATAAGCGATGACGCGATTTGGAGCACATCCGTCAATCTCGGTACATATTACGGAGAAGTTCTGCTGAGGAACGGACTGTCAAAAAGGGGATTCTCATGGCAGATCCGCAATGACATGCCCGTACTTGCAGACGGAAAATCCAACGCCATCAGTCCGATATACAAGATCTATAAGAAACTGGCGGAGCCGAAGGATCTTGAAGGACCGCTCAGGGACAACTACAAGATGTTCCTTTTCATGCTGGATAATGCTGAGAAAGAATACAGGAAGATGCGGGAAAAATAACTTCTCCGGCTGTATGATATAATATTGAAGATTCCGCTGAGGAGCATTATTACTTGATATTCACATCCCTACAATTCATTCTGTTCATGATCCTGGTGCTCGTGCTCTACTACACGGTGCCGGGGCGTTTTCAGAACGCATTTCTGCTGGTCGCCAGCTATGTGTATTACATGTGGCAGATGCCGAGATACGGGATCGTTTCCGCTGTCCTCACCCTGTTTTCATACGGCCTTGCATTTCTGATCTCAAAGAGTACGGGAAAGAAGAAGGGATGGACTCTTGCGGGAGGCATTATAGTCCTGGCCGGCATACTTTTTGTCTGTAAATATCTTTCGTTCACACTTTCGGTATTTGCGGAGATTGCCGGCAGGGAACCGCCGGTGATGAAACTGATGATGCCGCTGGGCATAAGCTTCTATATATTCCAGATGATCGGATATCTCATAGATGTCTTCCATGAGAAGCTGGCTCCCGAGAGAGATATCGTGAAATACGCGCTGTTCGTTTCATTCTTCCCGCAGATCCTTTCAGGTCCGATCGGGAGGGCGACGGAATTGCTTCCCCAGCACGGAGAATCGAGACGCTTCGAATATCTGAACGTGACGGAAGGAATGAGACGCTTCCTCTGCGGAGCGGCGAGAAAGATCGTCGTCGCCGACGGGATCGGCATACTTGTGGACAGCGTCTACAGCGAACCCGGGTCGGTCGGCGGCCTTGCCGCAGTCCTTGCCACGCTGCTCTACTCGGTACAGCTGTATTTCGATTTCTCGGGATACTCGGAGATGGCGATAGGTTCCGCGAAGATGCTCGGGATCACTTTGAGGGAGAACTTCAAGGCCCCGTATTTCGCCGTATCGATGAGCGACTTCTGGAGAAGATGGCATATCTCACTGACCTCATGGCTGGAAGACTATATATTCATCCCGCTCGTATGGTCGAGATGGTGGGACAAGGTCTTCTTCCGGAAGACGATGGATGAGAGAAAGCCGTCCGTACTCATAAACATTCTGATAATCTTCATAATAAGCGGCATATGGCACGGCGCCGGATGGAACTATATCATCTGGGGCTCGCTGCAGGGCATCTACAGGATCATTGAAGAACTGATCCAGAAGAAGCATAAACGCAAAAAACTCAAGGACATGAACAGATTCGAGATCTTTGCGCACAGGGCAAAGGTATTCGTTCTCTGGAGCATATCGCTTGTGTTCTTCAGGACCGCAACTCTCACGGATGCCGCCTCGATCTTTATGAGTTTTGCAAGAGGACCGTGGTCTCCGGTACAGGCTTTCCGGCATTTCGTGAACGTATCCGCGATAGGTATAGACGGCGCGGGGATCTCGTATTATCTCGTGTTCTGGGGACTCCTTGCAGCGGTTCTCATCGTTCTGGCAAGACTCGACGGAAGACTCAACGCCTCTCTCAGGGGTAAAAAGGCGGAGGGCGTAAAAGATACGCTGGCGCTTATGATGGCAAAACAGAGATGGGCAGCCTATGTTCTTTTTGAGATAGCCGTCGTGATCTTCTACATAATCACCGCGACCGCTTCCAACGGCACGGTCAGCTTTATATATTTCGGATACTGATATGGTAAAGAAACTGATCGGAAAAACTTTGATAGCGATCATTCCGCTGGCACTTCTGGCAGTGTTCTTTTTCGTGTTCGAACCTTCCGACTACTGGGCGGTGAAGGGAAAATCAAACTACAACGAGCGGGCTATAAGCGGACTTCGCGAGATGATACTCAGGGATGTCGACAGGATAATCGTCGGCGACTCGAGGACCGCGAATCTGAACGAAGGCGCGATAGAGGAGGCCTCAGGAAAGGAATACTGCGATCTCGCTTTCGGCGGATCTACCTTTGCGGACAGTATGCGCATGATCGACTACGCTCTCGAACACGAGGACATAAAGGAGATCGTTGTAGGCCTGAGCTTCTACAACATGAACGACAACCACTCGAGCAACAGGGTGGAGCCCGTGATACCGATAGCAGAAGATCCCGAAAAGTATATAACCAATGCCCAGTACTGGACCGTCGCCGTAAAAAACTTCAATGCGTCGGTCCTGAACCCGATAGCGGATCTTACCGGAGCGGATTTTCTGAGAGTGGATATAGAGGACCCGTCACAGCTGAAACAGGTATATGAGCTCTCCGACGAATACATCCACGGCTGGAGAAGAGACCTCTGGGATTACGGCGTGATAATAGGCGAGCAGATGGACTCGCTCGGATATTCGACAGAACAGAATCTCGGCGCGCTTAAGGAACTTGCGGCCAAATGCAAAGAGAGAGACATAGAGCTCGTGTTTATCCTGTTCCCGAGCAACAGGGTCATTTGGGAGAACGTCATATATCCGAGAGGCATGGATGCCGAACTTGAAGCGTACAAGGAAGAGCTCAAAAAACTCGGAACGGTATACGATATGGAATTCTATTCCGACCTCGCAAGGAACGACGATGTATTCCAGGACGGATTCCACATGACGCTGGAGGGCAAGATGATGGTGATCGACGCGGTATTCGGAGGCGGAGAATACGACTGGTGCGTCGTGACGCATCCCTGAACATACGCATAGAGAAAGCCCGCGCTCATACTGAGCGCGGGCTTAACTGTTGTCTTTTGTCAGTCTTCCGGAAATTCACCGTTCTCTATAGCGGTGATCATGTCGACTCTTCTCTGATGTCTGCCTCCGAGGTATTCGGTATTGAGGAAGACTTCGACCATTTCTATGGCAAGTCCCGGTCCGAGGACTCTTCCGCCGAGGGAGAGGATATTGGCATCATTGTGCAGGCGTGTATATTTTGCGCTGTAATAATCGCTGCACGCTGCGGCGCGGATGCCTTTGAACTTATTTGCCGCCATGGAGATGCCGAGGCCTGTGCCGCAGCAGATGATGCCTCTGTCGCATTCGCCTTTCTGGATGGCGCGGCACGCCTTTGCGGCCATTACGGGATAGTCGACGGATTCGGGTGAAAAACATCCGAAGTCGATGAAATCATATCCCTTTTCCTTTAAGTACTTTACGATCTCTTCCTTGAGTTCATATCCGCCGTGATCGGACGCAACAGCAATTTTCATCGTATATATTCTCCTTGATCAGTTATTGATTTGTTTGTTTCTCTCACGCTCTGCCTGAGAGAGCTGGTGATACTTCGGAGCAAGCTCCGAAGCGCTCATCATACTACCTGAATTATATAGGACGAGAGCCGCGGCGGCAACAGATGACGCTCTGCACATCGTGATATGCTCCGGTACGGCCTCGCAGATGAAGGAACTCCCGATAAGAGAAGCTGTCTTTTGAGCGGCGTCTCCGGCAAGAAGGCAGGAGTCCCCGTATTCCGGAAGGATCTCCGGCAGCTCCGATATCTCCGCCACGGAATCTTCTACAAGGCGCACACCGTCCCTGAATGCGGCATAGTAGACTCTGTCTCTCCTGGCGTCGTTCACCGGAACGATGAGTGTTCCGGGAGAACGGATATTGCCCGCAATGGCTTCCATCGTCGAGACGCTGATGCAGGGCTTGTCGTATTGAAAAGCGAATCCTTTGATGAGACTCACTCCTATTCTGAGTCCCGTAAAGGATCCCGGGCCTTCGGATACGGCAAACACGTCGACATCCGCCGGTGTAAGGGACGCCCTGGCGAAGACCTGATCACATATCTCCAGAAGAGTGACGGAGTGGGTAAGCCCTACATTCGAGTAACTCTCGGCGAGGATCTTCCCGTCCTTCATGACAGCCGCGCTTGCGGCGCTTCCCGAAGAATCAAGAGCGAAGATGATCATCGGCTGAACCTCCCGTCCTCTATGGTAATGGTACGGCGTTCATCGCCCGAACCCGAAAAAGTGATCTTTATAAAAGAATCCTCGATGGCATACTCTATATTCTCGCTCCATTCTATGAACATCACGAATCCCATATCCAGATAGTCGTAGAAACCCGTGGAGAACAGATCGTTCTCGTCCGTGATCCTGTACATGTCAAAATGAGCTATTGGGTATTTTCCGCCCTGATACTCATTGACTATGGCGAATGTCGGACTTGTGACGAATCCGTCAAAGCCGAGAGCCTTTGCGGCGCCGGATACGAATACGGTCTTGCCTGCGCCGAGATCTCCATACATGGCAATGACATCACCGGGCTCAATGTCCGCGGCGAATCTGCGCGCGAGCTCCAGCGTATCCCCTCTGGAGTCCGAATAGTAAGTTCCTGAAAAATCTGTCATAGATGTAACAACCTGTTATTGCTTTCCGACCCCATAGGGGGGATCGTGATCATTGAGATAGCCTGCAGTTCGCTGGCTCTTGTCTCTATCTCCGCAAACCTCGCGCACTCCGCATTTATATCCGCGAGGCGTCTGGTCGAATCTGAAATATGTAAATCAGAGGAGGAGGATATGGCTTTCAGGATATCATCCCCGTGTTTTCCTATTGCAAGTATATGCGCATACGGGACCGGAATGAGATTGGTCCCCGACTTGATGCCGAGCATGATAGCGGCGACCGCTCTTTTTACCCTGGACATCGTGAAGTTTTTGGACTTCGCCAGAGCATAGAGATCATCGATCGAACCAGCGTTGGCGGCGGCATTCCATATTCTGTCGCCGAGACCGCTTGAACAGTCCGGATAATCGGACAGATCCTGCTTGTTCATTAAACGGATCTTTGTAAAGACCGCGGAACTCAGGGAATCCATCCCGCCGGAAACGTGTCCGTCAGCGAGCTCGCGGCGGAAAACAGTGATGGAATCCTCAGGCATATAGCTTTCCATAAAACCTCCGTTGCGGATTATCTCACGGAGATAAGTGGCTGAAGCAAAATGCGCGCTGGGTTTTGATGAATCGTGTGAAACGCCTCTCCGTTTTGCGGCGATCGGTACGATTGATGACCCCAGTTTTTTTATGGCCCTTATGTAGTCGATCCCGAGAATATCGTTGGGGGCGCTGACGAGCCTTATGGACTCCGGAGAAAAGACCTCTAGGGCTTTCTGCCTTGCCGCGGGGTACGATTCGCCCAGTTTTGTAAGCTCGTCGATCCTCCGCTTGACATTCGGTTTGTCCATCATCTGAGCCGTATGGCAGATGAGTTCCAGGTCGGCGGTTTCGGACCCGAAGCACAGGCCTTCCACGCAGCCCAGAGAAGCTGCCAGTGAAACACCTCCGAAGGCAAAGCGCTCGGAAGAGGATATGGCATACGGGGCGGGCAGTTCGAGCACAAGATCGAATCCGCAGCGCACGGCGGCTTCAGCTCTCGCATATTTCGAGAACATTGCCGGTTCGCCGCGCTGGGTCCAGTTGCCGGACATGATAGCGACGGTGTGTGTATAGCCCTGTTTTATAGCTTCCGCCAGGGGCACGAGATGCCCGTTGTGGAACGGATCGAACTCGGATATGACAGCACAGACTTTCAAACACCGCATCTCCTTTCCGGAATGTTGAAAACATTCAGCGCGTATTGTTATAATAATACAGTTGAAGCACTCAAGTAAAGTTGCTGAGTGCTTAATATCATTGTCTGTCAATTGATAAGAAATACACGGAAGGGATCAGGGAGCGACCGTACTCCCGGAGGAAAATTCAAATGAAAGTATTAGTTCTGAACGCAGGAAGTTCCAGCCTCAAGTATCAGCTCATAGAGATGGATAACGAAGATGTTATCGCAAAGGGTCTCTGCGAGAGGATCGGCGCGGGCGGACACATCAAGCACACCGTTTCCAACGGATTTGTCGCAGAATACGATGTGGATTTCCCGTCTCACAAGGAAGCCTTCATGGAAGTTGCAAAACTCATGACGGAAGGCGAGGGAAAGATCATCAATTCCGCAGATGAGATCTATGCGGTGGGACACAGAGTCCTCCACGGCAGTGAGATCTACAAAGAGGCAACATGGGTGACCGATGAAGTCATCGATACGATCGATGAGCTGAGAGAACTCGGACCTCTCCACAATCCTCCTCAGGCCGCAGCAATGCGCGCATGCCGCGAGGTATTCGGAAAGGACAAGCCGAACGTAGCCATATTCGACACATCCTTCCATCAGACAATGCCTCCGAAGGCATTCATTTTCCCGATCCCGTACGAGTATTATGAGAAATATTCCATCCGCCGTTACGGATTCCACGGAACAAGCCACAGATATGTGAGCAAGAGATATTTCGAGCTCATGGGAATCGATGATCCCACAGGAACAAGGATCGTCACATGCCACCTCGGAAACGGAAGTTCCATCAGCGCGATCAGGGACGGCAAAGTCGTCGACACATCGATGGGTCTTACGCCTCTTGACGGATTCGAGATGGGAACCAGATGCGGAGGCATCGATCCTTCAGTCGTAACATACGTCATGAACAAAGAGGGACTCACACCCGACCAGATGTCCGATCTTATGAACAAGAAATCCGGACTTCTCGGAATCAGCGGAGTTTCCTCCGACAACAGAGACGTAAGAGCAGCCGCGAATGCAGGCAACTACAGAGCTCAGCTCGCCCTTGATATCCTCGCATACCAGATCAAGAAGATCGTCGGCGGATATGTCGCCGCAATGGGCGGAGCGGACGCCATCATCTTCACAGGCGGTATCGGTGAGAACGACGCTCAGACACGCGCGGAAGTCTGCTGCGATATGGAATACATGGGAGTCGTAATGGACGATGAACTCAACGCCAACGGCTCCAGAAAGGAATCCGTCGTATCTGCGGCAGATTCAAAAGTAAAGGTCATGGTCATCCCGACAAACGAGGAGATCATGATAGCAAGAGACACTCTCGAAGTTGTGCAGAATCACAAGGACTGATGGAGAGAGTCTACTTAAAAAAAGCAGAAGATTACGGGAACAGCGGGGCAATCGAGAGATCGGTGGCCTCGCTTCTCGATAACTGCGGCATGGACCTCGACTACAGGGGCAAAAAGGTCGTGGTCAAACCCAATATGCTGAGAAAATGCAGGCCGGAGGACAGGATAACCACAGATCCTTCCGTGATCGCTGCGGTGCTCGGATATCTCTCTGAGCACGGCGCCGATGACGTGACGGTATTCGACTCTCCCGGAGGCGTGAACACGAGGGAGTCGATCCTCGCTTCATACAGGGCGTGCGGATTTGCCGGTCCGGCGGAAAAGTACGGCGCGGAGCTGTCGTGCGACATGTCCTATACGGAGATCCAGCTCTCCGGAGGTGCGACCGTCCCGATAAGCAACACCATCCTCGCGGCAGACTATGTCTTCAATGTCTGCAAGCTCAAGACCCACTCGATGGCGGGGCTCACGGCTTCAGTCAAGAATCTTTTCGGAGCGGTGCCGGGGGCCATCAAGGCAGAAGTCCATCTGAGATTCCCCGAACGCGATGCGTTCTGCCGCAGGATATGCGAGATATGCGCCGCAGCAAAGCCGACGGTCAGCATCTGTGATGCCGTAATAGGCATGGAGGGGGACGGACCGTCCGCGGGCGAACCGAGAAAAATCGGATTCCTGGCGGCGTCGAAGGATCCGTATGTCCTCGACAGAGTGCTTGCCGATCTGCTCGGTATGAGACCGGAGGAAGCTGGCACGGTCGAAGCGTCCATATCCATGGGGCTGGCGCCTGAGGATGTTTCCGAAATAGAGACGGCGGGAGACAGCATAAGCCACATAACCGATCTGAAGCGCGCGAAGTCGTCAGAGTTTGATTTCTCCGGCAGTCTTCCGGCGTTTATCCGGCCGCTGTACAAGGCCGTGTCGAAGAGGGTCGCGGCAAGGCCGAAGGTCAACACGGCAGAGTGTGTCGGCTGCGGAAGGTGCGCCGAAGCGTGCCCAAACAAAGCCATTGTAATAAGGGACCGGAAAGCGCATATCGACAACTCAAAGTGCATAAAATGCTACTGCTGTCATGAACTGTGCCCCGTAAAAGCGGTACACGTAAAGAAATCTGTTCTGAGGATGGTGGCGAGATGACGGAATATCTTAAGTGCAGAGCCAACGCCAAGATAAATCTGACGCTGGAGTGTACGGGAAGAAGAGACGACGGATATCATCTGCTCGATATGTGCATGACATCTGTTACACTCTATGATGAGCTCACGTTCAGGAAAGGCGGAAACGGTTTCTCGATATCCGTTAACGGCGGAGACAACATACCCAACGACGAACATAATCTTATATTCAAGGCTGCAAAGATCCTGTGCGATCACGCGGGGATCTCTCTGCCGGAAACGGAGATAACCCTGCTGAAGAGGATCCCGTCTCAGGCGGGTCTCGGAGGAGGCTCCGCAGATGCCGCTGCAACGCTTACAGCACTCAATGAAATGGAGGGACTCGGGTATTCTTCCGCAGAGCTTGCAGCGATAGGCGAGAAGGTCGGTGCAGATGTGCCGTTCTGTGTGACAGGCGGTACGGCGAGAGTGAGGGGAATAGGAGAGCTGATAGACACGCTTCCTCCCATGCCTTCTGCGGATATCCTGATCCTCATGCCAGAGAGGGGTAACTCTACTCCTGAGATGTTCAGACTCATGGACAGCGCGCAGGAAAGCACCGGAGGATATTCCGAAAAGGCAGCTGAGCTTATAAAAGCCGGAGATCTGTACGGGATAGCAGAAAATCTCCGCAATGATTTCTCGGGATTTTCCTACAGGTATGAAGAGATGAAGAAAATCTTCGAAGAGAACGGTGCTCTCGGGGCAGGATTGTCTGGATCAGGCGCTGCAGCGTTCGGGATATTCAACGATTCGGAAAGAATGAACAGATGCGCCGATGCGGCGCGAGCGGAAGGCTTTTCCGCTTATGCGGTCCGACCCGCCGGAGCAGGAACGGAAATTATTGAAAGGAAAGAGAAATGATCGAAAAGGTAAACATCGAAAATTACGCGGAACTTATACAGAAGGAACTTAAGACAGGAATACTCCTCAATACCAACGGGGACAAATTTGATTCCATGGTCATAGGCTGGGGGCACCTGGGCATACTCTGGAGCAGGCCGACCTTCGTCGTATACGTCAGGGAGTCGAGGTACACGAAATCCCAGCTCGACAGGACAGGTGAGTTTACGGTGAGCGTGCCGCTGTCCGGCCCGATCCCGGAATTCACGAGGATATTGGGCACACTGTCCGGAAGGGATATCGACAAGGTAAAGGAAGCGGGACTCACCCTCTGCGAGCCCCAGATGAACAGCACTCCCGGAATAGCGGAATATCCGTTGACTATAGAGTGCAAAGTCCTTTATTCACAGAAAGAGGAACTTGCCCTGATACCTGAAGACATACGTAACAGATTCTATCCCGAAAACGGAGAGCCGAGCGATTCATCCTGCGATCCGCACACGATGTATGTTGGTGAGATCGTAAGTACATATCTGATAAAAAACTGATGCGAAATGCATATTTAAGACCGTGCTGTGAAAAAAAACACACTGCGCGGTCTTAATTTATGCTGTATTACACGTATTTTTGTGAATTCTCTCATTTAGTATGCTAATACAAATGAAGTATACTTTATACATAAAAAATATTGGATACATCAAACTTGGAGAATGCGATAAAGATGAACCTATCGTTTGAGAATAGGGTCAATCAGCTGTATATGCGTTTAAATGAAGCAGATGACGAGATAGTTGACTGGCTCCGTATGAATTGCACGGAAAACACCACGATCAAGGAAGTGGCAAACAGCCTGTACGTAGCGCCGAATACGATTTTTCGGCTTTCGAAAAAACTCGAATACAGCGGTTTCAGCGAGATGAGGTACGCGCTGGCCAAGGAAAAGCAGCAGGGTGAATCAAAATACGGTCTGAACGTCGTCGATTCGGACCTGCACGACAGCATCGGAAGGACGCTCGAACTAATCGACGGCTCGGTCATCGAGCGGATAATAAGCAGATTGAGAGAAGCTGGAAAGATCGTTGTGTGCGGAATGGGCACGAATGAGTTTTTCTGCAATCTGCTCGTGACGTATATGCATCATGCCGGTCTGTCAAATGCCGTTGTCGATTTTGAGTTTTCGATGAGAGCGCTCACCGAAAACGACATGGCCTTCTTCCTGAGTGTTTCGGGAGAGAATCCCAGGATCGTGAAGCTTGCTTTAGAGGCGAAGCAGAAGGGAGCGACGCTGGTCTCAATTACCGACGTTCACTACAATTCCATTCAGAAGCTCTCCGATTACAATCTCTATTTCTATTCGGATTTTCTGAAGAATGAGCTTGCGCCGGACTATACGGGACTTGCGATACTTGTGCGGCTGCTCAGAAATGCACTGATGACCGGCACTGTGGAGAAGGAGAAGACAAACTGATGCGGTGTCCTCTTTCGGCTTCCCCGGCCGGTGAAAATTGATATTGGAGGCAGACAGCCCGGGATATCGTCCCGGGCTTTTTGATGCCCTGTAGGGACGAAACAGAGGAAAAATAACAAAATAATAACAAAATAAAATTACAAACAGTAACATAGATGTGGAAATTTTTGCACACAGATACACCGATTCGTGGGAAATTGATGATTTTACACTGTAGCGCCGTGAGTATGGTATTCTCATGATGCCCGAATAATGTGATAAAAAAACACATGTTCCGGCCGGATGAAGATCCGAATAATAAAATTGGAGGAAAAATCCATGAAAAAATTCTTGGCACTCCTTCTCGTAGCAATGATGGTAGTTGGACTCCTCGCAGCATGCGGCGGCTCCAGTAGCGGCGGCGGCGAATCAGCAGCTCCGGCATCTAACGGCGGCGAAGAGGGCGGCTCCGGAAATGCAGTTCCCGAAGTTCTGTTCTTCTACAGCGCAATCGGTGACTACGGATTCGGTGACCAGGGTTATGCAGCATGTAAGAATCTTGAATCCAAGTATGGCATGCACATGACTCTTATCGAGTACGGCACAGA
>JAFWEV010000015.1 GCA_017512745.1 Oscillospiraceae bacterium
ATCGACACCGCTGACAAAGCCATCAGGATCCAGTTCCTTGAGAACCTTGACCATGCGCTCGCGGGAAGACAGCTCGATTACATATTCATAGAGCATATGGAGCCGGATCACTGCTCCGTTCTTGTCGACGTGCTGAAGAATCACCCGGAGACGACGGTGCTTGCCAGCGCCATGGCTCTCAATATGGTCAAGCAGTTCTTCGCTCTTGATCTCTCTTCACGCGCAAAAGCCGTAAAAGAGGGTGATTCCGTATCTCTTGGCTCAAAGACGCTTACATTCACCGCAGCGCAGATGGTCCACTGGCCGGAGGTCATGATGGGCTACCTCGCCCCGGATGGCGTCCTGTTCTCCGCGGACGCATTCGGAACGTTCGGAGCCGTTGGCGGAAGCATCTTCACCTCAGACATGGATCTCGATCTCGAATGGCTCCCCGAAGCGAGAAGATACTACACCAACATAGTCGGAAAGTACGGTCCCCAGGTCATGTCTGTCCTCAAGAAAGCCGCGGCTCTCGACATCTCGCTCATCTGTCCGCTCCACGGTCCGGTCATCAATGAGAACATCGGGTATTTCGTGGATAAATACACTGCATGGGCAACATATACACCCGAGACCGACGGTGTTCTTATCGCCTTCGCATCGGTATACGGCGACACTGCCAACGCCGCAGAGATCCTCGCGGGAAAACTCTATGACCGCGAAGTGAAGAAGACAGCGGTATATGACGTTTCTATCACTCATCCGTCATACATACTGGCGGAGGCATTCAGGTACAGCAATATAGTCCTTGCCTCCACCACATACAACACAGAGATCTTCGAGACCATGCAGCCTGTCGTAAACGACATGAAGGCGCATGCACTCAAGAACAGAAAATTCTCTATTATCGAGAACGGCAGCTGGGCTCCGACAGCCGGAAAGCTCATACGTGAGGCTGTCGGATCGCTCCCCGGCGCGGAGATCATCGAGCCTGTCATCACAATAAAATCCGCTCTCCGCGAAGATCAGCTCAAGGATCTCGATGCGCTCGCAGACAATATTGCCGCTTCTCTCGTTCCCGCCGGACAGGAAGATGAGGCTGAAGCGTCGAAGAACCTCAAAAAGTGGAAATGCAAGATCTGCGGATACGAGTATGAGGGCGAAGAGCTCCCCGAAGATTTCAAGTGCCCGGTATGCAAGAGACCCGCTTCCGATTTCGAAGAGATAACACCTGAACCCGAAGAGCCGAAGCCTCTCAAAAAGTGGAAATGCAAGATATGCGGATACGAGTATGAGGGCGAAGAGCTCCCCGAAGACTTCAAGTGTCCGGTATGCAAGAGACCTGCTTCCGATTTTGAAGAGGTAACACCGGAACCCGAAGAACCGAAGCCGCTCAAAAAGTGGAAATGCAAGATATGCGGATATGAGTATGAGGGTGAGGAACTTCCCGAGGACTTCAAGTGCCCGGTATGCAAAAGACCGGCTTCGGATTTTGAACCAGTAAATTAAAACCAGGAGGTTTTTATTATGAAATACGTATGTCAGATCTGCGGTTATGTTTATGACGAAGAAGAAGGCGCACCGGAAGCCGGAATCGAAGCCGGAACAAAGTTCGAGGATCTTCCGGATGATTTCGTATGCCCCGTCTGCGGAGTCGGAAAAGAGAACTTCAGCGCAGAATGATAATCAGGCAGTATGATCCCGAAAGAGATCATGATGAAGTAGACCTCCTCGAATCGGAGGTCTTTTCTTCACAGGACAATCTGTACGATGAGGGAGACGAGTTCCTAGAATTCCTCCGCAGTACGGAAAACTATGTTCCCGAGCTCGAACTCATTGCGGAAGATGAAGGCGGACGCATAATCGGTCACATCCTTCTGACTCCGCATATGCTCGAGACTCCATTCGGTCCGACAGAGATCCTCTATCTTTCCCCTCTTTCGGTAATCATGGACATGCAACGGAAAGGTATAGGGTCCGCTCTGGTCAGAGATTCCATCCGCATTGCGGAGGAACTGGGATACAGGGCTGTATTTCTTGTGGGTGAGCCGGCCTTCTACTCAAGGTTAGGCTTTGTTCCCGCATCCCGTTACGGCATCTCCTCTCTTGAGGAAGTTCCTGATGAGGTTCTCCTCTGCTACGTGATCGCGGATGACTTCATGGAATCGATCCATGAGGAATCCGACGCTTGACTTTGAGATGGATAATGCTATAATTAAATTGTATCAAATATAATTTTATAAAAGGAGATATGACGGTATGGTAACTATTATTAACAGTGATAATTTTGAAGAAAAAGTCCTTAAAAGCGATAAAACAGTTCTTGTCGATTTCTTTGCAACATGGTGCGGCCCCTGCAAGATGATGGCGCCTGTTCTCGACAAAGTTTCGGATGATCCCAAATATGCGGACAAGTTCGAAATAGTAAAGATCGATGTTGACGATGCCGAGGAGATCGCCATGGAATACGGCATCATGTCCATCCCGAATATGAAGTTCTTCAAGGGTGGTTCAGTCGTCGATGAGATCATAGGATATGTTCCCGAAGATGTTCTCACAGGAAAGATCGACTCTGTTCTCGGTGAATAAAATGTATGATCTTATAATAATCGGTTCCGGTCCTGCAGGTCTTTCCGCAGCCATCTATGCCGCAAGAGCTAAGCTGGACTTCGTCGTGATCGAAAGCGCATACGTTAGCGGAGGACAGATCCTCTCGACTTATGAGATAGACAACTATCCCGGCCTTCCAGGTATCTCCGGACAGGAACTCGCAGACAAGATGCGCGCGCACGCTGACGCTCTAGGCGCTCAGTTCATAATCGACCGCATAGACAGTATCAGCGGAACTCTCGGAAATTTTGTGCTGAAGTCTTCCACCAAGGAATATGAGGCAAAGACAGTCATCATCACGACCGGCGCGGAGCATGCAAAGCTCGGAGTTGAGGGTGAAGATACCTTCCAGGGTAAAGGCGTCAGCTACTGCGCCACATGCGACGGTATGTTCTTCAGGAAAAAGGATGTCGTAGTTGTCGGAGGCGGCGATACCGCCTTGAGCGACGCCATCTACCTTTCCAGGATCTGCAATTCCGTCACGCTTATCCACAGGAGGGACGAACTCAGAGGCGCTAAGTCGCTTCAGGACAAGTATTTCTCCGCGGATAACGCCAAAGTCGAATGGAGTTCCGAACTCGCATCCATCAACGGCGACAAGATGGTCAGTTCTGTGACGATAAGAAACAAAGTGACCGGCGAGCTCAAAGAACTGCCCGTAAGAGGAGTCTTCATCGCAGTCGGCATCAAGCCGAATTCCTCATATTTTGAAGGATTTGTCGAAACGGATGACCGCGGATACATTATCGCCGGTGAAAACGGCGCGACAAGCGTAGAGGGTATCTTTGCGGCAGGCGACGTCAGAAAGAAAGCCTTGAGACAGATAATCACCGCTGCGGCAGACGGAGCAAATGCCGTTGATTCCGTGCAGGAAGTACTCACAAAGCTCTGATTTGGATATTTATGCAAAACAGAAACCGATTTGCCGTCGGTTTCTGTATTTTTTTTAGGTTTTTGTTGCATTTGATCCCCTGCTCACATAATATATCTATATTGTGCTTTGAATACGAGGTGATAAGAAAATGATGTTCAACGAAGAAATGTATGCTTATGGTGCCAAGGGTTCTGCTATAAGAGAGATCAATTCCATCGGCAGCAAACTGGCGGAGGAGTTCGGTAAGGAAAACGTCTACAACTACTCGATAGGAAATCCGAGTCTTCCCCCTCCCCAATCCGTCTATGACGCCATCCTGTCCATTCTCAAAGAGCCCGACCAGGTCGCAGTCCACGGCTACAGTTCAAACTGGGGCATGAAAGACGTCAGAGCGCATCTTGCGGAGGGCATCAACAGCAAGTTCGGGCAGACTCTTACTTATGAGAATATATTCCTCACATGCGGCTCATGCGCTGCTCTTTCCGTTCTTTTCAAAGGCCTGGCAGTTCCGGGTGACGAATTCATCGTGATCGCGCCGTTCTTCCCCGAATACACCGTATTTATCGAAGGCGCCGGAGCAAAGCAGGTCATAGCCATGGCTCATGAGGGCGATTTCATGATAGATATCGACAATCTCAGAAACGCCATCACCGAGAAGACAAAAGCAGTCATCATTGACAGCCCGAACAATCCTACCGGCGCTGTCTATACAGAAGAAAACATAAAGGCTCTCTGTTCCCTTCTCAGAGAAAAGGAGGCAGAGCTTGGTCATCCGATATATCTGATATCCGATGAACCTTACAGGGCCGTCGTCTATGACGACATAGAGGTCCCCTATCCCATGTCTTATTACGACGACTCCATCATCTGCTACTCTTTCAGCAAATCTCTGTCTCTCGCGGGAGAACGTCTCGGCTATATAGCATTCAGCAACAAAATGGAAAACTGGCTCGACATAGCCAAAGCCGTTTACGGCGCTGCCAGGATCAACGGTCATGCGGGGACTCCCACTCTGTTCCAGAAGGTCCTTCTGACCTGCGCGGATGATCTCACGGACATTTCCGTTTACAAGACAAACCGCGATATACTGGTTGAGAATCTTTCCGAAATGGGATACAGTTTCGTCTATCCGGACGGAGCATTCTACCTGATGGTCAAGAGCCCCATAGCCGATGCGACCGAGTTCGCATATGATGCCGCCAACAACTATCATCTCCTGCTCGTTCCCACCGATGATTTCGGTTATCCGGGCTATGTGAGACTTTCCTACTGCGTCTCAACGGATATGATAAAGAGATCGCTTCCGGCGTTCAGGAAACTTGCCGAAGCATATGGAATCTGCTGAATACCTTCAACTGATCAATAAACAGACAGAATAAAGGGCTTCGAAGATCCGCCTGAATAAGGCGCAGCTTCGAAGCCCTGTTTTATCTTTGAGAAACCGTGTGGGTCACTTTCCCGCAACTTCATCCGGAATAAGGCTCACGCAGAAGTTTTTTCTGAAAATTCCCCGACTTCATAAATGAGAAGCGTTAATCCGGATTCTCCACGTCTTTTCCTGTATAAAGATATCTCAGGTGAAATCCCAGAGAAATATCCTTAATATCCGAATATGCGATACTGACTCCGTATGCTTCGGATACATCCAGTGCCTTGTCGCCCATACCGTAGACGTAGTGATAATGCGGATGGGCATCTTCGATAAGCCTCGGTTTTCTTCCGCTGACCCACTCTTCGTCCTGCATGAAATATGCTCTTTCCTCTATGCGCTTGATGGTGCTTTCCGCGGGCATCTCCTTCACGGTTTTCTTCTTCCCTTTGCCCTTGATCATGCAGTCAGTCCATACGCCGTCTTTGAGTTTTCCGATATATGTTTCCTTTACAGACTGGTCTTTCATGATCGCAAACCAGTAGGTATCGTCCTTGCCGCCTATTATCCAGTCCAATTCGTCACGAAAAGCCTGATAGAATTCGAATCCGTCTTCTTTTTTCACGAGTTCCAGAAAGCGGTAGTTTTCCATTGCGATGTTCCTCCTTGAAATATACCCTGTTGCTCCCAATAACGCTGTTTCCATTATATACCAGTTTGCGATCTTATCTACCGTCATACGGGCGGTTTTGCCTCCTTCAGAATGCTCCTATAAAAACCAGAAGACCGGAACAGCTGTTCCGGTCTTCTTAAAAATCCTAAGACAAATATTGAATTGAAGATTAAGCTTTTTCAGCTGCTGCTTCTTCAGCAAGCTGCTGTGCACGCATTTCTGCGAGTTTCTTGCGGTTTTCTCTCAGGAGACGCTGAGCCTTTGTATATCTCCAGTAAGACAGGACCAGGATGAGGACCGTTGTGAGGAGGTACGGCAGGGCTGCGAGGAGCTGCTGCTCCATGATGTAAACCTTGAGAGAGTTTGTGATTGCATAGGCAAGACCGAAGAGGATGGACATGATGATTGAGAGTCCAGGCTTTGCGTCTGCAGCTGTTGCTGCGGCAAGACCGATAAATCCACGGTTAGCTGTGATGTTCTTAATGAAGAAGTTCTGATATCCCATTGAGAGGTACATACCACCAAAGCTGGATACGAGACCTGCATATGCAAATGCGAGTGTGTAGATCTTTCTCGGGTTGATTCCGACGGACTCTGCAGCCTGCGGGTTCTGACCGACAGCACGTACCCTAAGGCCGAACTTTGTCTTGAAGAGCAGGAACTGTGTGAAAAGTCCGAAGAAGACCGCGATCCATGTGAAGATGTTGTGTCCGCTCAGGATCTCTCCGATAAACGGGATCTTGTCGATGAGCGGGATTCTGACGTTTGCAACAGGATCGAAGATGACGAACGGGGCTGTATGGGACTTAACACCGTAGATCAGCCACATTCCGAAAATAACACCGCCCAACAAGGCCATGTTCATGGAGATTGACATGAGGTACATGTCGACCTTCATGACGAATGCTGCAAAGCAGATGAACAGGGTAACAAGTACGGAGACGAGAGCACCGCACAGGATACCGACCCAGATCTTTCCCGTGACGCCGATGAATACGATACCGAAAAGTGAAGATGCAAGCATCATAGCCTCACCGGCCATGTTAAGGATACCGCCCTGCTGTGTAACGCAGGAGCCGATTGCAACAAACATCAAAGGAGTTGCCATACGAATGGTAGCACCGATAAAGCTACCCAACCAGTTTAAAAAGTCTGTCATGCTGCTGCTCCTTCCTTCTCAGCTGCCTTCTGCTTCTCTGTCATACCGAAGATGATCTTGTTCTTCCAGCCGCCCATGAAGTTTTCAGCTGCAACGAAGAGAACCAGGATGGCCTGCATCATCGTAGCGAACTCGATCGGGAGGTCTGCAGAAGTATTAAGAGTAACGGCAGCTGTACGAATCATCGCCATAACAAAAGCGGAGAGCGGAACGAATATCGGTTGCTTCTTTGCAATAACCGCAACGATCAATCCGTCCATTCCGATATTTGTAAGTGCAATGTAAAGATATCTGTCATAGAGACCGAATGTGTCAACGCATCCTGCCCAGCCGGCAAATACACCACCAATGATCTGTGCGATATAGAGTGAACGTGTGGAGTTGATTCCGCAGCACTCTGCAAACGTTCTGTTTGCACCGACAAGTCTGATCTTCTGACCTTCACGGCTGTAGAAGAAGATGATGGAGGCAAGAATAACGCCGAGAATGCCGTAGAAAATGGCTGTTGTGAAGTTAGTATTCGGCCAAATACGTGTGAATCTCATGTTCGCAGGATGTATCGGAGAAGCGAGCTGGGACATCGTACGGTCGGCAACACTGACTTTCAAGAAATACTGCGACAGATATAGGAGCAGGTTGTTCATAACGATGGAAACAACCATCTCCGATGCGCCAAGTTTTTCTCTTGCAAATGCCGGTACCAGTGCGAGGAGTCCGCCTGTAATACCGCAGACTGCAAGCATGATGATCTGGTTAACAACGATCGGGAGGTTTGTCATGAGCGGAGTGCCGAACATAACCATGCACGCGAAGATCGGTGACATGTTGACGATACCTTCGCCGATAAGATTGAAGCGGTTACAAGCGTAAATGAAGCACATTCCGCATCCGCTAAACAGGTATGGGATATATTTTCCCATCAACTGTCCGAAACGTCTCTTGGATGTAAACGGTCCGAACATGAAGTTACGAATAGCTACTTGAAGTGAAGTATCTGTAACCGAGATGGTGATCAGGATTGCGATAATATAAGCAAGTATGATACCGACTACGATACGAAATACTTCGAAAGCAGTTTCAACTCTGGCAACTTTTCTCATTGCAGGTCCCCCATTTCCTCAGCAGTCATAGTTCTAACACCGAGCATGTATTCGCCCAACTGCATGTCTGTGACCTTGCTGACATCTGTAAACTGAGCTGCAACTCTTCCTTCATGCATAACGAGGAGTCTGTCGGAAACTTCGAGGATCTCGTTGAGGTCTGAAGAGACGAGAAGAACAGCAACATTGTTTTCACGGGTATATTTGACGAGCAAACGACGGATAAGGTCTGTTGTACCGACATCGATACCACGTGTAGGCTGGTTAACAACAATCAGGTTTGCACCGAACGAGAACTCGCGTGCAACGATAACCTTCTGGATGTTACCACCTGAAAGAAGTCTGACCGGCTCATTTCTGAAATCACATGCGATCTCGAAGTCCTTGATGCCCTGGTCAACAAACTCATTGATCTTCTTGATGTTCATAAGAGGACCGTGTTTGAAGTCAGCTCTATCAAGATAAATAGCGGTCATGTTATCGCGGACTGAAAGGTCTGCGGCAATACCGTATGTCATACGGTCTTCGGAGATATGCGCGACACCGAGGTCTCTGATCTGTCTGATCGTCATGCCGTTTGTCTCTGTTCCGTTGATGTAGATCTCACCGTCTGTTCTGGTGATGAGTCCCGTGATGATCTCCGTCAGTTCGCCCTGGCCGTTTCCTTCAACTCCGGCGATACCGAGAACTTCACCGGCTCTGATACCGAAGCTGAGGTCCTTGATAAGACGGCGTCCGATATCGTCCATGTAGTTGAGGTTTCTTACCTGGAGAACAGGTTCTGTCGGCTGTGCGGGTTCCTTGTCGATCTTCATGATAACATCACGACCGACCATCAGGTTGGACATCTTGACCGGGTCAAGGTCTTCGATGTTTCCGCGGCCTGTTACCTTGCCGTGGCGGAGAACCGTAACTCTTGAACAGAGTTCCATGACTTCTTCGAGCTTATGGGAGATGAAGATGATTCCGTATCCCATATCTCTGAGGGCTTTCAGCTGTACGAACAGCTGCTTTGTCTCCTGAGGAGTAAGAACTGCAGTAGGCTCGTCAAGAATGAGAACCTTAACACCTCTTATCAGGGACTTCAGAAGTTCAACCTTCTGTCTCTGTCCGACTGAGCAGTCACGAATGAGAGCATTCGGGTCAACATCAAGATTGAATTTCTTTGATGCTTCAGAAACCATCTCAACAGCTTTTTTGGTGTCAAAAAGCTGTCCTGCTCCCGGTTCCATACCGAGAACGATGTTCTCTGTAACCGTAAGATTCGGAACCTGCATGAAGTGCTGGTGTACCATTCCGACACCCTTTGCAATGGCATCAAGAGGATTGCTTATATGAGCTTCTTCGCCATCAATGTAGATCTTTCCGTGAGTAACAGGCTCAAGTCCGAAAAGCATCTTCATCAATGTTGTCTTACCGGCGCCGTTTTCACCGATAAGTGCGTGAATCTCACCTTCAGCAACCTCAAACGTAACATCTTCATTTGCCATGAATCCGTTATCGTAGATCTTGGTGATGCCTTCCATTTTTAGAAGTTGTTTTGCCATTTTCACCATCCTTTTTTGCTTAGGATTCGATTTATTTTCTCTTTAAGAGAATGCTTATTTCCTGTGGGCGGATCCTTTGCAAACCTCCGGATCCTTCCATAGGGGCACGGTCTTTGCATCCGGTTTTTCGGCAATAAATGCGCACCGAAAAAAGCACACACATAGTCCGTGCATTTTTACATACAAATATTTTAACAAATCGTTAATACCATATCCACCATTCATTACGTAGAAAACTGTTATTCAATTTTGTGAAAATCAACGGAGAAAAACACCCTGTTTATAGTGAATATCAATAAAAGGATGTCGGTTTACAAACCTTATTTGTGTACAAAAAAAGACCCGGGGCAATTGCCCCGGGTCCGGACTTCGTACCTATTAAATATTGCTATTTAATTAACCATTGGCCTCTTCGAAGGAGATATCATGGTCTGTGTAGTAGTTGACATACTTCTCATAGAAGTCGTCACCTGTGAAGTCATAGTAGCTGTGAACATCAATTTTGCCACTTGCTACGGAGTCAAGAACTGCCTTAACAGCAGCCTGTGTCTCCTGAGAAACCTGTGCCTGGAAGTTCTCATTGTCAGCAAGACCTACGCCGTTGTTGGCGAGTGTTGCTGCATGGTTACCACCTGCAAGAGATCCGTCGAGGATTCCGGCGACTGTCCAGTCAACGGACTCTTCGATCTTCTTCTGCATGGATGTAACGATCTTATTGTAGTGGGATGAAGAATCATCGATGCCCTGATCATGGAGTGCCTGCCACTGGTCTGTGTCAACACCGATTGTCCACTCAACACCGTTCTCGTATGCGGACTGGCATGCGGAGAGGATCCAGTCGGAAGCGATGAGGTACATGATGTCTGTCTTTGCACCGAACTGGGTGTTGTTGAAGATAACAGAACATGTCTCAAGAGTACCGGAAGAGGATGTCTCGCCGAGGTATGTGAAGAGGTAGTCTACATCGAGTCCGAGGTCTGACTTAGCATACTTTGCGCCGTGGATCCAGCCTGTGCAGAAGTCGTTGAGGATCGGGGAGTCGGAACGAGCGATCGTGGAGATAACGCCTGTCTTGGACTGATATGCCTCGAAGACTGCTGTTGCGAAGGAACCTTCGTTCTGTGCAAAGGAAATGCCGTATACGTTCGGGTTGTCGAAAACTTTATCCGGGCCTGTGTCGAATACGATGAACTTTGTATCCGGATAGTTGGCGGACTGCTCTACCATTGTGTCATAGAGGCCGTTCCAAGATGTGGATACAACGTAATCATAAGGAGCACCTGTCTCAGGAACGCCGTTCTCAACTGCATCCCAAAGAGATGTGACAGCAACAGATGTATCTGTGCCGTACTCGATAAGAGTCATGTGCATGCCATACTTGGATTCAAGATTCTTACATGCTGCATAACCCTGGTCACCGAATCCGTAGTCACCGATTGCGCTGTAGAAGAACAGAACTTCGGGAACTGCATTTCCGGAG
>JAFWEV010000016.1 GCA_017512745.1 Oscillospiraceae bacterium
CTTTTCATCTCCTGCCTCGACAGTAACTATCTTTGTCTCTGTATTACGGATATAACCATTGCCGACTTTGGTTTCTGTCACTGAATATGTGCCAGGCTCCAGTTCCATTGTTTCAGTCTTGCCGGAAGCATTTGCAGTCAATGTTCCGACAACATTTCCGCTACTGTCCTTGACCTCGAAGGTAGTTCCTTCAAAGGAATACATTTTGTTTCCGTCGGTATACAGGGTATTGGAGGATTTTTTAGTGATGGTCAGTGTTCCGTTGGCAGGACCCTGGAAGGATCCGACCAGCAGGGGCTGGTGATCGGCGTATCAGTCAGAATAGACCCAGGTGTACTGGTATTCAGGCAGATTCGCGTCCGGATTCGGATGTGCATCCGCAAAGGCAAGGCCTTTGGAGACCATCTTGTCGATGGCGCTCTTCGTGGAAGCAGGCAGTCCTGTAGAGAAGCCGCTGCCAAACATAAAGTCCAGAGCATGCGCTCCGTCTTCTGCGTGAACAGTGCCGTAGGATCCGGCTCTGCCATCGTTGGTGCATACCCACGCCGCAAGGAAGGTAATAGTATATGCTTCCAGCTGATCGTTTACAGTGATGGAGTCGTCACCCATGCGGAATCTGTTCTCGTTGTATCTGCGCCAGTCATACTCAGACTGGCCGTGATATGTGATCCAGGCAAGTGCTCTCTGCGCTCTCTGCGAGCAGCATCCGGAACCATAATCGAGATATGCTCTGGCAGCATATTCAGCTATACGGGCGACTCTGTAATGAGTACCGGTAACCATATGCTTTGTCGTGCTTCCGCAGGTGGCGGAAACAAAGTGTCCTTCTCCGAGATTCTCGACCTCAAAGAAGTAGACTCCGGTGTGTCCATTCACGATAGCAGTGCTGGAATAGGTGTCATAACAGTTTCCGAGACTTACATAGAGCGCATCCGGGGGAGTCCAGACTCCGCCTCTTGCTTTCAGCGCTGCCTTTCTGCTGCCAACAGGGAAGAATCCTGCAGACGCTGTATAATCTCCGTTTACCTGAACGCTGGTATCTCCTTCCAGTGTGATAGAGAGCACAGCCGCTCCGTTCTGTTCTAAAATGTCGCAATTATACCGGCTGTAATAATTAATCTTTGCATATACAGGCTGTACTGTTTCGACGGTAAACACATCGCCTGTTAGCGCATTGAAGGCAAGCCTTGTGTTTCCGTCCGGATCCGAGGCCAGCTCTTCCAGTCTGACAGGGCCAACGATAAAGTAGTGGCCGTCGCCGGGAGCAGGATTTCCATAGACCGCAGCGACGATCTCACCGTTTCTGCGGATCGTGATATTGTCCCTTACATCCTGCAGAACGACTGTGAAGGTGCACGGCACTGGAACGATATCCTCTTCCTGCTCTTCCTCTTCAGCGTCCTCTTCCGGCTCTGTTTCTTCCTGAGGCTCTTCAATCTCTGAATCTGTCTCAGGTTCCTCTTCTGCAGGGATTTTCTCTTCAGAAGGCTCCGTTTCTTCGGATTCATCAGGAATTTCTGTCTCAGAAGGATCAACTTCGGGATCCGTCTCGTCTTCGGTTATTTCTTTAGAGACAGTTTCTTCTGCCGGATCTTCAGATTTCTCTTCCGGTACTGGCTCAGACTCTTCGTCAGGAATAGGCTCTTCTATTTCTGCCGGCACCGCTTCTTCTTCGGGTGGTTCTTCAGGAGATTCTTCAGCAGGCTGTTCTGCAGGAATCTCCTCCTGAACCGTTACTTCGTCTTCCACAACTGCTTCTTCTGTGATCTCTGTCTCAGCCTCGATCTCTTCTGCGAAAGCAGCTGTGGGCAGACAGGAAAACACAAGAAGAAACACCAGTGAAAGTGAAATGATCTTCTTAAAAATGCTCATGTATAATGTCCTTTCGTAAAAATGGGCATAAAAAACAGGCTCGACACCGTCGAGCCTTAATAATTCTGCGTTGGTTATGCGGTCGCTCCGCAAACACTGCACCGGAAGATATGCTCCTCCCATGCAGGCTGGTCTATGACTGTTTCGTCGTAAGCCTCACGGACCACGACTGTCTCATAATATCCCTGATCGATGTATTCCTCGATTGCATAGTGTCCGGCATGAATGAGACTCATATCGTTCGCCTCGATCGCAGCCTGATATGTCGCATCCTCATGCGCGTATGCATCTGCCTGGCTTGAAAACTCCTTGTGGCAAACATCGCAGTAGATATGTTGGATCATAACAGGAACGCTGACCCAACGCTCTTCTGTAACTGCGTCATGATGCTCAACGTGAGTCACCGCCTCATGATAAGCCACGGTCTCGTCTACCCATGTGTGTTCATGATTGGTTGGCGCCGGAGGCTCTTCACGCGGTTCTTCCGGAGCAGGCACTGCCGGAACCGGATTCTGTCCGTGAACCGGCTCTGAAACCGTCTGTTTGTCCTCTTCGATTGCATCCTTGACAGCTGAAGATTCATCTTTCTCGATCTGTTCACTGACCGGAATAACAACGGGTGGTGTTTCATTGTTTGTTGTCACATCAGCCGGTTGAATCTCTTCATACACCGAGCTGCTGTCTGTATCGTTTACACCAGCCGGAGAAACAACTGTATCCGGTTCAACCGGGACATTGTCTTCTTTCTCTTTCATTCCTGCAGTAAACAAGATAAGGAGAAGAATTATCAGCAGGCCTGTTAAAAGCTTTTTCTTCGTCATTCAAAACATCTCCTTTTTCTGCATTGTTGAACTCATTTTCAAAAAACGCAAGTATGCGATTTGACCTGAGATATTTATCTATCAGGAGAGATATTGAATCACTTGTGAGATTTATGTTTCAGCAGGTAGTTACTGCTGGTAAAAAGGGTTAGGTGTGGGAAGGGGAATTATCTGCTGCTCTCTTTTGCTCTCAGATGCCGCTGGTAATAAGCCAGCGCTTTGCAGACATAATCCTCCATGCTCTCAAAAGGCAGGGACTTCGGCAGATACTGCCGGATCTTCTCGCCACTGAAGACGAACTTCTCTTTCTGGGACGGTTTGATCTCCTGCATCACGGCCATAACAGCCTGAGGAGTAAGATTCCCGTCATCTTGAAGTTTCCTCATACGGATCGCCTGGTCATGAGTCGGTGTACCTTGCGTCCACTCGATCTGTTCCACAACATCCATCTGTGACTCCTTGTCCAGATAGGACAGTTCCACTGCCGGACGCATCTTGATACGGCCTTCATCTACCATATCGCGAAGTTCAGGAACAAGTTCTGTGAGGCGCATATAGCGATGTACTTGGTTGCGACTATCACCAGTTTCTCTTGCGATATCTTCATCGGATCGGAACTTAGTCCCCAGTGGGGACGAAGTTAAATCCCTGCGAGATCCTTGGTGCTTCATAGCTTCATATCGCATTTTATATGCGAAAGCTTTCTCTGACGGGAGTATGTTGGATCTCTGGAAGTTGGACTCGACCATCATGATTGTGGCTTCGTCACGGTCCATATCTACGACTTCGCATCGCAGTGTGTCCATACCTGCCAGTTCACATGCGCGTTTCCTTCTGTGTCCTGAAATCAGCTCGTATCGTCCATCTTCTTTCTTTCGCACCATGGCAGGTGTAATTACTCCGCGTTCCTTGATGCTCTCAATAAGGTTCTGCATATCTTCATCATCACGAACCATAAAAGGATGATCAGGGAAGTCATCGATCTCTGAAATAGGAATGTCACGGATCTTTGAAAGTCTATCTTCTTCCCGTTCTTCTGATGTCTTGAAGATATCATCGTAGGACCTCAGATCTATGCCGAACTTTCTCTCTGGCATCCCGGATCACCTCCTTCGAAAAGTTTTTGTATGCTTCTGCGACCGGGCTGGAAGGAGCGTATTTGAGAATGCTCATTCCTTCAGCGCTTGCTTCTGCCGCTTTAACTCCCATAGGTATAGAAGCATTAAATATACGTAAATGACTGCCAAAGGTATCTCTGATAGCTGAGGCAGTCTCTTTTGCCATATTGGTCCTACCGTCTACCAGTGTGAGCAGTACTCCTTCTACTTTGAGATCAGGATTCAGTCTGCGCTGCACCCTGTTGATCGTCTGCAGAAGGTCTGTCATTCCTTTTGCCGGCAGGTACTGTGCCTGTACCGGGATTATTACACTGTCCGAAGCAGTCAGCGCATTCAGCGTGATCATGCCCAGAGAAGGCATGCAGTCAATAATAATGTAATCGTATCTGTTCTTAATTCTATCTATATAAGACTTAAGGGTGGTTTCTCTGCACATCACATTAATGAGGTTCATATCCATTGAAGCGAGCTCCAGATTGGAAGGTAAAAGGTCTACGCCTTCCCCGGTTTTCAGGATCCCTTCAAATGGATACAGCTCATTGTCCTGAATGACATTGGCCAGCTTGGAAGCCAGGGTGATCTCAAGCTCGTCCTGATTCTTGTAACCAAACGAAACGCTGAGATCACCCTGCGGGTCTGCATCTATAGCAAGGACCCTTTTGCCTTCCTGAGCCAATGCTGCGCTCAGGTTGATCGCAGTAGTAGTCTTTCCGACTCCACCCTTAGAGTTTGCAATGCATATCACTTTGCATTCTGACATTTATATGTCTCGCTTTCTAAGTGTGGTACCTGCAGTATTATGGACCTCATCGCCCCTGCAGCCGGGAAATCACTGAGTTGCAGACAGCTTATCCGCATCACGGGAATCTCACCCCTCCGAGGATCTCTCCGAGCCGTTTCCGGGAGTACCATTATCATCCTGGCTGTCATCGCCTACATGAGAAGCTGTCTCATGGTCAGTGACGGGATTCTCGCTCAGCCTCCCCTATTTCAGAAGGGTCACCGCGTACCTCACAAGTGGCTATCACCAGGACTGATGTCTCAGTGCTTGCTTATTCAGTTTTCAATGTTCAGCAGAGGTTTCCGAAAAGATCCCTCTACTTATATATGGAGTTTAGAAGGCCATTTTGCCCCCCTCCCTGAAAAGAAAATTTTTTGTTGTCGTCAAACAGCGACAACAAGCATGTTTTTGGGCTTTGTTCTGGTAATTCGAACCAATAAATCATCGATTGCATCCGTATAATGCCCAGTAGCGAGCAGTGCATTACGCTCATCGATCAGGGCCTTGATAACTAGTCTTTTCTCTTCTTCGGTCAGGTAGACATGATACTTTTTGCTTCTCATTCAGTTCATCCTCCAGATATTCGATTTCATTCTCTGTATAAATTGAATATATAAAGAAAGCAATTATGCGATTTAGACACATGGATCTCTGTGAAATCTATTTTGGAGCGTTTGAAGAAGTTGAACACCAGACCTCTTCATTATGGTGATTAGCAGAGATTGGAGATTGTTTGATGATGGCAGGCTTCAAAGTATTAGCAAAGTGATTGCAGAAGTCCCCCGAAAATCATTTTTTCCTGCTAATCGTGATTAGCAGGACTTTGCCATAAAACGGCAAGAGGCTAGCTAATAACTGTGCGAGGGTTAAGCGTTCGTTTCTAGTTATGCGCTCCACAATAAAACAAAAAAATAAACCCCCGTAAAATGGCGAAAAAGCCTTATTTTACGGGGGTTTTGCTGGCGCGCCTAAGAAGACTCGAACTTCCGGCCTTTCGCTCCGGAGGCGAACGCTCTATCCAACTGAGCTATAGGCGCACATGATTTTTATTCAATTTTTTTATGACGCGTACGACGTCGTTTGAACTGCTAGCCTTCGGCATCGCGAAATTTGGCACAGGGTCAGGCCTTCTGCTCCGGAGGCAGACGCTCTATCCAACTGAGCTACGGGCGCATGTCATATTCCATATTCACACGCAAAAACAAAGATACCACACAGATTTGTTCGTCGCAAGAATATTCTTGTTATGCCTCTTCAAGAAAAATACTCCGCAGTTCTGCTTGCTCACTTTC
>JAFWEV010000017.1 GCA_017512745.1 Oscillospiraceae bacterium
GACAGGACTGGCCTTTGTCATATTCGCGGTCATACAGAGAGTTCTAGGCGAGGGAATAAGCGCACTGCTGCACAGGGTCTATCCCGTACCGGATTTTGTTATTATCACGGGCGAGATCATAATATACTGCGCTTCGATGCTGGCTGCGATCGCCATACTCACGGAAGATTCGGGCAGCTGGAATATCAACAAACCGAAGCGGGAAGAGCTGATACCGGCAATTGTGGCATTTATCGGATTCTTCTATCCTATAATGCTGGTCAATTCTTTTATGAGCAGGATACTGAGCGCCGTACATATCGAAAGCTACAGTGCCGCCATAGATGTTCCGAAAGATCTGCCCTCACTGATGCTGATGATAGTGCAGCTTGTGATACTGCCGCCGATCTGCGAGGAGCTGTTATTCAGGGGAGCGCTGCTCTCAAGACTCAGGCGTTTCGGCGACGGATTTGCAATAATCTGCAGTTCTGTCATATTCATGATGCTTCATCCCACTTTATATTCTCTTCCCGGTGTATTTCTGCTCGGGGCACTGTTTGCATACGCGGATATCAGGTGCAATTCGATACTTCCTTCGGTCATTATGCACATGATCAACAACGGCGTGACTCTTCTTGTAAATGCGATAGAGAGCCAGATATGGACAGTGTATGCCGGAACGGTAATATTTGGCCTCTCAATGTTCTGCATGGCATATATACTTATTGTGAAACCCTGGAGGAAGTACGGATACAGGAGAATGAACAGTTACGGTCCTTATCTCAGCTTTTTCACGACTGTTCCAGTGCTCAGCTTTATCGCGTTCGGCATTTGGAATCTCTGGAGGCTTACGACATTCACATGACAAGAGACGAAACATATATACGTAAAGCTATAGAACTGGCAGAGAAAGCCCTCGAACAGGGAGAGATCCCGGTCGGGGCGATCGTCGTTTACAAAGACCGGATAATAGGCGAGGGAACAAATACAACAAAAACAGAACATCTTTCAACGGGACATGCGGAGATCGCGGCAATCAATCAGGCCAACAGATATCTGGGACAGGACAAACTTGACGGTTGTGAACTGTTCTCAACCCTTGAGCCCTGTCTTATGTGCACCGGTGCCATTATGAATGCGAGGATCGGAAGAGTGGTTTTCGGAGCCTTCGACAGAGATGCCGGAGCTATGGGAGGAAAGCTTGATCTTTCCACTGTATTCTTCAAACACAACGCCGAGATCCTGGGCGGAATACTGAAGGAGAGATGCGAACAGCTTATCCAGACTTTCTTTGAAGAAAGGCGTTCAAAATCGGTTGACAACAATTACTCGTTGTGGTAATATTCCTTTTGCACTTTTAAGAGATGCGCCGCTAGCTCAGTTGGATAGAGCGTCTGGCTACGGACCAGAAGGCCAGGGATTCGAGTTCTCTGCGGCGCGCCAGACACGGAAATAACCGACAGTATCGGATGTTTCCGTGTTTTTTATTGTCTGAAAAACAAACCACCCCAATAGGCCTAAAAAGCTCGTTCAGGTGACTTTTGACGGACAGTATGAAAAAAGATCCTTCATGTGAAGACACGGAGGATCATAAGTATACTGAAGCAAATTGTCAGGAGATATCTTTGTCGCTGTAGTAGGAGATCAGCAGATCAACTACCGC
Organism: Oscillospiraceae bacterium; assembly: GCA_017512745.1. Taxonomy (GTDB): domain Bacteria; phylum Bacillota; class Clostridia; order Oscillospirales; family Ruminococcaceae; genus RGIG5675. The sequence goes on from JAFWEV010000017.1 coordinate 1,643, forward strand.
GCCGTAACTCTGCATGCCGAGTTCATCTCCGTAATTTCTGAGATATGAGTCATATAATTTATCATGAGCTTCGCTTACTTTCGATGTGTGAGCCTGCCAGTAGGCGCTGTTGGCGCGAAGATCTGCTTTGACATTGGATGAGAGCGCGTTGTAGAGACCGGCCCAGCTGTCATAATTGACAGAATATAGAGCATTGCTGAGATGTATGTAACCCATCAGATATCCCGAATAGACATAATTGGGATCGTCGCTTCTTATACACGACAGAATGGCAATGAAATTCGCCTCCTGCTCGGAACATATCCCTCTCTGATGGGAGAGTTCGTGAGTGACCGTAGACGGCATGAAACATATAGGCTGCCGGATGTTTATCAGACATTCTCCCGTGTATGGGAATGTGATCCCCGTAGTGTTCATCCAGCTCCAAAGCTCGGAACTGACCATGGGTTTTGCGTCGATCATCATTCCGTCAAGGAAGGGGAACTCATCCAGCATCGGATCAAGTTTATCCCCGCTTCCTTCAAGGACTTCCTCCCATGTCAGGGCAAGTGTCCCGTCAGGATTCCTCTCTGTCCTTGTGCAGGCAATATTTGCCCGATGTGCAAAGTATTTGGTGAGAGCAAACAGCTGGCTGACTGTGCATTGTTGAGGATAGATCCCCGACTGTTCACAGAAACCGTCAGCATAGTAATAGGCGCCCCATGTGGCATGAGCCAGGATAACGATCACAAGAAGCGTATTCACCGTGAATATGAATGTATGGATAAGGGAAGACCACTTCTTCTTTATGATCTTCACGATAAACAGAATGAGAAGAATGACCAGGAGCAGTATTCCGAAAGCCCAAAGTATCTCCGCAAATGTTATCGGAAGGAATGAGAAGAAAGAAGCAATACTCTGCCTTACGGGAGTCATGATATTCCTCGTCCAGGAGTTCATGAGTCCGCGGGATCTTCTGAGATAATTAAAGCAAACAAGCACTGCCGCAAATATAACAGTGAACAGCAGATGCACAAGATGGCTTTTATGTTTTCCGATAAAATCTTTCATGGAAATCAATATAATTAATCAGAAACAGTAAGTCAACTCGCACGCATCTTGAGACGAAAATAATGTATAATTAATAAGTTAGCGAACAATAGGGCGAAGGCCTTAGGGGAAGGTGTTAAATAAATGGTCAACGTGTTCGGGAAGAAGGTCCATTACGCATGGATAATCCTTTTGTGCTGCATACTCCTCGCATTAGGAGCGACAGGAGCCATCAGCAGTTTCAGAACAAACTTCATCACTCCTGTCACACAGGATTTCGGATGCAGCGTCACAGCATTTACCATGACAGGTTCAATAGAATGCATTGCAATGGCGCTGCTCTATACGACAGCCAGCAGAGTCCTCACGACAAGGAGGATCGGAAGAGTCATGTTCTGGGCAGTTCTGCTTGAACTAGTGGGCCTGGCGCTCATGTCGGTCTATCCCAGTATATATTTCTTCTATATCTCAGGCGTGATGCTCGGGATCGGATCCGCATTCTCCGTATATATGGCGGTCCCGCTTGTTATCAATATGTGGTTCAGAAAACGTTCAGGACTTGCTCTCGGTATCTATGCAGCCAGCATGTGCGCGGCGAATGTTTTCTACAGCCTGTTTTCCGGAAAGCTCATTACAAGCTACGGATGGAGAAGAGCATATCTCGTCATCGCGATCCTTGGTGCAGTACTGTCTCTGCCTGCTCTGTTCTTCCTTATGAAGAGCCCTGAAGAGAAAGGCATACAGCCTTACGGATATTCCGAAGGCGACGCTCCGGATACAGCGGTAAAGAAAGAAGACACAGAAACCTGGGGATACTCCAGGGAGAGAGCGCTCAAGATGCCTCTCTTCTATATAGTCTGGGGGGTATGCATGCTCTACAGTGTTGGAACATGTGCACCGGGATTCCTTGCAGCTTTTGCCACAAAGGAACTGGGACTTACCATTTCACAGGGAGCTTTCGCTTTCTCTCTCTACAGTGTGGGCAGCGTTATCTGCAGTTTCATGCTCGGAGTTATAAATGACAGATTCGGCCTAAAAGCCGGAATGCTCTGGGGAGCGGTCTTCAATTCTGCAGGCATGCTCTGCCTCGTGTTCTCGACGCCTGAACGCTCTCTTCTCATAATCGGAGCAATACTGGTGGGTGTAGGCTGTATGGGAATGTATTCCGTTCCGGCTCCGCTGCTTGCCAAGAACACGCTCGGAAACAAGCACTATTCTTCCATCTGGTCCATAATGATGACCGGCAACAGCCTTATTGCAGGCATTGCATCTCCGCTTCTCTCGATGTTCTATGACAAGGGAGGTTCGTTCAAGGGAGTATTCATCCTCTCGATGTCATTCTTTATCACAGCTCTTGTGGTTGGCTCACTTGCCGTAACAAAGAGTGAAAGGATGAGAGCTCAGGGAGCAGTATCCTGACTGATATCACGGTCAGCTTTCCGCATCCGGAAAGCTGATCTTTTTTGTTATCAGCTTGCTTTCCGGTAACAGTGTGTTAATTGATTTTAGAAATGTAAAAATCTATACTAAAAGATAATAGAATTATAAAAAAATGAGGGCTGTCTTATGAGTGATAAACGACCAATCATAATCGACTGCAATTCAGGAATAGACAATATCTGCGCGGCAAAACTGCTGCTCGGAAATCCGCGTTTCGATGTCAGGGGTATCTGTGTATGCCACGGCAACAGCAGTCTGGATGATTCCGTTAAGATCATTGCGGAATTCTTCAGCGGTTGTGCGGGTGTGTATGCCGGCTCGGCAAAGGGACTTGTACACTCAATGCCGAGAGCTTGGCAGGTAAACAAGACAGAAAAGGCTGTAGAGGACAGGGAGTATCCCGCTGTTACGGATACCGAACCCGCCTGGGAATTTATATACAGGAATGCTGTAGAGGCAGGCGGCGAACTGGAGCTGTTCGTTGCGGGACCTCTCACTGATATTGCCACCGCAGTTCTCAAGTATCCGTCCGTTACGGAATATATCAAATGCTTATGGTATCTCGGCGGATCGGTAAAGGGCGGCAATATCACACCGTGTGCAGACTACAATATCTGGCAGGATCCTCATTCCGCTGAGATAGTCTTCGAGGCCGGATTCAAGAAGATAGTAATGCTCGATTCCGCTCTGATAAAGGATGAAGGCATCAGCATAGGGGAACTTGCTGCGGATAAGGCAGGTCTCTCTGATCTCGATATGTCTGCGATCAGAGATAATACTTTCAGGGGATATGCCGATACGTCTGCAAGCGCGGTCCTTGCATGTCTCATGAGTGATCCGGAGTCATATGTATCTGCTGAGATGTACGTTCTCTGCGAGACCCAATCTTCGAGCAACTACGGACAGCTGATAATAGACTGGAACGGGAGATTCGCCCACCGTCCTAATGCCGAGATAGTAACGCGCATCGACGCGGAGAAACTGATAGGGGATCTTCAGGGCTTCTATGATCCGCCCGCTGAGCCGGAAAGGCCCGGCGATGAAGAAACGGGCGTGGAAACAGTATATGAACCCGTGCTGGA
>JAFWEV010000018.1 GCA_017512745.1 Oscillospiraceae bacterium
CAACAATATATATGAGAAAGAGATTGGGAGAAGACAATGAATGACAGACCGATAATAGGACTTGTACCCCTTTGGGATGAGGAAAAAGAAAGTTACTGGATGCTTCCGGGATATATGAAGGCAGTCGAGCTGGCGTGCGGGATTCCTCTGATGCTTCCGCTGACCGGTGACGGGGACGCGATAGAACAGCTTTTATCCGGACTCGACGGCATTATCCTGACCGGAGGACAGGACGTTGCGCCCGAGCTCTACCACGAAGAACCGATGGAGGGCATGATAGTCGGATGTGCGGAGAGAGATTCCATGGAGTGGAAATTGCTCGAGGCAGCTCTTGAGAAAAAAATGCCCGTGTTTGGGATCTGCAGGGGAATCCAGGTCATGAATGTATTTTTCGGCGGAACGCTTTATCAGGATATACCGACCCAGCTGCCCTCAGCTGTTGTACACAGACCGTCGGGGGAATACGGCCATCCCAGCCATGAGAACGAAGTGCTTCAAGGAACGCCGCTCAGGGATCTGCTAAATGCTGACAGGATCCCCGTTAACAGCCATCACCATCAGGGTATAAAGGAGCTTGGGAAAGGACTTACGGCAATGGCAAGGTCGGATGACGGGCTTGTCGAAGCGATAGTCCATACAGATTATCCCTTTGTATGGGCGGTGCAGTGGCATCCCGAGCTCAGCTATGTGTCAGACGAAAACTCTGTCAAGCTCATCAGCGCTTTTGTAAATGCTTCCAGCGATTACAAGAGGGGTAAAAATTGGTAATTTCACAATGTATTGCTTTAGCGCACTAAATTGTGATAATATATGTGCTGATATACAACTGACAGACAACAAGGATACTGAAATAATCAATGGATAAAAGAACAGATAATATAAAGAACGGCATGAAGATGCCGCTCGTACCTCTCAGAGGAGTTGTGATTTTTCCGGAGACATTGAATCACTTCGATGTCGGAAGGAAAAAGTCCATAGCTGCTGTTGAGAATGCCATGAAGAACAACTCCACGGTGTTTTTCGTCACTCAAAAGGATTTTACTGTTGAAAATCCCACTGAGGCGGATCTTTATGAATACGGAGTCGTAGCTGAAGTCAAACAGATACTCCGCTTTTCGGATCAGTTCGTCAAGGTTCTCGTCGACTGTAAGTACAGGGCGAGAATGAGAGAGATGCATGACGGTGGCAAGTATTTGACCTGTACAGTCACAAGAGCCAATCTCAAGAAACTGAAACCGGAGGAAAAAGAAACTGCGGACGCGCTTTCAAGATCAATCAAGGCGCTTCTCGACACATATCTCGACAATAACCCGAAACTGTCCGCCGACGTCATTTTTGATGCAATGGCTGCGCAGGATCCGAATAAGCTCGTAGAGACGCTCGCATTCCATCTGCCTCTCGAATACGATAAGAAGCAGAAGATCCTGAGAGAATCATCGATAATCAACAGACTCAAGCTCATGGTTGAATACATGAGCAAGGAGAACAGTGTCCTCGCCATTGAAAAAGAGATCAATGACAAGGTCAACGAGCAGATGGATCAGAATCAGAGAGAGTATTATCTTAGAGAACAGATGAGGGTAATCTCATCAGAACTGGGTGATTACTCCGATGATTCTCATGATGACGCGGACAGATTCAAGAAAGCCATAGAGGCTCTTCCCCTTGGAGAAGCAGACAAGAAAAAACTTCTCAAGGAAGCCGAGAGACTTGCCGTGATGCCGAAAGGATCACAGGAAGCCAATGTTGTAGAGACGTATCTCGACACTGTGACGGATCTGCCCTGGGGAGTGTATACAGAAGACAATCTCGACCTTAAGAATGCCCAGTACATTCTTGAGAGGGATCATTACGGCCTTGAAAAGGTCAAGGAGAGGATCATAGAGTTCCTCGCCGTCAAGAATCTCACTGACAGTTTCGGAACGCAGATAATCTGCCTTATAGGACCTCCGGGAACGGGAAAGACATCCATTGCAAAATCTATTGCGGAAGCGATGGGCAGAAAATTTGTGCGTCTCTCTCTCGGCGGCGTGAGCAATGAGGCGGAAATAAGGGGACACAGAAGAACATATGTGGCTTCCATGCCCGGACGCATCATCGATGCAATAAAACAGGCAGAGACGGCTAATCCTCTAATTCTTCTCGACGAGATAGACAAACTTTCAAGAGACTACAGCGGAGATCCCGCAAGTGCGCTTCTTGAAGTGCTTGATCCGGAGCAGAACGTCTCATTCAAGGACCATTATCTGGATGTACCGTTCGACCTGAGCAAGGTCCTGTTTATTACAACAGCAAATGATGCTTCCACTATACCGGGTCCCCTCTATGACAGGATGGAGATAATCGAGCTGTCCAGCTATACGAGAGAAGAGAAGTTCAAGATCGCGAAGCAGTATCTTATTCAGAAGGAACTCGGAAGAAACGGACTTGACAGAAAGCAGTTCTCTATTTCCGATGCCGCACTCTATTCGATCATAGACGACTACACCCGCGAAGCAGGCGTCAGAAACCTTGAGAGAAAAATAGCAAAACTGATAAGGCATGCCGCTGTAAAAATCGTCAAGGGCGAGAGTCAGAGAGTAAGAGTCGATGTAAAGAACATAGAGTCCATCCTCGGACCGAAGCTCGACAGGGGTACTATTTCCAGCGTCACCGATGAAGTCGGCGTTGCAAACGGACTTGCCTGGACATCTGTCGGCGGAGAGATGCTTCCGATACAGACAGCCGTCGTACCCGGTTCCGGAAAAATTGAAGTCACAGGAAATCTCGGTGACGTCATGAAGGAATCAGCGAAAATAGCGATAACTCTCGCGAGAAAGTATGCGAATGATTACGGGATAGATCCGGATTTCTACAAGAATACGGATATACATATCCATGCTCCCGAAGGGGCAATCCCGAAGGATGGCCCTTCTGCGGGCGTCACGCTTACGACATCACTTATTTCCGCACTTTCGGGAATCCCCGTAAGACATGAAATAGCGATGACAGGAGAGATTACTCTGACAGGTTCCGTTCTGCCGATAGGCGGACTCAAGGAGAAGACCATTGCGGCATTCAGAGAGAAAAAGACGGTAGTACTCATTCCGAAAAACAATGTCTCAGATCTTTCCGAGATCAATGAGGAAGTCAGGAAAGCGCTCAAGATCATACCTGTCGAGAATGTAAAGCAGGTCCTGAAGCTTGCGCTCAACAGGCAGACGCCTCTGAAAAAGGTGGGCGTTCTCCCGAAGAGCAAGGATATCAACGGACAGATGAGTATAAAGATATGAGCAAACTCTTCAACAAAATCGAGTTCATAACCTCCTATGGGAATTACAGTCAGCTTCCGGAACAGTTCAAGCCTTCCATCCTCTTTGCAGGACAGTCCAACGCGGGAAAATCCAGCCTGATTAACAGCATTGCGAACAGGAAGAATTTGGCGAGAGTAAGTCAGAAACCGGGCAAAACAGCGACTATCAATCTGTTTTCACTGGGAGATGATCATGTTCTTATCGATGTTCCCGGTTTCGGATACGCCAAAAGGTCCAGAGAAGAAAAGGACAAGTGGGCAGACCTCATGTATGACTTCTTCCAAAAGATAGACAATATCCTTCTCGGGATACTGGTGTCAGATATAAGGAGAGAACTTTCGGACGAGGCTATAGGGATGCTCGATCTTTACAACAGAAAGGGAATACCGTTCATAATCGTCCTGACAAAGTCGGACAAACTCAACAAGTCTGAGATAAGCGGCAGGCTTGCTGAGATAGCCGAACAGGCCAAAGCATATAATCCGGACTATATAGTCACACATTCCATTAGAGACAAAGTCAGCACGGAGAGCCTTAAAGAGATCATTGAAAAGGCCGTCTATGCAGACTGATAAAGGGGGATATATCCATGAAAAGCAGATTGAAATCAGACCAGCTGGATGACCTTTTTTCAGCTATCCTTTCAATCGAAAATCTCGATGAATGCTACGATTTCTTTGATGACCTGTGCACTGTGCAGGAACTGAGGGCGCTGTCCCAGAGATTCACGGTCGCACAGATGCTCCTTGACAAGAAGGTCTACAGCGAGATCCTCGCTGAGACCGGTGCGTCAACAGCAACCATCAGCAGAGTAAACAGATCTCTCAACTTCGGCTGTGACGGCTACAAGCAGATCCTCAGCAAAAGGGAAAAGAAAGAAGACTGATAAATGCAGAATATCGTAAGATCCATCTCGGAGGACGGATCGGCAATTTCCATCGCCGTCGATTCGACCGAGATAGTCAGAACCATGCGCGGGTATCACAATACTTCCGCAACGGCTTCGGCAGCCCTCGGCAGACTGCTGACAGCTGCAGCGCTCATGGGCGCAATGCTCAAATCCGATGACAGTTCGATCACTTTGAGGATCGATGCAGACGGTCCCATAGGCAAGATGATCGCGGTCACCGATGAGAAATCACAGGTGCGCGGATATTGCGAGAATCCTGCCGCAGATGCCGAACCAAAAAACAAAGGGAAACTGGATGTCGCCGGAGTAGTGGGGAAAAACGGAACTCTTACCGTTATTACTGACCTCGGACTCAAGGAACCATACGTAGGGCAGATCCCCCTCGTGAGCGGGGAGATCGCCGAAGACATCACACAGTACTATGCAGTGAGTCAGCAGACTCCGACCGCATGCGCACTGGGAGTGCTCGTAGACAAAGATCTCTCTATCCTCAGTGCCGGAGGATACATAGTCCAGCTGCTTCCCGGAACTCCGGACTCCTCAATAGATATCATAGAGAACAATCTCAGGATCCTGCCCCCTGTCTCTGAGATGCTCAGACAGGGTATGTCGGCGGAGGAGATATCGCTTAAAGTTCTTGAAGGTCTCAATCCGAACACTCTTGATGACAGCTCAGCAGTATACAGATGCACATGCTCCAGAGAGCGAATGAGGGGAGTGCTCGCCAGTCTTCCGAAAAAAGACCGTGAGGATCTGGCTAAAGAGGGCAACACAGAGATAGTATGTGAATTCTGCCAAAAGAAATATGTCTTTACACCGAAAGAATTATTGGAATTATAGAGCAGAGTATCAAATCTCCTGCAAATGGTTGCAGGAGATTTTTTTTGTGATAGAATTGCCCTTTGGAAAAGCGTAGATTGAGACCGCGAATGAGGAAGAAACATGACGAAGAATAAAAAGTACTACTATATTCTCATGGTAATAGCCATGTGCGGAATGACCGCTACAGCCAACGGAATGGGAAATCTTATGGGGATCCTGTATTCTCCGCTTGCAGAGCATTTCAATGTCGGAATCGGAAGTACCAATATCTACTACACCATGAGCCTCATGGCATGCGGTATTATGGGACCGATAGCCGTGCGGCTTACTTCCAGACTGAACTACAGGGTCATCGTCTGTTTCGGAGTTGCGTTGAGTGTTGCTTCATACATACTACTGAGCAGAATCACGAGTCTCTGGCAGCTCTATGCTCTCGGTCTCACTCAGGGTACGGGAACAGGATGTTTTGGGGCCGTAATGATGACTATTGCCCTCAACAACTGGTTCAAGAAGAGAGTCGGACTCATAATGGGGATCATGACAGCCTGCATGGGTCTTGTCGGCACTATATTCAGTCCCGTTCTCAACAGTATAAACGAGACGAGTGGCTGGAGAGTGGTCTTTCTGACACTGGCTGCAATCATGCTGGGATTCTGCCTGCCCGGAATTCTTTTTCTGAAGAAGACACCCGGCGAAAAAGAAATGATCCCTTACGGCAGCGACGAAATCGGATCGATGTCCGGGACTGATGCGATAGCGGAGAAAGGAAAAGACCCGAAAAGGAAGATCATCACAAAGAAGTTCATGATCATAACTGTCGCTACATTCCTCTTTGTTTTTTCCAGCAGTATGTCCGGACATCTCACAAGATACGGTCTGGATCACGGATTCGACAGCGCGACATGTGCAATGTTCCTGTCTTTCGCTCTGGCAGGAAATGTTTTCTTCAAACTCTGTACAGGCGTTGTTACTGATAAAGTCGGGGCAAGAAAAGCTATTTCACTGTTTCTGTGCATAACAGTCGTCGCGATCCTTATGCTTTCATTCCTTAAGATGGGAAAGGGAATGATGCTGTTTACATCCTTTCTTGTCGGTTGCTCATATTCTATGGGAGCGACAGCGCTTCCTCTTATGTGCCGTGAAGTTTTTGAACCGGAGATATATATGGATTCCTACTCTCTCATATCTGTAGTCTCGTTTGCGGGAGGCGCTGTTTCCATGCCCGTCATCGGTTATGTGTACGACCTGGTGGGGTCGTATACTCCGGCATTTCTTATGGTCGTGACTTTCTGCATCATAGGCCTTGTACTCATACAGCTTGCATACAGAGCCGACGACACCGATAAAAATCCATAATGGGATATCAGTCTCTGCTCATTCCTTCGGACTGAAAGAAAGCCTGCAGAAATCAAAGACAAAAGCCGAAAAAACAGTTGACAAATAAAACTGATTTTAGTAATATTTCAAATACACGATGCAAATCGGACGGGAGCATAGCTCAGCTGGTCAGAGCGCCTGCCTCACACGCAGGAGGTCGCAGGTTCGAGCCCTGTTGCCCCCACCACATTCGCATTCATCGGGCGCTTAGCTCAGCTGGTTAGAGCACCTGCCTTACAAGCAGGGGGTCACAGGTTCGAGTCCTGTAGCGCCCACCAAATAGATACGGCCCGGTAGTTCAGCTGGTTAGAACGCTAGCCTGTCACGCTAGAGGTCATGGGTTCGAGCCCCATTCGGGTCGCCAGAAGCAGGAGATCGATATTATATATCGATTTCCTGTTTTTTTGTTGTTCCTATCAACTGCGGTGACAAGTATAATAAAAATACAAACATATAACGTGGGGGATATCGGCATGAGTACAAAATGGTATAAGGAAGCAGTAGTCTATCAGATATATCCGTTCAGTTTCATGGACTCCAACAATGACGGATGGGGAGATATTGAGGGCATCATTTCGAAACTCGATTATGTCAAAGACCTCGGAGCGACCGCCATCTGGTTCTCACCGCTGTATAAATCGCCTGATTATGATTACGGTTACGATATAAGCGATTACCGTGCCATCGATGAGAAATTCGGAACGATGAAGGATTTCGACAGACTTCTGGATGAATGCCATAAGCGGGACCTCAAAGTAATCATGGATATGGTGATCAACCATACTTCAATGGAACACGAGTGGTTCAGAAAGGCACTCTCCAGCCCTGATTCTCCGTACAGGGATTACTACATAATCCGAAAGGGTATCACAAAGAACGGAAAGCTTTATCCGCCAACAAACTGGCAGTCCACTTTCACCGGTTCCGCTTGGGAGCAGATAGGCAACACTGACGAGTATTATCTGCATCTGTTCTGCAAGGAACAGCCCGATCTCAACTGGGAAAATCCCGAAGTTCGCAGAGAAATCGTTGATATTCTCAATTTCTGGCTGGAAAAAGGAGTGGATGGATTCAGATTTGATGTTTTCAATATGTTCTCGAAAGTATATCCGTTCAGGGACGATAACAGCCGCGCTCAGCAGAAGGGATCGCAGTACTTTATCGACGGGCCGCGCATCCATGAGTTCCTTAAGGAGATCAATGAGAAGGCCATGTCACACTTCGACTGTTATACCGTCGGAGAATCATACAGACCCTCTGAAGAAGCTGCGCATGAATATGTAAAGGAAGAAAACGGAGAACTCGATACGATATTCAATTTTGCCCATCTTGATGCTGACAACATCGGCGGAGCAAAGTTCTTTAAGAAACCATTCGATCTGAAACAATTCAAAAAGGGACTTTTCGGACCACAGACCGATTATTACGAGGATGGATGGAATACCCTGGTCCTCGAAAATCACGATAATCCGAGAAGCATCAACCGCTTCGGCATCGATACGAAGAAATACCGCTATGAGGCTGCGACTATGCTCGCGACCATAACATTCATGGGATTCGGCACACCTTTTATCTATATGGGTGAGGAAGCCGGACTTACGAACTGTGAGTTTAAGAATATCGACGAGATGAAAGACCCTGTGAGCCATTTCGTCTATGATCTTCTCAGCGGCTACGGGATACCGAAACAGATAGCCTTCAAGCTTATCAGATACGGCGCAAGGGACCACTCGAGGGTCCCGATGCAGTGGAACGGATCTGTTAACGGCGGATTCAACGAAGGCCATCCCACATGGCAGTGCGTAAATCCGCTCTACAAGGAGATCAACGTTGAGAAGGATATGAAAGCGGAACGATCTGTTTACCGTTACTACCAAAAATTGCTCAGGGTGAGAAAGGACAGTAAAGCCGCGATATACGGCGAGACTGTCGAATATGACCACGACAGCAGAAAGATCGTTGCTTACTCAAGAGAATATGAAAATGAGAAACTCTTTGTATTCTGCAACTTCAGCAGCAAAAATGCTGCCTACAGACTCCCGGGATGGGTCAAGGACTTCGATGTCCTGATAGGCAATTACAGAGATCTCCTCATGAGCGGAGGAGTCGCCACGCTGAGACCGTATGAGACAGCCGTTTTAAAGGTTAAGTGATCATTCCGGCTGATTGTTTTTTCTCAGTTAACACTCGGCAGATTGAGGATTGTAAAATAGAAGAATACTGAAATTCCGGTGAAAAACATGAGTTTTATAAGCTTTGACAAAGTCAGCAAGATATATCAGATGGGGGAAGTCGAGATTAAGGCTCTTGATGAAATATCATTTGATATCGAGCAGGGTGAATTTGTTGTCGTCCTGGGCTCCAGCGGAGCCGGAAAGACGACTATACTCAATATTCTCGGCGGCATGGATACTGCGACGTCCGGAACTATAGAGGTCGACGGCAACATAATCTCAAAGGCAAACGACAGGGAACTCTGCAATTACAGAAGATACGATGTAGGGTTCGTGTTCCAGTTCTACAATCTTGTGCAGAATCTGACCGCGAGAGAAAATGTGGAACTCGCGCTGCAGATATCAAAGGATCCGCTGGACGCAAGGACGGTTCTCAAGATGGTCGGACTCGGGGACAGAATGGACAATTTTCCTTCCCAGCTTTCGGGAGGAGAGCAGCAGCGCGTCGCAATAGCAAGAGCTGTTGCCAAGAATCCCAAACTTCTGCTTTGCGACGAGCCTACCGGAGCTCTTGACTATGTGACCGGCAAGCAGGTGCTTAAAGTACTGCAGAACATGTGCTATGAGAACAACATGACCGTTGTGATGATCACCCACAACAGCGCTCTAGCTGATATGGGACAGAAGATCATCAAGGTCAGGAGCGGAAAGATAGAAGAGATAGTTATCAACGAGAACCCAAAGGATATCGAGGATATAGAGTATTAATGTTCCAGAAGGACACACTGAGATTAATAGGAAAAACCTTTAACAGGTTCTTCTCTCTGCTGATGATAGTGCTCATCGGTGTGTCATTTATGATGGGTTTGCTCAGCACGCGTCAGATAATGGAAGACAGTGTTGATATATATAACGATGAATACAATCTTCAGGACATACAGCTTTATTCCTCCTACGGATTTGATGACAATGACATCGCAGCTATAAAATCCCAGGAATATGTAGAGGATATTTTCCCCAGCAGAATGATCGACGTTTTCTGCAGGACAGAGGGAACAGAAGATGTGTATGTGTGCAGAGTCGAAGAGACCCTCAGAAAAGTCAACAAATACAACCTGATCGAGGGGCGGATGCCGAATGCCTACGGCGAGGCACTGGTCCTGTCGACCGGACTTAACGATTCAAGATACAAAATAGGCGACAAACTTACCGTATTTCTCGCGGATGAGGACATTTCCGAAAAACTCAGGGTAGATGAGTTTGAAATCGTCGGACTTATAGAGTCTCCCGCGTATTTTGCAAAAACTCTGGGCACCAGCACGCTCAACAATCTTGATCTGGACATGGTGATCTTTACGATCGGATCAACATTCAAGACAGATTATTACACGACGGTGTATCTGACGCTCAAAGATATAAAGGATCTCAATTCTTTTACTAGGGAATATGAGGATGCGATTGACGGGTACAAAGCAGATATCACCGTTTTTGCCAAGCGCCAGCAGACTGTTCTCAAGGACAAGATCCTTGCGGAATACCAGGAAAAGATCACAGAGTCGGAAACACTGCTCGAGGAGAAAAGAGCGGAAGCCCAGGCTCAGCTTGATGATGCCAAACAGAAGCTTGATGACGCAAACATACAGATAATCGCAAGTCAGGCACAGCTCGATTCACTGAATACAATTCTCAATGCAACAACTGACAGAGTGGTTTCACTCAACAATCAGATGGCCGGTGCCTTTCCGGGAATAGAGCAGACGATCTCAAAGATCGAAGCAGACGATGCTCAGCACAGAAGTTTTGACCAGATCTATGCCGAACTGCTCACAGACTACGGAACATACAGTGCGCTCAAATCAATGAGCAATCAGGGAACACAGGATCTGTACGGCGACAGTATCGCCAATGTGCAATCGGAGAATGCTGCGCTCAATACAAGGCTCACCAATGAGCTTATCCCGAGAAGAGATGCACTGAATGTAACCATAAACAGCGACGAAACATCAGAGGAAGACAAACAGACTGCAAGAAGCGAACTCATCGTCGTAGAGCAGGAGATAGCCGTTGCGCAGCAGCAGATCTCCGCAAATGAGAGGATGATAGAAAATCTCAGGACGCTGCAGCAGAGTCAGGAGGCTTCTTCCCCCGAAGCGTCCATGAAGGTTCTCGATGACAAATACGGCGGGTCCATTGAAGAGACATATCAGAATTACTCAAAGATAGTTCAGGACCGTATCGCATGGGAGGCTCTGAAGAGCGAAGTGGATCTCGCCAATGAAGCACTTGCGAGAGTCGGCGCTGAGATCTCACAGGTCCAAAGACAACTGGATAGCGGAAAGAAAGAATATGAGCGTGGAGTCAAGGAGTATCAGGAATCATTCCTCAAGTTTACTGAGGAGATGGAGAATGCCGAGTCTGAGATTAAGAAAGCGAAACAGGAACTCGAAGAACTGCCTGATGCCGAATGGATGATACTCACAAGAGACAGCCATTATTCCAGTTATCTGTATAAGAACAACGCAAAACAGATGGGAGCCATCGGGGTATCCCTTCCTGTGCTGTTCTATCTTGTAGCCGCTCTTGTCTGTATGACGACCATGACAAGGCTTATAGATGAGCAGAGAGGTCAGATAGGTATTTTCAGAGCTCTTGGATTCTCCAAGGGACAGATAATAGGGAAATACGTCGAATATGCTGTTATAGCAAGCACGATCGGCAGCGTCATAGGCATTTTTGCCGGAATGAAAGTCTTCCCGACAGTTATTTACAAGACGTGGAGGCTCATGTACTATCTGCCGGAAATGCATCTTTTCTATCCGATAGAATATGTGGTGTTGTGCGTGTTTGCATTCACGCTCCTTATGATCGTTGTCACCGTGTTTGTGGTAAACAGATCACTCTCCGAGCAACCAAGCCAGCTCATGCGTCCGAAATCCCCGAAATCCGCGAGAAAGGTATTCCTTGAGTACATACCGTTCCTCTGGAAAAAACTCTCATTCACATCGAAGATAACGGCGAGAAACCTCATAAGATACAAGGTGAGATTCCTTATGACGGTGATAGGTGTGGCCGGCTGCACCGGACTCCTCGTAGTTGGATGGGGCATCAAGGATTCGATCTCCGATGTTGTTGCTATTCAGTTCGGCCAGATATTCAATTATGACTATATTGTGAGTCTCGATAACGACAGAGCCGTAGACGGACTTATAACCAACCTTGAAACGGACCTTAACAACGAATACATTGTTCCCTATATGCAGTATTCTTCAAAGGTATACCTTGACGGAGAGGAACCGGTCATCAGTGTCGAAGTGCTTGATGCGAGAGCGGGGAATGACATATACAATCTGAGAAACACATCCCGTACTGAAGAAGTCAGGATGAACAACGGCGGAGTTATCGTCTCCCAGAAGTTTGCCATAAACAACAACCTGAAAGCAGGAGACTATATAACCATTGAATCCTCAAAAGGTCTAAAGGCCGAAGTTAAGATAAACGATATCTGTGAGATGTACTTCCAGCACCATCTGTTCATCTCAACCGATTACTATTCTCTCATTTTCGATGAACCCATACACTATACCAATGTGGCTGTAAAGAATACTGTTGACGGCGCAGAACTTCTCGAACTACCCGACAAGAGGGTTGACGTGAAGAGTGTCACCGATTTCTCGGCTATGACTGAGCAGTTCAACATCATGATTGAAGCGCTTGACTACATCATTCTGGTCATTATACTGACTGCGGGAGCG
Organism: Oscillospiraceae bacterium; assembly: GCA_017512745.1. Taxonomy (GTDB): domain Bacteria; phylum Bacillota; class Clostridia; order Oscillospirales; family Ruminococcaceae; genus RGIG5675. Next base: position 12,329 of record JAFWEV010000018.1, read on the forward strand.
CTCGCGTTCGTAGTACTTATCAATCTTACGCAGGTCAACATCAGTGAACGAACACGTGAGATTGCAACACTCAAAGTCCTCGGGTTCAGGAATCATGAAGTTGAACGATATCTTTTCAACGAAATATTCCTGATGGCTGTCATAGGAGGACTGGTAGGTCTTCCTCTTGGCGTAGTCGAGCATCACTTCATAATGAACATTATCAACATGGAGATGATAATGTTTGGAATGAACATAAAACTTCTGAGCTTTGCCTATGCGTTCGGGATCACGATACTGTTCACACTTATAGTTCTGCTCCTCACGAAGAAGCCTCTGAGGGACATCAAAATGATCGAATCACTAAAATCAGTGGAATAATCTGTTATAATTAATTAAGATCGGTAAAAGGAGATCATAACAATGGCATCAAAAAGATTGAGTTTTGTCGCTGGCATTCTTCAGATAGTTGCAGGTGCTGCTCTTATAGCTGCGGGTGTATGCGCGCTTCTGGCAGCAATACAGAAACGCCAGAGATGGGAATAAGCGGCAGACCGAACGGTATTTCTAGTCTAGAACTGTCTGTCTGCTTATACGGACGGACAGTTCGAAATTGTTTTTGATTTTTAGGGTTTACAAACCGCTTCAAATGTTGTAATATATCACATGTTGCTGAAATGCCTCTGTAGCTCAGTTGGTAGAGCAGGGGACTGAAAA
>JAFWEV010000019.1 GCA_017512745.1 Oscillospiraceae bacterium
AAGATCGATCCGCAGTGTTCCGGCCGGAGTTCGCGAACTCCTCGGCGTAATGGGCGAGAGGGGCAGAAAACTGCTTCCAGAGGACGTTGTCAGAAAGGCGAAGAATGTAGTTATCACCGGCTGCGGCGACTCCCTTTGCGCTGCCTATGCGAGTGAAGGTGCCTTTGAGGAGTTTACCGATCTGCGTGTGGATACACCTACATGCATCGACCTCGGCAGACACTACAGCCCGAGAAAATTCGGGGCTCCCGGTGAAACGATAGCAATGGTCATCAGTACCTCCGGAATGGTTTCGAGATGCGCTGAAGCGGCACTGCGCGCCCGCAGAAACGGCGCCGTTACAGTTGCTGTCACGGCCAATGCTGAATCCAGTCTTGCACAGAGCTGCGACTATATCCTCGATGTGACGCTGACAGAATTCTGGAGTGAGAGAGCTCCCGGCAGCCGCAACTATGTCGGCTCCGCTCTGGCGGTTCAGATGTTTGCCGCCGAACTCGGCGTTATCCGCGGATGCATCACGGAAGCCGAGAGAGACGATTTCTATGCTGAGATCGCAAGATATAATGAGGAGTGGGACAAGGCTATCCCGGCTCTGTTTGACAGGATCGCGCCGCTTGTCCCGGTATGGAACGAAGCTCCTTACTACGAAGCACTCGGATCCGGTCCGGAGTTCCCGGCAGCATGGTTCACTCAGGCAAAAGTATTCGAAGGAATCAACAACTTTGCACGCTATGAGAACTTTGAGGACTGGATGCATGTCGATTATTTCCTGAGAAAGATGGATACTGCAATCATACTGTACTGCGCCTCAAACAATCCTGCACTTTCAAGAGCCAGGGAGACCGAGACGACGCTGACGACACAGGGATACAAGTATCTGTTTGTCACTGATGCGGATCCCGGGACATTCAACCAGCCGGACAAGATCGTACAGATTCCCGGAAGCAGATATGCATTCCTCAACGGCGTATTTGAAGGGCTGGTAGGCTGCATCATGTTTGACGGCATCCAGAAAATCCGAGGAAACGGATATTACTGCAGTGATATGATCGATGGACCGTTCAAGTTCGGAAACAATTTCCTCAGAAACAGCAAGATAGAAGAAGTCTGAAACACATAACAACAAAAACCTGCTGCAGAAGTGATCTGCAGCGGGTTCGTTTTGTCGTGCACCGACAGGAGAGACGAGGGAGAAACGGCACGGGAAACGGCATTACCGGGCTGTCTGCAAACTTGACTACAGATGGTCAAAAAAGTATCATTAATGCATTACGGGAAGGTGAAAAAGAACCATGAATCTTTCTAATAAACTAACGATCATGAGGGTAATACTCGTACCCGTCATGCTGTTCTGTATCTACTGTACAAAGCTGCCACACAACTGGATGATAGCATTTGTGGTATTTGTAGCAGCTTCATTCACCGACTGGCTGGACGGCCATCTCGCCAGAAAGAACGGATGGATCACGAACTTCGGAAAGTTCCTTGATCCTCTGGCAGATAAGATACTTGTTGTGGCAGCATTGATCGTATTTATACCGTTCAAACTTGCTCACCCTGTAGCAGTTATAATAATCATTTCCAGAGACCTGATGATCAGCGGAATAAGACTGATCGCATCGACTCAGAACGGAAAGGTCATAGCTGCGAACTGGTGGGGAAAGATCAAGACCGGATCTCAGATGGTAGTGATATCCGCAATCATGTTCTTCGCGGACATATTCGGAGTAGCGAACCCCAATCTGATCCTTTACGGAAACATAGGTGTGTGGATCGTATCGGCTTTCACGCTTATATCCGGTATAGTCTATATGTATCAGAATGCATCGGTACTTAAAGAAACGAATTAACTGGAGGATATAATGAAAATTTTCAACACAATGGCCATGAGAAAGGTCGAGCTCGTACCGAGAAACGGAGAGCTCAAGATCTATGCTTGCGGCCCGACAGTATACAATTTCATCCATATAGGAAATGCGAGAGCGCTCGTAGCTTTTGACACATTCAGAAGATATCTCGAGTACTCCGGTATCAAAGTGACGTTCGTTCAGAACTTCACGGATATCGACGACAAGATGATAAACAAGGCAAACGAGGAAGGCGTAACGGTAAAGGATATTGCCGACAGGTATATAGCGGAATACTGGAAAGACGCCGACGGACTCAATGTCAGAAGAGCGACTGTCCATCCCAAAGCCACTGAGAACATCGACGAGATACTCTCCATCATTGACGGACTCGTCAAGAAGGGACATGCATATGTAGCCGAGAACGGAGACGTATATTTCAGGACAAGGTCCTTCCGTGAATACGGCAAGCTCTCCGGACAGCGCATCGATGATCTCGAAGCCGGCAAGAGGATCGAGGTCGGAGACGTCAAGGAAGATCCGCTCGACTTCGCAGTCTGGAAAGCCACAAAGCCCGGCGAGCCGAGCTGGCCGTCGCCGTACGGTGAAGGCCGTCCCGGATGGCATATAGAGTGCTCCGCCATGGCAAGAAGATATCTCGGTGATACGATAGATATCCACTGCGGCGGAAAAGACCTTGTTTTCCCGCATCATGAGAACGAGATAGCCCAGAGCGAATGCTGCAACGGAGTTCCTTTCTCAAGATACTGGATGCACAACGGATTCATCAATGTTGACGGCAACAAGATGTCCAAGTCCCTCAACAACTTCTTCCTCGTTAGAGATGTCGCAAATCAGTTCGGATATGAGCCGATCAGATACTTCCTCATCAGCGCTCACTACAGAAAGCCGCTCAACTATACTGTGGATCTTATCGAACAGAGCAGAAACGCTCTCGACAGACTCTACAACTGCCGTGACAATCTCGACTATGCTATCTCTGTCGCTCCGGAAACAGGCGACGAGTCCCTGGCTGCGGAAGCGGACAAGTACATGGCGCAGTACAGAGAGGCTATGGATGACGATGTCAACACGGCGGACGCTCTTGCAGCGCTGTTTGAGCTCACAAGAGTCGTCAACTCTGCAAAAGATCAGAGCAAGGCATCCCTCGAGCATGCGGCGAAGATCTATGACGATATGTGCTGGATCCTCGGAATCCTCTACAACAGAAAGAAGGATGAGATCCCCGAGGAAGTCAAGGCAATGGCCGAACAGAGACAGGAAGCCAGAAAAGCCAGAAACTTCGCGCTTGCGGACGAGCTCAGAAACAAGATCACAGAAATGGGTTACACGATCGAGGATACTCCGGAAGGCCCGAAGATCGTAAAGAAATAAGAGATAAACATATGAACCGCCGCTCGGATTTCAAGCGGCGGTTGTTTTCCACATGAGAGCTTCTTCAAAAAAACTGATTATTGTGCTGATATGCCTTGCATGTCTTATCCTCACAGGTTGCGCGGGAAAAGAATACCGCGCGACCGTATTTGCCATGGATACGGTCATGCAGATAACGGTATACGCGAAGGACGATTCTTCACTGGCGCTGTGCCGCGCAAAGATAAACGATGTCGAGAAGATGCTCTCGACCACATATGAGGACAGTATCACGTCAAGACTCAACAGGGGAGAGACCGTCACTGCGCAGGAAGAGTTCATAGATCTTTTGAGCGACTGCAGAAAGTACTCAGGACTCACAGGCGGAGCATTTGACATAACCTCATATCCTGTCGTGAGGCTCTGGGGATTCACGACCGGCGAACACAGAGTCCCGGATCAGCAGGAGATCGATGAAGCGGTGGGCAGGATCGGTATGGATAACATAGCCGAAAATGTATCGGGAGAAGTGTCCCTCATGAACGGGGCGGAGATAGATTTCGGAGCTGTGACGAAAGGATATCTCGGAGACAGGATAAGAGACATACTGACAGAGCAGGGCGTAAGTTCCGCGCTGATAGATCTCGGAGGCAATATCACGGTCATCGGAAAAAACAGGGGAAAAGACTGGGTCATAGGGATCGAGATACCTTCGAGGGACGAATCGGGTCTTGCGGGAACGGTCGCGGTGTCGGATACATCTGTCGTGACCTCAGGAAGCTACAGGAGATACTTCGAGGAAGGTGGAAGAGTATACGGGCACATAATGGATCCCAAGACCGGATATCCCGCGGAGAACGGACTCATATCGGTTACGATCGTATCTCCGGACACCGAGATGGCAGATGCGCTGTCGACAGGTCTTTACGTCGCGGGACTGGAAGAGGCGGTCTCGATATGGAAGGAGACTCCGGGATTCGAAGCTGTTTTCATAACAGATGACGGGACTGTGTATGTAACTGAAGGTTTGGCAAGTTGCTTTACTATAAATAAAGATTATTCCCAAAAATTAGTCATTATCGAAAAATAAGGTTTGATATGCTTTACAGCATTATTTAACATGATATAATTTAGCGAGTTGAAGCGCTAAAGGAGAAACAGCTATGATAGATTTCAAAGCACTGGCAGAAGAAAAATTCGATTACGTCGTATCGATGAGACGTCACTTCCACAAACATCCGGAACTCAGCCGCAAGGAATTTGAGACTTCAAAGAGAATCTGCGAAGAGCTCGAGGCGATGGGTGTGGAGTATAAAGCTTATCCCGACAATACGGTCGTAGCTATAATCGATACAGGCAAACCGGGAAAGACCATCCTTGTCAGAGGAGACATCGATGCGCTGCCCGTTCAGGAAGACACCGGTGCGGAATACGCAAGCTGTGTCCCCAATGTCAGCCATGTATGCGGTCACGACACTCATGCAGCCATGCTGCTCGGACTTGCGAAGATATTCAATGAGATCAAGGATGAGATGTGCGGAAAGGTCCTCCTCGGATTCCAGATTGCAGAAGAGAATCTCTTCGGAAGCAGACCTCTGGTCCAGTATGTAAAGGAACTTGGCGGAGCCGACAATTCGATCGCCATCCATGTGTCATGCCAGACGGATATAGGAACGATCTCCATTGTTCCGGGCCCGATGGCATCCGGTGTTATCACTTATAAAGTCACGATGAACGGCGTAGGCGGTCACGGCTCCGTGCCGCATCAGTGCAAGGACCCGATCAAGCCGGCCTGTGAATACGTCCTCAAACTCGCCGCTCTGCCGTCCAACATCTACAACGCGCAGGATCCTATCGTGTTCTCGACCGGTTCCATCAATGCGGGC
>JAFWEV010000020.1 GCA_017512745.1 Oscillospiraceae bacterium
GGATACTTATATGAATCTGTGGTGAAGAAATTGTACATTAACGTGTACGAAAGGACTGCAAGGAGCACGAGAGCAACAATTTTCAGAAGCCACATCGGGGATGTCTGATGGTTCATTGATATATGACCTCCGTTTTTTTTGTCATCTTATCACATACATTCTTAAATAAAAAAGAGGAGGCGGAGGCCAAAAGCCCCCGTCTTTGCAGGTTTAAAAAGATTTTAAAAAAGTAGTACGTATTTTTTAAAAAACGGCGTCATGACTGCCGAAACCGGCGGAACTTCCACCGGTACAGGTCTGTCAGGATCACAGGATCTCTACGACTTCAAATTCCTCGAATACCACATCCATATCTTCCGAGAATTCATATCCCAGTTCCAGACCTTCCGCGCTGAAGAACTTCTCGTGGTTTCTTCTCCACGATTCAAGAGAATCGTCTTCGCCCTCCAGTCTGGCGAGATCGAATGTTATGCTCCTGAAAGGCAGTACATGTACTTTTGACGTCCTTATGACACACTTGGGCTCACCGTTCCAGTCTGTTATCACGCTCATATCGCCCTCATTAGGGATCTCCTGTCCTTCAGCCTTGAATGAGTATACACTGCTGGAAGTCGCTCTCTTTCTGCCGTCAAGGACAAGACCGAGCAGCTCATTGCATGCGCTCTCCGTCAGTTCAAAATGCCATTTATCAAGACCGGTAATATCCATGATTCAAATACCTCTTAATAATGATTTTACAGAGACAGCGAAAAACACCGGCTGATGATATCACCATAGGTGAATATAGTGTGTTATCTGTCAGACAGTGTCAAGAAATTCTTTGATATGCGTAAGGTAATCCGGCACTTCATCATATATACCGTGTCCGTATCCCTCATATATGTAATATCTGCAGTTCAGGGCATCAACGAGGTCAAATGCAGCCTGCCTTCCCAGTACACGGTCCTTTCCTGCACCAATCACGAAGACCGGACATGTGATGCTGCTGATCCTGTCACTTACATCGAAATGCTTTATTGCTTCCAGGGAAACAAGGAAGTTGCGGTAATCCTGCTCTGTCGTCCCTTCACCCGAAGCGATGATGAGGTCTTTGTAGCGTGAATAGAACGGCGGGGAATAGACGTTCTCCCCGAACGATGCCATGAGCGCAGGGGTATTTCTTTCTTCCGCAAGTCTCTGCCACTCTTCCAGAGCAGCCTTGTTCCCGTGTGAAAGATCCATCGCTGTTGAGCATAGGATGAGTGAAGAGACTTTTTCAGGATCTGAGACGGCTATAGTCTGCGCCACCATTCCCCCCATGGACACACCCATGAGATGGGCCCTGTCCAGACCCAATTGATCAAAAGCTGCCAGTGTATCTCTTGCCATATCTTCGATGCTGTATCCTTCAGGTTCCTCACGGATGTGATCGAACAGATATACGTCGTGATCCTCCGCCAGGAGCGAGTAGGCAGATTTTATTGCATCGGCTGAGCCCATAACGCTTTTTAGGGCAAGCCCAGGAAGGATGACGAATTTTTCACCGTCTGCTTTCCCGAAACGCAGGTAATCCATTTATTATTCTCCGATCGTTACTGTTTTATCAGGTATATACGTACCTTTTTTTCTTCATCAGACCAGTGAGGCGGATACGGACTGCTCGATGTATGCCCGGATAGCCGCGTTCGTCGATACGGTCAGCGGATCAGATACAGTGTCCCCATACCTGGCTGAAGCCTCTTCAGCTGTTTTGCTGTATTGGTCACAGAAAGCAGTATACAGTTCCCTGAGGCTCTTCACTGAGAGTTCCTGACCGAAAAGAGTGCGGATCTGCACCATAGTGAGAGCGCTTTTGAGTATGTAGATCATGATCAGGTATACGATGTGCTCTCTTGTATACCTCTTCTTTGCAGGAGCCGGCATTACCTGCTGCTTGACATAGTTGTTGATCATGGATGAGGTGATCCCCTTTTCGTCAGACTGCTGAATGGATCCCAGATATCTCTTCAGAAGAGAAAGCACCTGATCCATGTACAGATCCAGGTCAGGGATCTCGTCCCATGAGGGAAGAGAAACAGCGAGCCGCTGAGTCAGCAAATCATTTTCTGCCATGTTTTCCTCCGCATACTTTTATAACCTCATATTAACAAGGAATAACATAAAATACAATCTCTTGCATCACGATGTCTTGACAGGGTTATGGCTATGATATAATCTAGTATTGGAAACTAGATAAGAAAGGAGAGAACACGATGGCCAAGAAGTGGACAGGAGTCAAGATACCCGGATACACAGGCACAGAGGAGATCATAAACGCCATAACTCACGGACTTGGCGCTGCATTCGGGATAGTTGCGCTTGTACTTATGGAAATAAGAGCGAGAACTGGCATTGGTCATGCCACTGCAGCGCTGTTCGGCGCGGCCATGATTCTGACATATACGATGTCCTGCATCTATCATGCTATACCCGCCAGGTTCGAGGGGAAGAAGATCCTCCGGATACTGGATCACTGCAACGTGTTCCTCCTTGTTTTCGGCACATATATCCCCGTAACGCTCATAGCGGTAGGCGGATCTCTGGGCTGGGTGCTCTTCGGGACCGTTGCTTTTGTGACACTGACAGGGATAGCGTTTA
>JAFWEV010000021.1 GCA_017512745.1 Oscillospiraceae bacterium
AACGGAATATCTCAATTTATATCTTTCTACAACAATGAACGATTCCAGGAACGCTTTGGAGGCAAGACTCCGTTCCAGGTCAGAACTGAAGCTCTGGCTACTACCGATCCAATACAATATTCTATTCCAGAAAACAAGCGGATCCAGAAATACAAATCCAAATATGCTGCACAGTAAAGTGTAAGATCTTTTCTCGCCTCCCCAGCTCGAAAAGATCTTACACATACAAAGAATCTACTGCATAGTGAAACACAGTAGATTCCTTCTAATCTTTTATTTATTTGTCCTGTCTACTTGACAGGGGTCACAACAGAACGGTATGCGGCAGATCTTTTTATTATTCTCCGATTGCTGCTTTTATGAATCCGCAGAACAGCGGATGAGGTCTTGTCGGACGGCTCCTGAACTCAGGGTGATACTGCACGCCGATAAAGAACGGATGGTCCGCGATCTCCACCGCTTCCACAAGCGTCCCGTCAGGGGATATCCCCGCAAGAACCAGGCCGTTCGACTCAAGTATTTCCCTGTAGTCGTTGTTGAACTCGTATCTGTGACGGTGTCTCTCGGAAATGCGCCGTGCCCCGTAGCACTTTTCCATGATCGTACCCTCTTTTATATCGCATGGATACGCGCCGAGTCTCAGCGTTCCGCCCTTGTCTATCTCATCGCTTTGTCCCGGCATGAAGTCTATGACCTTATCCTTACACTCCGCGTCAAATTCCCCCGAATTTGCATCCTTTATACCGGCGACGTCTCTGGCATATTCTATTACGGCTATCTGCATCCCGAGGCACAGCCCGAGATACGGTATGCTCTTTTCCCTTGCGTATTTCGCGGCGGTTATCATACCTTCGATCCCTCTGCTCCCGAATCCGCCGGGCACTATGATCCCGTCCATACTCCCGAGTATCTCCTCAGCGTTGTCTCCGCAGATCGTTTCCGAATCTATCCAGTGGATATTCACATGGACTCCGTGCATGAACCCGGCATGTCTCAGAGCCTCCGCCACCGAGAGATAGGCGTCATGCAGTACAACATATTTGCCGACCAGTCCTATCTCCACTGTTTTCGACAGACAGCTGTTCATCTTCCTGACCATGTTCTCCCACTCTGCGAGATCGGGAGGCGGCGCGCTGATCCCCAGCTCTTTCAGGACCACTTGAGAGAATGACTCCCTTTCCAGCATGAGGGGGGCTTCATAGAGGTTAGAAAGCGTAATATTCTCAATGACGCATTCCTCTCTTACGTTGCAGAACATTGCGATCTTCTCAAATATCGACCTTTCCAGCGGTTTATCGCACCTGAGCACGATTATGTTCGGACGCACTCCCATCCCCTGAAGTTCCTTGACCGAGTGCTGGGTCGGCTTGGTTTTGTGTTCGTCCGATCCGCTGAGATACGGCACAAGGGTGACATGTATGAACAGACTGTTCTCCCTTCCCATCTCAAGGGATATCTGCCTCGCCGCTTCGATAAACGGCTGTGATTCTATATCGCCGATGGTCCCGCCTATCTCGGTTATGACTATGTCCGCATCCGTCTTGCTGCCTACCCTGTAAATGAACCTCTTTATCTCGTCGGTTATATGAGGGATGACCTGTACCGTTGACCCCAGATATTCTCCGGCGCGCTCCTTGTTCAGGACATTCCAGTACACTTTTCCGGATGTCAGGTTCGAATACTTGTTGAGATCCTCATCTATAAAGCGCTCATAATGTCCGAGATCCAGATCTGTCTCGGCGCCGTCTTCGGTCACATAGACCTCTCCGTGCTGATAAGGGCTCATGGTTCCGGGATCGACATTGATATACGGGTCAAGTTTCTGGGCGGCGACTTTAAATCCTCGCGCCTTGAGCAGCCTCCCGAGAGAGGCGGCGGTTATCCCTTTTCCGAGTCCTGATACGACTCCTCCGGTAACGAAAATATATTTGGCCATATCTGTCTTCACTCCCATTCGACTGTGGCAGGCGGTTTCGATGAGATATCGTAAACGACCCGCGATACGCCCTTCACTTCATTGGTTATTCTGCTGCTGGCTCTCTCCAGCACTTCATACGGCAGTCTTGTCCACTCGGCAGTCATGAAATCGTCCGTTGTGACGGCTCTCAGTGCAATCACATATCCGTATGTCCTGGCGTCTCCCATGACCCCGACACTTCTGGAATCGGTCAGTACCGCGAAATACTGATCGGGTATATGTTGGGGTTCCGCTCCGGTGATCTCTTCGCGGAAAACCGCATCGGCATCCCGTAGGATCTCCAGCTTTTCCTCTGTTATCTCCCCTATGATCCTGACTGCAAGGCCTGGGCCCGGGAAGGGTTGTCTCCATACGAGTTCACTCGGAAGACCGAGCACCGCGCCAACCTTTCTCACTTCATCCTTGAACAGATCGCGCAGAGGTTCGGCGATCATCGTGAAACCAATCGATTCGGGAAGACCTCCGACGTTATGATGGCTCTTTATCACTGCGGAATCGCCTTTTCCGCTCTCTATAACGTCTGGATATATCGTTCCCTGGGCAAGCACATCGATCTGTCCGAGTTTCTTTGCCTCTTCCTCGAACACCCTGATGAATTCCTCACCTATGATCCTTCTCTTTTTCTCCGGTTCCGTAACTCCGGCAAGGCGCTTAAGGAACCGGGATGATGCATCCACTCTTATGAAACTGTCTCCGAGATCCTTCTGGAAAGTATTCTCGACAAAATCGGCTTCTCCCTTCCGCAGAAGGCCATGGTCGACGAATACGCACTTCAGCCTGTCACCGACCGCACGGTGCAGAAGCAATGCGGCAACGGAGGAATCGACCCCTCCGGAAAGTGCAAGCAGCACATTTTTTCCATTAAGTTCACTGCAGTATCTTTCTATGATCTCCGAAGTATAGCTTTCCGCTTTCCAGTCCCCGGCACAACCGCAGACACTGAACAGAAAATTCCCCAGAATCTTCATGCCGTATTCCGTATGGGTCACTTCAGGGTGGAACTGCACCGCGTGGATCTTTCCGCTCCCGTCCGACATCGCGGCACAAGGGCATTTGTCCGTATGCGCAACGGCTGTGAACCCGTTCGGGACTCTGCTTATATAGTCGGTGTGGCTCATCCAGCAGGTGCTCTCTTCGGGAACCCCTTCGGTGATCACGCTTTTTTCAGTTCTGAGAACAGTCTTCCCGTATTCGCTCGAAGTTTCTGCTCCCGAGACCTCTCCTCCGCACAGATATGCGATAAGCTGAGCGCCGTAGCATATTCCGAGCACCGGTATCCCTGTCTCAAGGACGTCCCGGTCACAGTGTGGTGAAGAACTGTCATATACACTGTTCGGACCGCCCGTGAATATTATCCCGGAATAGGCTCTCTCCTTTATCTCCGCTGCAGTGATCCTGCTGTACGGCACTATCTCGGCAAATACCCCGAGATCTCTCACCCTCCTGGCTATCAGCTGGTTATACTGTCCGCCGAAATCCAGGACAAGTATCTTTTCCATCGGTCCGTACCTCCTCAGATCTCAACGGTGTCCGCGCTGCCTGCGGCATCCTCTGTGTACGGACGTATGCTCCCGATATACAGCGATACCTGTTCAGGGCATCTTCCTATATAAAGCGCGGGATCAAGCAGGCTTCTGATATCGTCTTCCGTAAGTCCGAATTCACTCTCCGCGGAAAGCCTCTTCATAAGATCACACTCTCCGCCGCTCTTCATATTAGCGGTGGCCTCCATTGAGCACCTTCTTATGATCTCATGTATCTTCTGTCTGTCTCCGCCTCTCTTCACGGCTTCCATCATCAGGTTCTCCGTGGCGATAAACGGAAGATATTCCATAACGGACTTCTCTGTCATTTTTTCGTTCACTCTGAGGCCCGACGTCACATTAGCCGCAAGACGCAGTATTGCATCAGCGCAGAGGAATCCCTCCGGCATCGATATCCTGCGGTTAGCGGAATCGTCGAGAGTCCTCTCGAGCCACTGCACCGATGCCGTCATCGGCGCGTTCATCGCGTCCGCTATAAGATATCTTGAAAGCGAGCATATCCTCTCGCATCTCATCGGGTTCCGCTTGTAAGCCATCGCGGATGATCCCACCTGACCGTCTTCAAACGGCTCCTCCACATGGCGGTCATGCTGCATGAGGCGGATGTCGTTCGCCATGCGGTACAGGCTCTGACCTATGGATGAGAGCACATTGAGTATCCTCGAATCTAGTTTTCTCGGATAAGTCTGACCGCAGACCGGGAAGGCTTCGGTAAATCCGAAATCTTCCGCGATCATTCTGTTCATTTCATCGATCTTAGCTGTATCTCCGTCAAAAAGGTCGAGAAAACTGGCTTCGGTGCCCGTCGTGCCTCTGCATCCGAGGAATCTTATATTTCCGAGCACGAAATCGATCTCGTCAAGATCCGACATGAGATCCTGTATCCACAGCGTCGCGCGCTTGCCCACCGTGACGAGCTGCGCGGGCTGATAGTGGGTATATCCGAGCGTCGGCACGCTCCTGTATTTATCCGCGAATTCCGACAGGTTCCTGATGACCAGAAGGAGCTCATCTCTCAGATATCTCAGACCGTCCCTGTATATGATTAGATCTCCGTTATCCGTAACATAACAGCTGGTCGCTCCGAGATGTATTATTCCCGCCGCTGCCGGAGCCGCGATGCCGTAGGCGTAGATGTGCGCCATAACATCGTGCCTTGTTTCCTTTTCCCTGGCGCGGACACATTCGTAATCTATGTCATCGACATGTTCATACAGCTGCGCCACCTGCTCCTCCGTCACGGGGAGCCCGAGTTTCATTTCCGCCTTCGCGAGTGAGGCCCACAGTCTTCTCCACGTTCCGTATCTTGAATCTGAAGAAAACAGTTTCAGCATATATTCCGACGCGTATCTGGATGACAGCGGGGATTCATATCTGTCAGTCATTTCTTTTCCTCCGGAAAACCTGTCATCTTATGATGATGCTGTCTCTCTCGGCTCCGACAGAGACATATCTGACCGGGCATTCAGCGGCCTTCTCTATGAGCTCTATGTAACTGCGTGCAGCTAAAGGAAGGTCCTCCCATCTGCGCACTCCGGATATATCGCATTTCCACCCGTCGACATACTCTATAACGGGCTCCGCGTCGTCGAGATCCATCGGGAACGGGAATCTGTCGATGATCTCGCCGTTCAGCCTGTAATGAGTGCACACCGGGATCCTGTCCATATAGCTGAGGATATCCATCTTGGTGACGGCCAGAGCCGTGGCTGCCTGTACCTCTACTCCGTATTTCGTAGCAACGAGATCCAGCGCTCCGACGCGGCGCGGTCTTCCGGTCCTTGCGCCGTATTCCGCTCCCTCTTCACGCAGTCTGGACGCTTCGTCCCCGAACATCTCGCTGACAAAGGGTCCTTCGCCTACACATGTCGAATAGGCCTTCACGACACCTATCACGCCTTCAAGCTTGAGGGACGGCAGCCCGGAGCCTATCGGCGCGAACGCCGCGGTCGTGTTTGACGATGTCGTATAGGGATAGATCCCGTAATCCAGGTCTCTCAGAGATCCGAGCTGCGCCTCAAAGAGGATCCTCTTTCCCTCGTCCTGTGCCTTTTTGAGGATCGCTCCCGTATCGCATATGAACGGCTTGATATTTTCACAGCTGGTCTTTATCCACTCTTCTATCTGCTCCTCGCTGCAGGCAGGGGCTCCGTATACTCCGGTGAGTATGAGGTTTTTCCACTCGAGCAGTCCTTTCAGGTGTTCCCTCAGTTTTTCGGGATGGAACAGTTCTCCCGCCATGACCGTCTTCTTCTGGTATTTGTCGGAATAGAACGGCGCTATTCCCTGCTTTGTCGACCCGTATTTTCTGTCAGCAAGGCGCTGTTCCTCAAGGGCGTCAAGATCTCTGTGCCATGGCATGAGCAGCGATGCCCTGTCGCTTATTTTCAGATTGTCGGGAGTTATCTTCACTCCCTTTGAGCGGACGTCCTCTATTTCGGTCCAGAGATTGTCCGGATCGAGAGCCACGCCGTTTCCCAGGATGTTCACGACTTCCTTTCTGAATATTCCGGACGGCAGCAGATGAAGAGCGAACTCTCCCATATCATTGCTCACCGTATGTCCGGCATTTCCGCCGCCCTGGTAGCGGACTACAATATCATAATCATTTGCGATAAGGTCGACCATTCTGCCTTTTCCCTCATCGCCCCAGTTGATTCCCACAATTGCACAAGTTTTCATGTTTCCCTCCGTAAACTCCTATTCCACCGTGACCGACTTCGCGAGATTCTTCGGCTTGTCTATATCACACCCGTTTTCCTTCGCCACGTAATAGGCGAGTAGCTGCAGCGGAACTATCTCGACCACTGCAGAGAAGACCGGGTCTATGTCAGGTATGAACAGAAGGTCATCCGCCACAGACAGTATCTTGTGATTGTTTCTGAACGTGAGAGCCAGCACTTCGGCGCCTCTCGACTTGACCTCGACTATATTGCTCAGCGTTTTTTCCATTATCGCCGGGTTGCAGCACAGGGCGATCACCGGCTGATGTTCGTCTATCAGGGCTATCGTGCCGTGTTTGAGTTCTCCCGCGGCATACGCCTCGGCGTGGAGATAAGATATCTCCTTCATTTTGAGAGCTCCTTCGAGCGCCACGGCGTAGTCGGTGTTCCTTCCTATGAAGAACAGCGCGCTGCTCCTGTGGTATTTTTTGGCGAGCGGCCTTACCGAGGGGTTCATGTCTATGGCCTGCTGGATCGCACGCGGCAGTTCCTGGAGCGCCCTGACATACGGCTTTTCGTCTTCCGTTATGCCGAGGAGATCGGAAAAATAGACCGACAGCATATACAGCACGGCTACCTGGGTCGTGTATCCCTTCGTGGTGGCAACGGCGATCTCCGGTCCCGCCCACGTATATATCGTGTGATCGGCGAGTTTCGCTATCGTGCTTCCGACAACGTTCACGATCGCCAGTGTCGATGCTCCTCTTGCCTTGCACTCCCTCATCGCGGCTATGGTATCCGCAGTCTCTCCGGACTGGGATATGACGATGAGAAGCGTGTGTTCATCTATAAGCGGATTGTTGTATCTGAGTTCGCTTGCGAGCTCTATCTCCACCGGTATCCGGCAGAGCCTCTCCAGGGCGTATCTGCCCGAGCAGCCCGCGTAATATGCCGAACCGCATGCGGTTATGACTATCTTCCTTATATCCCTGAGGTCATCGTACGACATGTCCAGTTCCTCAAAGAATACTTTCCCGTCTCTTATTCTCGGGGCTATCGTCGCCTTGACTGCCGCCGGCTGTTCGATGATCTCCTTGAGCATGAAGTGTTCGTATCCGCCCTTTTCCGCAGCCTGGACGTCCCACATGACTCTTGTGATCTTCTTGTTTATCTCGTGCCCCAGAACATCGAAGACGCCTATGGAATCCGTGGACAGTTCCGCAAATTCGCCGTCCTCGAGATAGATGACGTTTCTCGTATGGCTCACAAGCGCCGTAACGTCGGAAGCGAAGTAATTCTCTCCGGCTCCCACTCCGATAATGAGAGGACTTGCCTCTCTCACGGCGTAGATCTTGCCCGGCTCCTCAGTGCATATGACTCCGAGCGCATATGAACCGCTCAGCCGGTTGGTCGTCCTTATGAGGGCGTCCCGCATGTCGCCTCTGTAGTACATCTCGATGAGATGTACTATGACTTCAGTGTCCGTCTCGCTCTCGAACCTGTAGCCGTCAGCTGTCAGTTCCTCTCTCAGTGAAAGATAATTTTCGATTATTCCGTTGTGGACGATTGCAAATCTCCCGTCATTGCTGAGATGAGGATGGGCGTTTTCCTCCGTGGGCGCACCGTGTGTCGCCCATCTTGTATGTCCGATGCCGGTAGTGCCTTTAACATCGGTCCCGTCGCCGGTCTTCTCGCAGAGCCTGGCTATTCTTCCCTTGCACTTGTTCACCGAAATGCTGCGGTCTGACATCACGGCTATTCCTGCCGAGTCATAACCTCTGTATTCCAGTTTTTTCAGTCCTTCCAGGAGTATTGGCGCAGCCTGCTGCACTCCGGTAAATCCGACTATCCCGCACATAGTTCTCCTCCTTTTGTTATCGGTATCACCCGGTGATACCGTGTCGGAAAAACAAAAAAAGTGTCCGAAGGGTGCATTAAACCCTTCGAACACCATTGTTCAACTTTTAAAATATTACTACCCTATATTTAAAAAATCAACTGTACCGCGCTATGATCCGCTCCGCCGCGGATCTTCCGGATATTCTCCCGTCCATAGCCTGCTTCTCGATATATTTGTGCGCTTCATCCTCCGTCATGTGTTCTCTTTCTATGAGCATCCACTTGGCGCGGTTCATAAGGCGCATCTCGGTTATCTTGTCCTCTATGCTCGCCTGTCTGACCTCCATGAGACGGAGTCTTTCTCTCGCAGAGCACATTATCCTGAGCGTCTGGGCCACCATAGGCGCCGGCGCCGGAGTCGACAGGACCATCACTCCCTTGTCCATCACTTTGGCGTAGATGTCGTCGTACATCTCGCTCTTTACAAACATCAGTACTCCGGAGTTTGAGCTCTTGCATATGTCTATCGCCAGTTCGCTTCCGAATTCGTCCTTGAGCGGCGTATGAATGAGCACGATATCGTATTCCACCTCTATGAGACTGCGCCTTGCGGCGGATACGCTTCCCGCCGAATTAACCGGATAATAATCGGTCATGGGGAGGAAAGCCTGCATCATCTGCTGGAATTTCGAAGACGCGGAAACAATAAGAACGCTGTACGTCCGTTCCTGAAATATCATGACTTTCCTCCTTTCTCTTATTATTACGTTCCTGTTCGGTTCAGCGGTCGCAGTATGCCTTGATCACCGATTCAGGGAGATTCTCCCTGATAAAACTGCTGTCTCTTGCTATCTTCTTTGCATCTTCCAGGCACAGCGGGAGCCTGTCCAGTCTCTCAAGGGTCCTGCTGTCCGCGGTATACAGATTCATATCCGTACTTCCGGGCAGTTCCAGCCTGTTTTTTATGCCGTGGATGGCCGCTTTTATGAGCAGCGCATACGCGATATACGGATTGGCGGACGGATCCGGCGAGCGAAGTTCGGCCCTGTAATGCTCTTCGGAAGCTGCGGGGATCCTTATGAGCTGCGACCGGTTCTCGCTGGACCAGCTCACATATCCGGGTGCCTTGCTGCTGCCTAGTCGCATATACGAGTTCTCCAGAGGGTTCAGGAACAGCGTCATGGGTTTTATCTGATCCATGATCCCTGCGATCGACTGATCGAGATAATCTCTGCCGTCCCCGGCTTTCACCGACATGTTGATATGCATTCCGTTCCCGGCATAATCCGGCAGAGGTTTCGGAGAGAAGTCCGCAACAAGCCCCGCCCTCGCGACGATAGACCCGACAACATACTTGAATGTAACCGCATTATCGGCAGCGGAAAGAGGATCGGAATACCTGAAATCTATCTCATTCTGTCCGGGGCCCTCCTCGTGATGCGCGCATTCCGGCTGTATGCCCATCTGGGAAAGTGTGAGGCATATCTCTCTGCGGATATTCTCTCCCTTGTCCAGTGGCGCCACATCCATATACCTCGCATTGTCGAAAGGCAGTTTTGTCGGGTCGCCGTTCTCGTCTGTTTTGAACAGATAGAACTCCATCTCGGATCCGAAGGCGAACTGCAGCCCGGCCTTCTCCGCCTCGCTGACAGCTTCTCTGAGTATCCTTCTGCTGTCCCCTTCAAACGGAGTACCGTCAGGTCTCACCACGGAACAGAACATGCTTATCATGCGCCCGTTTTCCGGGTGCCACGGCAGGCCGAATATAGTGGAGGGATCCGGATGAAGTATAAGATCGGACTTGATCTCGCCGCCGAATCCCGGTATTGCCGAGGCGTCAAAAGGTATCCCGAAGGAGAAAGCCCTCTCAAGCTCTCCCGGAAGTATGGCGAGATTTTTCTGCACTCCGAAGACATCGCAGAATGCAAGTCTTATAAACCTTATGTTTTCCTGCTCCACGTATTGCTTTATCTCTTCAGCTGAATATTTCATGATGCCAACCACGCCGCAGCGCGGGTCTCCTTTCCCTATGAGCCGATATAAATGTTGCTATTAAAAATAACAAAAAAAAGAATACAGCCCCACGGCAATATATGTCAATGATAACGATTGACTTTTATGCGCCGTGGTTTTAAAATTCGTACATCAAGACAAAGATGTCTTGGGAGTATTTATGCTCCCCTGACATCTTTGTTTTTTTTATTTTATTTTGAAAGGATGATTGACTATGACTGCTATACCCGAATATTTTGGCTCACTGGTCTTTGATGACCGCGTAATGAAAGCGAGACTCTCCAATAACGTATACCAGTCACTCAATCAGACGATACGTGAAGGCAACAGACTCGATCCGACTCTTGCCGACGCTGTTGCTGATGCCATGCGTGACTGGGCAGTCGAAAAGGGCGCTACTCATTTTACCCACTGGTTCCAGCCCCTTACGGATATAACCGCGGAAAAACACGACAGCTTCATATCCCCCTCTCCGGACGGAGGCGTGATAATGGAATTCTCCGGCAAGGAGCTCATACAGGGCGAGCCGGACGCGTCTAGTTTCCCGTCAGGCGGACTGAGGGCGACTTTCGAGGCGAGAGGATACACGGCATGGGACCCGACCTCCTATGCGTTTATAAAGGACAAGGTCCTCTGCATCCCGACGGCATTCTGCGCGTACGGAGGAGAGGCTCTCGATCAGAAGACGCCGCTTCTGCGTTCCATGGAAGCCCTGAACAAACAGGCAATGAGAATACTCAAGCTGTTCGGGAACACGGATGTCCGCCATGTGACCACATATGTCGGTCCCGAGCAGGAATACTTCCTTGTGGATAAGGAACTCTACAAAATGCGCCCTGACCTCATCTATACGGGAAGAACGCTTTTCGGTGCCCAGCCTCCCAAGGGCCAGGAACTTGACGATCACTATTTCGGGAGCATCAAGCCCAGAGTTCAGGCGTTCATGGACGATCTGAACGTCGAACTGTGGAAACACGGCATCTTTGCCAAAACAGAACACAACGAGGTGGCTCCGGCACAGCACGAGCTCGCCACCATCTATACTACCGCCAACCTCGCGACCGATCACAACCAGCTCACCATGGAGCTCATGCAGAAGACCGCTTCGAAACACGGGCTCGTATGTCTGCTGCACGAAAAGCCGTTCGACGGCATCAACGGAAGCGGCAAGCACAACAACTGGTCAATCGCGACCGACACAGGCGTCAACCTTCTGTCGCCCGGAGACACTCCCTATGAGAACGCGCAGTTCCTGCTGTTCCTCATGGCGGTAGTTGAAGCTGTGGACGAATATCAGGATATCCTGAGACTCAGCGTGGCATCCGCGGCGAACGACTGCAGGCTCGGCGGAAACGAAGCTCCTCCGGCGATCGTGTCGGTCTTCCTCGGGGACGAACTGACTGCGATCCTCTCCGCCATAGAGACCGATACCGCCTTCAGCGCCCACGAGAAATCCGTCGTGAGACTGGGAGTCCATGCCCTTCCGAGATTCCCGAGGGACATGACCGACCGCAACAGAACTTCTCCGTTCGCCTTTACAGGCAACAAGTTCGAATTCAGGATGGTGGGTTCTTCACAGTCCATCGCGCTCGCGAACACCGTCCTCAACACTGCGGTCGCGGAATCGCTCCGCAAATATGCCGACAGACTGGAAGGCTCCGAGGACTTCAACACCGACATGCACAGCGTCATAAAGGATGCCATAGCTTCCCACAAGCGGATAATTTTCAACGGCAACGGATACGGAGACGCATGGCTCGAGGAAGCCGTTAAAGTGCGCCACCTGGCAGCTCTCTCCTCCGCGCCGGAATGTTTCCCGCGTCTTATCAGTGACAGAAGCATCGATCTGTTCACAAAACACCGCGTGTTCTCTGAGTTGGAACTCAGATCGAGATATGAGATCATGTTCGAAAACTACACCAAGACGGTGGTCATCGAGGCTAAAACAATGTCGGAGATGGCTTCACGCATGATCCTTCCGGCGGTAGAACAATACGCCATGGAAGTGTCCGACACAGCTCTGAGCAAAAGGGAGCTCATCAGCGGGCTTGAATGCAGACATGAGCAGAAACTCGTGGCAAAGCTCTCCCTGCTCGCGGACAGCATATCGGAATGTATCGACGATCTCGACGGTGAACTCGTCTCGTTGGGCGAGGTCTGCGGTTCGATGGAAAAAGCGATGTATGTCAAAGACACCATACTCAGAAAAATGGCCGAGCTCAGGAAGGCTTGCGACGACTCGGAAAAACTGGTACCAGCCGACATGTGGCCGTTCCCCACATACGGTGAACTGCTCTTCAGCGTTGACGACGACAGGAGAGAAACAGAATGTGCTCTATAATCGGATTCTGTTCGCCTGACGTCCCGATGGACGACTTCCGCGAGGGCTTTATGAAGACAGTGTCGCGCGGTCCTGACGATACGCGCATAGTCCCTACGGCAGGGGGAATGCTCGGTTTCCACAGGCTGTCCATCATGGGACTTCATCCTGAAGGCATGCAGCCCTTTGAGAGAGAAGACTGTTATGTGGTCTGCAACGGCGAACTGTACGGCTTTCAGGCAACAAAGGACGCTCTGATCGAAGAGGGATACTCTTTTGAAAGCGATTCCGACTGCGAGATCATACTTCCGCTCTGGCTCAAATACGGTACGGATATGTTCGGAATGCTCGATGCGGAATTCGCAATGATTATTTATGACGGAAGAACAGACGAATTCATCGCCGCCCGCGACCCCATAGGCATAAGGCCGCTGTACTACGGATATTCTTCCTCCGGGTCCGTTGTTTTCGCGAGTGAGGCAAAGAACCTCATAGGCATGTGCCGGGAGGTCTATCCCTTCCCTCCCGGCCATTACTGGAGAAACGGCGAATTCATATGCTTTGAGGATATTTCCGTTCCGCGCGGAAAGATCGGGGATCCGCTTGAAACAGTCTGCAAAAACATTCACGACAAACTCATCAGCGGTGTGCACAAGCGCCTGGTGGCGGACGCCAAGGTCGGATTTCTCCTCTCCGGAGGGCTCGATTCATCCCTCGTATGCGCTATCGCCGCAAGGGAATCTGACACGCCCATAAAGACATTCGCAATAGGGATGAACACGGACGCCATCGACCTCAAGTACGCTAAACAGGTCGCCGACTTTATAGGGAGCGATCACACCGAGGTCATATTCGACCGGGACGACGTCATCTCATCCGTGGAGCGAGTCGTCGAACTCCTCGGCACATACGACATAACCACTGTGCGCGCGTCCATAGGCATGTACCATGTCTGTAAATGGATCCACGAAAACACGGACATCCGCGTTCTGCTGACAGGCGAAGTCAGCGACGAACTGTTCGGGTACAAATATACGGATTTCGCCCCTTCCGCCGAAGAGTTCCAGAAGGAAGCGGAGAAGCGTGTCAGGGAGCTGCACATGTATGACGTGCTCCGGGCAGACAGGTGCATATCCGTAAACTCTCTTGAGGCCAGGGTCCCCTTCGGCGACCTCGATCTTGTCAGATACATAATGGCTGTCGACCCTGCCCTCAAGATCAACACATACGACAAGGGCAAATATCTGCTGCGCCACGCCTTCGAAAAAGACGGACTTCTGCCGGAGAGCATTCTCTGGAGGGAAAAGGCGGCCTTCTCCGACGCGGTCGGGCACTCGATGGTAGACTATCTCAAGGAATACGCAAACTCGCTGTACACGGATGAGCAGTTCGAGGAACTGCGCAGCAGGTACACTTTTGCGCAGCCGTTCACAAAGGAATCGCTTCTCTACAGGGAGATATTTGAGAAGTACTATCCGGGTCAGGCCCGTATGGTGGCGGGATTCTGGATGCCGAACAGCAGCTGGGAAGGATGCAACGTGGACGATCCGTCCGCCAGAGTTCTTTCCAACTACGGAAACAGCGGCAAATAACCGCTTGCGGGAAAGTGAAGTGATGATATGGTAATCCTTCCGAGATACAAGGAAATAGACATGTCCAAATATGATCCCTCGATCCCTCCTGGAGAGAGAGAAGCGTATTACGGCCTGCCGAAAGAAGTACGGTTCTGCAGCGAATGCGTCATGTCCAACCAGAAACCGAACAGCTGCTATGAATTTGAACATACCATAGACAGCATAAAAAAGACGATGGTCATCCAGGATGACGGCGTATGCGATGCGTGTCACGCGTGTCACAACAAGGAAAATCACGTCATTGACTGGGAGGAAAGAGAGCGGGAACTCCGCGAGCTGTGCGACGAGTACAGGAGGAATGACGGCAGCTATGACTGCCTCGTCCCGGGAAGCGGCGGCAAGGACAGCTTCTATGCGGCCCATCTTCTCAAATACAAATACGGCATGCACCCTCTCACGGTCACATGGGCACCGCACATGTATACCCCGTGGGGATGGGACAATATGCAGGCTTGGATACACGCAGGCTTCGACAACTATCTCTGCACCCCGAACGGGATGACACACCGCCTGCTCACCAGACTGGCGACGGAAAATCTCTTCCATCCATTCCAGCCGTTCATACTCGGTCAGAAACAGCTTGCGCCGAAGATAGCGGCGAAATTCGGAATTCCTCTCGTATTCTACGGCGAGAACGAAGCAGAGTTCGGGAATCCAATAGCGGACAACAATTCAGCCCTGAGAGACGCCCACTTTTTCTCCGTGAACGACTATGATCACATCTTCCTCGGAGGAGTGAGTCTGAGGCAGCTCATAGAGGACTACGGAGTCGACAGAGCCGATCTCGCTCTGTATCTGCCCAGCGAGACGAGCGACCTCGAAAAAAACCACATTCAGGTGAGATATCTCGGGTACTATGAAAAATGGCATCCCCAGGGAGCGTATTACTATGCGGTCGAACACGGCGGATTCAGGCCGAGTCCCGAGAGGACCCAAGGGACCTATTCGAAATACAATTCAATCGACGACAAGATCGATGACTTCTTCTATTACACGACATACATAAAGTTCGGGATCGGCAGGACCACATACGACGCCTCCCAGGAGATCCGCAACGGCGAGATCACTCTGGACGAGGCAAAAGCCCTCTGCAAAAAGTTTGACGGCGAGTATCCCGACAGATTCGAACCGGAGATAATGCAGTACCTCTCCATAGACCCGGATCATTTTCCGGTCGCGAGCAGATGTTTTGAGCAGCCGATGATGGACAGAGAGTACTTCATGCACCTTGCGGACAGATTCCGGTCCCCCCACATATGGAAATACGAGGACGGGATGTGGAAGCTCCGTCATACCCCGTATGAGGGCGACAGCGAAGTCCTGTGGGGCGATCCCCGCGGAACGCATCACAGCTGAACCGGAGGATCCTGCGATGGGTGCAAAAAAAGCGAGGGTCATTGCAAGACTCGATGTTAAGGACGAAAACCTGGTAAAGGGCATCCAGCTCGAAGGATTGCGGAAACTCGGTCCTCCGAACGATTTTGCCAGGAAATATTATGCCTCCGGCATAGATGAGATCCTGTATATAGATATCGTCGCAAGCCTCTACAACAGAAACAATCTGAGCTACATCGTCAGAAAGACCTGCGAAGAGATATTCATACCCGTGACAGTGGGCGGAGGCTTGAGATCGGTCGAGGATGTGCGCCATATACTGAGCATGGGCGCGGACAAAGCGGCGATCAATACGGCGGCGATCAGGCGTCCGGAACTCATCAGCGAAGTCGCGGAGGCCTTCGGCAGCCAGTGCATGGTGCTGTCTGTCCAGGCCAAAAAGAGCAGGACTCAATCCGGTAGATGGGAAGCCTATTTTGATAACGGAAGAGAGCATTCCGGATATGACGTTGTCGAATGGGTAAAGCGTGCGGAAGCTCTCGGCGCCGGCGAGATACTTCTCACGAGCGTCGATTCCGAAGGGCTCCAGCGCGGTGCGGATCTCCCTCTGATAGAAGCGGTATGCTCCGCCGTAAGGATCCCTGTCATCTACTGCGGAGGGATTGGAAAACCGGCGGACGCGGTCCTTGCCGTAAAAGCCGGGGCAGCCGCGGTAGCGTCGGCATCTGTCTTCCATTACGGGAAATATACGCCTTCTGATATAAAGCAGGCTCTGACCGGAGCCGGAACAGGAGTGAGACAGACATGGTAACTGCTGTTGTTGATTACGGGCTCTCAAATCTTCTTAGCGTGACTTCGGCTATCCGGTATCTGGGTTCCGATGCGGTCATCGTCTCATCTCCTGATGATCTGTCCGCCGCGGACAGAATAGTGCTTCCCGGCGTGGGAGCGTTCGGAGACGGCATGCGGGGATTGAAGCAATCCGGTTTTGATTCGGCGATACGCCGCGAGGTCTCAAAGGGAACTCCCCTTCTCGGTATATGCCTCGGGATGCAGATGCTTTTTGACGAAAGCGACGAATTCGGGACCCATGAGGGACTCGGACTCATCCACGGCGTGGTCCGCAAGATACCGTCCGAAGATATTGACGGCATTCCCCAGTACGTGCCCAACATAGGCTGGAGCGGTCTGATTCCCTCTTCAGGCTCCGACTTCCGCGATACGTTTCTCGGAAACATCTCTTCCGGCGATGAATGTTATTTTGTTCACAGCTACGAAGTAATACCCTCTGATGAAAGCAGCAGGGTGGCGGATATCATTTACGGCGGGCGCCGCATATGCGCGGCCGTATGTTCCGGAAACGTTATGGGCACTCAGTTCCATCCTGAAAAGAGCGGTCAGGTCGGGCTGAACATTTTAAAAAGCTTTCTCGCATAAGACTCCTAATAGGGACTCCCCGGTGACCATACTCGCAGGTCATCGGGGAGTTCCGCTCTTATGAAACGGGATACAGGTATCTCTCTCTGTATCCCGTATTTTCTATAGTGGTCGCTATCCTCTTTCCGCCGCAGTCTCCCCTGCCAGCCCTTTCGCATATTCGGACGGGCTGATACCGTACTCTTTCCGGAAGGCCCTGTAGAAGCCCGAATAGTCGGAAAATCCGGATACCGCCGCCGCTTCATTTGCCGTAGCCCCGTCCCTCATTGCAAGTTCGGCCGACTTGAGGCGTCTCATGAGTATGTAGCTGTGCAGCGTCATTCCGGTATTCTCCCTGAACATGTGGGAAATATAGTATTTGCTGAGATAAAGATCATCAGCTATTTTCCCGAGGCTCAGGTCCTCGTCCAGATGCGTGTCTATATATGCGGTCAGCGCTTCGTATGCCGAGCTCTCAGTGTCCCGCTTCGAGACCTCGGACTCGTAAATGCTCCTGCCTATATAGAGGAGCAGATCGCTGATCTCTGTGACTATGAAGCTGTCTCTCGCAAACTTCGCGGAGTGCACCTCATCAAGCAGCGCAAACAGCTTGCTGTGCATTACATTGGACGCAGCGATATTGAAGTGAAAGACGCCGCCGCCTATCTTTTCCGCTCTGCGAAGGGCATATACGAAATCCTCCGACCTTCCGGCCAGTTCGGAAAAGTAATCCCTGCTGATCCAGAAGACGAATCTTCTGTAGGGAACGCTCCCGTCGCTTATTACTGCGCGGTGCATGACGCCGGGAGGAATTATTATGAGATCGCCCGGAGACAGCCGGTGAAGATCTCCGGAAATATCCATCATCACATCGCCGCCCGAAAAGAAATATATCTCGTAATAATCATGGCTGTGACTGCCGACGCTGTTGAAGTTGAGATCGCTGTAATAGAAGACCTCAAAGTCCTTTGACAGCATGTACTGTCTCGTGTTGAACGCGCTTCTTCTCTTGTTTGACGCCATTCCGGTCCCCCCTTTGCAGCCCTTATCCATATCTTACAGAAATATAGCAATTTTCGCAATGTTCCAAACAATATGCACAATCCAACAGACGGCTCTGCAGCCTTATTATAATTACAGAAAGTCAATCACCACACTTTACTGATATTGGAGGCACAACATGGAGATCCGCAAAAACTGCAAATACGCTATCGCCGCCGTTACTAGCATGGGCGTGCGCATCACACCGGAAGACCGCATGGCTGTTCAGAACAGTTCAAGATTCTATCTTCAGAGCACCAGTGCGGAGACAAACGTACTCAACGTCGCTTCTTCTCTCGGCAAGCAGTGTCTCGCGATGACACGCTTTGTGGAAGGCAGCCCGATCGCCGCCTTCATAAAGGCTCAGCTCAGAGCAAGAAATATCGCATACGAAGGTCTCGACATCCCGCAGGGAGGTCCATGGGGTTACCGCCATCAGTTCAATATTGCCGATTCCGGATTCGGCCTCAGAGCCCCGAGAGTCTGGAATGACAGAGCCGGCGAAGTCGGACGCACACTCACTTCCGAAGACTTCGACCTCGACAGGATATTCGGTGAAGAGGGCGTAGGCATCCTGCATCTCTCAGGACTGATCCTCGCCATGAGCCCCGAGACGACAAAGTGCTGCCTCGAGATCGCAGAGAAGGCAAAATCATACGGCACGCTCGTTTCGTTCGACCTCAACTACCGCGCAACCTTCTGGAAAGGTCGCGAGGAAGAACTGTCACAGGCTTTCAGAAAAGCTGCCGACATGGCTGACATCCTCATCGGAAACGAAGAAGACTTCCAGCTCTGCCTCGGATTCAAAGGCCCTGAAGCAGGCGGAAAAGATCTCGCATCAAAGATCGACAGCTTCAAGGGAATGATCTCCGAAGTCAGAAAGGAATTCCCGAACGCATACGCATATGCCACAACACTGCGCCAGGTCATCTCGGCAAACGAGCACCTCTGGGGAGCTCTTCTGTGGGCAGACGGTGAATGGCATGTCGAAGAGCCCCGTCCGATCCCGGTAATGGACAGGATCGGCGGCGGTGACGGATTCTCCGGGGGTCTCCTCTACGGAGCATACCAGGGATGGGATCCGGAAAAATGGCTGCAGTTCGGCTGGGCATCGGGAGTGCTCGCCGCAAGCAGTCTCAACGATTACGCTGAACCCGCTGATGAAAAGCAGGTTTGGGATATATACGCAGGAAATGCAAGAGTTCAGAGGTAACTAAAATGAGTAAATGTGATATCGGTATGATCGGACTTGGCGTTATGGGTTCAAACCTCGCCAAAAACATGCAGTCCAAGAATTTCAGCGTCGCGGTGTTCGACAAGAACGTCGACCGCATCGAGAGCATGTCAAAAGAGGGCTTCACAGGCTGCAAGAGCCTTGCAGAGCTCAAAGACGCTCTTTCCGTTCCCCGCAAGGTCTTCCTCATGGTATGGGCAGGCAAGCCGGTAGATGATCTCATCGAAGAACTTCTGACAGTTCTCGAGCCCGGAGACATCATCATCGACGGCGGAAACAGCCACTTCCCCGACACGATGCGCCGCACGGAATATGTCGAGAGCAAGGGTCTTCTCTATGTCGGATGCGGAGTATCCGGCGGCGAGGAAGGCGCGCTCAAAGGCCCCAGCATGATGCCCGGCGGATCCCCCGCAGCATGGCAGTATGTAGGCCCCATCTTCCAGGCGATCTGCGCAAAGACAGAAGACGGTTCCCCCTGCTGTGAGTGGGTCGGCGAGAACGGCGCAGGCCATTTCGTAAAGATGGTCCACAACGGTATCG
>JAFWEV010000004.1 GCA_017512745.1 Oscillospiraceae bacterium
CCCCACTGCGAAGACCAGCCCGAAAACAAAAGACCTGAGCGGAGTCATATTTTCCGTATTGTTTCTGCTCTTTGCGCCTTTAAATAACGGTATATTGAACACTCCCATGTAGCCTAAGCCCAATACTATTATGACGATTCCGAATACAATATTGAGAATGCTGTGGTATTTTCTCAGGATTGCACCGACCGTTCCGGCGAATATGCCCATTGCGACAAACACAATGGTAAAGCCTGCGACAAAGCTGCAGGAATTCAGGAGAGTCTTACCTATCCTTCTTTCTCCTCCTCCCGCAAAATATGCAAGATAAATGGGAATCATCGGAAGAAGGCACGGCGAAATGAAAGTTATGATGCCTTCCAGAAATACAATGAGATACTGCATATGCAAACTATCCTCAGATCACTTTTTCCCGGTCATAGTGAGACATTCCCACGGCTCAAGCGTAATACTTGCGCCGGAAACTGTCTCCCTGCTCATATTTGAGAGAATCACGGACATACTGTGGGCAGAGACGCTCTCCGGAATACTCACGGTAACTATGTTTTCCGAAAAATTATTGAGACTTATAAGCAGTTCATGGTCGGATTCTCTGATATAGCTCATATGCTCATCCGATTCCATCCCGATCCACGAAAGAGATCCCTTAATGACAGCTTCCCTACCGTGTCTTGTCTTTATGAGTTTTCTGTAGAAATTCAGCACGGAGTCGGGATCGGCATCCTCAGCTTCGACATTTATATTTTTGTATTCCGAACCAACCTTTAGCCAAGGTTTTGTTCTTGAGAATCCGGCATTTTTCTCAGCATTCCACGGCATGGGAGATCTGCTCGTGTCGCGGCTTCTCATATTCAGCAGTTCGAGTATCTTTCCGGGATCCTCACCTTTTTCTGTTACATGTTCATTCCAGTAATGGAACACTTCCACGTCATTAAATTCATCTATTGACGTAAAGTCCGTATTGGTCATTCCAAGTTCTTCCCCCTGATATATATACGGGATGCCTTCAAGAAAGAACATGGCATTTGCAAGTGTTTTTGCACTTCTGATTCTGTATTTATTCGTATTACCAAATCTTGAGAGCGGTCTGCACTGATCGTGATTTCCCAGGAAAAGCGCGCAGTACCCTGTACCGTGAAGAGCACCGATCCAATGATCCATCGTCTTCTTGAGATCGCTCACCCTGAATCCTGTCGGACTGAACTTGTCGTATCCGTTCTGATCGAAGTTGAGCATATCGAAAAAGTAGAGCATATCGAATTCCTCATTCTCGGGAGACGAATACTGGATTATCTTCTCATCTGGACAGTAAGCGAGTTCGGCAACCGTTACGAGATCACGGGGGCCGAGTTCCCTTCTGTACAGTTCATGGATATATCTGTCAACACCGGGACGGCTTACATAATACTGTCCCGCATAACCATACTTATCTCCGGGAGCCGTTTCAACATCAGGAAAAGACTGGTCTTTGTCCGAATTATTGAATGCGTCGAGCCTGAATCCGTCAACCCCGAGATCTGCCCAGAAATCTATGATATCTGCGACTTCATCCATTACTTTCGGATTCTCCCAGTTGAGATCAGGCTGTTTCACGGCAAACAGATGCAGGTAATAGTCATCTGTAGGTTCATTGTACTCCCAGGCTGAACCGCCGAATATACTTCCCCAGTTTGAAGGCTCTCTTCCGTCTTTTCCCTCTCTGAAAATATAGTAGTCCCTGTAAGGCGAATCCTTGGAGGCTCTGGCACTTCTGAACCACTCATGTTCATCCGATGAATGGTTCACCACGAGATCCATCAGAAATTTCATACCGCGGTCATGGATCCCCTTTATCATAATCTTCCAGTCATCGAGCGTTCCGAATGACGGATCGATATCCCTGTAATCCGCCACGTCATATCCGTTGTCAGCTTTCGGAGATCTGAAATAAGGACATGACCATATAGCATCGACCCCGAGGCTCTTTATGTAATCGAGTTTTGCGGTTATCCCGGGAATATCTCCTTCTCCGTCGTCATTTGAATCAAAAAAACTTCTGGGATAAACCTGATAGAATACGGCATCCTGCCACCAGTCTCTTTTTCGCGTCATTCTGTTACACCTCATAAAACTTCCATGTCACTGTATCGACCACGGTAAACTTATCCGTTCCGTAAACCTGTCCATTCGTATATCTTGCAAATGTGTCGCAGGAGATTATGTTGTCCATGCTGTAGGTCTCCTTTACTGGAGTATGCCCCACAACCTGCAGGATATCTCTTGCCCTGTACATCGTTCTGCCGTCAAACTGCGGACGGTGCCATATGGGAGAATTATCGAGCCACATCTCCTCTGGGCCAAGCGAATTTACCTTCTTAACTACCTCATCGATATCATCCGAAGCAGCATACTGATCGACAAAGTCCTGAGCCAGACCCGCATGCATAAAGAGCACGTCATCGATCCTGTGAACGAATGCGAGCCTGTCTCCGCATGTATTCTTAAGTACTGCCAGTTTTGTCTGGACAACGGGCATGCAGAATCCTGAATACCCTGATTCCTGCAGTTGCCACATATAGCTCACATCGTGATTTCCATAACACCATAGCGACCGAGGATGATCTTTAGCAAACAGGATTGCCCTGTCATAGGTCTTTCTGTAGGCTTCTACGTCAAATCCCCTGTCCCAGTCGTCCGCCAGATCCATAAGGCAGACTACTGCATCTATATTGTCTCCACTTAGTTTCTTTTCTGCGGAATCGAACATCCAGTCCTTGAGATGAACGTCCGGTATAACGAGTACTTTCATTCTGTCTCCATAATAATTGCTGATGACAATTATACCAAAGTTATAAAAAAAGCTGCAGATATCTCTGCAGCTTTAAGGCTCATAAGTGCCTGATCATCTCATTCCGGCCATGAGCTGTTCAACAATACCCCTCTTCTCATAGAGAACACATCCGCCCTCGTGATCATCGAGGAGCACTCCGCCATCTCTCAGTGCCACAAAAAGCGGTGAATTGACAGCTTCCCTCAGAGAAGAATTCTTCACATTGACGTCCGAATAAGGCGAAAACGGGCACGGTTCGGCGCCGCCATGAGAGTTTATGTGGAAGAATCCCCTTCCTGCGGCAATACATCCATCGGAAGACTTTTCATCTCCGGGGAACGCAACATATACCATATCCTGTTTTTCTGTCCTGAGCCTTGAAAGCTCTCTGTCCATGTACTCTCTTTCTGTATTTCCCGGGGCCAGTTCCCTGCTCTCCTCTGTCACGGGAACGAACTCAACATATATGACCGCCTTGCATCCTCTTTCGCTGAGCTTTTCAAGGAATTCATCGGAAGTGACCTCTCTGTAGTTCTCAGTAGTAACTGTGATAGATGCTCCGAATATGATGCCTCTCGATTTGAACTGCTCCATGGTGTTGATGAGCCTGTCGTAGATTCCCGGCCCCCTTCTGGAATCGGTAATATCTCTGTCACCTTCTATGCTCAGTATCGGAACAAGGTTTCTGCATCTGTCGAACAGATTCAGATATCTCTCATTGATGAATGTCCCGTTCGTGAATATAGGAAACATAATATTCTGAACTTCTCCTGCATGCTCGATAATGTCTCTTCTGAGCATAGGTTCTCCTCCCGCGAGAAGAATGAAGTTGATTCCGAGTTCATCTGCTTCTTCGAATATCTTTCCCCATTCATCTCCGGAAAGCTGTTCCACCGGTTCCGTATCGACAGTCGCGTGATTGCATCTGGAGTAACATCCCGCACAGTGCAGATTGCACTGGCTTGTAATGCTGCATATGAGGAAAGCCGGAATATGCTCACCGTTTTCCTCAAGTTTTGCTCTCCTTTTTCCCGCCTGCGCACTGGCTTTTGCGAACTTAAGCATATATGCGCTTTCCTTCGGGTTTTTGAGTGTAGCTCTTGCAACATCGGCAACAAATGCTTCAATATTCTTTGTCATGTACTTCTGTATATCAAAATTTTCAGACATTCAATGATCCTCCGGATATTTATTTTATACGATATTATTTTATCAAATATTAGAGTTCAGTCAATCTGTTGCATAAAAAATCCCGAAAGTATATCACTTCCGGGAATCATAATGTTTGTCAGATAAGGTAGACCTTCATTGCGTCATAGAATTCAGCAAGTCTCTTTTCGGCAAGATTTTTTATATTCAGACCTGTGGACTTTACTCTCTCGAGGAATCTCAGTTCGCACTCGTAAAGATCTTTCATTTCTTCAGGATCCAGATCCTGATAATGATTCTTTTCGAGCCATTCTTCATATGATATTGGCGTCACGTATCCAAGTTTTTCATCAGTAAGAGCTTTAATATCGATGGAGTCTGCCCTGTCGAGCATGTTCTTCCAGTATTCCGATACCTCTTCGATATGATCCGCGATCTCATATCTTCTGGCGCCGCCGTCATATATCGTGCACTTCTCGTAGAGCGGATCCATCCTGTCAAGCGTAGCCCTTCTGTATTCCGGAGCAATTATGCCTCCGTTCCAGTAGAAATCCACATTCAGGACCTGGATGCCCGTAACGCCCTGTTCCTCATAGATTTTAAGAACTCCTCCGTAAAATACTCCGATGAAGCCTTCGAATTCCGGCCAGAACTCTCTGAACTGTTTAGTCAGTTCTTCCATAAGCTTTATACCCTTGGTTCCTCCGACTGAGAAGATGATTATATTGCGGAGCTTTCTGTCGTGTTCTCTGTAATAGTTGATCACATATTCGAGACACTTTTTGAGCGTTTCTCCCGTCGCAATGATGTCGCCTATAAGAAGTGTGGAATCCGGGACCATTGCAAGCTTTGAATACTTTATTTCAAGACCCGTGATCTCATTGTTGATAAAAACTCGCTCACTTGAAAGGAAACTTATGTCGTGAACGGGGATATTCTCATAATAGCAACTCTCCTCCATCGGATAGTTGAGAGCGCCTCTCAGAATTGAGAGAACGTTTACCGAAGAGATCTGTCTCTCCTCCTTGAACAGTCTCATCATTCTCCTGGACGAAGGAAGAAGACAGTTGTAAACATTGAATCCGACTTCCTCCGGGCAGTCCATAAGTTTGCTTGTCTCGTCATCAGAGACTATATAGTATTTATTGACGAAGTTTCCACCTGTTAATC
>JAFWEV010000022.1 GCA_017512745.1 Oscillospiraceae bacterium
TAGTGCTCACTTTCCAGATAATCATGTTCCTCATGACATCTGTATATACATTCTCGATTACGGCCAGGACCGAGGGTACGGTGAGGATCCGCCATCTCACGATAGGATGGTTCGGCATCGCAATGACCGCGCTCATAGCTATCCAGGTATTCTTCCCGTACATGCCCTACTACGCCATCGGCTACATGATAGGCACATGTGTGCTACACAGCTTCGTAATGGAGGATGAGAAAGAGGAGTACAGGCAGGAACTCGAGAAGTCGCTCGAGCGCGAACAGCAGCAGAGACAGGAGCTCGCAGAATCGAGAGAGGCGTTAAGAGACGCTCTTGCCGAGGCGGAGCACGCGAATCAGGCGAAGACGGCGTTCCTCTCCAACATGAGCCATGAGATAAGGACACCCATGAACGCCATCATAGGCCTCAACAACATAGCGATGAACGACCCTACCGCAAGCGACAGCGTGAAGGAATATCTCGCCAAAACAGGCGACTCCGCGCAGCATCTTCTGGGGATAATCAACGACATATTGGATATGAGCAGGATAGAGTCCGGCCGCATGACGATAAAGAAGGAGGAGTTTTCCTTCTCGAAAGCGCTTGAACAGGTAAATACCATAATAAGCGGACAGTGCAGCGACAAGGGACTCATTTATGACTGTCGTACCGAGGGGCAAATCGACGACTACTATGTCGGCGATGCCATGAAGCTCAAGCAGATTATGATCAATATCCTCGGCAATGCCGTAAAGTTCACTCCGGAAGGCGGCAAAGTCACTTTTGTCATCAAGGAAGGCGCGAGATATAATGGCAAAGCGACCATACAGTTCATAATCAGCGATACCGGCATAGGTATGAGCAAAGAGTATCTGCCGCACATATTTGAGGCGTTCAGCCAGGAGGATTCTTCCTCTACGAGCAGATACGGCAGCACCGGACTCGGCATGCCCATCACGAAGAGCATAGTCGAGCTTATGAACGACACTATAGAGGTCGAAAGCGAGAAGGGTGTCGGAACCACGTTCACGGTAATGGTCACTCTCGGTGAATGCGACAGAAAGATCGTGGATACGGAAGCCGGAGATATCGATCCGCATGAGCTCAGTGTTCTGGTAATAGACGACGACAGGATAGCTCTCGAGCACGCAGAGATAATCCTGGGTCAGGTCGGTATACACTGCGATACCGCGGAGTCCGGCTGGGAAGGCGTCGATAAAGTAAGGATCAGCCACGGCAGGAGCGAGGACTACGACCTCATTCTCGTGGACTGGATGATGCCTGAGATAGACGGTATCGAGACGACAAGACAGATTCGATCAATAGTCGGGAGCGATACCCCCATAATCATACTCACTTCGTTCAACTGGGATGAGATAGTTGATGAGGCGAGAGAGGCAGGTGTCGACACATTCGTTCCAAAGCCGCTCTTTGCCGGAAGCGTCATGGAGGAATTCAGGGAGGCATTTAGAAGAAAGAACGAATCACTCTCGATAAGGACTGCGGATCTTAAAGGCAGAAGAGTGCTGTTAGCTGAAGATGTGGCGATAAATGCGGAGATCATGATGATGGTTCTGTCCATGAGGGAGATGAAGGCCGATCACGCAGTTAACGGAAGGATTGCGGTCGAGATGTTTGAAAGTCACGATCCCGGCTATTACGACGCAATACTTATGGACCTCAGAATGCCCGAGATGGATGGTCTTGAAGCCACGAAGACCATACGTGCGATGGACAGGGATGATGCCAAGACCGTTCCGATCATAGCGCTCACCGCAAACGCTTTTGACGAGGACGTGCAGCGAAGCATGCAGGCAGGTCTCAACGCACATCTCTCAAAACCCGTTGAACCTGAAGCGCTTTTCGAGACTCTCGAAAAACTCATAAAATAGGCAAATATCCCGAAAGAAAACGGCAGAAACCGGATCATACCGGTCTCTGCCGTCAATTGCATCATCCAGAACGAGCACATCGGGCCGTCGAATGCAGGACCGGCGATACCGGCCGGTGAGAAAAAGGGACCCCAGTGCCGTTAAAGGGGCAGGAGGGACCGAACATGACTAAAAAACTGTTTATATATATCTTATGTATACTCCTGCTGTTCTCCTTTTCCGGCTGCGGGAAGACGCATGTGCCGGAGGAAAAACCGGAGTCCGTTCAGGAGATGCAGCCGGATACGGAGAATGATGCTCCGGCAGATGCGGCTGTGTTTCCCGAATACACGGAAAAGGTCGCATACGCCAACTGGTCGGACGAGGGTGAGATCATGAGATCGTGTCTCAACGAGGCAGGAGTGTTCACGGTATCCAGCGTCCGCCATCTCCCGGTGTTCAGATTCGACATGGCTTCCGAACTCGGGGATTTCAGGCAGAAGTTCTCTGAGGTACTGACTTTTGACCGCGGATACAACGAGATGCCGTCGTTTGACGAGACGGCTGCGAGGTATGACGATGGTTTCTTTGCGGACAGATCCCTGCTGCTCGTGTATGTCAGCGCAAGCAGCGGCTCGTTCCGTTACGGGATAGACAGGATAGAGGTGAACGAGGGGGAACTCTGCGTGCATATCACAGAAAAGATCCGTCCGGAAGTGTACGACTCAGCCATGTCGGGATGGTTCGTGATGGTCGAGATCGAGAGACAGGCTCTTGACGGGATAACTTCCTATGACGCCGTCGACGACACCGCCGCACAGCCGCAGTTCAAAACGCTCCCCGGGATGATAGAGTACGGAAGCTTCTCGTATGCCGATATAAGGGAGATCATAGAAAACCTTCCCGAGGACAACAGATCCGCAATCAGGACCGAAGACTTCGTGAACACCGAAAAGGCTGAGGGATTCTGGCCTGCGGACAGGGCGAGAGCGGAAGTTGAAGGAGGCGATTACGACCTCTCGCAGACATTCTATGACGCCGATGAGGATGTATGGATGGTCCATTTCTGGAATTCGAAGAGAATGGGAGGGGATGCGACCGTATATATGGACGGCGACGGAGTGACCCTTCTCATAACATACGGTGACTGACATATCTTGTTACGATAACAGAAAGGCTTTCACAGCGAGGCATCATTGCCGAACTGCGGAAGTTTTTTTTATGTCCGGATAAGACATGTTTAAAGAGGGAAGGGCACAAGGAACAACATGTAATGATAATACAGGGCAGCGTGCTTTTTACGCCGGTTTGATCACTAATTTCAACACAAATAGGAAGTCAGAGAACGATTGTTGAAAATGACGACTGGCTGACCGGAGATTTGTTATTATGACGAGTTGTTTTTCGGCCAGTATTTATTGACTGTTCTTTAGAATCGGATTATTCTTATAGTAACTTGTAGTAACAACTAGTTACAAGTAATTAAAACTAAATTGCAGGAGGTGTATGAATACTTATGGGCAAGAAAGAATTAAGGATCATCTCACCGAACGGACACCTTGGGTTTGCGCCTACAAAGGAGGAGTCTTTCTGGCTGGGAGCAGCGACAAAGCCGGATTACTACTGTGCAGACTCAGGCTCGGACGACATCGGACCGGTGCCACTCGGGTCTGATATCTGCACTTCACATCCGGACCACCAGAAACACGATCTGGAACTTATGCTGCTCGCTTCGAGAGAGCAGGGAGTTCCGATGATCATAGGTTCTTCGGGAGATACGGGAACGAACAGCAGAGTCGACATGTATGTTCAGTTCATCAAGGAGATAGCGGCGAAGCACCACATGAAAAAGTTCAAGCTGTGCTATTTCTACTCCAATGTCGACAAGGAATATATCCGCACCAAGATGGTGAACGGCGAGAAGATCGAGGGACTCAACAGCCGCCACGATCTGACGCTTGAAGAGCTCGACATGACGGACAATATCGTCGCCGTGGCAGGCGTTCACCCGTTCATCAAATGTCTTGAGATGGGAGCGGATGTCATAATCGGCGGTCGTTCGTCGGATGTCGCGGTATTCGCGGCTCCGGCCATCTACGAGGGATTCCCCGAGAATCTGTCATATTATCTCGGCAAAGTCCTCGAATGCGCTTCGTTCTGCGCGGAGCCGTACGGCGCAAAGGAGTCGGTCATCGGAACGATCACTCATGAGGATGTCAAAGTAACGGCTATGGCGCCGTTCCAGAGATGTACCGTCGCCTCGGTCGCGGGACATGCGATGTACGAGCGCACGAATCCGTACTTTGAGTATGTCGCCGGCGGAAAGATGGACATGAGGGAGTGCGTATACGAACAGTACGATGAGAAGACCTGCCGTATAACGAATCCGAAGTTCATCCCCATCGAGGGCAAGATCAAGGTAAAGCTCGAAGGCGCGGGCAGAGTCGGCTACAGATATCTCGGTATGGCGGGCATCCGTGACCCGTATACCATCAAGAATATCGACAAGGTCATCGACTGGGCGAAGTCGCAGATCAAGGAGAGACACCCAGAAGGCGGATATGAGATCAGCTACAGGATCTTCGGAAAGAACGGAGTCATGGGCGATCTCGAGCCAATCAAGGAGACGAAATCCCACGAGCTGCTCGTAGTCGTCGAAGGAGTATCGAAAGACAAGGCTCTGGCTGAGGAGATCACTCTCATCGGCACCCGTCAGATATTCTACGCACGTCTTCCGGAAGTCAAGGGAACAGCGGGAACGGCAGCATTTATTCTTGACGAGGTCACACCGCTGTCCGATGCGTATACCTGGACTATGGATCATACGGTCGCAGTAGACGATCCTATGGAGCTGTTCGACGTGCACGAGATTGAGGTAGGTTCATAGGAGGGCACAATAATGAAGACCGTTAAACTTGTCGATCTGGCAAAAACCATCCGTTCCAAAAACGCGGGTACTGACAGGATCACATTCGACATCATTTTCAGAAAACAGGAAGAGTATGAGCTTGTAAAGAATGCGAACATTTTCAACAAGCCGTTCATAGCAGAGTTCTTCGGAATACCGGAGTCGAGGATCGCGGACTGCGTCTGTTTTGATCCGGCATATGCGATCAAATTCACCATCGACCGTACCAGACCGTCGGGTGCATTCGGAGAAGGAGATATCTTCGGCTGTCAGCAGTATCCGCCTCTTTATGATATTGAAATACCGATAGAGGACTGAATCTGTGACTGTACAGATACTTATAATCCTGCTGTATTTCGCTGTAACAGTCGGCATAGGGCTTTATTCCATGAAGTCTTCCAGGACATCCAATGCCTTTAC
The DNA here is from genome assembly GCA_017512745.1 of Oscillospiraceae bacterium. GTDB lineage: Bacteria > Bacillota > Clostridia > Oscillospirales > Ruminococcaceae > RGIG5675. The sequence goes on from JAFWEV010000022.1 coordinate 5,194, forward strand.
GGGAGCAGGGCTTGGGATCGTTGCGGTGGTATGCGCCTCAACGGGAGAGTGGCTTGGAGGAACGGCAACGACCGGTGTATCCGAATACGGATTCGATTACGGGATCTCGGGATCGTGGTACACGATAGCAAACGGCCTCGGAGTTATCTTTCTGGCACTGCTGTTTGCGAAGCTGTACAGAAGTCTTGATACCGTAACCGTTCCGGGAATAATCGGACACTTCATAGGAAAAAAAGCGAGAACAGTATCGAGTCTGTTTCTGATCTTCGTAATGCTGGCTGTCGGAATATCACAGATGATCGCGGCGGGAAGTTTAGGAGTATCTTTGATCGGTCTGGATTTCAATGTTTCAGTTATCGGGTTTGCTGTTGTATTTATCGTTTATACCCTTGCGGGGGGAATGCAGGCGGTCGCCTATACAAATGTCATGCACCTCATCTGCATGTACGGCGGAGTACTTTTGGCAATAGTACTGTCACTCAAAAAAGTCGGAGGTGTAATGGAGTTAAGGTCAGCTCTGCCGGAAAGCTATTTCAGTATGACGTCCATAGGAATGCCGAAAGTTTCCTCCTGGATAGTAGCCTCGCTTCTCGGGGCATGTACCGCACAGGCAGGTGTCCAGCCTATACTGGCTGCCAGAGATGTCAACGTTGCGAAGAAAGGGGCTGTGATCACAGCTTTTGTGGCGGCTCCGTTCGGAGTATTCACGGCATTGCTCGGAATGATCGCAAAGAGTATGTCGGTCAACGGACAGCTCATAGGAGTTTCGGGTGAGAATGTCACAAGCGGAAAGCTCGCGCTTCCGACACTGATGCTCAACCTGACTCCCGTGGCGGGGGGAATAATCCTTGCATCTATCCTTGCGGCGATACTGTCCACTGTATCTCCGATCATTCTCGCGTCGGGAACGATGCTCACAAAGGACATCTACCACGGCGTTCTGAAGCCGGATGCGGAAGACAGATCGGTGATCCGGGTCTCGAGGATCACAACAGCTCTCTCAGGTATCATATGCAGTGCAGCGGCCATCTTTTTCAATACGACCGGCATAAGAGTTCTTGATATCGTATATTTTGCTTATTCCATGAGGGGGGCACTGTTTGTTATAGTGTTATTGGGTATATATTGGAAAAAGATCTCGGAAAAAGGCGCGATATTCGGAATGATCTGCACAGCATGCATAGGACTGTTCTGGGTTGTATTCAATGCGGTCTTCGGAAGGTTCCCGATTCCCGGGGTCACAGAGACATACATATCAGTGGCAACAGCGTTGTTATCAACAGTTCTGTTCTCATCAGTTTTTCATGGAAATAATATCGATCAGGCAAAAAACCACCGCAAATAAACCAAATTAGCGCACAACCACTAATATTGATTCTATGAAAGGAGATTTCTAAATGCCTATTGAGATAATCTACCTATTGGTATTACTGGCAGCTATATGTGTGTTTTTCATAATCCTGAAAAGACCGATATATGAAGCAATGTTCTTTGGATATGTCGTCATGATAGCTGTCACCGGCGAATGGAGCAACTTCTTCAAATACCTGATCCAGACATCTACAAATACGTTGTTCTATGCCATTGTCGCATTCCTAAGCGCAGCGCAGATCTTCGGAGCCACCAAAGTCATCGACAGAGTCATAGATATCATTCTTTCCCTTTTCGGAAGGATCAGAGGAGGCGCCGGATTTGTATCGCTTATATCTTCAACATTCATGGGCGCGCTTTCCGGATCAGGAGCCGGAAACGTTGCCGCGACCGGAGTATTCACCATCCCGACGATGAAGAGATCCGGATTCCCGTCCTTCTTGGCAGCCAACGTCGAGATGTCGGCTTCCACGATGGGCAACATGATACCGCCCGCAGGCGTTATCACAGCTGCTTTCGGAATTCTCGCTGCAGTCGGAAACGATATGTCTATGTCGGATTTCTGGCTGATAGTGTGGGGAATAGCCCTCTGGTTCATTCTTCAGAGAGCAATAACGCTGTTCCTATTCTGCAGATACTATAAGGTCCAGCCGATACCGAAGGAAGAGCTTCCTCACATTGGCGAAGCATTCAAGAATGGCTGGAAAGCCCTTATGCTCGCTGTTGTGATATTCCTTCCGTTCTTCCTCGATTCCAAGCTGAAGGCCACACTGTTCACGGCACAGCTTGGAGCAGGAGCATCAGCCATGTCGAGCTGTGTACTGCTGTTCACACCGGGCCTTGCAGCCCTGTATGCACTGTTCATAGCCCGCAAGCAGGATAATGTATCCTTCCCAAAGATCGCGGAGATGTTCTCCAAAGTCGGAAAGAGCATCGTTCCTGTTGCAGCAACGATCTATTTTGCATACTCCATAAGCAACCTGTTTGAGACACTCAAAGTCGGATCTACCATCGGTGAGTTCGTGAGCTCCTGGGGACTTCCGTACTTCGTACTCTGCCTCACAGTCCCGCTGTTCTGCGCACTGCTCGGTATGATCATGCCGGGATCTTCACAGATCGCAATCTTCGGAACGGCGATCGTGTCCATCATGATGAACGCGGGAGCGAATCCCGTACTTATCGCAGCAATCCTTCCGGCCATCACCGGAGCAATGGAAGGTATGACACCGCCTCTCGCGCTGTGTATGTATACTGCCATGGGTATTGCTGAATCACCACTGAAGGAAACGACTAACAACGCCCTGGTCTGGGTCGGACTCCACTATGTGCTCAGTGTTCTGGTCATGCTTGGTGTTCTTCCGATCCTTGGACTATAAATTAGGGAGGTGATCAGAATGAAAAAAGCATCTGAAGTATTGGATAAGATTTTCGGATGGATGATCATGATAAGCCTTCTTGCTGGAGGACTCGCATTTTTCGCATTCCTTGTTTCCCTGATAATGGGCGGGGGCGAAGGTTCGGCCGCCGAGGCAATCGCGGTATTCATCAAAGGCAAATATTTCCCGATCGTTATCAGAGTCGCTGTCGTGACGATTCTTATCGGCCTCATCTCCATGTATTTCAAAGGTGAATCCTTCCTCTCTCTCACTGCCGAGAAGAAAGCCGCGGAAGAAGAGCTTAAGACGATCAAGGAAGACGGACAGTCATAATAATCAGCAAAATGGTCAAATTGGATCATCCTGCAAATTAGAAATGCCGGCGGCACTTGACCATGTGCTGCCGGTATTTTTGTGATCGTGCCGAATCGATTTCCGGAAAAAGATATCATTTTTCTTTAATAAGGCAACTGAAAACCTGAGATATAACTGCTTCAAAAATGTTGACATTGAAGATACAAGTTATATTATAATGTCGTAACTTGTTATTACATAAGAGGTTCAAAATGATTATACGGGAATCTGACACTCCCTATTTCAAGCAGCTTCAGGCGATCATTGAGTCTGACATCAGAAATGGGATATACAAGATAGGGGATAAGCTTCCCTCCGAGAGCGAATTCTGCGAGAGATACAATGTCAGCAGGACCACCGTAAGACAGGCGCTCAATCTGCTTCTGCAGAAAGACCTCGTCTATTCCGTCCACGGGAAGGGCACTTTCGTGAAACTCCCCGAACTGAAACACGAACTGTCAAAAGTGGTGAGCTTCAGCAATGTGCTCCAGACCTCCGGACTGGACGGCCTGACAAGAGTGCTTTCCTATGACACCGGCGTGACGAATCCTAGTGCCACGGAGCATCTCGGAACCGATTATTTCAATCTGTTCATGATGGGATTTGCCAAGAATTCGCCGATAGTATACTACGAATCGTTTGTAAGCAATAAATACAAATCTGCTGTCTATGCAGAAGCTAAGAAAATGGAGATGGCCCAGATGGCGTTCTCCACATACGACATCTACAGACGCATAGGCGTCAAGATAGATCAGATACATCAGATCCTTCACGCTATCAGTGCAGACACGAGGTTGGCGGCTCTTTTCTGCCAGCCTTCAAGACCACCTGTTCTCATAAAACTCGACAGTGTCTACTACGATGTGAACGGCGAGATAATAGAATGCAAGGTCGCGTATTACAGAGCGGACATGTATTCTTTCGAGCTGAACAGAGAGCCGGACTGATCGGATAAAGAACGAAACGACCTTCTGCCGTCATGGCGGAAGGTCGTTATTTTGCTGTGCTTTTTTCAGCTGTCCGTTTTTCTGAATGCTATCCTGAACAGCTTCGTCATAAGAAAGACATAGGTGACGGCGAAAATGACGGAAGACACTATAAGGGCCGCTTTCTTGTACTTTTCGTGCAGCAGGACTCCGATCCCCAGTCCCAAGGAGAAGAGGCAGAATTTCGTCAGCGCAAAATCCTTCCAGGTGCTTTCTGCTGCGTATCTGTTTCCGAGTTCCAGCAGTTTTTTCACGGTAAGTTCCTCCTGTAAGTGATCTGTTATTATCGATCAATTTAATAATATGCTATTTTTGTGCGTTTATAAAGAACAGCTTTTGTATATGACGGGGATAAGGATGTCAGAAAAGACGGCAGATGAGATTGAGCGAATCGGGTACATCCTCGTCGACGTAACCTGAGTTCACAAAACCGTGCTTCTCATAGAGCCGCAAAGCTTCCGCATCGTCTTTCTTCACGCAGACCTCCGCGTGATCGTAATGACCTTCTCTGCGAAGCTTGTCCAGTACCAGTGCGAGAGCCTCGGAACCGTAGCCCTTGCCCTGGAACTGTTCACCTATAAAGAACTGCTGCAGATCATATCCGAGAGGCTCTTCCGTGAATTCACGGACCAACGCCATGCCGACTATGGTACCGTCGTTTTCGAAGGCGTATACCCGCGCGTTGCAGTCTCTCAAGGCATACGCTCTCGCAAGTATACCGACTGCAGGGGCGACAAAACCCTTCTGGTTCTCTCTGACCGAGAGCGAGGCGGCTTCCATCCAGTTTTCCTCATTGATATCCACAAGTTTAAGCATTCCTGTTAGATCCTCCCGAACATGCGTCAAATGTGGCGTATTTATACCCTATAGCTAATTATAAATGAAAACCGCATGCGAAAGAAAAGTGTATTTTTCTGAGGAAAGATCCGAACAGCGCCAAACGCAGGATGTGGTGATCGTGAGGATAATGTATAATAAAACCAAACAGGTTATCTAATAAAACCGCCCGTACATGGACGGACAGATCACATATCAGAAACGGAGGACACAGCGATGCTGAAGATCGATACCAGCATAATCAGCGCAGGTATTTATTACAACGGCGCCGAGATCATCAGAAGGGGAAAAGCCGAACTTGCAGGCGGCACTCAGACGGTCTGCGTAGGCGGACTGTCGGCGAGTTTTGACCAGAATACGGTAAAACTATTCTCCTCAGAGGGCATTAAATGCTTCAACCAGCGCTTTGAGACGCCGGAGAGCGGCGCGGAAGGTTCCGAGAGCAAAAAGATCAAAGACGAGATCGATGCTCTTACGCGGCAGGCGGATATAAAGAAAAAACAGATCTCTCTCTGGGAGATGAACGGTGACTTTACGAACAGAACGTCGCAGCCTGCTGAAGAGATAAGAGAATATATCGAGAAGCTGCCGGAAAGAATAGAATCCATCTATTCAGAGATAGCTGCTGTAGA
>JAFWEV010000023.1 GCA_017512745.1 Oscillospiraceae bacterium
ATTTGTTACCAATTTGTGATAATTGCCCTATTGAAATTCTCTGTTTTCGCTATTATTATAAATTCTGTGGAAACGTTTACGGTAACGTTCGCGGTTACGTTTACGTTACCGTTATCGGTCAAAGTCTGATTTGGAGATATAAAATGGCGACGATCAAGGACATAGCGAGTAAAACGGGATACAGCATAGGCACCGTCTCCCGCGTCATAAATAACAAGTCAGATGTGAGTGAGGAAGCCCGCACCCGCATTGAGGAAGCTATAAAAGAACTGGACTTCCATCCGAACAGAAATGCAAAGATGTTAAAACAGGTGGCCCCTTCCGGCATAGCCGTTATAGTGAGAGGTATCGGAAACAGGTTCCTCAATTCCATTTTCGAGAAGATCCAGACGGATCTCATTGAGAACGGAGAGAACATCAGCGTCCGCTTCATTTCCGAGACGGAAAACGAAGTTGAGACCGCGATGAGGTCTGTAAGACATACAAGGCCAAAAGGATTCATATTCCTGGGAGGAAGCCTGGACGATTTCACCGACTACTTTCAGGAGATACCGGTGCCCGGAGTAGTGGTCACATGCGACGTATCCACTCTTAACATCGATTCTCTTTCGAGTTATTCCACAGATGACTATACGGCAGCGAGAGCAGCTATTAACACTCTCATTACTGCGGGTCACAGGAATATAGGGGTGATCGGCGGATACCCGACGACTAATCTCTCAGACAACCTGCAGAGAAGACTCAAGGGTGCCAAGGATGAACTCGAAGCAAACGATCTCGTATTCGAGACGAATTTCAACTACATCCCCTGCCCGTTCTCATATGAAGCGGGATATGAGGCAGCCAACAGGCTCCTCGACAACTGTCCGGAGACCACCGCGGTATTCGCTCTCTCCGATACAGTTGGCATCTCAGTCATGAGAGCGGCCGCCGACAGGGGCATGAAGATCCCCGAAGATCTGTCCGTGCTCGGATTTGACGGTATAGATATCTGCAACTACTCTATTCCCCGCCTTTCATCAATGAAGCAGGACGCAGCGCACCTGGCCAAGATGGCAGTGGACGACATCCTCATCAGGGTCAACTATCAGAGACCTGCAGTCCACGAAACAGTTCCGTATACGTTTGTCGAAGGAGAGAGCATCGCTCCTCCTAGGGCAATTAAATAATCAATACAATTTTGAGAAGGAAGAGATCAGTATGGCTACCGTAACACTGAAACACATTCAGAAGATCTACCCCAACTCGGAAGAAACCGGGAAAAAGAAGAAGAGAAGGGGCAAGGACGAAGAACCTGTTCAGGAAAAGACCTACAAACTCAAGGTCACGGATGAAGGCGTCGTTGCTGTTGACGATTTCAATCTCGAAATCCAGGACAAGGAATTCATCGTTCTCGTAGGACCTTCAGGATGCGGAAAATCCACAACCCTTCGAATGGTCGCAGGCCTTGAGGACATAACCAGAGGCGAACTGTACATCGACGGGAAACTGGTGAACGACGTTGACCCCAAAGACAGAGACATAGCGATGGTATTCCAGAACTACGCTCTCTACCCGCACATGTCTGTAAGACAGAACCTCGAGTTCCCCCTTGCACTCAGAAAGACCCCTAAGGCCGAGATGGACCGTCTCGTAAACGAAGCGGCTGAGATCCTCGGCATCACACAGTATCTGGAGAGAAAGCCAAAAGCTCTTTCAGGCGGTCAGCGTCAGCGTGTCGCAATCGGACGTGCCATCGTCCGCAATCCTAAGGTACTGCTCATGGACGAACCTCTCTCCAACCTCGACGCAAAGCTGAGGAACCAGATGAGAGCGGAGATCATCAAGCTGAGACAGCGCATAGACACGACATTTATCTATGTTACGCATGATCAGACTGAAGCCATGACGCTTGGCGACAGGATCGTCATCATGAAGGACGGCGAAGTTCAGCAGATAGGAACTCCGTCTGAAGTCTTTGACAATCCGGTTAACACATTTGTCGCGGGATTTATAGGAACTCCTCAGATGAATATGTTCGAAGGCGAGCTGAAACTCGGAGCAGACGGCTATTACCTGGATATTCAGGGAACTGAGATCCCTCTCCCCGACAACAAGCAGGCTAACCTCAAAGCTCAAGGCGTCAGCTCTCAGAAGGTCATCATCGGTGTGAGACCGGAGCACATCATGTACAGCAAGGATGCCGAAAAAGACACCATCCACGGGACAGTAGACGTTACCGAGATGATGGGAAGTTCCATTCATCTGCATGCTTCAGTTCTCGGAAACGACTGCATCATCATAGTTCCGACGATCGATCTTGCTGAGATGGGCCTCTCTGCTGCCAGCATCAGCACAGGCTCCGTAGTCAACTTCAGGTTTGCACCTCAGGCGATACACCTCTTTGATCCGGAATCTGGCAAAAACCTCGAATTCAAGGATCAGAAATAATCTATTAGTCTTTTACCGGCATTACCGGAAAGAAAATATATCAACAATCTCTTAATGGAGGAAACAAAGAAAATGAAGAAATTTGTAGCTCTCACACTTTCCGTCCTCATGGTTATGGCCATGCTGTTTGGATGCGGAAGCTCAGGCTCAAACGAAACCCCTGCTTCTACCGACAGCGGATCAGCCGCACCGGCAGATAAAGTGGCAGTAACTGTCACAGTTTGGGGTCCGCAGGAAGACCAGTCCGACGACAACGGAAAATGGCTCCAGACCGAATGCGAGAAATTCGCAGCAGAACATCCCGAGTGGGATATCACATTCGTATATGGCGTATGCTCTGAAGGCGATGCCAAGACGAACGTATCAACAGACCCGAGCGCAGCAGCAGACGTTTACATGTTTGCAAACGATCAGATCCCTGATCTTCTCAAAGCTGGCGCTATCGCAAAGCTCGGCGGCTCCGCACTTGACGCGGCAAAGGCTGCTAACTCCGAGACAACAATGAACACAGTTACTTATGACGGCGGCGTATACGGCTTCCCGTTCACAGGCAACACATGGTTCATGTTCTATGACAAGAGCGTCTTCTCTGAGGAAGATGTAAAGTCCCTCGATGCAATGCTTGAAAAAGGCGACGTTGCATTCCCGCTCTCCAACTCCTGGTATCTCGCTTCCTTCTACGTAGCTAACGGCTGCACTCTCTTCGGTGCCAGCGGTTCTGACGAAGCAGCAGGAATCGACTTCTCCGGCGACAAGGCATATGCAGTCACCAATTACCTCGTAGACCTCGTTGCAAATCCGCACTTCCATGACGGAGATATCGGCACAGCAGCAGAAGCAAAGGCTTTCTTCTCCGGCACATGGGATTATCAGAAGGCAGTTGACGCTTACGGCGACAACCTCGGAATCTGCCCGGCACCGTCGATCACGATCGATGGCAAACTCTGCCAGATGAAGTCCTTCGCAGGATCCAAGGCGATCGGTGTTAACCCGGCAACATCTCTCTACAGCGAGCATCCCGAGATCGCAGTTTCACTTGCAGCTTATCTTGCAAGCGCATCTGCACAGAAAGATCACTATGATCTGAGAAACATTATCCCGACAGACCTCACCGTTTCCGTCAGTGACGCACTTGCAAAAGCCCAGATGGACACAATGGATTATGCATCCATCGTTCAGCCCGTCGTAGCAACAATGGGTCAGTATTGGGGACCGGCAGAGTCCATGGGTAAAGAACTCGTAGCAGGCTCAGTCAACCACGACAATGCAGTCGAGAAGACCGATGCAATGAACGAGCAGCTCAACTCATCAGCAGTTTCCTAACAGATCATAACATTCTGATCTGATCCCGATCTAAATGGCCAGGCAGGGCCGGGATCCTTTCCGGTCCTGCCCAAATCGGAGATCATTACAAACGGCCTTCACTTTGGAGAATGATTGATATGAATGCAAAAAAAATCTCCGTCCTTAATGCGGTAAAGCACGGCGACCTTCTCACAAAGTTGTCGATACTGCTTATGGGCGTCGGTATACTGGGTCACGGACAGATGATCAAAGGTATCATCGTTCTGGCTTTTGAAGCGGCATTCATCTTCTATATGGTGGGCACAGGTCTTCACAACCTCGCTATGCTCCCCTCCCTCGGCGACAATCCGGGCGGAGAAGTATGGAATGAAGCAAAACAGGTCTATGAATACGTTCAGGGAGACAACTCCCAGAGACTGCTCCTCGCAGGCGTCATCACCTGTTTCGTCATTGCCGCCTTCATAGCACTCTGGATCATCCAGATGAGACATTCCTACAGACTTCAGCTTCTGAAGGAAGAAGGAAAGCATGTACTCACATTCACGGAAGATATAAAGGAACTGTTTGACGGGAACCTGCACATAACGCTCATGTCTCTTCCCTGCCTCGGTATTCTGGTCTTCAACATAGTGCCTCTCGTCTACATGATCTCGATGGCATTTACCTCTTATTCGAAGGAGGATGAGCACCTTATCCTGTTCGACTGGAACGGGCTTACACAGTTTAAACGTGTTCTCTCTCTGAACGGCAACATAGGAAGACAGTTCTGGCATGTTCTGGCATGGACCGTCGTTTGGGCGATCTTTGCGACATTCCTCAACTACATCCTCGGAATGGTCCTGGCTCTCATCATCAACAGAAAAGATACGAGAGCAAAAGGCTTCTGGCGTTTCTGCTTCGTGCTCTCCATAGCGGTGCCGCAGTTCGTCACCCTCATGATCATGAATATAATGCTGCAGCCCTCAGGCGCCATCAATGTACTTCTCATGAATGCCGGACTCATATCCCAGCCTATTCCGTTCTGGCAGAACGCGATGCTGGCGAGGATAACGGTCATTGTCATAAACCTCTGGGTCGGTATCCCGTACACACTTCTTCAGATAACGGGTATCCTCCAGAATATCCCGGGCGAGCTGTATGAGGCGGCCAGGATGGACGGCGCGGGACCCGTAAAGATCTTCTTCAAGATCACGCTTCCCTACATGCTGTTCGTCACAACACCCTACCTCATTGCGAGCTTTGTCGGAAACATCAACAACTTCAATGTCATCTACCTTCTCTCCGCCGGTGGTCCGACATACGTCGGAGATACGGCAGGTCAGACGGACCTTCTGGTCACATGGCTCTACAAGCTCACTATTGACCAGCAGTACTACAACCTCGGTGCAGTTATCGGTATCATGACATTCGTAATCCTCACGATCATCACTCTGGTGACCTACAGGAACTCCAAATCCTACAAGAATGAGGAGGCGTTCATGTAATGGAAAACACACTGAAGAAAAACAGAATGAGTCCGAGAAGAAGAGTCATAAACCTGATTGTGCACATCTTCCTCGCAGTACTCGCAGCCATCTGGGTGCTCCCCATTTTCTGGATCGTTCTCACATCGTTCAGAGCGGAAAAAGGCGCATATACAGCTACATTTCTTCCGCAAGGGTACACTCTCGACAACTACGTGAAGCTCTTCACCGACAAGAATGTTCTCAACTTCCCAAAGATGTTCACAAACACCCTGATCATCGCGGTCGTCTGCTGCGTAGTCAGCACGTTCTTCGTTCTCTCTGTCTCCTACTCCCTCTCAAGAATGAGATTCGGATTCAGAAAGACATACATGAACATAGCGATGATCCTCGGACTCTTCCCCGGATTCATGGCGATGGTTGCCCAGTACATTATCTTAAAGGCAATGGGCCTCTCCGAGGGAAGCGCAGTGAGATTTGGTCTCATAATCGTATACAGTGCTTGTACCGGTCTGGGCTTCCAGATAGCTAAGGGATACTTTGATACCATCCCACGTTCCATCGACGAAGCCGCAAGGATCGACGGTGCGACACAGTGGCAGGTATTCACGAAGATCACGATGCCTCTCGCAAAGCCCATAGTCATCTACACGGTCATGACATCATTCATTGCTCCGTGGGTCGACTTCATCTTCGCAAAGGTCCTCTGCAGAGCGAACGCTGATCAGTTCACGGTCGCCATAGGACTCTGGAACATGCTCCAGAAGGAATACATCTACCAGTGGTACACCTGCTTCGCCGCAGGCGCAGTAATAATCTCCATCCCGATCGCCGCTCTCTTCCTCTACATGCAGAGATATTACGTCGAGGGCATGTCGGGTGCAGTAAAAGGATGATCCTAATTTAATGCTTATGAACAAGAAACGGTTACTCATTACAATAATCGTCCTGCTCATAGCCCTGATCATCGGAATAGTATTCATCACAGCAGGCCGTCAAAAGCCTGCTGTTTTGGATTCAAAGGTGCAGATGACGGCATTCAACGCAGGACTTGAAACAAAAGCGCATGCTCCGGGATACGGGACTACATACGAGATATTCGTCTACTCCTTCTGCGACTCCGACGGAGACGGAATAGGAGACATAAACGGGATACGCTCAAAGCTCGACTATATCGAAGATCTGGGCTTTGATGCCATCTGGCTCACCCCCGTCCATCCCTCCCCCACGTACCACAAATACGATGTGACCGACTACTTCGCGATCGATCCCGTATTCGGCACCCTTGAAGATTACGAAGCTCTCATTGCCGAGTGTCACGAGCGCGGCATCAGCGTGATCATGGATATGGTCCTCAATCACACGTCTACCGAACACGGCTGGTTCAAGGAGGCGTCCGACTATCTGCGCGAGCTTCCCGATGACTGGGAGCCTGATTCCTCCTACTGCCAGTATTTCGACTACTACAACTTCTCCAGGGAGAGCAAAGAAGGATATGCTCCTCTTGAGGGGACAAACTGGTATTACGAGGCAAGATTCTGGTCCGGTATGCCTGACCTCAACCTCTCGAGCACCAAAGTCAGAGATGAAGTCGGATACATACTCGATTTCTGGATAAAGAAGGGTGTCGACGGATTCAGACTTGACGCCGTCACTTCCTATTGGACAGGCGATCCCGACGGGAATGTTAATTTCCTCAGGTTCTTCTGTGATACCGCAAGATCAATCGATCCCGACACATATATAGTCGGAGAAGCCTGGACCGACAGAGCCAACATCGCCATCCTCTATTCGAGCGGGATAGACTCGCTCTTCAACTTCCCCTTTGCCGGTCAGGAGGGCATCATATGCAATATCCTCCGTGGATCGAACTCTGCATCCGACTATGTGAAGGCATTGAACTCGTCTGATGATGCGTACAGATCAGCAAACCCGTCTTATATAGACGCGCCGTTCTATACAAACCATGACATGGCGAGAAGCGCTGGATACTACGCTCTCGATCAGGGACCACAGACCAAGATGTCATATGCTCTGAGTCTTCTCATGAGCGGAAACTCATACGTCTACTACGGTGAAGAGATAGGCATGAAGGGATCCGGCAAGGACGAGAACAAACGCGCTCCGATGTACTGGAGCGATGATCCCGACGATCCTGACGTCTGCGCAGGTCCTCCGGACATGGATGAAGTCAAGATGAAGTTCCCGTCTCTCAAAGACCAGCAAGAGGATGAACTCAGCATCTACAGCTGGTTCAAGCAGGTCATAAAGGTAAGGAACGCCTTCCCCGCCATCTCAATGGGCAAGGCACGGCTTGATGAGACCGTCTCGGGCGACACAGTAGCGGCATTCTTCAAAGAATGCAACGGTGAAGATCCTGTCTACATAGTGATTAATCTCAGCGAGGAAACCAAGACGCTGAGCATTGCTCCGGACGGGATGGAACTCTCTGCGGTACTAAACACGAATGAAGAGAAGATAGTCTTCGAAAACGGAACTCTTACCCTTCCTTCCTACAGTATCGCGATATTCTCATAACAAGCAGCAAGGCCGCAGTTCAGATGAACTGCGGCCTTGTCATGTCTTTTTCGCTTTACTTATACGATACTGACATCCCTGTCATACTCAAATGTATGCTGTTCCTTTACGGCTTCGGCATAACCCACAGCGATGGCGACTTCGAATTTGTAGCCATCCGGGAATGCAAACTTCTCAGCGTAATATGCCTTTTTCTCGCCGTTGAGGATATCCCTGACACAGCCGAGGATGACACTTCCGAGCCCCATCGCCTCAGCGGCAAGATGGATGTTCTCTATTGCGATGCCTGCATCTACTCCGCTCCAGCTGAAGCTCTCGTCGGCAGAGAGATAGATGACCACCGGTGCGTTGAAATAGAACGGCACTGTGGCGCCGGGCTTGTGATCGTTCGCAAGCTCTGCCTGTGCGGCATTGTCCTTCTTTACTACCGTGAAATGGATCTCCTGCTTGTTGGCAGCTGTGGGTGCTCTGAGCCCCGCTTCAACAAGAGTCCTGATCTGCTCTTCCGACAGATCCTTATCCTGATATTTGCGCACTGAATTGCGTCTTTCAATTACATTAAGAAAATCACTCATGTTAAATTACCTCCTGGGATAAATATACAGTAAATAAGTGGGAATAAAAAGTGAGATTTCTCTCACCTTTCTGCTGCGCAGCACAAAAACGGACCGCACTTTCAGCATGCAGTCCGTTTATTAATCTCTGAGCAGCCTTATATTCCGTGCTTATTCCGCTTCTCCGTATTCGTTACAGAGCAGATATTCCGCAGGTTCGTCCTCCTCTATCTCGGGGAATCTCCCCACATTATCGAGGAACCTGTTATCCGCATTGTCGTCATTACATTGCGATACTTCCCCGACCAGGGTCTTTCCGCCCTCCGCCCAGAAGCTGTGATACTGCTTCTGATAGAGCGTTACACTCTCGCCCGGCTCAAGTCTAAGTACAGTTCCCGCAGGAGCCTCGTAAACTCTGCCGTCAGTGTGTATAACGACAGGACTCTTTTCATCCAGAAGATCGGTATTTTCATCCGCGTTGTACATCTTTACGCAGAGCGTACCTCCGCCGCGGTTGATAATATCCTCCATCTTGTACCAGTGATAGTGATATGGTGTTACCTGTCCGTCATCCACTATCATGATCTTCTCTGCATACGGTTTCTTATACTCTTCCGGTCTCTGTTGGTTCCCGTTCCTTATCGTGAACAGGAACAGACCGGTTTTACTGAAATCTCCCGAACCGTAGTCGGTGAGATCCCATCCCAGCGCGTTGTCCCGTATCTCGTCGTATTCGTGTCCCTTGCTCTTCCAATCCTCAGGGGACCAGAATGCGAAGGGAGGCATGCAGAATCCGCGTTCCCTGAGGAATCCGATATTCTCCCTGATTATTCTGTTGATCTCCGATCTTTTCATGAGTTTAATATGCATCCCGCGACTTTAAGCAGCACGGGAAGCACACTCTCCTTTCTCCTGTCTCTCAGATACTTTCCAACCTGTCTGTTAATAGATCTTCGACCCGCACTCGGGGCAGAATCTCTGCGTTGTTTTGTAACCGCATACTGGACAGAAGCCTGATCCCACGGATTCCGTATATGCCTTGTCTTTCGGCCAGGATATTCTGTACGACACCGTAAACGTCTCCGTGGCGTCGGGCTGTACACTGAGTACCTTTGTGAGCATTCCGGTCTCCTCTTCCAGTTTTGCGTCGGAGATATCTTTCGTCTCTACCGTTATATCCTTGTCCCTGCTCACCGGTATCTGATCGCGGAGTTCTATATCGGCAGCCGCGCCGGACAGATTTGTGACTTTTGTCTCGAATGCAATGTCGAGAGTCTTCTGGCCCTTAAGCAGCGTGGAACCCTGCTTGCGGGTGACCTCCTTGCGCATGACATGCACTCTCTCCTCTTCTCCGAGAGTTATATCGAGGCTCTCCTTAGTGCGCTCAGACGAGATATTCACCTCTCCGGCATATCTGTTCTTTAGGTAGACTCCAGCATTAAATCCGCCGATATCCGGAAGATCCTGGGTCTTTACGTTGGCGACCAGATAGACGTGAGGGTCAGCACCGGCAGCCGCAACGATCTTGTATACAGCGGGAACAGTATACTTTGTGAGGTCCGCCATTGCCTCCTCAGATCCTTTCAGGATACTTCTCTTTCCGGGCAGAGCGTATTCAGTAACCGTTTCATCCGTGTTCACGGCAGCCTGTTCCGTTTCCATGCGTACGGACGCCATCATCATCGGCATCTCCGCTGCATCCTCCAGGACCTCGGTATCTTCTTCATACATCGATTTGCCTGCTGCCTTTGCCATCGCGCCCATCATCTGATTGCGGGCAAACGTCCTGGGAGCTGATGTCTGCGTGCGGATGCTGAGGAATCTCGGTCTCAGTTCAGGCAGCTGCCCGGAGGATGACGGGCTTCCCGTAAACAGACTCACTTCTATATCCTTCCAGTCCTCCACAGTGCTCTGGGAGATAGCTGCGCGCATCTGGATGTCGATGGGCTCTTTTGCATCCGAGTACAGTTCATAAACTGGTCTCCATGAAGCGCGATTCTCAAAATATCTCAGTTCGAACGGATATGTTCCCTCTTCCGGCACAGTGATGTCCACAACCAGAACAGGGAGCCTGTCCTTCTGTGCCGCTTCTTCGAGTTTCTTATTGAGATCGG
>JAFWEV010000024.1 GCA_017512745.1 Oscillospiraceae bacterium
AGTAAAGTGTAAGATCTTTTCTCGTCTCCCCGGCTCGAAAAGATCTTACACATACAAAGAATCTACTGCATAGTGAAACACAGTAGATTCCTTCTAATCTTTTATTTATTTGTCCTGTCTACTTGACAGGGGTCACAACATTCGGTGTACCGGCAGTCTTTTCTATGAGAAAGCTTAAATAGTCAGTGTTTTAAGAAGAAACGCTCAGCGTTGCCGTAGCAGACATCCTTGACTATAGAACCTACGGCTGCGATGTCTTCGGGATATTCGCCGTTTTCAACAAGCTCGGAGAGCCTTGCGCAGAGTATCCTTCTGAAATACTCGTGACGCGGGAAGGAGGTGAAGCTCCTCGAGTCTGTCAGCATACCGACGGAACACGCGAGTGCGTTTGTCTCCATCAGTTCGTCGAGCTGCCTTGTGATACCGCGGAGATGATCGTTGAACCACCACGCCGCTCCGAACTGTACCTTCGGGGCGAAGTTGCCCGCCATAGTTGAGAGCATTGCGTTGTCCGACGGATCGAGATCGTAGAGAACCGTTCTCGGAAGCGATCCTTCGCCTTCCAGTTTTCCGAGGAATGCCGCAATACATGAAGAGTCCGTGGTGAAACCTACGCTGTCGGCGCCTGCGTCAGGACCGAATCCGGCTTTCAGGCTGGGAACCGTGTTTCTGATAGCTCCGAAGTGCAGCTGCATGGCTATGCCGCGCTCGGCATACTGTTTTCCGAGGAAATCGAGTCTCTCGGTGAGAACGGGATCTTTTCCGTACTCGAAGAGACCGAAGCCGTGATCGGAGACGATGCATCCGTTTGCGCAGAAATGATCGAGCGCTTTTGAGAATGCTTCAAGAAGATCGTCAGTGCCGTATTTTTCGCACAGTCTTTTTTCTGCTTCCGGATCAGAACCCAGATATTTGTCGGGTCTGAAAGACGGGAATACCCTGAACGGTATCGTGTCGTCTTCGCTGATCTTCTTGTGCCACTCAAGCGTATCTGCGGGGTCGTCAGTAGTGCAGAGTACTCTGACGTTCATCTTTGTGAGAAGGGAGACAGTGTCAAAACCATCGCCTTTCATCATCTCGGATGTTCTGCTCCAGATATCTTCCGCTGTTGCGGGCGAGAGGACATCGGTTATCCCGAAGTATCTCTGAAGTTCGAGGTGCGTCCAGTGATAGAGGGGACTGCCGATCAGTTTCGGAACGACAGAAGCCCATGCGAGGAATTTCTGATATGCCGGAGCATTGCCCGTGACGAGATCCTCGCTTATGCCGTTTGCACGCATTGCGCGCCACTTGTAATGATCCGTTTCAAGCCAGAGCTCCGTGAGATCGTGAAAACACCTGTGCTCAGCGATATCCCTGGGAGAAAGGTGGTTGTGATAATCGAAGATCGGTTCGCCTTCCACATATTCGTGATACAGCTTCTTTGCGAAATCGTTCTTAAGGAGGAAATCCCTGTCCATAAATACTTTGCTCATTCTGAAAACCTCTCTCTGTTTATCCAGAGTCCGAGAGCCGGGTTCGGGATAAAGTATATTTCTTCGCCGTTTACGGTGTTGTATCCGTAATTCAGTTTCTTCGGATCGTATGTTTTTATGACTTCGTCATAGTCGGCAGCCTCGAAACCTACGGATCTTATCTCTTCCTTGGAGATGTTCTTGACGGCATATGTGATCCTGAAACGCCCGTCGCTCGAACCGTGGATCATGTGCGCCGCAGCGCCCATATTGTCGCGGAGGTCCTGATTTTCGGGCTTTTCGAATTCCTCGAGGGTATGTATCCTGCCGCGGTATCCGTACTTTCTGATGAGCTTGTCGACCTCGAGGTCCTCGCCGAAGCGCTCCACTCCGGGAGCCAGCACTATGAGATCGCCGTCGTCAGCCATCATCATTCTCGTGCGGTATACGGCCTTGTTTCCGAGCCATGTGCTCTTAAACTCGCTCGGATCGAGATACACGACGCATTTTTTTACTCCGTGCTCGACGAAGTCGATGTTCTTCTTCTGTGCGACCGCTATTGCCTCTGTAAGACACTGACGACCTTCGCCTATAAATAGGCCGTGCGTCAGGATGTTGCCCTCGGGTGCGGTCGTAACAGTCAGGATGAAGAGTATCGGCAGATCATGGAGGTAATGCTCCATGCCGTAGTCGAACAGTTTTCTGACGGGAGTGTTGTCTCTGCCCATCATGCGCTCCATGCCATATACGGCTCCGATCATGTGGGATTTGTTGATCATATCCGAGCCGCCCGCGCCGACGAACAGGTTCTTCGCGTGGTTGCTCATGCCTATCACCTCGTGAGGAACGACCTGTCCGGGGGATACGATGAGGTCATAGCTTCTGTCGACGATCCTGCGGTTGACTTCAACGCTCACGGGATCCTTCCAGAGACCTTCAGTGATCTCGCTGACATAATCAGCAGGAATCTCGCCAAGCTTTACGACATCGTGTCTCCAGTCATGCGCTATAAAGCATTCTCTCGGAATGTCGCCGAACATTATGTCGGTCTGCTCCTTCGGCATGGCTTCGTGTGTGCCGAGCGCCGGAAGGATATCGACCTGCGCGCCGCCGGAAACGAGATCGTGGTATACCACATTAGTTATAAATCCGGCGCCTGAGTGAAATCTTGTGAAATCGGGGGGAAGGATAAGGGCTTTCTTAAGCTCTTTTCCTTCTGCCGCGAGTTTTGAACGATGCTCGGAAAGAGCGCGGAGTACCGCGCTCTTTATCGTTTCCTGACTGAGACCGTTATCTGAATCTGCTTTCAGGTAGAGTTCCATTTTATACACCTCTGTAGGATGAGAAGCCGCCGTCTATCGGGAGAGTGATACCGGTGATGAAGCTTGCGGCGTCATTGTTGAGAAGGAACAGGACCGCGCCAGCGAGTTCTTTCTCGCTGTCTCCGAATCTTCCCATGGGAGTTGCGGCGAGGATCTTTCCTGTACGCGCTGTGGGAGTTCCGTCTTCGTTGAAGAGGAGAGCCTTGTTCTGCTGTGTCGCAAAGAATCCCGGGGCGATAGCGTTTACGCGGATACCGACTTTGGAGAAGTGTACGGCGAGCCACTGTGTGAAGTTGCTGATCGCAGCCTTTGCTCCTGAGTAAGCGGGGATCTTCGTGAGAGGTGTGTATGCGTTCATGGAGCTGATGTTGAGGATATTGCAGCCCTCTCTGCCGATCATCTGGCGTGTAAATGCCTGTGTCGGGATAAGGGAACCTGTGAAGTTGAGGCTGAATACGAAATCGATGCCGCTCTTGTCGAGGTCAAAGAAGCTCTTTGTGTCTCCCTCGATATCTCCGGGCTCAAAGTATTCCTTGTCTGTTGTGGCTCTCGGGTTGTTTCCGCCTGCGCCGTTCAGGAGGATATCGCAGGGACCGAGATCGGCCAAGACCTTATCAGCGACTTCAAAGCAGATGTCCTTATCGAGAACGTTGCAGCCGTAAGCCTTTGCGATACCGCCTTCTTCGCGGATCTCCGCGGCATATTTTTCCGCGGCTGCCTCATTGAGGTCGAGAAGAGCAACTTTTGCGCCGGCGCGCGCCAGAACTTTTGCGAATGCGGAACAGAGGACTCCGCCTGCTCCCGTAACTACGGCTACCTTGCCGCTGAGGTCTGTATTAATGACGTTCTTTTCCATTGTGATAGCTCCTTTATGCGTTGTAGTTTGTGGAGTGGATATCTCCGCCTTTGCCTGTCCAGTTCGTGTGGAAGAACTCGCCTCTCGGCGCGTCGATCCTCTCATATGTGTG
>JAFWEV010000025.1 GCA_017512745.1 Oscillospiraceae bacterium
CAGACAAAGTATCCATCGTAAACCTGACGTCACGACCTTCGTAATACTCCAGCACTCTCTTATCTGTCAACCATTTAAACATGAGTGGAAGATCTGTTTCCGTAAAATCTCGGATTGTTATTTCATCTTTTTCTATTTTCAAGTAATCCTCCCTGCAAACTGCGATTTTGCGTCATCCCGACAAACTTGAAGTTGTCTATTTGCTTAATACGCAGTTGTATCGGACAACAGAACCATCAGGATAATCAACTACGATCCTATCTTCGGTAAAGCCACACTTACGGTAGAATCCGATTGAATCGTCGTCTGTCTGTGCATCGATCCTTTCCAAACCCTCAGATTTCATCACATATTGGATCATGCGTCTTCCGGTTCCTTGACGACGCTTTTTTTCGGACACAGCAATTCCGATGATTTCAGCAACAGAATCTGAGATTCTCAGCACCATCATGCATGTTTTCTTGCCTTGGCTCTCGCACACATATACTCTTACCGATGGATCGCTTAATAAATCTTCTATTTGTTTTTTGAAATTCTCATACCTTGGTTGATACATACAGGAAGCATATAGCAAGAATGCCTCTTCTGAAAGAAGCCAGTCTTCATCAACGCATGATATAACATTCATAACTGCCCTCACAAACCAGAATTTGTCTTTATCTATGCTTTTCTAAGCGTATAAGACCTTCTTCATCTGGTACACTAATTCCGTTTTTATATGTGTATCCCATTTTTATATAAAAGGGAGTTGCAGTGATCGAGGCAGGTATTTCAATTCTGTTCGCACGAAGGAAATATTCGTCTTTTTCCAAAGTATCTATGATCTTTCTTCCGATTCCTTGCCCGTGATACTCTGGTAAAACGAAGATAGTGAATAAACTACTTTCGTCAACTTTACCCCAGTACGGTCCTATTGCACCGCAGCCCACAATTTTATCCTCATCGCATACTACATAAAAATGAGTCCATTTTGCGCGCTCCAAGATGTCTTTCGGCTGTAATTTTTGAACATCATTTTCGATATATTCCCTCGAATAATCTTTGGTGTTGACTTCTCTGAGCGTCCTAACAATCAAAGCTGATACATTTCCTGCATCTTCAGGCTCGATTCTTCTGATAATCATTGCATCACATCCTCATAAATCTCGAGTTGTATTACTCGTAGTCAATCCGTTCAATCCTAAAGATAACAGGTCTTGTGCCGTCAGAGCAGCAGGCGATCATCTCATTCTCGCGCTCCATCCAGCCTTTCATGATGGAGCCGCCCTGCAATCCGGTATAGATGTACCGGCTAATAGCATCCCAAAGTTCCGAGCAATGCGGCATCTTAGGTCCACCTGCCACGGTATCGGGATCAGCATCTGTTTTCACAAGAGTGTTTAATCCGCAATGCCAGAAATCATCCCGCTCATCATCACGATAGAACTCAAAGACGTCACCCACGTTATAGCAGGGACATGCGCCGGAATTCGGATCTGCACAGTACTGCTGCTGCAGTTCCGAGTAGAGCTTCTTATCGATAACTGTTAATCTGACTTTGTGCTTCATAGCCTTTTCCTCCTGCAAATCCCGATTTGATTATCTCTTTCTCTGTTGACTAACGTTAGATCGTCTTCCCCAATTCAAATGCCTTCTCAACAAATCCGCTACTTCTGGTCATGGACGGTGTGCCGCAGCCACCGCCAAGCACTATGCCGCAGTCTTCAAACTGCATGTACTCGCAGATCCTGCGGTAATAGGCCTCGACCACGGAGAATACGGTATCCGTATCATCCCATGCCACCGTCAACAGGACGGTCTTTTTATGCATGTAAGCAAGCTCCGTGGTGAAGCTGTAGAAGCGGTCAATCACCGTTTTCAGCTGGGCCGGCCAGTTATAGTAATAGACCGGCATGACAAACACCAGCATGTCCGCCGCCTTGATCATGCCCTTGAGCTTGTTCTCATAATCGTCCTTCTGAACACAGGGGCCGTTCATGCCGCAGTGATTGCAGCCCAGGCAAGGACGGATATCCGCCCGGATCACGTCATAGACCGTTACCTCATGGCCGTTTTCCTTTGCGCCTTTGATGAAGCCCTCAGCGAGAAGATTAGAGGACCCTTTCTTATTTCCGCTGCTTTCCAGTACAAGTATCTTCATTTCTGTTCGACCCTTTCAAATATGATGTCCGTATCCTCCATTCCGTCAAAGAAGGATACATCGTCGTCTGTGTGCCCGATCTTTACCTGCTCGAACACTTCACCGTTCTGCTTATACAGGATCACAAGGCTTCCGGCAGGGGGCCAGTAGGAAATGTCACCGATCTCATAGCCGGCGTCTGCAGCATCCTTGTCCGGGAGCGCACCTTTTCCCATCCGATAACACATCTCGCGTCCGTAAAGGTTCATCATGGGAAGCGTCAGGGGAAGCTGATCCCAGAGTGCCTTTGCGGCATCATTATCGTTCAGTTCAGCGGTGATGCTTCGTTCTCCGACCGTGATCCTGACGACCATCTTCTCCGTTTTTTCGCCTGCAGCGCTATCCTGTGAGCTGCTTTCCGGAGCCTCATCTGTCACGATCTCTCCGGTCCAGGTGTTGATGCCGCCGAACTCGTAGATATTCGTATAGCCCATATCACCCAGCTTCTGGGCCGCCTGCTTGCTGCGATTCCCGCTCCGGCAGTAGATCAGGATGATCTGGTCCAGATCGGGCAGTTCCTCAGGCTTCTCTGTACCGATGCTCTCATTGGGGATCAGGATCGCTCCCCGGATATGGCCGGCGTCGTATTCATCCTGTCTGCGGACGTCGACAATCACATGGCCATCATCCTGAGCCATCATCTCTCTGGCCTGTTCCTGTGATATTTGTGTATAGCCGTAGACCGTGACATCGCCATCCATCACCTGGCCGCCGGAAGAGCATCCGGACAGGAGAAGCAGAATTGCAGTCAGCAGCAAAAAGACAGCTCTCTTCATAATCCTACTTCCTGATAAACTGGTCTTCTGATTCCGGTGTCTCCGCGCTGACATATCGTTCCACGGTCATGTGAAGATCATACTTTTCCCGCAGCGTGGCGATGGTCCCCATCATCGGGGAAACATGATGGATATCGATCGCTTCCTGATCTGTCCAGCTGTCGATCAGCAGTATGGTCTCCGGATCATCAAGCGGCTGGTAGTATTCGTAGCGCAGATTCCCTGCTTCAGCCCGGATTGCCGCGACCGTGCCGCTGGCCGTCATCTCTTCGGCAAACTTCCGGGCAGCGCCGTCTTTGCCGGTATATCTTAAGTTCACTGTGATAGCCATAAGGGCCTCCGTTCAATCATCAAATATCGCGTCGATTGTTTCCATCTCATCCACCCAGGATGGATCGTATTTCGAGCCTTTCATCGGCAGACCGCACCCCGGGCAGGTCCTGTATGGCTTGTCCGACCGTAATCCGCATGCTGAGCATTCATACTCGTCTCTGCGGAAAAGGTGGGTGTGTTGGATCCATTTGGCTGTTTTCTTCATGAAATTGATTCCTTTTCACCGGCCGCTCCGAGCAGCAGTGTCCCTGCTGTCAGGATCATGGCCAGGACGCCATAACACGGTACCGCCTGCAGGATCCCGAGGGAGAAGAGCGCTGCCAGACAGTATCCGTACATGGCGGCCCAGAAGATGAGCAGCACCCAGTCTTTCTTCCCCTTGAATGTCAGCTCGCCGCGCTCTCTGATCACCTGCATAATCAGCCGTACCAGGATGAAGCCCCACAGCAGGATAAAGGCAATGCAGGCAAACCATTCATCCGTCAGTGCATTCAGGCCCAGCGCAATTCCGCTGGCAGCACCGACGATGGCCACTCCCGCCAGACCGATGCCGATGGTCATCAGGATCTTCCGGGTCATACTCTCTTCCTTCAACTCCCAGCTTCGCAGCGTCAGATACGCAACAGCCGGCGTCTCAAAGAGATAGCCCAGGAAGTTTACCCAGATGACGCTCATAAACATGTGATGTGTCACGTCCAGTGTGATATCCCGGCCTTCCCAGACCCAGAAGCCGCCACTAAGTCGGATCGCCGCCACATCCAGCAGGATGTCCATAGAGACGATCAGCCAGCCGGTCACAAAAGCGGTCATCAGCTTTCCGAAACCGAGCTTCCGTGCGATTCGAAGGGCACAGACTGTCAAGCCGCCCCACATGAGCCCTCCGAAGAAGGGGAACTGATACGGGGCGAAACCAATGCTGATATAGTAGTCCGGGCTGTAGTGATAGATCCCGGTCACGCGGACGGCCAGCAGCTCCAGTATGAAGCCGGCGAGCGCGGCGGACAGGAACAGCCGCAGCTCTCTTCGGCTTTTCTTCCGGATGATATCCCAGAGGAGAAGGGCTGTGATCGCGTAGCAAAGGATCTCAAATGCATTGATCCAGTTCATAGCTTCTCCGCCGCCTGCAGAACCATATTCTTATATTCCTCTTTGACTTCTGCCGGTCCCTTGATCACGACCTTGCCCTCAAAGCCGAACACCCAGGAGAAGAACACCTTGCTGGGGACGACCTCCACCTCGGCGCGGAAGTTCTCCATGTCGTAGCAGTAGGTGGTGACATCCTTGCCAAACTTGTCCAGAATCGCGTCCATCAGATCATTCGCGCAAATGAGATCTACCGTCGTGTAATTGGTCCCGAACATCCGGAAACTGACCTGCAGATGCTTGTTGAAATCGAAGTCCTTCGGGAAGGGAAGGGCATCCTCCTCCAGCACATCCGGCCGCTTCACGATGCGGTCCAGGCGGAAGGTCCCGACCTTCTTGCTGTCGAACACGCCGACCATGTAATAGAAATCGCCGTTCCAGACCAGCCGGTGCGGACTGAAGGTCCACGGCTTTCCCTCATTGCGCAGCTTCTGCTCCTTCCGCACATCGTATTTGAAGTACTGGAAGGAGATCTTCTTGCCGGCGTTGATCGCCTCGTTGACACCGTCGATGATCAGGAAAATGCTCTCGTTATCGTATTTGATACGGTCCTCCACGGAAATGTTCCGCTTAAGATTCTCCGCCTGATTCCTGCCGGCCATCCGGGAGAGCTTGGCCACCAGTTCCTCGCTTTTCTTCGGGGTGATGAACTTGGAGGACTCAACCGCATCGATCAGGAGCTTCAGTTCCGCCAGATCATATTCACGGCTGATCAGGTTATAGCGCTTCTGCGCGGACATCACTTCCTGAATCTCCATGCCAACAGTGCGCAGGATCTCTACATCGGCAGGAATCGTCTGCCGGTGTGTCTTGATCTTGTACTCCATTTCAAGGATCTCCATCAGCTGAGCGGTGGTGAGATAATGATCCTCGTCGGTACGTTCATATAGTATTTTCGCCAGATAGAACGGGCGAAGTTTGGCGTCTTTGTCCATGAAATTGAAGCTCCTAAATCAATCTTCACAATATAGATTGAAAAGCATGACCCGCATTTTAATTTGCTGCCCGGGGTTAGCCTTTGATAGGAACAAGCATTCAAACTCGTTCTTATCAAGAGACACAACATTTCTCATACCATCATAAGCACGTAATGCCGCTTCCGCAGACTCAAGCGTTTTCAAAAAGTCCTTACGCCTAACGAAATATATAAGAGCAGTTTTGCAATCACGCCAAGTTAAGTAACCATCCAACTGATCAATTGCATTTCCAATTTCTTTTTGACCAGTCCACATCTTGCATTCAGCGACAAATGCGGCTCTATTATCACGTTCAATACAGATATCCGTCTTTCCTCTATTTCGGAAAGTTTCGCCCGTAGCATCTCCTTTATATGTTGCATTGAGCGCCGCCAAGAGTGTATTCCGCAGGTCTTCTTCATGGAGCGTCTTATATGAAGAAGGTGTGCGTTCATAAGTCGAACCCGTATGTTTGATAGAATCCAAAATATCCTTATAATCACCGTCTAAGATCCCGTAGTAATTTGAAGTTTCATAGTGCTTTGCAACAGGAACAATGTGTCTTTTTAGAGGGATATGTGTCTGCGCGTACTCCTTCTTCTCTATCGGAACCTCAAACATTGTTGCAATGCTGAAGTAAGCTTCGACTTTTTTCTTCTTCTCCTCGAGCCATTTCATTGCTTGCTGCTTCAAGGAATTATTAAAGGCAGCCACATCATTGTTCGCATATGAAAGTCCATCTCGGATTTCCTTCAGAGCTTGTTCGAGGCTTCCAAGCAAACTGTCTTTTGCTTTCGCATTATTCATCTCCGATAGAGAGCGCTCAATACGGAAGGAAACAGTCGTTTTATTAACTGTTATTTCCGGATATACACCCATAGAGAACGTTGATGCACGGCACTTAAACAGGTCAGACTCTCCCGTATATGGGAAATAGAACTCTGCAATTACACCATCGACTTCAACATACTCGCGGTCTGAATAATCCCGAAAGAAAGGGTCAATATACTTCTGAATCTTCCCCTGTTTTATGCTCCTCTTCGAGAAGTCCTCCTCAAAGATCGTCACTGGCTCAATGAAATACTCCTGATAGATGTTTTCAGCCAACACGTCAAGATCATTCGCCATAATCTCCTCGTTGGACATTGTGTCTATCTTTTTGTTCACTGCCGCCCATTGATTTGCTATCACCTTGCTAAGGTCATATTCTCGAAAAGGCTTCATAGTTGCTTCGCTCCCATTAATCAGCGTACTGCTTATAGTTATCCACCTGTTTCATGATCTCATCGTATGCGTCGTCGATTGTTCTCGGCGGATAACCATGCTTTTTCAGCAGCTTAGCGACGTCTGCATATAACTCATCCTTGACATCTTGCCGGTTGGTCCAGTCGGTGTACTTAGATTTGTTACCTACAAGCTTTTGGATCTCTTTCGCGAGGAAAATGTATGTATCCTCTGTCAGCTGATCCTTAAACCCATATTTTTCTGCCACAGCGATAAGAATGTCGTAAAATGCTTTTTCTTCATAAGTGATGTCCATCGCCTCAAACGACTGCTTCTCTTTCTTCAGATCGGAGAAGATCTTCTCAAGTTCCTCACTGAGGTTGTCCACGACATCTTCAATAATATCTTCAACATCGCTGATGGTGTTCCGGGAATTATAACGGTCAATGACATTCTTCAATTTCTTTGAGAACTCAATTGCTTTCAGTCGGTTCGTTTTTCCGAATTCCTTAATTGCCCGTTTCAGTAGTTTTACCAAGGCCTGATACTTTGTGTTCGGATACGGAATCCGTTTCAGTTTCTCAATAAACTCGTCGCTGAAGAGCATCTGGATATCGTCCGTCGGCTGCTCATCGAAGTTGAATGTTTTTCCGCTGTAGGTAGAACTAATAGCTCTATCTACCAGTTCGGCCACGTGCTGGTTCATCAAAGTCGCATCCGGCGTATCTCCGGAAGTCATCTTGAAGATAACGGACCTTACACACAGGAAGTAATGCAGCTGTTCAACCTCATGAGCCGTAATCGCATCATGACCAATGCAGACATCAAATGCCTTTTTGCAGCGCAGGGTGAATCCCATAAAATTGTCTTTCCGGGCTTTATCTGCAAGAACATATTCGACGCCTTTTTGAATAATTATCAGCCTCTCAAGCGGAGAAATATTTTCCGTGAAAAATGCGCTGTAGTCGTATCCGTGCATCAACTCAATGATGCGATCTAAGAAGTCTTTGAAGACCACCAGCGAGGTATCAACGCCATTTATAGGAGTTATATCGCCGTTGTAGAGCTTCATGGCCGTCAGGATTGCCCCTTCGAGCCCAATATAATCGACAATGAGGCCCTCTTTCTTGCCTTTGAATACACGATTTACACGAGAAATCGTCTGAATCAGGTTATGGGTCTCAACCGGCTTATCCAGATACATGGTATCCATCGAAGGAACATCAAATCCGGTGATCCACATATCAACAACTATTGCAATCTTCAGATTTGACTTATTATCCTTAAATGCACGTGCATAGGCTTTCCGGGTTTTCGAATCACCAATAACAGCCGTCATCTCAGCAGGGTCATTTTTGCCGTTGGTACAAACAAGCATGACCTTCTCAATCTCGATGGAGTCTCTGTCAATGGCAGTGCCTTCGTATTCCGGAGCACATTTGCGCTTAATAAACCACTCTGGCCGCAGGGCCTTGATCTTGTTATAAACTGCCCATGCAATTTCACGATCATAGCAGACGAACATGGCCTTGCCGTTCACCGTGGCATGCTCTTCGCAGCGTTTTTCATAATGCCAAATGAAGTGGCGTACAACGATATCAAGGCGATCAGAATTACCGAGTATGACTTTCAGGTTGGTCATGTCCTTTTTGGACTTTTCAATCTGATACTCGTTTGCCCCGGCCTCCGCCTGTAAACGATAATACTCGTCACATGCCTGAGCCATCTTCTCATCCAACTGTACTTCACGAGGACCAGGCAAGCGCGCAATTGCAACAGTAGCGCCATCGTCAAGGGCTTGCTTCATTGTGTATTGAACTACAACATCACCAAAGACTCGTAGTGTGGCATCAATCGGCGTTCCAGTGAAGCCAACATAAGTAGCATTCGGGAAAGAGTCTCTAAGATACTTAGCAAAGCCGTATGTCTTCTTTGCGTCACTTTTTGAGATGACATATTTAGCTTCCGTATTGGTCTGTGTCCGATGGGCCTCGTCGGAAATGCAGATGATGTTATTTCTCCGGCTGAGAAGGCTGATGTCTTCCGAGAACTTCTGGATGGTCATCAGATAGATGCCTCCGCTCTCAATATCAGCCAACTTCTCAAGCAGCTTTTTGCGGTTGGCAATGCTCACGGAGTTTTCATCGACAAGGTATTCTTTTGCGTTTTCAAAGTCATCCGAAAGCTGCTCATCCAGATCGTTGCGGTCGGTCAACAAAATGATTGTCGGCTTGTGCAACTCCAAAGACATCGTGAGTCTCTTGGCAAGAAACAGCATAGTATAGGATTTTCCGCAGCCGGTCGCTCCCCAATAGGTACCACCCTTGCCGCTACCGGTCCCGTACTCTTTGAGAATATTAGCGTACATTTTTTCTGCGCCGTAGTACTGGTAATACTTCGGCAGGATCAGAAGATTGCTATCACTGTGGTCCGGGAAATAAACATAGTTGTGGAGTATGTTCAACAGCGTTCTGTGTGCAAATAAGCCGTTGATAAGCACATGGATGGAATCGATGCCGTCGGCATTGTTGTAGTCCACCCCGTTCGTCGAATTCCACTTGAAGTAAAACTCATAGCTGCTGAACAGAGAGCCATAACGGGTGTTGGCCCCATCACTAATAACATTGATAAAGTCAAACTTCATCAACGACGGGATGTCCTGAGAATAGCGAATGTGCGTCTGATCGTAGGCGTCAGCAATCGAGACTGTCTCATCTGCTGGATTCTTCAGTTCAAACACCGACACAGGGATGCCGTTAATAAACAGAACTATATCCGGGCGGCGATTGTGGTACTCCTCAAACTCGAACTGGTTGACGGCCTTAAAGATATTGATCATCTCGGCGTCCGAGCCAAACTCAAAGAAGTCGATGAACTGATCAGTGCCGTCATCCCGGTGAAGAACATATCCACGAGAAAGCAGCTTGTACGTCTCTTTCATGGATCTGTACAAGGACTGGTTCGAGTAGCTGGTGATATAGGAGATCAGGGTGTGCAGTTCATCGTCCGAAAAGTAACCGTGCTTCCGATTCAGATATTCCTGAAAATCCGCCCGAAGGATTACATCGTCCTTTTCACGATGAATGTCATATCCGCACTCATACTCCCAACCACAGTTTTCAAGCAGCTCAAGGACGGCCAGTTCATAGTCATTTTCATAATACTTGAAATTGGCCATATTACTTGCCTCCTTCCTCAATAGCTCCCTTAATTAGAATCGGACAGATTTCTGCAATATCTTCTGTTCCGTTATTGTTTGCCAGAAGTGCTTTGAACACCGCAACATATTTCCGCTGAATGTCAATCGAAGGCAGGTTAATCTCTATGGCACACATTTCATTCCATGAGAACACTTCTCTTGCAGACCCCCAAGAATGATATCGAGAATATCTATCAAACTCGGGTCGGTTGAAGTACATGAACAAAAAATCCGAATCCAGTATTTCAGTTGAACTCACATAAAAAACTATATATGAGCTTGATACGATATAAGTATTATTGGTTTCATTATGGGCTATGGTGATTTTATTCCCGTTTCTTGACGTCACCGGAACATAAGCAAAGTAATCTGGCTTGACCACCAAATAAGGTGTCAACGAAACACCGCTCATATTTGCTTTGGTTTCAATAAAAATCTTCCTAATTGAAGCTCCTTTTACATCGTCTATACCATATTTGTTTTCGCTATTTTTCTCTTCTGAGAGGGTAATTAGATCACCGAGTTTGTATTTAGTTAATGCCATAGCTAATACCCTCCATTGCTGATTCAAGCATAGACAAAGCAGCTCTTTGTTTTTTTGCTGATTCACGTAATCTGTATTGAATCTTATTCATTTCAGTATAGTAGTCTATTTCTAAATCATGGTCGATAAACTCAATATAGTCAGATGTATAAAGGCTATAATCCTTTCTCCGTATTTCATCCAGCGTAGCCGAATAACAGAACTCAGGGATATTATGATAAAGCGTTACCCATTCAGGAGATTGCCAAGCAAACAATGTTGAAGCAATTTTGCGTTTGTCTGCCTCTGTCAGAAGCACATATCCGTCTTCATTTGTTTTTCCGTCGCCAAGCGTTCTGGCATCAATGAACAGTATTTCGTTTTCACGGTCCCGGAGAACGACTTCTTTGTCGTCCCGCTTTACCCGCTTACTCTTTTTGTGATTACCAACAATCCAGAGGGTGACGGAAATATCCGTTGCATAGAACATTTCCCTCGGCAGCACGATGATGGCCTCAACCTTATGGTTTTCGATAAGCTGTTTCCGTATCTTGTACTCTTCAGAATCCGCACCAAGAGCACCGTTGGCCAGAAGGAAAGCAGCGGTGCCGTTATAGGACAGACGAGCCAACATGTGAAGAATCCATGCATAGTTCGCATTACTTACAGGCGGCACCTCATATCCGTCCCAGCGGCGATCACTCCTAAGTTCGTTTTCAGTTCGCCAGTCCTTGAGATTGAAGGGAGGATTGGCAAGAATGAAATCTGCACGGAGGTTCGGATGCTTGTCTGAAGTAAACGTGGAAGCGTCCACATCACCCAAGTCACAGTTCAGCCCACGTATTGCAAGGTTCATTCTGGCCAGCTTATAAGTCTTGTCGTTGGACTCCTGACCATAAATTGTAATGTCTTTCTTGTTTCCCTTATGCCGCTTGATGAACTCTGCACTCTGTACAAACATCCCGCCAGAACCACAACAGGGATCGTACACCGACCCGGAGTACGGCTGGATCAGCAAGGTCATAAGTTCGACGATATTGCCCGGAGTGTAGAACTCACCCTTTTCGGATTTTGCAGCAATGCAGAACTTTCTGAGGAAATATTCATAGACACGACCGATCACATCGTCGGATTCTTCCTGCGAATACTGAATGCGGTCGATCTCGTCAATCAGTGAAGAAAACTTTGACGGCTCGATATGAAGCGTGATGTAGAAGCCAATAGGAAGAGCACCCTTCAGTGTGGGGTTATTCTTCTCCATGTTGCGAAAGGCGTCGTCAATGTAGGTGAAGATCTTGTTTGACTTGGAATTATCCTTGATGTAATTCCAGCGGTCATTCTCCTCCAAGAAGAACACGTTGTCCTTGGAATAAAAGCGAGGATTATCAATAAAGTCTGCCGTGTCCTCGTCGGCCAGCAGTTTATCTCGCTGTGCATTGAATTTATCATATGCAAAGCGCAGGAACAGCAAGCCCAATACGACGTTCACATAGTCCGTCGCTGTCACGCTACCTCTCAGTTTGTTACACGCATTCCACAGGCCAGCCTCAAGAGACACCTGCTTTTTTTCTGCTTTTGCCATAGATGAGCCTCCTCTATGTATCGTACATTTGTATTGTTCTAAATCTAAGTTTTCTGCGAGAGGACTAATCCTCTTCGATAACTTCCATTAAATCTCCAATATCACAATGGAAGACCTTGCACAGACGAAGCATTACTTCCATCTGTACCGGCTGATCCTTGTTCAGCTTGGACATCCAATAGCTACTGATTTCTGCGGCTCTGGCGAGATCACCTTTCTTCATTTTGTTCTGTCTCACAAGGTTCCAGAGCTTGTTATAACTGACTGCCATTGACAACCCCCTGTTCTCTGAAAACAAAGTTGGCGTTGCTGCAGTAACCTGAAATATTGTCTAATCCTGCAGGTCCACCAGGATACAATTCAACATTTTGAATTATACACAAAATCACGCACTTTTTCAAGACAAATTCCTAGTAGGATCAAGATGTTGACGGTTCTAAACATCAAGAGAGTCGTTTTTGGATTCTTCAGTACTTGGCAAGCAGGGTCTGTTCGTAAGAGTTTTCCAAACAGACGCTTGCATGTTGGGCTTCCCAAACCCTTTTTCACACTTCGTGTGAGCTGCGCGTTTCTGCGAAACGCTTAATTGCCATCTGCCACAATTCCTAAAAATGAAAAAAGCCCGGAGCCAGACACCGGCAAAAACCGATGTCTGACTCCGGATTCTTAATGTTGTTTTTCCTGCCGCTGGTGCTCCTGTGACACTTTCTGGTCCGCCTCGTAGAAGGATTCTATATTCATTTTTGCAATCAGGAGTTCCTGGGCGTCTTCCTTTATTCTCCGATACTCTGAATACGCAGCTTTCTTTTTTGCCAGCAGCTCAGCATATTCCGTGTTCAGATCTTTCACCTTCGGAATCTTCTTGACTCCCAAATCATCAAAAGCCTGCTTGGCTGCTTTATGAAGAGTGATCTCTTCCCGATGAGCCTCAAAGAACTTTTTGCTGTATCCGGCCTTGCGGTATTCCTCATAGGTTTTACGCGTCTTGGAATAGTT
Organism: Oscillospiraceae bacterium; assembly: GCA_017512745.1. GTDB lineage: Bacteria > Bacillota > Clostridia > Oscillospirales > Ruminococcaceae > RGIG5675. The sequence continues at coordinate 12,912 of JAFWEV010000025.1, forward strand.
GATGATGTGCTTTCTCAGGGTGGCGATCTCCGCCATCCTCGCTTCGGATGCTTTGATAGATGCCAACAGATCATCTCGTTTTTTGATTTGATCATCAGCACGGGCTGACAGTTCGGAAATAGTCCTGTATCCACGTTCACGCATAAGATAAACGGACTGGGCTAACTGTTTTACGTTATGAACCTTTGCCCACTGCTGATAGCCGGGGCCTTTTTCCTGACACTTCTTTTGAATATCGATGATCAAACTGACTGAACGCTGCCGATGCTGCACAGCGGTTTTCCCGGCATACTTATGATGCTCTGCGGCTCCGGACAGAACTTGCCGAATATCAGATTCCCTGAAACCATCGGGAAGGGAAGAAAGACGAACAAAGCGTTTTTGGCTTTTACTCTTGACTGCCACATTCTTTCCGGCCTTAATTTCATATCCGGCCTTCTTCAGTTCTTCAAGAAAGGCGTCAAAGTCTTTTGGCTTTTTCAACAGGACTTCATCAATATCCTGGCAGATCAATCCGCGAATGCCTTCCTTTACCGGATACTTTGTTCGCTTTTCTCGCTCATCATAGGGCTTCCGTTCAATCACAGAAAGCCCGTGCTCCAGACAGATCAGATCGCTCAGCTTCTGCAGCGCGAGCCCAGACCGCCAGAAGTCTTTGAACTTTCTGGTGCCGTCGATACTGGTGGAATTGAATACCACATGATTATGAATGTGAGCCCGATCCGTGTGCGTCGCCACAATGAAAGAATACTTACCTTTGGTAAAACGGAGAGCGAGTTCATAGCCGATCCGGTTAGCCTCATCCGCAGTCACTTCTCCCGGCTTGAAGGATTGCCTGATCTGATAGGCAATCACATCGTTGTGCTGACTCTTCCCGGTAATCTGATTATACTGGCGCTTTTGCAGCATGAATTCCTCATCAACGGTAAAAGGATCGCACTGGTAGGTAGTGACCAGATCTCCTTTTTCGGTTTTTTCCGGATTCTTGGCGTAATCCGTCCTCTCGCCAAGGCTTTTCGCTACAGACCGACCTTGACGTGGATGCATCGCAATGAGTCTTGTTGCTGCCATTTGTTCCTCCTTTGATTCGCACATAATAAAGCAGCGCCACCGGTTTCCCCGATGGCGCTTATTCAATTGATATTACCGATCCTTTCCTTCTGTGCCTTTTTTAGAAGCTAGTATCCTAGGCCCGTATTTGAGAATTAGGTCAGCAAGAATGTTGACGAATCTTTCGCGGGCAGCTATCTCCTCTGGAGTTTCTTCTCTATCCTCCCAAACTGGATGTGGAACACCGTGTTCATCGAATCTGATTTCTCTGCAAAGCATCATATTTGCACCTCTTCGCTTTATGGTGTCTTAAATTCTAATCGACTTGCCATTAAGACACAATTCTGCGATTATTGTGATCCTTAATAATGGTTCTTTACTGGATCGTTGAAAGCTTAGCAAGGATCTCTTTGGTTATTTCCCAGATTTCATCCTGCCTTGCTTGAAGTGCAGCGATATCTGCGCCATAAATGCTCCCAGTAGCATTTGCCTTTTTTGCGATCTGGTTCAGGTTGTTGCTGCTGATTCGAAGCAATCGGATCATCTCGGAGATCTCGTCCAAATCGAGCTTGACGATATAGCCGTCAAGGGCCATTTTACGTATGAACGAGCTTCTGTTCCGTACTCCGGATTCGGCCATCCTCTGATGGAGCCTGTCCAGTTCTTCAGAAGTGAACACCGCATGCAGATCGTGAATTCTCCTGATCATACACGCTCCCTCTCATCCGGATCCCGAAAGAGTTGAGGCCTGCGTTTTGCCTTTTCTGCCAGCTCGGCTTTTTCTCTCTGGGCTTTCAGCTCTTCCAGAACAGAATCTCGAGCTGCAGCCTGCTCAGATTGCCTGGCTTGCTGACGAAGCGCTTCTGCAGGATCAGGTTCAGGCAGGTTGTTGATGATCCCATCAAAGTTGTTGTCATTCTGTTCCACGGCATCCTCCACGGCCCTTAATGCAGCCCGCTGAGGATCTCTTTCCGGAAAGCGTTCCGGGTGCAGGATGATCTCGACGCGGTCTGATATCTGCGGATCATCGAACACGACGCCGTTCAGCCATTCTTCACATTCGTGCCAGCCGCCCATCGTCATGATGTTTCCTGCAGCGCCATAGAAACGCAGATTGTCTCCGGTGCTTTCCAGTGTGTCCAGCGTATAACCGGCTGCTTCCATCGCGGCAACCAGCTGATCCTTCTCAGCAGGGTGGTCGTGCAAAGGCTCAGTGTGAACCTCATCCCATTTGCTCATTCTCATCCTCCTCATACACCGAGAAATCCACCTTCATGAACTCCTCATCATTCATCGTGTTCAGTTTGTCCTTCAGCCGGCTGACTTGCTCCCTGAGCTCTTTGTCGGCTATCATGCCAAGCCTGGCCATCATATCCATGACAGCAGCGCTGCGGCTGGAGTGATCAAATGCTGCCGCCAGTGTTGTCTCTTCAACAGTAAAGATCATCTTGTTTCCTCCTTTTTGTGTGTCGCTTTGGATGTCGCTTTGCGCGTCACTTCGTTTTTCTTTTGGGCAAGCTCCTTCAGAACAGACGGCTTTTCATCCTGAGAGGAGAGATGCTCATCTTTCGCCGTTCTCGCCGGTGCCGGCTTCAGTTCGTAATCACGGGCTTCTTTCTCAGTCAGTGGTTTTGCATATTCCAGGTAGCCCCAGGCAAGCATAGATCCGTCCTCTACAGGTATCCGACTGTCATAATTGTGGATCTCGACCGGTTTGTTGTCGGCAGGCTTCGGAAATGTTCCGATGTCTACAGGACGCTGCGTAGAGTAATACCGGTAACAGCCATTTTCCTGAAGGCCGGGAGCAGGCACTTCCGGGGTCTCTGGTTTTACCTCGATACCTTTTTCTTTTTGTAGGGAGAAGACCTGGTCATCAATCGACGTAATCATCTCGTCCGCAGCCTTTCGAATCCTGTCCAGCGACGCCTTCAGTTCCGGAGTGTCCTTGCCCTTGGACCAACCGGCGATATATGCAAAGCTGTAGTCAGAAGTCTCGATCCCATAGTGCTGGGAAACGGTGTAGGCAATAGCCTCCGCTTCGACCTCTTTGGCATTTCGCGTAAGTCTCGGTTCCTCCGGAGGCAGATCCTTCGGATCGATGGAGTGGAGCTTCTGATGCGCCATCTCATGGATCATAGTCTTTATGGTCTGAACCTCGCTCATGCCTTCCTGTAACGCGATACGTTGGTCCACCGTGTGGTAGTAGCCCTTGGCACCGGAGGGAATCTGCTCAAAGCCGACAGGAACCGGGCAAGCCCGTTCCAGAGCCTCAAAGAACATTTCGTAGTTCGTGACATTACCGGTCAGTTCATCCACGCCAATCGTAGGAAGAGGTTTTCCATCTGTCTGGCTGACATCGAAGACGTTCACGACCTTGAAAGCAGGGACCATGATCTCCTTTAGTTCCTTGGCAGTGCTGCCGTCCGGATTCAAGATGGCCTGACCGGTGACAGGATCAAGTCTATCCACCTCCATCTTTTTCTTATAAGGCGTCGGGGCGAGGATTCGGATCCCGGTCTCGCCCTTCTGGACCTGTCTGCCGAAATTCTTCTGCCAGGCAGTATAACCGGCAACCAAAGTGGCGTCAGGTTTTTGCATGGCAATCAGAATTGTGTTGTTCAAGGAGTAGTCATGGAACTTGGAAAGCGTCTTCAGATAATTCTTGAATGCCTCGCTTTCAAAGAGCGCCTGGATTCCGGCCTCCAGCTTATCTGTGATTTCCTTTACTTTATCGAGCTGGGAAGGATAGGCCTTATCTGGTTTCTTTTCCGCCATGAGTTTTCTCCTTTCCTTGCCTGGACTCATGAGTCAGAGATCCTTTCAGATCCTGCAGCTGTTTCAGAACCGAAGCTTGGACAGCTTCAGCTTTTTCTGCAACTTCATCAAAGGAAACTTCAAAGCGGTTTCTTCGGATCATGCCATGCATCTCAAGAATCTGTTCACGAGCCTGCTTCATGGTGAGCTCCGGAGCATCCAGCTGACCTCCGTCTTTAAGCTCATACCCTTCACTGTAGATGGTGTAATCAAAACCGGAATCCGTCCGCTGCAGGGTAAGATACTCTCTGTGTCCGAGCTGCCAGGCGGCTTGTTCTGCTGTGATTTCCGGTTCGGGACGAACCGATCCGTTCTGTGCTTCCAGATGTTCAGCAAACTCACAGATATGAAAAACGGAATTGCCGACCACCGTGTGATAATCATCCAGATATTTGCATCGTGCAGTGAACTTCCGGTCCGGGAACTGAACCTCTACGGTTCCTCCGTCAGGGATTCGGAAAAGCGTGTCATAACTGCTGTTGATAAACCTGATACTGTGTTCTTTCTCGTCCATCACTTACTGCCTCCCTTTGCATCGGGAAACTCCAGAGAGAACTGAGGTCTGCCGTCCGCCTCTGTGGTGAGGAGAATATCCGCATTGTAGGTCTTGCCGGTTTTCTGGCTTTTGCAGTCCTTCAGACGGGCACGGCCATCCTTCAGGAGCTTCTCCACGATCTGGGGAGTGAGTCGTTTCCCGATTTTGGTGAAGTAAGCATTGTCCTTCCAGAGAATGAACCGGCACTCCCGGTTGCTGCAGAACCAGCCTTTCTGTTTTTCCAGCACCTCAGCGCCACAATGTGGGCAGGTACCGATCACTTTGTTTCTGCTCATGAGTGTCTCTGCTCCTTTCACTTTTTCATAATTGGCCACCAGGCCTGCAATCATACCAGCGATGCCGTCCATGAAATCAGCGGCGTCGTATTCGCCGTGTTCTATGGCTAGGAGTTTCTGCTCCCATTCTGCTGTCATGGACGCAGACTGGATCTGCTCTGGCATGACGGTTACAAGGGAATTGCCCTTATCTGTCGCGATCAGATGTTTCGTCTTGCCATCGCCTTTGCGCTCCATGAAGCCGCGTTGGACGAGTTTTTCGATAGTCGCTGCACGGGTGGCCGGTGTACCCAAGCCTTTTCGCTCCGCTTCCTCCGGGGTCTCATCCTCGCCGGCTGTCTCCATGGCTGAGAGGAGAGTGTCTTCCGTGAAATGCTTCGGGGGAGAGGTCTTTCCCTCTTTAACCTTTGCAGAATCAATTGTGAGTCTGGTGCCTTTTCCGGGGACCCGGCTGATGACATCTTCTTCGTTCTTCTTATCCGGATAGAACTGCTGCCAGATGCCTTTCCAACCAAGCTGCAGGACGGTACGGCCTTTTCGGGTGAATTCCTCAGTCCCGCAGCTGAGTTTTACAGATACTTCGGCGTACCTATGATCTTCTCCGGCTGTGCAGAGAAGTCTTGCGGATATCAGTTGGAGAATGGCCATCTCCGTCGGTGGGAGGCTCGTAAGATCACTTTCGGCCATTGTCCTTGTCGGGATAATGGCGTGATGATCGCTGACTTTGCTGCTGTCGAAAACAGATGCCAGGTGGACAGGCTCGTTTCTAAGGCTTCCAGTGATCCTGAACTTCTCGGCCACTGCTTTGAGCAGGACCGGAAGCATTTCCCTCATATCGTCCGTCAGATAGCTGCTGTCGGTGCGAGGATAGGTGACAAGCTTCTTCTCATACAGGCTCTGGGTATAGTCCAGAGTCTGCTGCGCCGTAAAGCCGAGGATGCGGTTTGCGTCTCTCTGTAGACTGGTCAGGTCATAGAGAAGAGGCGACTTCTCCAGCTTTTCCTTCGTCTCGACGGATTCGATCACAACCTCCCCAGCATTCTGGCACTGCGAAAGAAGTCGATCCGCGTCAGATTTTGTCGAAAAACGTCGGCTGGCGACATCGATATCTCTGGCTTTCAGCTGTACAGTCCAGAAAGACTCCGGCTTGAAGGCAGAGATCTGGGCGTCACGCATCACAACCATTGCAAGCGTCGGCGTCATGACCCGACCAACAGCAAGCGTCTGATGGTACAGGCATGAAAAAAGCCGGGTGGCGTTCATTCCGACGATCCAGTCAGCACGCTCCCGGCAAATGGCTGCCTCATACAAGGCATCGTATTCAGTTCCCGGCTTCAGCTTCTCAAAGCCTTCCCGGATGGCTGCGTCCTCCATGCTGGAGATCCACAGCCGTTCAAATGGTTTTTGGCATCGGCACTGGTTGTAGACAAGGCGGAAGATCAGTTCGCCTTCGCGTCCGGCATCGGTTGCGCAGACGAGGCTCTCGACGTCTGGCCGCTCCATTAACTTCTTCAGAATCTGGTACTGCTTCTTCGTCTCCGGGGAGACCTCGTAAAGAAAGCGTTCCGGAAGAATTGGCAGATCTTCCAGACGCCACTTGGCGTAGCGTTCGTCGTACCGCTCCGGGGCTGACAGTTCAACCAGATGACCGATACACCAGCTGACAAGGTATCCGTTACCTTCCAGATAGCCGTCTTGGCGTTTGTTTGCGCCGATGACCTTAGCCAGTGACTGGGCGACTGAAGGTTTCTCGGCAATGACAAGTTTCATTTGGGCGTTTCCTCCTTTTCTGAAAATGGGCATAAAAACAGCACCAAGGATTATTCTCCCTGGTGCTATGTAGATGGTACAGATTAGTATCCTAATAGGCCTTGATTAAGGAGTTCACATACCTTCGAGTAATTGATAAGAAACTTTGATCCGACATTCACGGAAGGGATTTTTCCTTCTTTCACCATTCTGCGAATACCATATTCAGAGATACCCGTTTCCTTAGCTATTTCTCTGATAGTCATCATCCTGGGAACAGAATAATCTTGGGTACTATGTTTTTCAGGCTCCGGTTTATGCTCAGAAGGATTTTCTGCGGGAATGGGGGTATAGGTGGTGAAAGACACATTCTTCTGGTAGCCATAAAAAACAATTGCAGATCTTGCTAAAAACGCTTCACCACAATAGCAACAATGGACTTTATTTGTTCCTGCTGGGACAGGAATGATTCTATCGCAACAAGGACATCTGCCATAATGAAACTTTGCAGGAATCGAATCCATAAATGTACCTCCTAAATCGAAATGAGATATTACCACTTTATCAATTCGGGGTAACGGACTTCAAGCATGAACACAGTTATAGGCTCAAATATGTACGAGGCAGCGGTTGCTGCCTCTTCCGGTTTACAGCTCCGGACCTTTTTTCGACTTGGTCTTAGCCTTCGGCTTGTCGACCGAGACCTTCGCCGCCGTTTCCTTAGCCAGGGCGTCCAGTTTTTCACGGGCGGATTCCCTGTGCTCGGCGGTCTTTTCCTGCGGGGCTCTGGTCTTATAGGACTCCACCATTGCCTTCAGATCCCTGTTCGGAACGTCGGCTTTCACATCCTGCCAGACGTTCTTCCCGGCGTCATCCTGTCCCATAAGGGTAGGTTTTGTCACCGTGGTCTTGCCGTCCGCCGGGATCTTCGCCCACAGACCCTTGCCGTACTGGTTCTCGTGAACTGCCTTGGCGGGCAGCACGAATGATGCCCAGGGCGTCTTATCCGCTGGATCCTGGTTGGGGACTGTGATTCGCATGAACTCTTTGCCTTCTTTGGAAGTAAAGGGCTCAGCCAAGCCTTTCCCGAACTTTATCGTTACTTCCTCACGCTGTGCCGCTTCCTTGGCTGCCTCCGCAGCCTGGTCCATGGTCTTTTCATCTGCCATTGTCTTGGTTCCTCCTTCAAAAGATGGTTTTGTATCAGCGACCCGGAGGATCTCCTCCGCAGTCATGTTGATGCTGCTGTTGCTGAAATCTGCGAGATTCTCTTCCCGCATGCTGCAGTAACGGTCATTCCCCCCGACTACGATGTGATCCATGCAGGGAATGCCCATAAGCTTACCGGCCTCAATGACCTTCCTGGTGGTCGTGAGATCTGCCTGCGAAGGCGTCGGATCCCCGGACGGGTGGTTGTGAAGCAGGATGAAAGCTCCCGCATTGGACATGAGTCCCGACTTCAGAATGTTCGGGATTGCCGCGATCGACTGGTTCAGTTCACCGACGCTGACGATATTAAAATTGATCGGCTGGAGCTTTGTGTTGAGGTTCACTACACAAAGGCATTCCCGGTCGAACTGTGACATTTCCTTCCGCATTACCTGAAGTGCAGCTCCGGGGGAGGAAAGAGGGACATCCGAATACAGCGGATGCCCCTCAGCCAGACGTATACAGACCTCTTTCAGCTTATACCGTCTGCTCGATTCGTTCTCTGTCATCTCTGTTCTGGCTATCCTCCTTAAGCTCGATGGTGATCTTCAGGATCTCGTCATCCGGCATAAAACGGATATAGTCCCGCAGTTCCTCCGGCGTCATAACAGCCACCATCACAGATCCTCCTCACTGCCTTCTTCGGATTCCCCAGAATCATCCAGGATCTCTTCCTCATAGGGATCGGAGTCATCGACCGGTTCGCTCTCGCCGGCACCGTAATCCTCGTCATCATCGGTGTAATCGGCGTCCGGATCAGGACCGCTTGCAGCCTGCTTTTTCTTCTTGGTCTGCATGAAGAACCATCCGCCGCCGACCGCCGCCATGACGAGAATGATGATCACAACAGGGAGCATTTTGGTGCCTTTCTTTTCGGGTTGAGGCTCTGGCTCTTCCGTGCTGCTCTCACCGGTCTGTGCTGCAGCCTCGGCAGCCGCCCTTTCAGCAGCTTCTCTGGCCGCCTGTTCCGCAGCAAGCTGTGCCTGATAGTCGGCAGCTTCATCCTCCTCCATTAAGGAGAACAGATCCCGTTCATCTACGAGATTCAGGAAGTGTACGGTCTCTTCGCCCTTTTCGTCACGATCGATGATCAGGTAGAAGTAGTTGCCTGCTTTCGTGACCAGTGTGATGAACTGCTGGCCCTCGCCGTTTCTTTCCCCGTAATCATCTACCAGAGTGAGATTTCCGGAGGGTGTCAGCCCGTGGATACCGGATTCGGTGCCGGTGCCTGCAAGGAGCTCCAGGAAGCTCAGGATCATTGTTCCGTCAATATCGAAGGTATAGCCATCGTCCGTCTGTGTGGAAGGAATGTCATTCACCCGTAGATACTGTCCGCATACATAGCCGTACCGTGCCGGGAGCTCGATCTCATACCAGCCGTCCTTTTCCCCGATCACGTTAACGGTGCTTCCGTTGGTTAGTTGTGTGATGATGCTGTATCCCGTACTGGGGCCGGTCCTCACATTCAGGTTGCCGCCTTGGGTGGTCACAGTGCCGGTCCTTGACGGATCCTCTGGAACCTGCTTGTCGGTGGAGATCACCACGGAACCGTCCGTAACGGTGACATGCAGCGTGGGAATCAGCAAAGCGATCAGTTTCGGGTGTTCCTTAAGGATCTCCAAGATCTCCGGATCTGTTCCGGCCAGAAGCACACGCAGCAAATCGGGATCAGAGAGAAAGGATTCCAAACCGTCCGGACTCCCTTCGCTGTCATTGTTTTCGGGCTCCGTAGCTTCTTCGGTTTTTGCAGGCTCAGTTTCAGTACCCGCCGACGTCTGCTCCGATTCCGGCGCGTAGGCAAAGGCCGTGACCGGGAATACCATCACCAGAATCAGTACGACCGCAAGCAGCGCGGCCATCTTCTTTTTGATCATTCTTTGTTATCCTCCTCTTCGTAAGTGTCGTTTTCGGTGTCGGCTTCCTGAAGGAATGCCGGGGTACGGGGAATACCGGAAGCAGTAGAACGGATCAGCTCCGCCAGCTGCTCCGGCGTCATGTTGGCTGCCTGGAAGATTCCGTATACACAGACCTTCTCAGCCTCGTTATATCTGCGCTCCAGGTCTTTGACCTTTGCCTCCCAGGAATCCCTTTTCTTTTTTGCCGCCTTCAGTTCTTCACGCAGGCGGTTCAGCTTTGAATCGTCCATTTCAATCCTCCTTTGGATGAAATGACCGCCTGCCTGGACTTAAGGCAGACGGCCAAAACAGTAAAAGTGTGCTCTCCAGTACGTTGTATCGATGCTTGCGTACTGGATCGGGTTCCCGCAGTGGATCATCATGTTGTTGCCAACATAGATGGCCACATGGGAAGCGCCGGTTGTATCATACGTGCCCTGGAAGAAGATAAGATCACCGGGCTTGGCTTCGCTTGGCGGAATGATAGCGCAGATCTGACGCAGGCCTTCCGCGCCGAGTCTTCCGACGTTCCAGCCATTTCCGCAATGATTGATGACCCAGGAAACGAAGCCCGAGCAGTCAAAGCTCGTGGACGGGGAAGAGCCGCCCCAGACATACGGATAGCCCAGGTATTTCTCGGCCTCTGTGATCATTCTGCGGAATCTCTCGTCCGTAAGCGCCTCACCAGGGATGTCGTAGTGGAGAACGTCCTGCATGGCGATGGCATAGGGGTTGTCACCGAAGATGTCCGGCCTGTTGCCCAGTGTTTGCATAAGGAGGGCATACCGGGATATCTGATCGTCAGTCAGGCCAGCCGTAAGCAGGATTTCCGAGAGGCCGTTGTTCTCCATGTTGACGTTCAGGATATAGTACTGATAGGGCACTTCGACCTCGTATTCTTCCTCTTCGTCATACGATTCCCCGGTCTCAGGATCGGTATAAGTGACCGTTCTGGTCCTGGTCTCCGTCCTGTACCGGGTCTCCACGACCTCTTCGATTGTCAACTCATATTGTGCATCAAAGATCTGTTGCAGCGTGCTCTGAACCTGAGCCCTGGTATAATTCTCAAACACGACCGTGAGGTACGATGCCAGCTCATAAGGGTTATGACCGACCTGCTCCTGCGTGATGTTGTACTCGTCATAGCCGGGATACTCCGACCTGATGTTATTGATCCGAGTCTGAAGCGCATTCTCCAATGCACAGTAGTCTGCCTCAGCGCCAAGGATATCGGCATCTTCAGCGGTATAGGAGGTGTCGATAACCACGTTGGTACCGCCCTGGAACATCACCGAACAGGAGCCAATAGATCCAGCGATCAGCATGATCACAATAAGAATCCCTCCGCCGATCAGCAAACCATGCCAGTGCTCGGAAACGAATTCCGCAACCTTTTCAGAGGCTTTCTTTGTTTCCTTTGCGGCTTTACCCGCACCTTTCGCAGATGCCGCTCCTCCTGAAGCGGCAGCACTGCCTGTTGCCTGTCCGGTTTTCGCAGCTGCGTATTCCTTTTTGATCGCCTGTTTCTGACGCCAGCGGGAAAAGGCATTGGAGCCGTCCTGCGCTGTGTGTTCCGCAAGCTGGGAGCTCCGGTTCATGGCGTCCGTGCCGGCATTGTCATCTGATTCACGGTCGATCTTCGCATGAACGCTGTCAGAAATCAGCGTTGATGCATGGCTTCCTCTCGGCGTTTTCCTTCCGTGGCTCATGCCGTCCTTTACACCTTTTGTCGCCTCGTCGGTAAATACAGCCTTATCGTGACGGAGCTTCTCACCTGCGCTTGCCTGCGCCGTCTTTTCGTTTTTCAGTTTTGCACCGGAGGCCTTTTTTGCAGAGGCCTCCGTTTTCAGCTTGCTTCCGGGAGAAGACCGGCCGGAGGCGTTCCCCTGGCCGGTCCTTCCGGTTTTTGTTTCTTTGGGTTCCATAGGTTACGCCTCCTTTGCTTCTGTTACCTCGGACAGTTTGGTGGTCATGATCCTGTAGAGCTCCGTATCCTGCGGGAAACGGTCCACGAATGGAAGGATCACGTTGCCGTAGAACAGCAGACCTTCGCCCTCACCGGAATGCGTCACATAGGACAGCTGGTGCTGGGAGATGTTCAGCTGCTTCGCCAGGATCTGACGGTCTCCAGCGGCCTGGTTCAGCATATACACGAAGTCTGAGTTCTCGAAGATATTCTCGACTTCATGGCTGGACAGAAGGTCTTTTACATTCTGGGTGATGCCAGTGGGGATGCCGCCCCACTTTCTGAAGCGTTTCCAGATTTCTACGGAATAGGCTGCCGTTTGCTCTTCCTTCAGAAGCAAATGGAACTCGTCCATATAGTAGCGGGTAGCTTTACCGGCAGATCTGTTGGCGGTGACACGGCCCCATACCTGATCCTGGACGATCAGCATGCCGAGCTTTTTCAGCTGCTTGCCAAGCTCCTTAATGTCATAGCAGACCAGCCGGTTATCGATGTCCACGTTGGTTCTGTGGTTGAACAGATTGAGCGAGCCTTTGACGTAGATCTCAAGGGCTGTCGCCACATGATGGGCTTCCTTTTCCTCCTGGGCCAGCAGTGCATTGTAGAGATCCTCCAGAAGCGGCATGTTCTCCGGAACTGGATCCTCGAAGTACTTCTGGTAGATCTGATGGACGCAACGGTCGATGACCGTCTTTTCCACCGGCTGCAGGCCTTCCTTGCCGCCCACGACAAGCTCGCACAGCGACAGGATGAAATCCGCCTTCAGGGCAATGGGGTTGTCCTCCTCGGAGTAGTTCAGGTTGATGTCCATCGGATTCACGTACTGGGTGCTGGCCGGACTAATGTGGATGACCTGACCATCAAAACGCTGCACGAGAGCTGCATATTCCGCCTCCGGATCACAGATGATCACATCGTCATCCGTCACCAGGAAGGCGTTTGCAATTTCCCTCTTTGCAGAGAACGACTTACCGGAACCGGGAGTACCGAGGATTAGTCCATTCGGGTTCTTCAGAGCCTTCCGGTCCACCATGATCAGGTTGTTTGAAAGAGCGTTCAGCCCGTAATACAGGGACTCCTTGCCGCTCTGGAAGAGTTCCTGGGTGGTGAATGGTACAAAAATCGCCGTGGAGCTGGTGGTCAGCGCACGGCGAATATCGATGAGACAGCTGGCAAGCGGCAGGCAGCTCATGAGAGCGTTTTCCTGCTGGAAGTCCAGCCTTCTCAGGTTGCAGTTATGCTTCTGTGCGATGGAGCTTGCCTGGAACACGTTGGTATCCAGTTCCTGCTGGGTCCTTCCGGTATTCATGATCAGCATCGTCAGCATGAACATGCGCTCGTTCTGGCTCTGCAGTTCCTTCAGAAGGGACTTGGCGTCCTTTCCGTAGGTCGCCAGGTCCGAAGGAATGATATCCATGTCGTAGCCGGAACGGACCGCCTTTTTCTGTTCTTCGATCTTGGACCGGTCAAGCTCCGTGATCGTATGCTTGATGGTCTTGATCGCCTCTGTCTGGTCAACGGACTGGATGTGCATCGTGATGATCTGGCTGGAGTCCATGTCCAGGAAATCCTTCAGGAGCTGGTCGGACAGATCCGATGCCGTAATCTGAAGATAGCTCATGGAACCGTACAGGGATCCCATCTGGAAGGTACGGCTGCCGGGGAAGGCAAAGGCCGTTGGAGCAATGAAATCCTTCACAGAAAGCCCGGATCCGACAAGCCATTTCCAGTCGAAGCGGAACTTATCATCCGTATCGCCCATGTGAAACATGTCGTGCATAAGCTTCAGCCTGTCGTGGCCGTTCAGGACTTCCGCTCTGACACCCAGCTGCTTGAAATTATTCAGGAGATCGTTCTGCACATGCTCCAGCCGGGGCTTTGCCTGCTTCATTGAGTCCGCCTCGATGCCGAAGGTCAGATACTTGGTCTTGGTCAGACCATTATTGCCCTGGGCAAGTTGGTTCCTCAGCATCTCCGAGTACTCCTCACGGACGGAATCAAAGCCGTCGTTCTGAAGTGGGATCCGGATACTGGCCTCAAAGCTGTCTGCATCTGTGGCCATATTCATGAAGGACAGTTCAAAGTGGATGGAGCTGTCAAAGAAGTTCAGAAAGCCGCACCACTCCTCGAAGATCGCGGTCTTGTCCTCCTGCTGGGCCAACTGATAGTTGATGTCCTGAAACTGAATGGTTTTCGTGTAGTAATTGTTCCCGATTCGGCAGATACCGTCAGGGAACATCCGGTCGAAGGGAATGGACTGCTGAGCCGTCCTGGGGATCCCATCGTCCTTCTTTGCGCGGTCGATCACTTCCTGCACTCGTTTCTGGTCCTTTCTGGACAGATTCGCAGGGAGCTTCAGGCTGCGCTTTTCATTTCTTTTTCCTTTGAACAGCTGAAACAATTCTATTTACCTCCTTTTCCGCCTGAGCAGCTCTCTTCAGGGCATCGTAGTAGTTATCCGTCTGATAGGGCCTGATCTTTGGCCGGATGAATTTTGTTTCGATAAAATGCTTCGCAATGACCTCCAGCGGCTGTCCGTCCCGTTCATACATGGCCAGCAGGAACATGGGAATCATGATGATGATCATGCTCATGGCTGCAAGGCTCGTACTGCCGATGCTCTTGATGAAAAAGAAAGACGGCACGCCGATGAGTGCCGCAATTCCGAAACAAATAAGCTGCCGTCTGGTCAGGTTGAAGAGAATCTTTGATTTGACCCGCGTAAGATCTCGCGGGACTGGGATATATGACGCCATGTGTTTACCTCCTTTAATGGGCGCTCATGACAGATTTGGCCAGGCTTCCGGTCTTGAAGAGTGAGAAGCACAGAAGCACTGTGTAGCCCATGACGCCCCAGATGCTTCCGATGATGTCATCCGTAAAGGCGACTGTCTGGACAAGCACCGCATAGATGCCAATGCAGATCATAATCAGGAAGCCCTGGAAGCCCAGAGCAAGTAGTGCTCTCAGATAGTTCTGGCCGATATGACTCTGTTCCCGGTTGCCGAACGTGGAGAATGGGATCGGAGCAAGACTGGTCATGAGGTAGATCTCCATCATACGACCATAAACGATGACAAAGATCGCCACGGACAGGATCGTGGAGCAGATCTGAACAATGAAGCTCTGCAGGAACAGTCCCAAAAGCTCGCCCAGTTCCATCGCTTCCAGCGACTCCCGTATGGTATCCAGCGTTGCCGCATCTACGGCAGTCGAGCCTGAGATCAGACCTGCGCTGGAATTGACCACATGCTGTGCCACATCAAAGACCGCCATGACGATATTGAAGGTGTTGGTGATCAGCATGACAGCCACGAAGGTCTTGAAGATCCATTTGAAGAAGATCCACGTTTCAAAGTTCGCTAGGTTGTTGTGTTCGATGATCAGCTGGATCAGCTCGTAGCAGGCAATGAACGTCAGGAACATGCCTGCTATCGGAATGATGACTGATTCGGATATGCCCCTCACCAGGTTGAAGACACCCGGCGAGAAGCTCGCCGGAGTGCTTCCGACCTGTGTGGCGACGTCAGCCACCTGTCTGTTGACGGCATCGAACATCCCGGACAGATTGTTCATGATGCCATCCACCAGCATTCCCTTGAGCCAGTCAGCGATCTGCTGGAGAATCGCATCCAAGGGCTGCTACCTCCTTCCGCTTAACCGAAGAGACCGGACAGCAAGGGAACAAGTACGACGCCGATCAGCGCGACACCGCCGCCGGCCATCAGCTGCTTCATGCCCTGGGACTTAGCTCCGGGGTTGTCATTGCCGTAGCCTTCCAGCAGGTTGATCGCACCCCAGATACCAAGACCGGCACCGAGAGCGATGACGAGCGTCTGCAGTACGCCGACTGCACTGTTGAAAAATGCCATAATGGTTTTCCTCCTTTTTGCTTCCGCATTTACGGGTGATAATGAAAAAGCCCTCTCCCTGCAGCGCATGTGCACCTATGCCGCAGGAAAAGGGCATGAAAAAAGCCGGGGACTGATCGCGTATCAGCCTCCGGCTATGTAATGGTCAATATTCAATTTGATGTTCCCGACAAACTGGAATTTGTTACTCTACATCAAATTCAGCAGACAGATAAAACTTATTCTCAAGCCCTCCATTTTCCGGCCAAAAGCATTTTACTAATCTATAGTGGCCACTTGGAAGTTCCCCGTATATCTCTGAAATGCCAAATTGAATCAGATGCTTTCCTGTGTAGTAACTGCAGGCATCTGCAGTATTATCCCTTTCTCCGATTTCAATTGACTGCCATTTATCTTTATGAAGTACTTCAATCCCAAAATCATACTGATTTCCGCTTTCAATATCAAAATCATTATTATTGGTCAGCGTAAGCGTAAGCAAACCATTTGTTATTGTATCATCATATAGTTCCAAAGAAACATTAGGGAAAGCATTAACCTCCGCAATGCTACTATCTGAGTATTTCATTTTATTGCCACAACCAACTATAGATAATGCAAGAACAAGGCAAAGTACCAATGCTATTATTCTTTTCATTCTCTCTTCCACCAGCAAATTATAATTTGTGCTCCTTAAGCACAGAATAATTCAAATATATACTATCACAAAATTCTTCATTTCCGTTCATCTTCTCCCTCCAATTAATCAATGATGATTTCCCCAAAAGCTCCCTGGATTTGAATCCCTAGCTGCAAATGTGTGTTGGATTTGATTACTGCTGCCACTTACGAACAAGCCAGAGTCACGGCAACTTATAGACTGTTAGCCCCCAGTAAACACTGCTTGTTTCAGGGACCCACTGTATACCCTGAATTACCAAGCCCTCTTTTGTAATGAACTTAACATCTATGGCTCCATCAACTTCATTTTGGTATTTCTCATTGCTATTTGGAAGGGCGTTGTAAAGTTCATCAACAAACGAACGAAATGCATCCGATGAATCATAGTCTGCCTCAACGACGCTAATATCTGTTGCGCTGCCTACGCCATATACGGCGAACATTTCTTTTGCTTCGTATTGTGTACCCTCACCATAATTGATAAATCCACAGAATAACGCAAAACTATATCTGTTATCATCAGAAACGACAAACACAGCTCGCTGAGATCGTTTATCTCCGTTAGCTTCTGTTGTTGAGACTTCCGCATAAGGTGTATATTGATAAAAAAGCACTTTGGTCTGCTTACCGTCTGAATCCAGTCCGCTGCCAAGCCTTTCGCCAATCATATCCGCTGTTATCTCATGCGGCAAATTGTACTCATCGAGTTTGTCCGTATTACTTGTTTCTACGATCTCATAATACGCCCCGTTAAACTCAACAGCACCAAGAGGTCGGAACGGATCGTTCTGTCCAGGGCCAGCTTTCCTGCCTATTACATCAGAAATATACGGAATGCCCACTGCTACCACAAGTGCTAAGCAGGCAGCAACTGCAACCCACCTGGTCCATCTCGCCACTACTGGCTTTTTTCTCTTCTTAGCCTCTTCAACAATGCCGTCATCGGCATTGCCAATCATATCGAGCAGATCATTCGCCTTCATTTTAGTACCCCTCCTTTTCGAGCATCGTCCGGAGCTTATTTCTCGTCCGGTACAACATGGATTTGACCTTGCTCTCAGAATAGGCAAACTGTTTCGCAATATCAGAAATAGAATCCATATACCAGTACCGGCACATGAATACCTGACGATCAACCTGAGGAAGCGCCAGCAGAAAATCATTCAGCTTTTTCTGCAATTCTTGCCTCTCAATCTCAGTTTCAACATCTCCTGTCCCTGACACACATTCTTCCAGTTCATCAAGAGCAAGGGCCATTACACCGCCGCCACGCTTTTCTGCGCTGTATTTTCTCCATAGATCAATGGATATTCGGCGCGTAATCTTCCCTAAAAAGGTCGAAAGAATGGAAGGGCGGTGAGGCGGCATGGACTGCCAGGCGTCATTGTATGTATCGTTTACACATTCTTCTGCGTCTTCAGCATTTAAGAGAATCTGATACGAGATACTGTTCAGATACTTTCCATACTTTGCTGCGGTTTCAGAGATTGCGCTCTCATTTCGCTGCCAGTACAGATCAACAATACGATTATCCTCCATTCGATCACCTCCTTTCAGAAAGATATAGTTTGAAGGGCCCTTCGTCTATCTACTCGAAGAAATTCGGATTCGGTTGCATATAAATGATTATTCTGCCCTTGCTAAAACAATAGTCCGATTAAAGACTGCCGTGGAATAACAGATCCCGAATTGTCGAAACTTCGGATGTCCGACACGCGCATAGTATACCACAGGTCTTTGAATAATGTGTGAAATACCCCAAAAAGGAGGCGGCTCATGATCTCATGAAGCCGCCCAATCCGTCACTGGCCATTTCAAGGACTCCTTCAATCACACCTGCTCCAGCAGTAATCAGGACCAGAAAGACCTCCATCACAATCAGAATCGCCATAGAATTCCAGGTGTGCTGGACGATGGTGAAGATGATGCACCCGAAGACGATCAGCATCAGAGCTCCGAGGATAAAAGACGAAACCTCCATACCTATCTTAACCAGCAGCCGGAGGATAGCGAGAAGCAGTACCACTGGCAGCAGAAGTATTTTCCCAATCAGTTCTATCAGAAACATCGCAGAGTCCTCCTATCTTTAGTTCCATTGTAGTCGATTCTCCTTGCATAACAAGGATGTCTCCGACTATGTAAGATGCGGGACGGATCCCGCATCCCTTTCCGGCTTGATCAGCCGAACAGACCGGAAAGAAGAGGCACCAGGGTGATGCCGATGAGAGCGACACCGCCGCCAGCCATCAGCTGCTTCATGCCCTGGGACTTCGCACCGGGGTTATCGTTGCCGTAACCCTCCAGCAGGTTGATGGCACCCCAAATGCCAAGACCGGCGCCGAGCGCCACAACGAGAGTCTGCAGTACGCCGACTGCGCTGTTGAAAAATGCCATACAGGCCTCCTTAATGGTTCCCCCGAAGGGGTGGAATTGGTTTTGCCTGACTTGTCCGGTCCATTGCCATACCCCTCGACTCATTTGCCTCTACAGGCAGTGGGTGCGTATGGCCTTCATTCAGACAACACGCGGCCCGGAAACGGATCCGGACCGCTATGTATCGGCAGCCCGGAGGCTGCCTTAAGCCTGAATGACATCGAATTCTTCTTCGGCTTTCAGTTTCATGCGCCGGTTCAGATACTTCTCAATGTCAAAAGTGTATTTCTTATCAAAATCGGACGTGTACTTGTAGTTCGGGTGTTGGGTGATATCGTACTTGTCCGACAGGAACGGCCTAACTCCTCTGAGCTGGAGGACGCACTTGCTGCCGTTCATAACAGCCAGCTCGTCGCGGCTCATCAGTTCTTTTCCAAGCTTCTGGTAGTTGGTCCCGTAGCTCGGGCTGTTGCCTCGTGTATCGGAAGTGTTGAAGGTATCAATGGTTTCCTTGCCCAAAGCTTCCGCCAGTTCCTTTAAGGTTGTCGGTTCAGAGCCGCCAAGGAAGATCTGGGAGTCCATGTTGCCGATGATCGTATCGGCATTGTCCTTGTAGATTGCTTTGAGCTGGGATCTGGCCTGCAGCACCAGGCAGGCCGAGATCTCACGGCTTCGGATCGTGGCGACCAGCTTTTCCAGGTTGGGGATCTGCCCGATGTTCGCTGCCTCATCGATCAGGCACCGGACATGGATCGGAAGCCTGCCGCCATAGACATCATCCGCTTTTTCGCACAGCAGGTTGAACAGCTGAGTGTAGATCATGGAGATCAGGAAGTTGAAGGTTGCGTCCGTATCCGACATGATCAGGAACAGCGCCGTCTTCCGGTCCCCGATGGTATCCAACTCCAGCTCATCGTAGGCTGTGATCTCTCTGAGCTCCTGAATATCAAAGACCGCCAGCCTTGCCCCACATGAGATGAGGATCGACTTGGCGGTCTTGCCTGCAGCCAGTTTGTATTTCTTGTACTGTCTGACTGCGAAATGCTTTGGCTTTCTTTTCTCCAGATTCTCGAACATGATGTCCACCGGGTTCTGGAACTCCTCATCATCCTCCCGGACCTCCATGGCGTTGATGAATTCGATCAGCGTTGCGAAGTTCTGTTCCTCGACCGGCGCTTCATAGTGGATATAGCCGATCAATGCGCAGTACAGCAGCGTCTCTGCTTTGGTCCAGAACTCGTCCCCGGATTTGCCGTCGCCTTTGGTGTTGGCGATCAATGTGGTGACGAGTTTCAGGATATCCTTCTCGCTGTGGATATAGGCAAATGGATTGTAGTGCATGCTCTTGGAGAAATTGATGGTATTAAATACCTTGATCTCATACTTTCCGATGGCCTGCAGGGCATGGCCGCATTCCACCAGGATACTGCCTTTCGGATCTGTCACAACATAGGAGCTGTGCATCTGAAGCAGGTTCGGTTTAAGCCAAAATCTTGTCTTACCGGATCCGGAGCCACCGACAATCAGGACGTTTTTGTTCCTGGCATTGGCCGGATTCTTCGGACGGTTGCTCATCGTGATCCGTTCTGTCTGTGTCAGGATCACATTGTTCTGGAAGACGGGATCCATGAATGGTTCGATATCTGCGTGAGTACCCCAGCGGGCAGAGCCGTACTCCTGGTTGTGTTTGAAATGCTTGGCGTTCTTGTGGCGGATATAGACCGCAAGCCACAGAGCACCGCCACAAATGGCACCGACCAGCAGGTCCACCGGATGAAAGCTCGGAAGGGGGTTCGTGAAGGCAGGACCCAGCGTGCTGAAGAACGACAGCAGCTTCTTGCTGGCATCAGCTCCTTCAGCCAGACGCCAGGCCTCGCCCAGGTTGGTGCAAATAAAGCCCATAAGCACATACGGCAGAGCTTTGATGATGGTCTTTTTCAGCCTGTTCGTATTCATCGGTCAAGCTCCCTCTTTTTCTCCCGGTTGATGACCTTGCCAGGCAGGGAAGCCACAAGCTCCTTAAACTTCCTGAGCTGATCCAGGACACTCGGACGTTCTTCCTTCCTCAGAGCCTTCTGGGAATACTCCTTGAATGCTGCCTCCATAGCGTCTGCGTCCTTCGCCTTGAAAAAGACCAGGTACTTGGGAGGATCAACAGAGGCGTCCTTCCGGATGGCATAGTCTATACCGTATTTACGAGCGACTCGTTCGAAGCCTTTCAGATCCGTTTGAGCGATATCGAGGTTGGTGACGCCCTGTCCCTGACCAAGAAGCTCTTTTACCGTCTGCTTGCCACTGGGTTCCTTGTCAGCGGTCTGTCCCTTCCTGAACGATACACTCCTCCGATGGTTCAGATAACCCCGGACCGCAGAGACTATGGTACGTGCGGTCAGCTTCGACGTGCTGATTGCCAGGTTCACAGTCCTGCTTTCGACTTCCTCCTGCATCCTTCATCACCTCCGTTTCGTTTCGTTCCCTCTCATCAGCCCTGCCGCTTACAACCATCAGGCACATGGTCATCATCCCGAAGGAAGCGCCGATGACAAAGCTGATGAGGGGAATGAACCATCTGATCATCTGACCTCCTCCTTCACATGCTTCTGAGGCTTCATTTCCGGTGCAGCCGTTTCGGCCGCCTTTTCGTCAACCGGGATCGCCATGATACCGCGCCCCATGCGGACAAACACCTCCGGAGAATGGAACTTCTCTTCAAAAGCAGCCAGCTGTTCCGGTGTCAGGGACCCGAAATTCTCCTCCGTGAGGCCTACCACCAGGAACGGGCCGGCAACCACATCGTAGATCTTGCCGTCATCGTCCCTGAGCGCCCGGTTCAGGGGCAGACCATCAAGCTTACCTTCTTCATTCATGATCAGGCCGACCGGCTCATCAAAGGGATAAACCACCTCAATATAGCCTCCGACAGCCTTCTGAAGATCCTCCAGCTCAGTGCCCATCTCGACCGGGCGGGGATATTTGTCCGGCTCGACCAAAAGGACGGTCATCGTCTCTCTGGCAGGTTCTGCTCCATACAGAGCAGGTTCCTCGGCAACTCTGCTTTCAAAAGTCGTGGCCTTCTCGAAGATGTGATCGTCGCTGTCATAGTGATAAACGCTATCGGACAGGAAATCCGCTTCGCTGACTTCTGTGGCATTGACGCCTCTGACCATGCTTTCGAGATCTTCACGTTCAAAGGAACCGTCATCACGGATGAACAGCACCTCATGAACTGAAGAAGGGAGGACAAAGAAGTCACCGCCCAGTCTGTCTGCTGCCTCCTCAAGAAAGGCAGGAAGCTGTGTGACAGATGCGCCGTTCATTCCGCCGTCTACCGTCGCCACCCACATAGGAGACTCCGGCATATCGAACAGGCCTCCGGACATCTCCGCCATCATCTCGGACATGTTTCTCAGAACCGGAGGATGATTGGCGATCTGCGCTGCAACAGCATCGACATGCAGCTGATCCGCAGTGACGCCATACTCAGCAAGTAGCTGATTCGTGACCAACGTGGTAGCAGAGCTGTCAGCAGCATTGGGAAGTTCCACTCGGTAAACCACGGCAATGTCCTCCACGGTTTTGTGCGGGATGTTCTCGAGCATTTCCATATTAGGTCCCACGGGGATCACCTGCATTACGAGATGGTCCTTAGCCGTGGAATAGTCCGTGATGTCTGAGATGGAAAAGGCAGGGATCGCGGAAGACACCTGTCTGGCATCATCTGCGATCTTACCGAGAATGGCCTCCAGCTGGGATTCGTTATCCTGGTATCGCTCAAACGCAGGGCTGACGTTAAATGTCACTGCCGCCGCAGCGCCTTCCGGCTGGACTGAGATCCCGGTGTAGGATTCTCCCTGCAACTTGTTGACCTGCTGGATCTTCACTTCTGCTTCAGGAATGGTCTCCTGGACACGGTCCTTTGCAGCTTCCAGGAATTCATCAAAGTTCATCATCGAAGTACACCTCCATCACACAGCAACGAGGAAAACAATCCGCTTCAATATCCTCGCCGTTAATGAGCGCCGCAGCCTGGGCGCTGAGTTCCGCAGCCTGAGAAAGGAGATCTGCAATCTCCATCAGCATATCCGCCACGAGATCCATATCATCGTCCTCAGCCTCTTCCATAGCCTGCATGGCCTTCTGTTCATCCTGTGCTTTCTGAATCTTGGCAAGGGCTTCTGCCATGGCCTTAATTCTTTTCAGAGAATCATCGTTCTTCATGTCCATTTCTCCTTTGTTTTTGGTTTTGATAAAGAAATAGCGCCTATGAATCTCTTCAAAGGCGCTGCTTGGGGTACATATTCAGTTGTCATCTTGCTTTGTCCCGCTGGCGTTTCTTCTGCCACTGATCCAGCAGTTTCAGTATCACGTCGCTCATCTGCTTGGGGGTATAGGACTTTGGAAAGTACTTTCGGAGCTGTTCACTCTTGAATGCGACACGTTCCAGATCGCCCTTTTTGACTTCACCCAGAATCTCGCACATATCATCCAGGGAACAATTGCCTTCCTGGCTAAGCTTCTTCAGCCTCATCGCCTGTGAGAGGGAGGGGGCGGCCTGTGTGAAATCCATGGCCTCAATCAGGTTTTTCTGTTCCTCCGGCTTTAGGTAAGAAAGCTCCACCGCCGGATTGAAGGAGATCTGCCTCTGATCGACCATTTCTAAGAGCTCCGGAATCAGGTTCGTGAGACGGATAAAACGCTGCACCTGACGCCCGCTTTCTCCCGTGTCTTGTCCAAGCACATCGGCAGCCTCTAACTTTCCGACGACTTGTCGGGAAGTTCCTTCTTCCGTCAAGTCAGTCCGTTCGCCCTGCCTTTTCATTGCCTCCAGCTTCATCTTGTAAGCAAAAGCTCGTTCGCTGGGCAGGATGTTTTCTCTTTGCAGATTTGAATCCACCATCAGGACCACCGCCTCATCATCGGTCATCTTCCGGACAATCACTGGCACTTCAGAAAGACCTGCAGCTTCAGCTGCACGGGCTCTTCTGTGACCGGAGATAATCTCAAGAGATCCATCTGAAAGTGGCCTTGCGAGAAGAGGCGTGAGTACGCCGAACATGGAGATGCTCTCCGTTGTTCTTATCATCGACTCATCATCCACCACTCGAAACGGATGGTTCCGAAAAGGCTTCAAATCACTGATCGGAATCTTTTGGACTCTTTCAGGCTGTCCGGTTGTTTCCGGTTCATAATACGGCACTCTCTTCACCTCCTTAAAGCTTGTCACGATAGAGGTCATAATTGACCCTGTTCTGGTAGTAGGGACTGATTGTGACCGGGGCATTGAATAGCGTTGTCAGAAGGTACTGCTTGATGTTTTTAACATCCGAAGTATTCTCTTTCAGACAATCCAGCACATATTGGATATGCATGGAATCCAGCTTCATCAGCCGGCTTTTCACGACTTCCTTCGGCTTATCGTCCCCAGCGATGCGAATCTCCTTTTTATTGGAACTGCAGGTCTCAGCCAGGATATCCAGAATTCCCTCCAGGGTTTCCTTCTCAGTAGGATGGCCCAGTATGAGGATATCGATCTCCAGTTGCCTCCTGAACCATTCCTTATAACGCTCGTACTCACTCATCCCATCCGTATCCCATCCCGGATAGATAGGATTCTCTGTATATCTGAGATCAATATATTTTTGATCTTTATTACTTGATCGTGATTTTGAAGAATCCGGAATCGTGATTTCCGCGACTCCAGAATCGTGATTATCACGACTCTTGAATCGTGATTCCACAGCGTTATCCACAGAAAGAAAGTTCTTAACATAGATCAGATTAGGTTTGCCGAGACCCTGGCGCTTTCGTTCGATCAGTCCGCACTTGTCTTCCAGTTCATTCATCAGCTTCGTGGCCTTATTATCAGCACAGTTCAGCTTCTCCATGATCTCTGAAAGGGTACAAATGATGTACACCCGGCCCTGATCATCGAGCCAACCGTTTTTTGCTGACAGATCCATTCTTGCCAGGAGCAGGCCATACAGGACCTTAGCCTCTGCTGAAACATATTTGTACTGATCATCAGTGAAAAGAACCGTGGGGACCCGAATGAAGGAGTATGTGCTGGACTGTGCACCGTAAAAATACTCATGCATCCATACCACCCACCTCCTTGCCGATGATCTTCTCATTCCGAAGCGGCTTTTTCCGAAAGGCCGTATTTCTGGCCTTGCCATATGGGCATTCTGAGAAAAGACAACTCCGGTACCTGAAATCAGGCTGGTAGTAAGGGCAGCAGCTGCATTTGGGCGGTTCTTTTGACCTGTCTGCTTTATCAGGCGTATCCAGCAGCTTCCTGTACCGGTTCAACGTTTCATTCCTATCGCACACTGGCAGGCACCTCCTCACCCTTATATCCAAGGATCTTTTTCATGCAGAAGCTGACACATGGGCCATAGCAGCAGCCTTCGCAGGGAGACTTCCGTTTAGGCGCTTCCGCCAGATAGTAGCAGTTCTCCTTTTTGAGAACGCAGCCCGTTTTCCTATTCTTCCAAAAGTAACAGCCCCTGCAGCTGCGAGGACGGTCAGCATAGTAACGCACGCCGTCGATCATGATAGTTTCTTTTTCCATCGACTAATCCTCCTTTTTCATGATGGTTCTGCAGAGCCTGCAGAAATGAAAAAAGCCCGATTACCGTTCAGAACAGTAACCGGGTTATGTATGGAGGTTTTCTTCTGGAAAAGAAAAGATGCCCGGCAGGAAGAACTGTCTGCTGAGCACCTTAGAATAGGATAAAACCTGATTAGAAATGTCTGGTTCGGTCAGATTCGGCCAAACGGACCAATTTCAAATCGTAGTCTGGATAGAGGCATGGAAAGGGGGATAAAACCGCTTTTCGGGGAGGAGACATGCCGCCCTTCAATCCACGGAAAACGCACTTTTTGCTCTCCCTCATTTAGCCCATTTGTTAACTATAAAGGCCCGAAAAACGGCGGTTAGCCCCTCGTTAACTATAAAAAATCGGTCGAAAACCATGGAACGCCATGAAAAACCATCAAAGATTTCCGGGCATGAAAAAACCCTGAAACCGTTGAGATTCCAGGGTTTTTTGATGATTTCGACTCGAGATCAGCGCTTGCTGAACTGCGGAGCACGACGTGCAGCTTTGAGGCCGTACTTTTTACGCTCTTTCATTCTCGGATCACGTGTGAGGAATCCTGCTTTCTTGAGCTCAGGACGAAGTTCTGCGTTGAACTGAAGAAGAGCTCTTGCGATTCCGTGACGGATAGCACCGGCCTGACCGGAGATTCCGCCGCCGTTTACGTTGCAGACGATATCGAACTTTGATGTTGTGTCTGTGAGCTCGAGAGGCTGACGAACGATGAGCTTCAGTGTTTCAAGACCGAAGTAGTCATTGATGTCACGTCCATTGACGACAATGGCGCCTGTGCCGTTGTAAAGGCGAACTCTGGCAACAGAGGATTTACGTCTTCCTGTGCCGGCATAAAAAGGTCTAGATTCGTACATTGATTAATTACCTCCCGCCTTAAAATGTGAACTGCTCAGGCTTCTGAGCTTCGTGCTTGTGCTCTGCACCACTGTAGAGGTGGAGTCTTGTGAGAGCTTTGCGTCCGATCGTGTTGTTCGGAACCATTCTGGATACTGCAAGCTCCATGAGCTTTGTCGGGTTGTTTGCAAGAAGTTCGCCGTAAGGAACCTTCTTTGTGTGGCCGATCCAACCTGTGTGACGGAAGTAGACCTTCTCAGATCCTTTTCTTCCTGTGAGAACTGCATCTTTACAATTGATAACGATAACATGATCACCGCAGTCAACATTAGGTGTGAAGATCGTCTTGTTCTTTCCGCGAAGGAGGTTTGCTACTTCAACAGCTGTGCGTCCGAGGGACTTGCCTGCTGCGTCAACAACATACCACTTGCGTTCAATGTCAGCTGGTTTTGCAAGAAAAGTAGACATCTATATTATTCCTTTCAGATTATTGCTTTTTTAGAGTGCAACGAGAATTATATATGCCATAATCGGGCAAGTCAATACTAAATACCGCCAAAATTCAAAATATATTGTATTTTCTCTTGTTTTCGCCGTTTTTCATATGTTTTTCTCATTGTTTCTCACTTTTGATTTTGAGAAAAATATCAGTTTTACATTATAATGAATGCATAATCATATTGACCTATTCGAGGAGGCTCACCATGGACGATCTGTTCTCTTCAAAAAGCACGGAAGAACAGGAAACTGCCGCAATGACTGATACGGCCAAAACCGAAGAACCTGTTGCTGATTCAGAAGTTCCCTCTTTGGAATTGCCGAAAGAACCGTCGGTGCCGCTGATGCCCGGTGTTACCCTGAACAAGCCTACATCATATCCCCCGATTCTCGGGATCCCGTCTGAGGAAAATCCTTCAATGATCGATCCCGAAACTTTCAAGATGGAGAGATCGCTGTCCACCTTGGGATATCTGCTTGTTCTGATTGTAATGCAGATCCCGATTCTGGGTCTCATTCTGACAATTGTGTGGGCGTGTTCCGCGAAGAAAAAGAGCCTCCGCTCTCTTTCAAGGGCAATGATCATAATCTGGATCCTGATGATTATTCTCGGTGTCGTCTGCTATCTGTTCGTGTCGACCCATTCCGTGCTGGTGACGCACTGGCTCAACACGTTTAAGGACTTCTTCAGATTTTTGAAATAAGCGGAAGGGATACTTATGGGCACAGAACAATTTCTCGGAGGTTATTCTGCTCCGTGGTGGAATTTTGCGAAAAAGAACAGGGTCCTCCTGCAGAAATACAATTCCATTGACTGTACAGATATAAAGGGCAAATACGATATACTGAAGGAACTGCTCGGATCCGTGGACGAAGTCACGGTCATTGAGCCTCCGTTCCGATGCGATGACGGAAAAAAGATCTTCCTCGGTAAGAACTTCTATGCCAATTACAATCTGGTCATACTCGATGCCGATACCGTTACGATCGGGAATAACGTTGTCGTAGGGCCTAATGTTACTATAATCGCCGCTGATCATCCGATACATCCCGAATCCAGGACCACCGGTCACGGCTTTCCCGTGATCTCGGCTCCGATCACGATAGAGGATGACGTCTGGATCGGCGCATGTTCCACCATACTCAAAGGCGTCACCATAGGACACGGCTCGATAATAGGAGCTAACTCTCTGGTCACGAAAGATGTTCCGCCTATGACCATAGTCGGCGGTTCTCCCGCAAAAGTCATCCGGGAGATCACCGACAATGACAGATATGACTGGGGAGATTCTTTCGGAAAAAGATATGTTGCCGAAGAAGACTGACCTCCTTCATAATTTCTTTTGAACCTTTATCCCGGATCCGTCCGGGATATTGTTTTTCTCCCGGCCTATATTGTGATATACTTTTAATACTTATGACATTATAACTTCATTCGAAAGGGGCCTGATTTCAATGGCTGAAAAGAAAACATTCTATTTGACAACTCCTATCTATTACCCGTCCGATAAGCTTCACATCGGACACAGCTACACAACGGTTGCATCTGATATGATCACCCGTTTCAAACGAATGCAGGGTTATGATGTCATGTTCCTTACAGGTACCGATGAACACGGTCAGAAGATCGCCGACAAAGCTGCGGCAGCCGGCTCTACTCCTCAGGAATACGTCGACAGGATCGTCGCTTCCATAAAAGATCTTTGGGAGCTGATGGATATCAAGTATGACAGATATATAAGAACTACCGATCCGTACCATGTACAGTCCGTACAGCGCATCTTCAAGAAGATGTACGACAAGGGTGACATCTATAAGGGAAAATACACAGGCTGGTACTGCAAACCCTGTGAATCATTCTGGACAGAGAGCCAGCTCGTAGACGGCAAATGCCCTGACTGCGGCAGGGATGTGGATCTTGCCGAAGAGGAAGCGTACTTTTTCAAACTCTCCAACTATTCTCAGCGTCTTCTCGATATGTTCGAGAACGATCCCTCGTTCCTCAGACCTGAATCAAGAAAGAATGAGATGGTCAATTTCATCAAACAGGGGCTGGAAGATCTGTGCGTTTCAAGAACATCCGTCAAATGGGGCATTCCGGTCGATTTCGATCCTTCCCACACCGTGTATGTATGGGTCGATGCCCTGACGAACTACATCACAGCGCTCGGCTATCTCAATGACACATATGATGATTTCGGCAAATACTGGCCAGCAGATATCCACCTCATGGCAAAAGAGATCGTAAGATTCCATACGATCATATGGCCTGCGATCCTTATGTCCATCGATGTTCCCATTCCGAAGCATGTGTTCGGACACGGCTGGGTTCTCATGGACGGCGGAAAGATGAGCAAGAGCGTCGGTAATGTCGTCGACCCGGTCATCCTGTGCGAGCGCTATTCATCCGATGTCATCCGCTGGTATCTCATGAGAGAAGGCGTATTCGGCAACGATATCAACTTCACGAATGAAAGCCTTATCAACAGGATCAATATAGATCTTGCCAACGATCTCGGAAATCTCCTTTCCCGCACAGTTGCAATGATCCTCAAATACTTCAACGGAACTCTTCCCGCAGAAAAGGAAGGCGGTCCTGAAGACGATGAGCTTATCAGAATGTGCAAGGAACTGCCTGAGAAATACTGTAAGGCAATCGATGATGTTCAGCCTCCGAAAGCTCTCGAAGAGATCATGAAGGTCATTTCCAGAGCCAACAAATACATCGATGAGACTTCACCGTGGATCCTCGCAAAGGATGAGTCGAAGAAAGCCCGTCTTGCATGCGTACTCTACAATCTCGCCGAGGCTCTCAGAATATGCGCAGTATTCATCAGCCCGGTAATGCCGAAGACTGCTCCGAAGATCTGGGCACAGCTCGGCGCTCCGGAAGAAGTCACAACATATGAGTCTGCGTTCACTTTCGGACTCCTTCCTGACGGCTTTACGGTCGTAAAGGGTGACGTCCTGTTCCCGAGGATCGATCTCGATGCCGAACTCAAGGCTCTCGAGGAGATCAAGAAACAGGCTATGGCCCCTGCAGCTCCCGCTATCGAGCATGAACCCGTTATCGACTATGATGAGTTCATGAAGTCAGAGCTTAGAGTCGTCGAGATACTCGATTGCGCGCCTGTAAAGAAGTCAGACAAACTGCTCAAGTTCCGCGCCTTTGACGGCGAGCGCGAGCGCACGATCCTTTCAGGAATAGCTCAGTGGTATTCTCCCGAAGAGCTCAAGGGCAAAAAGATCGCAGCTGTACTCAATCTCGCGCCGAGAAAGATATTCGGTATCGAGAGCGAAGGCATGCTTCTCTCGAGCGATGTTGAGGATGGCCCGAAGGTCGTCTTTATCGATGATTCAGTTCCAGCAGGTACGAGGATCAGATAATGTACACCGGTATCTTTGATACGCATGCCCACTATGATGAAGAGATCTACTCTTCATATGCGGACGCGCTTCTCAACAATGAGCACAGATACAGAGGCGTGGATCTCATAATGAATATCGGTTCGGATCTTCCGAGCTCCGAGCGTTCCTGCGCTCTCGCTGAAAAATACGATTTCTTCTGCGCCGCGGTTGGTGTTCACCCGATGAATACCGGTGATCTTCCCTCCGACTGGCTCGATCAGCTGGCCGGGATGACAAAGAGGACCAGAGTCGTATGCATCGGTGAGATCGGTCTTGACTATTTCTTCAAACAGCCTGAAAAGAAGATCCAGCAGCAGCGCTTCATCGAACAACTGGATCTCGCTGAACAGCTTGGACTGCCCGTAAACATTCATGACAGGGAATCCCATCACGATATGCTTGAGATCCTCAGGCAGCGCAAACCCAAAGGCGTGCTTCACAGATTTGCAGGGTCTCCCGATATGGCCTGCAGCGTTGTCGATCTGGGGATGTATATAGGGGTCGGTCCGGAGGTCACATTTCTCAACGAGAAGAACAGGCGTGAATCAGTGAGAAGAGTCGGCATCGACCATATCGTACTTGAGACCGACGCTCCGTTTATCTCCCCAACGACTCACAAAGGTGAACCGTGTATATCATCCTGGATAGGTGAAGTTGCCGAGACGGTCGGTGAACTGCTCTCAATGGATCCTCAGGAAGTCATAAACAGGGCAGCGGAAAACGGCAGACGCATCTACAATATCTAAACTGCTTCAAAACAGGCGGACATCGTCGTCCGCCTGTTTTTTGCAACACAAAAGGAGTGACACATACCGTGCCACTCCTTAACTATTGGGTTATTGATCTTTACAGCTTTGCAAGTTCACATGCGATCTTTGCTGCAACACGGCAGTTGTTGAACGCAAGCTGCGTATTGCTCTTGAAGGATTCGCCGCCGCTGAGTTCCTTGATCCTGGCAAGAAGGAACGGGGTAATATACTTTCCCCTGACGCCCTTCTCGTTAGCTTCGGCAATTGCCTGATTGATGATGCCTTCCATGGTATCGAAGTCAAGCTCATACTCTTCCGGGATCGGGTTTCCGATGATAAGTCCGCCCTTGAGTCCGAGATCCCATTTTGTGTTGATGATCCTTGCGACCTCAGCTGCGTCCTTTGCGGCATAGTCAACATCGAATCCGCTCTTTCTGCAATAGAATGCCGGGAAATCCTCTGTGCCGTATCCGAGTACCGGTACACCCATTGTCTCAAGATACTCAAGAGTAAGCCCTATATCGAGTACCTGCTTTGCTCCTGCGCATACGACCGCTACAGGTGTCTGTGCGAGCTCCTGAAGGTCGGCAGAAATGTCCATGGTCTCTGTTGCACCGCGGTGAACTCCACCGATTCCGCCTGTTGCAAATACCTTGATCCCGGCCATTGCCGCGATGATCATTGTCGTTGCGACCGTTGTTGCTCCTGCTTTTCCGGCTTCAAGATATACAGCTATATCCCTGCGGCTGACCTTGCCGACATCGACAGGATTGCACATGAACATAAGTTCTTCTTCCGTGAGTCCGACTTTGAGTTTTCCGCCGATGATAGCCGTAGTTGCGGGGATCGCTCCCTCAGCTCTTACGATCTTTTCGACTTCCTTTGCAAATTCCTTGTTTTCCGGATACGGGAAGCCGTGACTCAGTATCGTTGATTCGAGAGCAACGACCGGTGTTCCGTTTTTAAGCGCTTCCGCTATTTCCGGTTTGATATCCAGATATTTTTCCAAACCCATAGTAATTCTCCTTTATCTATAAGTTGTAAATAATTATTATCACAGGTCTCCCTGTTACATACGGTATTTGGCTATAGTATTGCGCATCATCTCAACGCTGAGATTCGGCTCAATAGTATGTTCCGAAAGAACGGCGATCGTTCCCGTCGCAAGCGCGCAGTCGAGAGCTTCCGTGTCGCTGAGTCCGTTGACGAATCCGTAGATGAGTCCCGCCATGAATGAATCTCCCGCTCCTGTGGCATTTGCCATATTCTCTATGGGCTTGAACTGCCTTCTGATCTCGAGACCATCCCTGTCCATGAGATAGCATCCGTTTCTGCCCATGCTGACAACGACACGCCTTGCTCCGAGCTCAAGCATTTTCTCGCATGCGATCCGGAGATCCGCTTCTGTAGCCGTTGAATGGCCCGTCATTGCCTCGAGTTCCATCCGGTTCGGCTTGATGGTGTCGACTCCCTTTACAAGCGGGATACACTGTCTGGCAAAATTAGTGGAAACGGGATCGAGGAATACCGGAACATCTTCAGCTGTGTTGAATATGAAGTATTCCAACAGGTCTATCGGCATACTCGGATCACAGACGGCAACCTTGGCTTTACAGACATCCGCCTTATAGCTGTCGAAATAGGCAGGGTCGATGTTTCCGAGCACTGAAGTATCACAGAAAGCAACAGCCATATCTCCGTCCGCATCCTGAACGGATACATACGAGGATGAGGATACGCCCTGGCATAGTCTTACTCTGCTCATATCTATCCCTGCATTCTCGGCATCCTTTCTCAGCCTGTCGCCGTATGCGTCGTCCCCGTATGCGGAGAGCATTGCGGACTGAACACCCAGCCTTGCGAGATTCTCAAGGATATTCCTTGTGACTCCGCCCGATGAGGCGACCATGCTTACAAGATTGGAGTCTTTCATAACAAGCGGCGGCTCCTTGATGATGCAGTTGATGTCAAAATTGGCCGCGCCTGCGCCGAATACCAGCGGATTTTCGTATCTGATCATTGTCATACCCCTTTATCTGAGTTTTTCTCCAAGTATATTTTCAAATGCCGGCAGTATGCCAAGCCCTTCGCTGATATGCCCGTGGTTCTGACACATATCATATCCGGGGAAAGTGTTTCCCTCTATAAGAACAGGTCCGTTCTCCGTCACGCCAACATCCCATCCCACATATCTCACGGTTGGAACTCTTCTGGCTGCCTCGGTGACCAGCTCTATGCACTTCTCGTACATCGGGATCCTGAATCCCTTGAACGTGACACCTGTATCGGGATGCTTCTCATAGTATTCGCCCGTCTTGTCACAGAACGCCTTCGCGGTTATCTCTCCGTTTTTGCCTATCGGGGCATACATGCCTCCGCTGGACACATTATCCACATCGGAACCGCTTCTACCGACTCTGACAAGAGCGTACATAACATTCACATCTCCTTCATCGCCGAGGAGAGTGACTATTCTGAGGCTGTTTACGGAAGTGCTGTTCAGCTCGCTCATAGTGCTGTGCTGCACTATAGGCTGTTCAAGAAGATTGAAATGATTTTCCTTGATGATCTCAAGTGCTTCATCGGGATCCAGTCCCTCATATCTCTTGACGCCGAATCCTCCGTATCCGTCAGCTGTCTTGGCAAAAAAGACTCTGTTGTTGCTGACGAACTCCTTTATCTCTTCATCGGATGCCTTTCCGATATTGACGAATTCCCTGCCGAGCATATCGGAAAACTTCTCGTCAAAGGACGGTTTGTCCTCAAAAATCATCTTGTCGTTCGGATCGTTGAACCTTCTGACGAGCTGTATGTTGTCGTTCATTGTCATGAACGACCGTCTCTGCCCCGGATTTCTGTAATTCGCGAATCCGAAGAGGTAGTAGTCCTGATACCCGACACCGTATTTGAACGAACAGATGATCATATCCGCAAGTATCACTGCCTTGAGTCTTCCCGACTCCTGGCGGGACCTGTCGGCGTACATGGACATCCGCTTGAAGCTCATTGTCTTAACTCTGGCGAGATATGTGCTTATCTTGCTCAAAATAATACTCCGTCTCTCTGAAGGTATATCAGAACTTCAGTTTTTCCTCGATATATGCGGGAAGTTCTGCAATCGGGATCCTGACCTGCTCCATTGTGTCTCTGTCTCTGACAGTGACACAGTTGTCCTGCTCGGAATCGAAGTCATAGGTGATGCAGAACGGTGTTCCGACTTCGTCCTGACGGCGGTATCTCTTTCCTATCGAACCGGCCTCGTCATAATCTGTCATGAAGTGGCATGACAGTTCTTCCCAGATGCCCCTTGCCTTCTCTGACAGTTTCTTTGAAAGCGGGAGAACCGCCGCTTTATACGGTGCGATCGCGGGGTGCAGCTTCAGGACAACTCTTGAGTCTCCTCCCTCGAGCTGCTCTTCATCATATGCATCGATGAGGAACGCGAGCATGAGTCTGTCTGCGCCGATCGAAGGCTCGATGACATAAGGAACATATCTCTCGTTTGTCTCCGCGTCGAAGTAATCCTGCGGCTTTCCGGAATGCTCGGAATGTCTGCCGAGGTCAAAGTCCGTTCTGTTCGCAACGCCGAGAAGTTCGCCCCAGCCGAACGGGAACACGAACTCGATATCCGTTGTAGCCTTTGCATAGTGCGCAAGTTCCGCCTTTTCGTGGTCTCTGTATCTGATGTTCTCTTCTCTCATGCCGAGAGAGATGAGCCAGTTCCAGCAGAAAGATCTCCAGTACTGGAACCACTCGTCATCAGTACCCGGCTTGCAGAAGAACTCGAGCTCCATCTGCTCGAACTCTCTTGTTCTGAAAGTAAAGTTGCCCGGTGTGATCTCGTTTCTGAAGCTCTTGCCGACCTGCCCAATGCCGAACGGCAGCTTTCTTCTGGTCGTTCTCTGGACATTGGCGAAGTTTACGAAGATACCCTGTGCTGTCTCAGGTCTCAGATAGATCTGGTTCTTTGCGTCCTCTGTTACTCCCTGGAATGTCTTGAACATCAGGTTGAATTTTCTGATATCCGTGAAGTCTGTTTTTCCGCATTCAGGACACGGAATGTTCTTTTCGCGGATATATGCCATCATTTCATCCTGACTCATAGCCTCGACGTTGACATCGGGGTCGTTCTCCTTGGCCCAGTTCTCGATGAGGTTGTCTGCTCTGAAACGCATCTTGCACGCCTTGCAGTCGATGAGCGGATCGTTGAATGTCGATACGTGTCCGCTGGCCACCCAAACTTCGGGGTTCATGAGAATGGCTGAATCGAGTCCAACATTGAGAGTATTCTGACGAATAAACTTCTCTCTCCAGGCTTCCTTGATGTTGTTTTTCATCTCAGCGCCGAGCGGTCCGTAATCCCAGCTGTTTGCAAGACCGCCGTAGATCTCACTTCCCGCATATACAAAACCGCGATTCTTACAGAGCGCAGTGATCTTATCCATTGTTTTTTCCAGGTTGTTCATAATAAACTCCATATTATATAATTAACTTAAATTATTATATTATTTAAGGACTTTCTCTTCAACTGCGGAAGCGATCAATCGCGTCCCGGAAAGAGTCTTTGAAAGGAGTATTGCATGCGTACGATAACACTTGGAAGAACCGGCCTGGAAGTCAGCGCCGTCTCTCTCGGATGTCTGCCGATCCAGCGCGTTCCCATGGACGAAGCCGTCAGGATCCTGAGAAAGGCATACGATTCCGGCATCACTTATTACGACACGGCGAACAGATACACAGACAGCGAGGAAAAGATCGGCAACGCTCTCTCCGATGTCAGACACAATATAATAATCTCGACCAAAACAGGAGCGACCGACAAGGCGACAGCTCAGAAACATATCGAGAACAGCCTCCGGATGATGAAGACCGATTACATCGATATCATCCAGTTCCACAATCCAAAAGGTCTGCCTGACAGAAACGATCCGAACAGTCCTTGGGCTGCATTTGACGAAGCCGTCAAAAAGGGATACGTTCGCTATTGCGGCATCACGAATCACAGCGCGGATACCGCCAAAGCGGCAGTTCTTTCGGGAGATTACGATACCGTTCAGTATCCGTTCAGCTATATCAGCACCGAAAAGGAAGTCGCCCTGACCGAACTGTGCAAGGAGCACAATGTCGGATTCATAGCCATGAAGGGGCTATGCGGCGGAATGCTCACAAACTCCGCGGCATGCTATGCGTTTGCCAGAGCTCATGACAACGTTGTTCCAATCTGGGGCGTACAGACGATGGAAGAGCTCGAGGACTGGCTTGAACTCGAGAAAAACCCTCCCGAGCTCAGCGATGAGATCATGGCCGTCATAGAAGCGGACAGAGCGAAATATTCAGGTGATTTCTGCAGAGCATGCGGTTACTGTCTCCCATGTGCGGCAAACATCGAAATACCGACCGCGGCCAGGATCGAGACCCTTCTCGGCAGAGCTCCATGGCAGCAGTACATGGATGACGCATCATATGACAAGATGCACAGGATCGACAACTGCATCAACTGCAGAGCCTGCGCCTCAAGATGTCCGTACGGTCTCGACACGCCTGCTCTCCTCAAGCACATGCTCGCGTTCTACGATGCTTTCTATCATGCGCATGGTGGAACAAGAGGTCTGGATAACGTATAATTAGCAATAACCATTCCCCAGGGGGCAATCATGCAGTACTTAGAAGACAAGATCCGCAAAGAAGGCAAAGTTTATCCGGGTGATATCCTTAAGGTCGACAGTTTCCTCAACCATCAGATGGACATCTCCGCATTCAGAAAAATGGCGCAGGAGTTCAAACGTCTGTTTGGCGATGAGAATATAACCAAGATCCTGACTATTGAAGCTTCAGGGATCGGTCTTGCATGCATAACAGGTGAAGAATTCGGTGTTCCCGTACTTTTTGCAAAGAAAAGCAAGACCAAGAACATAGCAGGCGATGTCTATAAGACAACTGTAAAATCGTATACACACGGGATACTGTCCGACATCATCGTATCGAAGGAATACCTCCTCCCTGACGACAGGATCCTCATAATTGACGACTTTCTCGCCAACGGCGCGGCCCTGGGCGGATTGATAGACCTGGTCGGACAGGCCGGAGCAACACTTGTAGGCGCAGGTATTGCCGTGGAAAAAGCGTTTCAGCCGGGCGGAGAGATGATCAGAGCCCGGGGTGTGCGGGTCGAATCTCTCGCCAGAATAAAATCCATGGACGGCGAAAGCGGAACCATTGAGTTCTGCTGAGATCAATGGGTGCCTTTAAAAAGTATTCCCGGCTCATTGCGGCTGTCTTCTGTATTGCGGCTGTTGCAGTCATGGCTGTTACCGCGACGAAACCCGCAAGGAAGCATATCATTGCCCGTGACGACTGTGCCGCGATCGCAGTACAGGATTCGGGCACGGATGCATCCCCGGGGGACTGCATCATTTCAAAGGAATCCCAGCTGGATGAAGTCTACTACAAGATAGTCTTCTCCTCAGACGGTGTTCAGTATACTTATTACGTTCACGCCGAGACCGGGGAGATTCTGAGTAAATCAATTGGATAGGCGGTAACGATGGCTCTTTTCAACAAAGACAGAAAGCCCAGCGGCAACTATCAGAGAGATGACAGTTTTGCCGCTCTGCAGAAAACAATAATCATTGTATTCTTTGTACTGGTAGCTCTGACGGCGGTATATGTCATACTGTCCCTCATCACCGGTAATGCACTATAAATTAATTAACGGAGGATAATTATGGAACAGAAATTCTTCAAGTGCGAGATATGCGGAAATATCTATGCACAGGTATCTTCAAGCGGCGTCCCGGTAGTCTGCTGCGGAAAACCGATGACCGAGATCAAGGCTAACTCCACCGATGCGGCTGTTGAAAAGCACGTTCCCGTCATCGAACAGGACGGAGATCTCGTAGTCGTAACTGTTTCTTCTGTAGCTCATCCGATGCTCGAAGAGCACTTCATCGAGTGGGTATCTCTTCAGACGGAGCAGGGCAATCAGAGAAAGGCTCTGAAGCCCGGTGCCGAGCCGAAGGTATGCTTCAAGCTCACAGAGGGAGACAAAGTGGTCGCAGCATATGCATACTGCAACCTGCATGGTCTCTGGAAGGGCACGCCCGAATAATTGCAGCTCATAACAAGACTTCAGCCGGAGTTTTTTAACTCCGGCTGATTTTTTGCTATCTTATTTTTCTTATCACTCTTCTGAGATCGTCAGGCCTTCCTATGTCTACAAAGCAGCTGCTCTCTATTACATATGTCTCAATCCGCATTCCCTTTTCAAGGCACCTGGATATTATATCGGTCATCGGCTGGAACTCATCGTCCCTGACCTCGTTTATAAATTCATCGGTTATAACATAGAATCCGGTATTCATGAGGAAATCGAACGATGGTTTTTCCTTCATTCCCGTGAGAAATCCGTCTTCATCCGTCTCTATTACCCCGTAGGGGACTTCGAGCTTTGTTTTTGAGCAGACTATTGTCAGTACTGCTCCGGATTCATCGTGCTTTCTTATAATATCGCGGTAATCTGCTTCGACTATGGTATCGCAGTTGGTCATAAACGCCTTTTTTATACCGGAACCCTTGAACTTATACAGTCCGCCTCCGGTCCCGAGAGGTTTGGTCTCGTCAGAGAACGAAACGCTGAAAGACCCGTCTTCGACTTCCGACAGATATGACTTAATAAGATTCTTCTTGTGATTGACTATGAATGTAAAATCGGCGCATCCGAACTTTTTGAATCTGTCCATGATATGCTCGGTTATGGTCTTCTCACCCACCGGCATGAGCGCCTTCGGCAGAACGTCGGTATAAGGTGCGAGCCTTGTTCCGAACCCGCCTGCCATAATGATGACCGGAACATCCAGTCCTCCGAGATCTGCACTTACTGTCCTGTTCTCGAATACGAGAGTGTGGACCTTTCCCTCTACAGTCATCGGGATACAGATGATCTCCTTTTCTCTCAGGAGCTCTCTTGCGTCACCTTCCGAAAAGCCTTCAAAGCTCGAGGGCGTTTTTGTAGCGGCGTCGATGACGGCATCGTCGATACTGCCGCCGGCGAGAAGATGCCGTCTGATGTCGCCGTCTGTCAGCGCACCTCTGAGCACGTCATTCTCTACGACGAAAAGTATCTTCTCATCTTTCAGCTTTTCGAGTTTGAGAAGCGCTTCGCCTATCTTTTCACTTGTTTCGATCAAATATTCGGATAACTGCATCATTTACCCCATAAT
Source organism: Oscillospiraceae bacterium (assembly GCA_017512745.1). Lineage (GTDB taxonomy): Bacteria > Bacillota > Clostridia > Oscillospirales > Ruminococcaceae > RGIG5675. Next base: position 51,653 of record JAFWEV010000025.1, read on the forward strand.
GTCCTTGATTGCTGCAGCGACATACCTTACATCATCTTCTGTGAGGTTCGTACTGCACGGAATATTGACGACTGACGCATGGTATTTCGGCGCCTTTTCGATCCTGTACGCTCTGCAGTCAACATATGGCTTAAGTCTGTGCATAAGTTCCCAGATCGGTCTCGATCCTATGCCTCTCTTATCAAGTTCTTCTATGAGAAGGTCTCTCTTGTCACCGGCAAGATAAGCGTAGAACCAGTAGTTGGGAGCGCAGTTCGGGCTGAACTGCATGAGTTCGATACCGAGCTCCTGGTACAGTTCATAGTTGCGCTTTTTGGTCTCTATGAAGCCGTCCATCTTCTCCATCTGACCGATTCCGAGGGCGGACTGAAGATTGGTGAGCCTGTAGTTGTATCCGACTTCGTCGTGTATGAATCTCAGCGTATCCACCTTTGCCTGTGTCGATACGTGCCTCATGTGATCGGCGCCTTTCTGCTCCTTGGAGACACACATTCCGCCGCCGCCTGTGGTTACTATCTTGTTTCCGTTGAATGAGAACGCTCCGAAATCGCCGACTGTACCGGAATGCTTTCCTGCATATCTGCCTTTAGTCCATCTGCTTCCGAGGGACTCGGCTGCGTCTTCCACCACCTTCAGGTGATACTTTGCGGCTATATCGTTGATGCTCTCCATATCAGCAAGATTTCCGAAAACATGAACCGGAACGACAGCGCTGACATGCCTTCCGGAAGCTTTTTCATAGAGTTCATCTCCGCGAAGTTCACATTCTTTGGCACAGTAATCCTCAAGTTTCTGGGGATCCATGCAAAGAGAATCGTCGCAGTCTATAAACACCGGATCTGCTCCGCAATATCTTATGGGATTGACTGTCGCATAGAACGTGAGGTCCGGAGCGATCACAAGATCATCCCTCTTTACTCCGGCCTCCATCATAGTGAGATGGAGAGCTGCTGTACCGCTGGCGCATGCGACTGCATCGGGCATACCTACATAATCGGCAATTACTTTTTCGAACTGTTTGACAAACGGGCCTCCTGTGGATACCCAGCTTGCGTCGACAGCTTCATCTACGAGTTTTCTTTCCTCCGCACCCATATTAGGCACTGAAAGCGGAATATAATCCATGATATTACCTTCTTTTTATACGTTATAGATATCCGGTTTGTAGCTGGACATGTGATCTTTGATCCAGGCTATCGTTTCATCGAGGCCTCTGTCCAGATCATATTCCGGCTTCCATCCGGTGAGGTTTCTGAGCTTTGTGGAATCTCCCAGCAATCTTTCGACTTCACTTTTCTCGGGTCTCAGTCTCTGCTGATCGCAGACGATCTGCGCAGAAGGTTCGATCTTCGCAATTATCTTCTTGGCAAGATCTCCTATAGAGATATCCTGACCTGTCGCAATATTGATCTCCTGTCCGACAGCGTCGGGGCAATCTGCGATAGCGATGAATCCGGCTGCGGTATCCTTGACGAAATTGAAATCTCTTGTAGGATCGAGTGCTCCGAGCTTGATGGTCTTCATGCCGCTTAGCAGCTGTGTGATTATCGTGGGTATGACTGCTCTTGCCGACTGTCTCGGACCGTAAGTATTGAACGGTCTCACGATCGATACCGGAAGTGAGAATGACCTCCAGTAACTCTCAGCCAGTCTGTCTGCCCCGATCTTTGTCGCGGAATAGGGAGACTGCCCCTGGTAAGGATGCTTTTCATCTATCGGTACATACTGGGCAGTTCCGTAAACTTCGCTCGTCGATGTCACGAGTATGCGCCCGACTCCGTTGTCCCTGGCAGCCTGCAGCATATTGAGAGTACCCTTGATATTGGTATCGACATAGCTGTCCGGGCTCCTGTAGCTGAACGGGATGGCAATGAGAGCCGCAAGATGGAATATTTCATCTGCGCCCTTCGTAAATTCCCTCATGCCGTTGGGATCGCGGACATCACCGAGAACTATCTCAACCTCGTCGCGTATCTCCTTAGGAAGATCTTCCAGCCAGCCGTAGCTGCCGAATGAATTGTATATGGCAAGCGCTCTGACCTTTCTTCCGCTCCTCACCAGTTTTTCCGTGAGGTGGCTTCCGATAAATCCGTCCGCGCCTGTTATAACAGCATATTTAGACAAGTTCTTTCAACCCCTTTGCTGCGTCTCAAAACACTGATTATAGATATGAGAAATATATCATAATAGGCGACAATCTACAACTGAAGTTGTTCGGAAAAACGGTTAGTTATATAATTACATTAACTATGAACACATATACCGGAGGGCATATTTTGGCCGACTTCAGAGTAGCTGTAGTAACCTCAACAAGGGCCGAATACGGACTGCTAAAGCCAGTCATCGATTCGCTCCTTAAACACAAATCTATTGAGACCCTTGTCGTTGCGACAGGGGCGCATCTTATGACTTCTCAGGGATATACTCTTTCCGAGATAGAAGAAGATGGCATAAGCGTCTATACCGCTATCGACATCTTCAATGGTGACGTATCCGACGAGGCAGTCTCGGTCGCCAACACGATCACAATGTTTTCCGCGTGGTTCAGAAGAGAATCCCCCGATCTTGTTGTTCTCCTCGGAGACAGGTATGAGATCTTCGGAGTCGCGACTGCCGCATCCATATGCAGGATCCCGATAGCTCATATTTCCGGCGGAGAGACGACCGAAGGCGCGAAGGACGAATTCTACCGCCACTGCATAACAAAGATGAGCGCCATTCATTTTCCCTCCACCGAAAAGTACAGGACAAGAGTCATTCAACTGGGCGAAGACCCTGCTAACGTATATAATGTGGGCTCTCTCGGTGCGCAGAACGTTCTGTCCGTTCCCCTTATGAAAGCGGAAGAACTATCCGACAGTGTCGGTTTCGATTTCTCCCGTGATTTTCTGTTGTGCACATGTCATTCGGAAACTCTCGGATCAGGCGCCGGAGTCATATATCCTCTTCTTGAAGCCCTCGACAGTTTCGGGATGCCCGTTCTGTTCACCGCAGCCAATGCGGATGAAGGCGGCGATATTATTAATTCCGAGATCTCATCTTTCTGCGAAGCACACAAACAGTGCAAACTGGTCAGCAGCCTCGGCTACAGGAGGTTCCTGTCCGCACTGAAGCTTACAAAAGCGGCCGTAGGCAATTCCTCCTCATCTCTCACCGAAGCGCCCGCCATGCGGAAACCTTCAGTCAATATCGGTTTAAGGCAGCGCGGAAGAGATATGGCCGGTTCTGTTATCTCTTGCAGCGCTGATAAGGACACAATTCTTAATGCGCTGAGCAAGGCGGTATCGGATGAGTTCGGGGCGATATGCGAAACGTCACCTCTTCCGTTCAAATGCGAAGGTGTCAGCGATTCCATTGCCGGGATAATCGAAGACCGGCTCAGAAAAGGCATAGATACAGTCAAGACTTTCTACGACATACCTAAAGAGGAGAAGTAAAATGAAGATCATGATCGTTGGGCTCGGGTCCATGGGAAAGAGACGCCTTCGTCTCTGCAGGACTATCGTCGATGAACTCGGTGGATCCTATGAGTTTGCCGGCGTTGACTCAAGGGCTGACCGCCAGGCGGAAGTCGAACTCAAGTTCGGGTGCAAGACATATTCATCGCTGGATGATGCCATCGCAAGATTCGCTCCGGACGCGGCTTTTGTATGCACCTCTCCGCTGTCACATGCATCCATAATAAAAACGCTTCTTACGGCAGGTATCTCCGTCTTTACCGAGATTAATCTCGTAGCTGATGGGTATGAGGAGAATGTCGCCCTTGCAGACGAAAAGGGTATAACCCTGTTCTTAAGCTCCACTCAGCTCTACAGAAGAGAGCTCGTATATATCACATCCAAAGCACGCAGTGCACAGTGCCCTCTGAGATACAGATACCATGTCGGGCAGTATCTTCCCGACTGGCATCCATGGGAGAAGTACACGGACTTTTTCCTTGGAGACTCAAGAACGAACGGCATCAGGGAGATCCTCGCCATCGAGCTTCCGTGGCTCGAGAAGGCTTTTTCCAAGGCAAAGGGATATACGAGCGTTTTCAACAAGGTGACCAAACTCACAACGACATATCCCGACTGTCTCCTGCTCACTCTCGAGCACGAGAACGGCACAGTAGGTCAGCTCATGATCGATGTCGTCTCAAGAAAAGCCGTTCGAGATTTTGAAGTTGTCGGTGAAGATCTGTATATCCACTGGGGCGGCACACCGGCATCCCTTGTCGAGCACAATACCGTCTCGCACAAGGATATTGCCGTCGAGACGTATCAGGATGTCGTAAATGATCCGAGATACGCTGAAAACATCATCGAAAATGCATATGTCGACGAGATAAAGGCTTTCTTCAAGGTTCTGTCCGGTAAAAACAATGTCACAAGACATACATTTACGGATGACAAGAGGATTCTTGAACTCATCGATTCTATCGAAGGAAGGAACTGATCTTGAAAGTACTGTTTGTTGGCCTCGGTTCAATAGGCAAAAGACATCTCGATGATCTTATAGACATACTCTCAGAGAGAGGCGAGGAGCTTATCGCCGACAGAGTATCTCATTCGGATACTCCTCTGCCGGACAAACTGGCCGCCGTTATCAGAAACACGTATCACTCCTTCTCCGAAGTGATGGAGAAATATGACTGCACTTTTATCTGCAATCCGACCTCTCTTCACGGTGAAGCGATAAAGGCTCTTATCGGCTGCTCTGACAACATGTATATCGAAAAGCCGATGTTCGAATCTCTGGATCCGGAATATGAAGCTATCCCCTGGGGGAACGGCATATATCATGTAGCCTGTCCCTTAAGGTTCCACCCTGTCATCAGGAGAATGTACGCTCTGTCCAAAGAGAACCGGATCGTTTCTTTCAGAGCTCTCTGTTCCTCATATCTTCCCGGATGGAGACCCGGCTCTGACTATAAGAGGAGTTACAGCGCGAGAAAAGATCTCGGCGGCGGGGTGAGACTTGACCTCATCCACGAAATAGACTATATTCACTGGATGTTCGGCTCTCCCGACGAAGCGTTGTGCAGATACGGCACCTACGGGGGGCTGGGCATCGAAACCGAAGACACTGCAGACTACATCCTCAAGTGGCCTGGAATGACCGGAACCGTCCATCTCGATTATCTCGGCGATCCCACAAGAAGATCCCTTGAGTTTATTACCGATAATGGAGAGCTTATATTCGGAGACATTGTCGCCGGTACTGTTATGTACAGCGATACGATCGAGATACTAAAACCGTCCGAGGACATCCGCAGAACGGAAATGAGATATTTTGTTCGTCTGCTTGCCGGTGAAGACTCACCCATGAACGATCAGCGTGACGGATGGGATTCACTAAAAATATCACTGGAGTAAAAAATGAATATTCTTTTCACAATATGTGCACGCGCCGGCTCGAAAGGCGTAAAAAGCAAAAATGCCAGGGATTTCTGCGGATATCCCATTCTCTACAGTACCCTCTCCGCTTTTGACCTCTTCTCAAAGAGATACGGAGCTGACGACGATATAACCCTTGCCATAAACACTGATTCCGATGTAGTGATCGAACAGGCAGCCGGAACCAATGTTCCTCATATCATTGTGAGACGTGAAGAGCCCCTTGCCGGGGATTTCGCGCCAAAGATCGCAGTTATAGCGGATACCCTCAGCAAAGTCGAGGCCATGCTCGGAAAGAGCTTCGACTGTGTCGTAGATATGGATCTCACTTCTCCCTTAAGAAAGGTAGAAGATATCCACAATATCATCAAAGCGGCTTTTGACAATCAGTCATGCGATCTGGCTCTTTCCGTCGCAAACGCCAGAAGAAATCCCTATTTCAATCTCTTCGCTCTCGGCGACGACGGTCTCATACATATCGCCATTCCGTCAAACTTCGTTGCTAGACAGCAGGCTCCGCAGGTGTTTGATGCCAATGCATCCCTATATGCCTACAAGCCGCACTATCTTAAAAACAATGACGGCGTCATTCTGCACGCGAACATCGCCTATGCAGTGATGAAGGATACCGCCGTTCTGGATATAGACTCGGAAGAAGATTACGAGATGATGGGCATTATCGGGGAATATTTCTATTCCCATGACGAAGCCCTCGCTGAAGTCCACGAGCACATTCCGGAAATACTAGCCTAACGGAGGACCTCATCTTTGAGTTCACCTGATTTTCTTATCCTATATGAACACATAGTGAGAGAACTTGATGCCGACTGTCTGCTCAAGGCAGAACTTGAACGCAGGGGTTATACCTGCGAACTCATGCAGCTGATGGCACCGAGAAAACTGTCTTATTTCATAAACAAGCCGAAAGTCATTGTCACATCTGCGATGTACGACAATAAGACTCTGAATTCGTTCGTCTATAACGTAGTGGGAAAACTGAATAAAGTGGTCAACCTGCACTGGGAGGAAGTCCTCTCAAGAGAACAGGAGGAGTCCACTTTCTATTCCCTCACCGAAAATGCGGCAAAATGCACTCACATATGCTGGGGCGAAGCCGCAAGGCAGAGGATAATCGGCAATGGAGTTCCCGCAGACAACGCAGTCGTCACCGGAGCCGTGCAGCTTGATTTCCTTCTTCCGCAGTTCGACAGATTCTACAGGACAAGAGAACAGCTTGCTGACGAATTCGGTCTCGACACGGAAAAGAGATGGCTATGTTACGTCAGTTCCTTCTCCTGCGCCAATATGGATGACAAGGAAGTGGCCGAGCTCAACGATATGACCTCTCTCGATTTCGACGGCTTCAGAGCAGTCGGAAAAAGATCCATGGACGTTACTCTCGACTGGTTCGACAGATATCTCACAAAGCATCCTGACGAGATCCTTATATACAGACCTCATCCCAGTGAGTGGCAGAGCCCTCCGCTCAGGGAGATGTCGGATAAACATCCGAATTTCCGCGTGATCTCCGATTACTCGGTAAAGCAGTGGGTAAAGGCATGCGATCTTATCGTCACCTGGATGAGTACCTCTATTGCCGAGATCTACTATGCCGGATCACCCTGTGTGGTCGTACGCCCGGAGCCTCTTCATGACGATTATGATCCGGTCGTATACGAAGGAGTCAGAGCATGCGATTCCTATGAGATAATGGAGAGCGAGCTGGAAAATCCGCCTGAGGTATTTCCCGTGAACGAGGATCTTATCAGGCTGCATTATGACTTCATAGAAGGGCGTCCTGCATATGTCCGCATTGCAGATCTGCTCGAATGGACTCTCAAAAATCCTCCGAGGGATCTTCCCTTCTCAGAAGGATACAAACCGCATTTCAACTTTGTTAAGTTCATATCTTTCATAGGTCTCAATCTCATGGTCTCCATGAAGATCGATCCATATAAGTTCGGATTCCTTCCGAAGAGTTTCCTGGATACCACTTCGAGGATGCTCGGGTACATAAGCAAGGCGAGAGTTTCGAAGGAAGATATAAATGCGCTTACGGCAAGAATCAGGGGGCTTATTGATGGATAACAAAAAAACCCTGACCCCTATAAGTCTCGTCACGAGCATCTTCAAGTTCTCGATAGCCACATGGGTCAACGCTGCGATTTACGGCATTTCCCTCATCCTCGCCAGTTTTCTTCTGGCCCCCGATGTGTACGGACCGTTCGACCTGTTTATCTCCGCATCTAACACCCTTATGACCATTGCGGCTCTCGGTCTCGACCACAGTTATATACGTTTTTATCACGAGCCTCCGGAAGGAGCGAAGGATTCCAGAAATCTTGCGGCGATGTGCATGACGATCTCCATGTCCGCACTGTTTGCCTTTTCGCTTATTATCACCCTTGTCTTCCCCAGGCAGATAAGCTATCTGTTCTTCAACGGCGTATATTATCCGAGACTGATCGTTCTGCTCTGCGTAAACGCACTTTTCCTGCTGCTTGCTAGATATTTTACGATCACATACCGTATGCGTCAGGATACGAAGATGTATACTCTCCAGAGTGTACTTCTTCAGTTCTTCACGAGGATGTTCTTCCTTGTCGGAGCACTCGTAAAGCCGGATCTCGATACGATCGTCGCTTTCAACGTTTTCGGACTCGGTATTTTCTCGCTCGCATATTTTCTCATCCAGAGAAAAACCATGCTCCCGAAGAAGGCGGAGTATTCGAAAGAGGCTTTCCCTCCCCTTCTCAAGTACGGCATTGCCCTTGCCCCGTCGAGCGTTCTCACTTACATCAACACCCTGTTCAGCAGGATATACGTGAACGGCCGTCTCGGAGATCTGAAGCTGGGCATATATTCCATGGCGTCGACCGTTACTCTGGCATTGTCAATAATCCAGAGCGGATTCGCCACTTTCTGGTCTGCATTCATTTTTGAGAATTACAAGACAGAGCAGAAAAAAATAATCAGGATACACGACTACCTGATGTTCGCCGTTATGGTCCTGATGTGTCTGCTCATCATGTTCCAGCATGTGATATTCCTGATCCTCGGTTCCGGATACAGGGAGGGCGAGACCATCTTTGCCATCCTCCTCATCTCTCCGATGCTCTCCATCATCGCCGAGACCACAGTCTACGGCATCGAGATTGCAAAGAAGACCTATTATGACGCGATCGGAATGGCCCTTTCCGTCGGAGGCAACATAATCTTCTGTCTCCTCTTTGTAGATAAATACGGAATGTTCGGCGCAGCGCTGTCTCTTGCGCTGTCATCGCTTCTGATGTTCATCTTCCGTTCGGTGCTCGGTCAGCACTTTTATAAGAGTATAGGCTATCCGGTAAAGACCATAATGTCGCTTCTGATCATCTTCATCCTCTGCGTCATTGCATATCTGTTTGCCTCAAAGCCTCTCTTTGTATCTCTGGCAGCCCTCATCGTCATGACAGGCTACTGCATCATCTACGGAGAACAGTTCAGAAGATGTTTTGCACTGGCCAAGCAGATCCTCGGCATGCTGACAAAGAAATCCTGAAACAAAAAAGGTCACCTTAACAGGTGACCTTCCTTTTTGCGTTATCCGGTCCGGCGCTCCTGCTCCGGATCTTTTATTGTTTTTCGTGCAGTGCCTGTATCTGCTCCGGGGTATGGATAGCTGTCATATAGACCGATCCGTCCTCATTGTAGTTGACCTTGTAGAAGTTGCTCGATCCGTCATAGTAATACGCGAGGAAATCGTCAAAAAGTGGTCCGCATTCATTGAGGAAATACTCGTCCGATTTGAGAACAAATACATAATCCGCTTCCTGATCTATGATGTATTTCTCTATGTCTTCACGCGTAGCTTCCGTATCATATCTCGATGTATGTTCGCTCCCCGGGGCAATTATATTCCCCAGCCCGTAAAGCTGAAGAGTATATGCCGGAAGGAAATCATAGTTGAAGATCATCCACTCTCCGCCGTCTGAATTCTGACATACAAGGAAAATTCTGTCTTCCGAAGTCATATCCGAACAGTATTTTCTGTACCATGACTGATATGACAGTCTTGTCGGAGATATTCCGAATGCTTTTTCCTTAGGTCCGCCGAAAAATACCGCACATATCGTTATAAGGACAAGGAATGCGTAGTTGAGGATCTTCCTTAATGGCTTCATCCTCTCCTCTTCATACTCTGCCATGGCCATTCCGGAGATGAGCATACCCCATCCCAATACATATGAGGACATATATCTCGCATAATTTACAAGTTCCTCTGTATGGAATACAGCTGTATAGAGATATGCGAAGAAAATATTGTATACGACAAATCCCGCAAGCAGAATAAAACTCGTGATCGCGACTCTTATTATCCTCTTCATATCTTTGACAAAGAATGCCGCCACGATCGGATACGCCGTAAATACCAGACACATCAATTTGATGGAACCGAAGTTCACAAGCTGATTATTCAGTGCTCCGAGTTCAAGATTCAGGAAGTTAAAGAATCTCGGATCCTTTCCGAGGAACACGATATCGACAAGAGAATACGGGTACGGGATCTCAGAGCTTACTATTCCGGTCACGGAAGTGAAATACGTGAGCCATGCGACATATATAACTGCCGGAATAACGAACATTACAATACAGTATATGAACTTGATAAGCGACTTCGCGCCTTTCCCGTACTTTTTCGGATAATCGTTCCCAATGACCATATCCATTGAGATCGTCCCGGCTATGATGAAGCCCAGCGCAAGTCCGATATCCTTCATACACGTCAGGAGGCCGAGCCCCAGACACGTTGAGAGCCATACGGCATGGTCCTTCTTCTTATACATAAACCAGGTCAGCAGGACTCCTCCGAAAACTATGCCGATGGCTGTATCGGAATATGCACTGAAATACGGGTTCATCCATCCGGTGCATGCATAGAAGAGATCCACAAAGAACCAGCAGAAAAGCGAAAGGAATATCCATCGCAGAAATTCTTTCCATTTCGTATCCGCAAACAGGACCGCAAGCGCGGAGAACATCAGTACGTCATACGCGACATATACCTTATATTCCGTGAAGAACGGATTAAAGAAATACTGGAAAAATGCTCCGAAAAGGGGCAGTCCCGGGAGATATGCACTGGTAAGCATGCTCGTCCCGGCTGTTGTGTAGAGCTGCCTTGTGCTCCAGATGACCTTTGCTGCCGTTCCCCAGAACGAGAACTCGTCCCACTGTCTGAAAGCCGGAACCAGGATAAGACAGGCGATATATATGCCTACGGAAGCCGCAATGAAGAACGCAACTCCGGGCGCAAAAAATCCCGTCAGAAGTTCCGACATTTTCTTTTTCTTTCCGAAAACGGGGACAAGAGAAATGACAAGCATTACAGCCGACAGGGTATAAATGGCTATAACTCCGGTCGAGAGTATTCCAAGCGCTCCGAAAAGCGTCAGCAGTATTATAACTGTGGCGCATGCCGCAAACGGTGCGGACGCTGCTTTCATCCCCACCGCGGAGTTATAAAACAGAGCAATAAACAGGATGCACAGAAGTGCCAGTAAACAATCCATAGGTCCGCCTTACATGAGATAGTATTTGAGGAACACTTCCGCCGCTCCTGCCGCCGCAACAAGGACGAGAACGTATGCACTTATATTCAGAGCGCGTTCCTTCTGTTCGAGCTGCTTTATGACAGATGTCACCGCCGCAGCAAGCGTGAATATCACCGGGACAAAATATCTTGCCTGAACGCCCAGGATCGATGTTGATCCGAGAGTTGACCATACAACATAGAATGCCGTTACGATGAGCACGTACATCATGACCGTAATCACCGAGAACACTGCCGTATGTCTTGCGCTCTTTTTCTTTTCTCCTGATATTATGCAGCATATTCCGGCCGCAACCGGAGCCAGGACAGTTGTCATGTTTGCTTTGACATCGAGGGTCCCGAACAGACCCCATTTGTCGATGTAGAAACTGTTTTCATAGCCGTCCACTGCAAGTATCAGCAGATATTTGACCGGGTTTCTCAAAATAAAAGCGATCTGTCCGAAATAATCTACCCCTTCAGGATAGACCGGGTCGCTGATGCCTATCCTCAGCAGTACAGCAAGCCCCTGAGAAATGCCCCACAGCGCAAGTCCCGCTGCAAGCATTGCCCCCATGGCTGCAAATCTGTTCCACATAACGTTCTTTTTGTCCTTGATCAGCAGGAGCAGAAGCATCGGAATATATATGGGCTTGATAAGTACCATAACAGCATATGAAATGATCAAAGCGGTCATATCCCTGCCAGCGATCTTTTCGGAGAGCAGTGTCCCTGCGAAAACGGCAAAGGCTGCCAGGAAAAGCGCATCGTAACTGAGCGAAGCCGCCATTGACACCGTGATCGGTGCTGCAAGCGCTATCAGGAGCGGAACTTCATATTTCTTCGCTTTTCTGAACGCATATCTCACCGCAAATGCATACATTATGGCATTGGCGAGCCTCGCCGCCCACAGGCATATCAGCGCATTTGCCCCAAACAGCCTGAATACTGCTATGGCGATCGCCGGAAGAACATACGGCAGAGTGATCTGTATGCTCGTGTGCAGTTCTCTCTCTGACTGAACTCCGCCGGCAACGGCACTTAAATATCCCCGGATGCCGGAAGGAATACTACCCCTGTCGTCGCTCTGGATGACATTGTAGAACTCTCCGGGGAAATAGTCATAGAGAAGCCTCATATCGTTGGGATATTCATGATCGTAGTCGTATCTGAATGAACCTTCCGCCATGGCATAAGCACGCATATAGTGCGTAGTCTCATCCGGGATCTGCAGCGGTCCGGTGGCAAAAGAGAACACAATGCCTACAACTAGTATTCCGTAGAATACCTTCTTTACAAAAGTATCAGCTTTACTGATATACAGGATGATCACGGTATAGACCGCCGCCAGTGTAATTGCGGCAATGAGCGGCAGCGCTTTCCCGAACATAGCCGCCGCTGTAAAGATCCTTGAAGCAAAATAGCCGAGTGCTCCTCCGCAGGATGCTGCTGTCATCCCTCCGAGCATCCGCCAGCCCATGTCTGTTTTTTTCAGCAGTTTAAGTATCAGCAATGCCGCGGTAGCTATGACAAGTGCGATGACGAGCATTCCGGGAACGGAGAATCTGCCTGTTTCAACCACATCGTTGAGCATCATTCCTTCAAAGGATACGGTAGTGCGCACACGCTGGGTCGGATAGAACCTTATGGAATCCACTCTGTCTGCGCGAAGTCTCGCGCTGAAAGCATTCCCGTCCCGCTCGAGGGGTACGACAAATTCTCCTTCGACCCCGTCCTTGACCCCGTAGAAGTACAGCGTCTTGGTCGTCGTATCCCCCTGATCCACAGAAAGATCAAGATGGATATGGTCGACCGGTATTCCTCCTATGTCATCGGAGATGAAATATGAGTTATTGGCAAGGGCATAATACTCGGACCCGCCCTTAGGCTCAAATTCCCATTGAGAGAATTCCGATGCGTCAAGGTAGACCTTCTCATAGTCCGGTCCCGATTTTGACGCAGAAAGGTACTCTGCACCGCATCCCAGCAGAAGAGAGACGATGAGGATCCCTATCACGAGTATTGAGTTTTTGCGGGGCTTTGCCATCAGCTATCAGAGTTCAATCAGTTCGTCGTAGGCAAAGTCGCGCTTTGCCTTCTGACCTATAACATCGAACCACTTGATCGGAGAGATACCGCTTCCGGGTCTCTTCACCGTCAGGTTCTCGTACGTAAATGTCTCGCCGGCTTTGATGTCGCGCGCAGCGATAATACTCTTTCTCGCTACATCCTTGTTGACAAGTTCGGCCTGTGACGGTTTCTTGATTCCGTCACCGAGTGCTACTTCTATATTTCTTATGGATTCCACCATTTCCTTCAGCTCGTCCGGTTCAAGGCTGGCTGACTGATCCGGCCCTTCCATATCTCTTGACAGTGTAAAATGCTTTTCAATGATCTCGGCGCCCATTGCCACCGCAGCAACGGGGCAGCAGATCCCGAGAGTATGATCGGAATAACCCACTCTCGCATCCGGAAAATGGGCTTTTATATCGAGCATTGCTCTGAGATTGGCGTCCTTGAAAAGCGTGGGATAAGCGGTATTGCAGTGTAGCAGGGATACTTCCGGCGCACCGTAGTCGAGGAGCATCTTTCTTGCAAAAGCAATCTCGTCCATATTTGACATTCCGGTTGACAGTATTACCGGAATGCCGAGTTTTGCCGCTTCTATAAGCAGCGGCAGATTGGTTATCTCCCCCGAGGGGATCTTGAGATACGGCATGTCAAGTGTATTCAGGAATCTGAGGCTCTCTATATCAAACGGGGTGGACATAAATGCTATACCGCGTTCATCGCAGTACTTTTTAATGTCCCCGAACCCTTCAAACGGAATATACAGTTTCCTGATCATATCTAGCTGACTTTCGTCTGCACCCGTAGTCTCCTTCTGATATTCCGCCTTCTCGGCAAAATGAGACATCACGTTTTCCGGAATAAATGTCTGGAACTTGACTGCATCCGCCTTTGCGTCTGCTGCCGCATCTACCATTCTTTTTGCAAGTTCCAGGTCTCCGTTATGGTTGACTCCTGCTTCGGCGATTATATATGTGTGCATGATATAGACCTCTTCTGTGTGAAACTAGGCAAATGAGGGCGACGTAAATATTACATCGCCCTCCGTCTTTTCAGATGATATTACTTCTTTCCTCTGACTCCGCCGCCTCCGGAGAATCCTCCGCTGGATCTTCCGCTGGAAGAACTCCTGGAGCTGGAGAAACTGCTGCCGGAACTGCGCGAGCTTGAACTGCTGCCGGAGCTGCGCGAGCTTGAGTAACTGCTGCGGGAAGAACTTCCTGAGCTGGAGAAGCTCTTTGAGCTCCTTGAAGAACTGCCGGAACTTGAATATGACCTTGTTCCTGAACTTCTGGATCCGCCGCCTCCGGAGAATCCGCTGCCCGACCTTGTCGGTGCGGGAGGAGGATTTCCCCAGCCGTTGCCCCTGTATGTGGTTCCGGAGCTCGGTGTCGTTGTATAAGTTCTCTGTGTCGGATAGTAGTATCCGCTCGGATATCTGTCTCTCGGCGTCACCGTGTATGTCCTGTAGATCACCGGACGGGATGTCCACCAGGAATTCGGAGCATACCACGGTCTGGAATAATTATACCCGGACCAGTAGTACATCCTTCTGGAGATCGCTCTGATGATCGCGATGATGACTATTATGAGGATGATCGTCAGGATGAGCTGACCGAGATAGCTTCCGCCGCCGCCCGCATATGCGTAGATCGAATTTGCGTTAACATTGTTTCCGATCGTATCTGCAAGCGCTTCCGCGAACGCCTTGACAGCCTTACTGTAATCCATATTAGGAACATAGTACCTGTCGAGCAGCCTGTCATAAGTGTAATCGAGAGAGTTCGCCAGTGCCGATCCGTAGATGAACCAGTAGGAATCGTTACCGGTAACTATCAGCAGTTCGCAGTCTGTCTGCTTAAGACTGTGCGCCTCCTGCCAGAAGTAGCAGTAATCCTCTGTCGTCATGGAACCGGTGTCTTTGATGGTCACGACATAAAGATCCGCAGCCATCCTGCTGTTGGCCTTGTCGACTGCCTTTATGGCGCTGCTGTCGAGAACACCGGCCTCATCAAATACATATGAAGACTTCTCAGTTACGTTATCGACGCTAATATAGTCAGGCTTTCTTATGAAACCTATGACCAGAGCGATCACGCACGCAACTATCAGGACTATCTGTCCTACTCTTCTTTTATTCATTTGCTTTACCCTTTATTGGATATGACTTTTCTCTGTATGATCAGTTGAGGGAATGGATGTCCAGAAGTTTCTGCTTGAGTTCGCCTTCAAGACGTGCGATCTCTTCCTCTGCGATCCTGCGCTGCGCACGGCCGTCATCCTGGATCTTGACTACATCGTCGAGTGTCTGGATGAGGAGCTCATTGGTGTGCTTGATCGTCTCGAGATCGACGATTCCGCGCTCTGTCTCTCTTGCTGTCTCAACTGTTGCTGTGTGCAGTTTTTCAGCATTCTTTCTGAGGAGCTCATTTGTCATGTTGGTAACTTCGCGCTCAGCCTTAACAGCCTGATTCGTATGCTCTACGCCGAGAGCGAGGAGCATCTGGCTCTTCCAGAGCGGGATCGTATTGACCAGAGTTGACTGGATCTTCTCTGCCATGAGAGAGTCGTTGTTCTGAACAAGTCTGATCTGGGGAGCCATCTGGATCGAAACGATTCTTGTGAGCTCGAGGTCATGGAGCTTCTTCTCAAATCTGTCGCAATATGATGCAAGGTCATTGGCTGCCTGTGCATCTTCCTGGAGACCTGTCTGCTTTGCATGCTCTACGAGATCCTTAAGAGTTGTGTCTCTGACTTCCTGGAGCTTTTTCTTTCCTGCGATGATATAGAGGGAGAGTTCCTTGATGTTGATCTGATTCTTTTCATACATCTGGTCAAGTACTGCGATATCCTTAAGGAGTGTTACCTGCTGTGCCTGCAGTGAATCACTGATCTTGGAAACATTGACTTCTGCCTTGTCATATTTAGCTTTGAGAGCTGTGAGTTTGTTGGATGTCTTCTTGAAGATTCCGAGGAATCCCTTTTCCTCTTCGTCAACATCGAAGCCCTTCAGTTCCTTTACGAGATCGGTTACGAGATCGCCGACTTCGCCGAGATCCTTCGTTCTGACATTTGCAAGTGCGCTGTCGGAGAAGTCAGAGAGCTTCTTCTGTGCAGATGCGCCGTACTGCATGATCTGGCTTGCATTCGTGACGTCGATCTTCTGTGAGAACTCGTTGACTGCTCTGCGCTCTGCTTCCGAAAGCATAGACTCGTTGAGCTGTACGGGTTCGGCTGTTGTCTTTATGGGAGCTTCCTGTGCAACTGCCACGCCTGCGATCACCTGATCCGCCTGCTGTGCAACTGCCGCTGCCTGCTGCTCTTCTGTGTCAAGACTTAACATGATCTCATTGTTATCCATAGTATTTTCTCCTTTTATATTTATAGGGATTTGTTTTTACTGTTATTTGCCCTGTGAGAGCACCTGCTGGATCTCATCGATCGCCTGTGCCGTTGCAGGAACTTCACTCAGATTATTACCGGTCATCTGATACTCGGCGAGTCCGTTCTGTGCAAGCTGATTCTTGAGAACGCTTATGTCTGCCGTGATATCAACAGCCGTGTCCTCAAACAGTGAGTCGAGCTGTTTCTCGAATGCACCTCTTATGGTATCGAGAGTTCCCTCGATACTGTTCATGGTCTTTGTGACATTCTCTCCCGTGGAATCTGTTGCTTCGAGCTTCTGATAACTTGTCAGAAGTTTTTCAACCGTCGGAAGGTAGAAGTTCATGAACTGTTTGAGCTTTGATGCGGATGTCGGGTTAGCCTGAACATAATCGAATATCTTCATGCACACCGCAACGATCTCCGTAGTCTTCTGCTTTACCGTCTCGTTTCCCGTCGAATCTCCGGCTCTTATGATATTGGCCAGCATCTGCTTGCCGTCCTTGAGCAGGGCATCGGCTTCGGGATTTCCTGTGGATTTCATCTTGGCAGCCTGTTTTTCCATCTGCTCTGCTGTGTTCATCTGCCAGGTGACGGCCTTCTTCGACATTATCGAGTCGGTCACCAGGAAGATGATTCCGCACACTACCGTTGCTATGAGGTAGTGCATCGGCTTGTAGAGCGGTAACAGGAAAGCATAGATGATCACCGCAGCGGCAGTAACGTAATACGGTAATGCACTTCTTGCTTTAGTATTATTCTCCAAAAAGCAACATCTCCTTATCTTTACAGGTTATTTCTCACCTTTGAGCACATCGTAACTGGGTTTCAGCCTGTAAGGCTTTATACCTATATCATACACTATTTCCTCGGGTGGTGCTTCAAGCAATTCGGGGTTGTTCATGTACTTTATCATTGTCTGGAAGCACTTTGCGAACTGAGCGCCCGGCATTATTCTCTCGTCCACCACGACTCCTACAGGATATACCCATTTCGCCGACAGTGTCCCGTCGATGCTCTTGTGGAGCTGCGGACGTCTCTTGCCCATTCCGACAAATATCGATGTGGTTCCGAAGTTGTATATATGGTGGAACACATCGTTCATTTTCAGCGATGCCATATTCGTGATGAACAGGCTCGTGTGGAACGGAGATATATCCAGTATCTTCTTCGGCAGTATACCGATTCTGTCCATAAACATGAGGATATCCAGTATCAGCCTGGGCAGTACCGGGATGGAAAGAATTCCGTTGGCAAAATTGACCACTGCCGTGCTGGAAGCCGCATCTCTCGCTTCCTCGATCGTTTTGTCTATTCTCTTCTGCACCGTATCGACAGTATCGTAATAGTCGAAGAATGTCTTAGTCGTCGTTTCATCATATGTGTCGAGATCCTTTGATTTTACGGCTACGAATGAAACGGTATACTCGTTGCGCGAGTACAGTTTTCCGTTCACTATGTATCTGTTCATCATCGGATACTGCGCCGCAGTCCTGAGAATGGCCGCTATAATGACAGTCATGTGTGAGAGTTTGACGCCGTCTTTCTTGCGCTTTCTTATATATTCGTTCAGTTTCTCCGCATCTATATACTCGGTCGTCATGACCTGCGCATCGCATCTCTGTCTCATTATCAGCGGTGTGAACCTTGTGATCGGGTCTACACCTTTTTTCAGCTCACGGCCATCGGGCCTGATTCCAAACATAATGTAAAAATTTCCCTTTCGTATCTTTCGGCTGCTGGCCACCTCCGGCCTCGCCTGTTTTGCCGGCTCTTATGTGCCATATAGCGGCAAAACAACTAATTAACTATAGCATGTTTATATTTATACTACAAATTAATAGTTTGAACTCACGGTATGTAATGTTCAAAGATCACAGCTTCTCCCGCCTTGATCCTCTGCCCGTGCTCCTCCTTTTTTCTGCATGTCCACGAAGCTCTGAAGGCTCCGAGCAGCAGGCACATCTTCAGGGAAAGCGGCTGCGGGAAGTCTATATCATAGGCTATGAAGTTCGGTCTTCCGTAAAAATTCATGAGCAGGTGGCTCAGTGCGAAAGCCTGCCCCTTTTTCATTTTTCCGTATCCCGCCGTGCCTGTCGCGAGCTGTCCCCGGATTATTCCCGGTGCGTGCAACCTGAACCACTGTACGATAGACGGATCAAAGCTCTCTATGCAATACTCGCCCTCATATCCGGACAGTGTTTCATAAGTGATCTCGCAGTTTCTTATATTGAGTTCCAGATTCGGTCGCTCGCTCTTGAGTTCCACTATGAGCGGAATTTTGCCCCCGACAACACTCAGCACCTCGTCGAACGTCGGGATTCTCTCGTCAGTACCTATAAGTCTCATAGTCTCGAGTTCTTCAAAGGTAACATCTCTCAGAAGCCTCGAATCTCCGCACATCCTTTTGAGGTTATCGTCGTGAAATACCACGAGTTTCTCATCTTTTGTGAGCTGGACATCAAGCTCGCATCCAAACCCGTGTTCTACGGCTCTTCTGAACGCCGGAAGCGAGTTCTCGGGAATGCCGGCGTCGTTGTCATACAGTCCTCTGTGGGCGAACGGATGCCCTGTGAAGATCTCCCTGCCTTTTCCGGCTTTTGCAGGAAAAGACAGATAAAGAAAGCCCGCCGCGAAAATAATGATCAGGACGATTAAGATCACTGTTCAGCCTCCTTCCTGAGGTAGGCTGCCGCAGCGAGGATAAGCATTCTGGACTTCAGATCCTTGATCTCTCCCGTAAGCGCCATCTCCTCAGCCTTTTCAAGGCTGATCCAGCTGAGATTCAGAAATTCTCCTTCGTCGGGAACCGCTTCACCTTTTCTAAGGTCAGCAGCTATGTACAGCCACAGACTTTCGTCACAGAATCCGGGGCTGGACATTCCGCAGCCAAGAGAAATCAACTTCCCGCATTCCACACCTGTCTCTTCCTTCAGTTCACGCAGTGCGGCATGGTCGGGATCTTCGTCTCCGTCTATCTTTCCTGCAGGCAACTCGAGAACGTCCTCTCCGTACGGATATCTGAACTGGCTGACAAATGCTATTCTTCCTTCCGCATCGACCGCCGCAATGCATACCCCGTCGGCCTTTCGCACGACTTCCCTTATGGCACTTCTACCATCTGGAAGTTCCGCTGTATCCCTGAACAGCTTCAGTATCTTTCCGTCATATATGAGTTCCGATTCGAGAGTCTTTTCCTCTGTCTTCACCATTATCTCAGCCTCTCGACTCATGCAGCAGCGTATTCTTCGTATCCCAGAGTTTCTGAGACAGGTCGACATAATACTCATGCGGGTTGTCAAATCTCTTGACTTCGTCCCAGAGCGAATCGATCTCTCTCTGGCAGTGTGCCCTTATCTCTTCCGTATCCGGTCTGTTATAGACAAGTTCGCCGTTCCTGAAGATCGGAACGAGCAGCTGTCTCGCGGTATAGTCGTCGAAGGTCTTTCTCTTCCATGTGTGGATCGGATCAAAGAGTTCGATCGGCTTGTCAAAATCGATCTCTTCGCCTCTCAGCGTGATTAGGTCGGCCTCCGCCTTGTTGGTCTCTCCGTAGATCCTCCAGACTTCCTTGAAGCCCGGTGTTGTGATCTTTGCGACATTTTCCGACACCTTGATCTTCGGGATGATCTCTCCGTTCTTTTCAACGGCAACCAGTTTATAAACACCGCCGAAGACCGGATTGCTTTTTGCCGTTATGAGTCTCTCACCCACTCCGAAGGAATCAACGCAGCCTTCCTGGCTGATAATATCTCTTATGATGTTCTCGTCCAGCGAGTTGGACGCAATTATCTTACAATCTGTAAGTCCCTCTTCGTCCAGTTTCTGTCTGCACTTCTTGGAGAGATACGCGATATCTCCGGAGTCGATCCTTACAGAACATTTTGTGATGCCCTTCGGAAGCAGCACTTCCTTGAACACTTTTATTGCGTTCGGCAGCCCGCTCTTCATCACATCATATGTATCGATGAGCAGGGAAGCGTTGTTCGGATATATCTCGCAGTATGTCTTGAAAGCCTCATATTCTGAGTCGAATGTCTGTATCCACGAATGCGCCATGGTCCCTGTAGCGGGGACTCCAAACTTTAGATCGCTCAGCGTGCATGCCGTTGCGGCAGCTCCAGCTATGTATGCGGCTCTCGCGCCGATATATGCTCCGTCGGCGCCCTGCGCACGGCGGGATCCGAACTCCATGATGGTTCTGCCCTTGGCCGCTCTCACTATCCTGTTTGCCTTGGTGGCGATAAGCGACGAATGGTTGAGGCAGAGAAGCAGATACGTCTCTATGATCTGCGCCTCAACAGCTCTCGCTCTGACCTGTACAAGAGGTTCGCCCGGGAATACCGCAGTCCCTTCCGATACCGCCCAGATATCTCCGGTAAACTTGAAATTCTTCAGGCTGTCCAGATATCCCTGTGAGAATATTCCCTTGGAAGCCAGGAACGCAATATCCTCATCGTCGAAATGCAGATTCTGTATATAGTCGATGAACAAATCGAGTCCGCACGCGATAGCAAAACCGCCGTCATCCGGGACCGTTCTGAAAAACATATCAAAATACAGAATGTCATCCGCTCTTCCGGATTCATAATAGCCGTTCGCCATGGTGTATTCATAAAAGTCGGTTACGAGTTCTTCCTTAATGAGTCTTCCCATAGTTGTTGCCCTTCTTTGTTACGGCCCCTCTTTGTCGGGCGCCTTAATATCTAAATGTATTATAAGATATTTTCCCCAATAAACAACACAAAACAGCAGCCTGCAAAATATTAGCACTCATATTATTTGAGTGCTAATATTTACAATTTGTTCATATATTTATAAACTTCTGTTAACGCTCCGGCGGTACTATACAGGTGTTCTCAGGAGAGAACAGAGACAATATAAATAACCTCGAAAAGGAGAGATAAATATGTTCGGACTTACACCATATGAAGCAAGAAATGAGTTTGCAAGATTTTTTGATGATGACTTCTTCTATCCCCGCAAGAGCGAGTTCAAGGGGATAAGGACCGATGTTATCGATAACGGCGACAGCTATTCGCTCGAAGCTGAGCTTCCCGGATTCACAAAGGAAGACATCGACATCGCAGTAAATGACGGTGTCCTTACGATCAAGGCTTCCCACACCGAGGAGAAGAATGACGATTCCAAAGGTTATGTTTACAGGGAGAGACATTCCGGTTCATATTCCAGAAGCTTCGATATCTCAGGTATCGATGAGGAAAATATCTCCGCCGAGTACAAGGACGGCATCCTCAATGTCACATTGCCCAAGATAAAGGAAGTTAAGCAGGAGCCGAGGAAGATCGCGCTCAACTGAAACACGCATCCGTTTTTATCCGCCCGCACAAATGTGCGGGCTTTTTTTGTCAATCAGGCATGCGTCTTTGCCTTGTTTATAAAAGTATATATATGATAAAATATTAGTTAACAATATGCATTGTGAGGACCATGTGTTTTGAGCATTCTAGAAGAGATCAAAAGCGCAGAACTGACTGCAGCCGGTGAGAAGGCACGTATTATAGAAAGTGCCCGCAAAGAGGCTGAAGATATTATTTCCGCGGCTGAAATCAAGTCGAAGGAAATGCATTCCGATGCAAAGGAACAGGCAGCAGCCATAGTAAGTGATTATATTGAGAAAGCCAAAGAGGCATCTGCTCTTTCCAGAAAGGAATCTCTTGAGAGAGATTCCGCGCTTGTGGAAAAAGCTTCCTCCAATCTCGATGCTGCTGTGGATTTCGTCATAAAGGGCATAGAGGGTGATCTTGTATGATCGTTCCCATGAAACATATCGATATCTGTGCTATGCAGAGCGACAGGGAAGAACTGCTTCGCTCGCTTCAGCGCGCGTCCGTCATGATGATCGTTTCCGATGACGAAACAGTCAGTGCCGGCAATACTGAAGCCTTAGAACAGAATTATATTGATGCCAACGAAGCGATCGCTTTCACCAAGTCTTCGGGGAAAGTCAGCGGGCTGCGTCCGGAAAACGTTGTCTCTTTCGACGATCTGGATAAGGCTGCCGGCGAGTATGCGCCTCTTGTCAGCGACATGCTGGCGACGAAAGAATTGCTCGAAGGCAAAGAGAGAGAACTTGACCGTCTGAATTCACAGATAGACGAACTTCTCCCGTGGAAAGATCTCGAAATGGATCTGGGTGAGGGTTCTGACACTAAAGCGTGTCATAAGTTTTTCGGCTTCCTGCCAATGAACACCACCATCTCCATACCTGACGGTCTCCCTGTTGATATAGAGACATACGGTTCTTCTGCTAAAGGAACCGCCTGTATGTGCATTGCCTACCACACCGCAGTGGAAGAAGCCGAGGATATGCTGAGAGAGATGGGGTTCTCCGAGACTCCGCTTCCAAACGCAGACGGAACTCCTGCCGAAGCGCTGAAAACTCTTGAAGACAGGCGTACGGCGGTGGAAGATGAGATTTCCTCCCTCAAAAAGACAGCAAGCGGGTATACCTCATCCATCGATCAGCTCGAGATGGACAGAGACTCCGCTGCAACAGAGCTCGCGCGTGCACAGGTCCCCGTATCCCTTACGGACAAGACCTTTATGATATCAGGCTGGGTGGCATCCGACAGAGTGGACGAGCTCAAAACGATCGTTCTGGGTGTTGTTCCCTATGCTCTTATCGATGTCAGAGATGCCGAAGAGAGCGAGCAGCCCCCAACACTTACAAAAAACAACAAGTTTATATCCCAGTTCGAGACCCTGACAGATATGTTCTCAAGACCGTATCCGCGCGGAGTGGATCCAAACCCCGTCATGGGTGTCTGGTACTGGATAATTTTCGGCATGATGATGGGCGATGCAGGTTACGGTGTCCTCATGCTTATCCTGTTTGCTGTGCTCAAGAAAGTCATGAGACCGCGGGGAGAAACGAAAAAGCTCATCAATCTGCTGCACTTCAGCAGCGTGACAACAATATTCTGGGGTATAGTCTTCGGTAGCTATTTCGGCGCCGAATGGTTCCCCCCTCTCCTCTTTACACCGCTGGATAAGCCGGTGGAAGCCCTGATCTTCAGCATAATAATCGGCGTTCTTCATATCTTCTCCGGAATGATAATCAAAATGTACGACCTCATAAGGAACGGACATGTGATGGACGCGATCTTCGATCAGCTGAGCTGGATAGTTCTCCTTACCGGCATCGGCTTCCTGGTCATTCCCGCTCTCAAGACCGCAGGCATGATCATGGCTATTGCCGGCGCGGCGGTCATTCTCCTCACCGGCGGCAGAGACAAGCCGAACATCTTCGGAAAGATCAGCGGCGGACTGCTGTCACTTTACAACATCTCAAGTTACTTCAGCGACATAGTGTCGTACACAAGAATCATCGCTCTGATGCTCTCGAGCGGAGTCATAGGAATGGTCATGAACCTGCTAGCATCAATGGTGCAGGGTTCTATTATCGGCTACTTCTTCTCTTTCCTCATATATATTGCCGGACACGCTTTCAATCTGGTCATGGGTCTCCTGTCTGCTTATGTCCATGACAGCCGTCTGCAGTATATTGAGTTCTTCGGCAAATTCTACGACGGCGGCGGTTATGCTTTTGATCCGCTTTCCGCCGATACAAAATATGTTACGCTGAACGATCAGCGCAAATGATCTTTATTTATTATTTTAATCGTTGACGCGATTAAGGAGGATATAACGTATGTTTAAAAACCCAATGTCAATCGTCTTAATCGGAGTTGCTATTGCAGCTGCTCTTCCAGGCATCGGTTCAGCCTACGGCGTTCATGCCGCAGGTAAGGCTGCAGCCGGGGTTGTCTCCGACAAACCTGAACTGTTCGGAAAACTGCTTGTTCTGCAGGCTCTGCCTGGCACACAGGGAATCTACGGCTTCCTCGTAGCAGTGCTCATTCTCGTCAGATCGGGTATTCTCGGCGGCGGCGCGGCAGCTCTGACAACCGAAACCGCTTTTGCCTATTTCGGCAGCGGTCTCGCCATCGCACTCGGCGGCCTCTTCTCCGGTATTTATCAGGGCAGAGTCGCTGCTGCATCCATCCTCATGACCGCAAAACAGCCGGATGCATCCGCAAGGGGCATTACAATGACCGCTCTGGTTGAGACTTACGCGATCCTTGCTCTCCTTGTTTCGATCCTTGCTCTCTTCAGCATCTGATCATTATTCACATATAAAGGATATTAACAGTGAGTAGTAAAAACATAATCGAAAAGATAAATGCGGATTATATCGCGGAGGCAAACGAAGTGCGCAGCTCTCTGCTCAGCGAGGCATCCTCAAGAGCTGATGAGATCCTCAGTGCCGCAAAGCAGGCTGCAGATGCAGTGCTTGCAGGTGCGAAGCGCCGCGGCGAAGAAGAAATGCGCCGCGCCGCACTCGTGGCATCTCTCGATTCGAGAAAGGCTACTCTTGAGGCAAAGCGCTCTCTGGTCGAAAAGGTGTTCGAAAAGGTCACAAACGCCATCGACAGCTTTGATGATGACCGCTGGTCATCCTTCATGGTCAACCTGATATCTTCTTCAGGCGCAGAGGGAAATGAGGATATCTATGTCCCGGAGTCCTGTGCAGACAGGTTCTCTTCTCTCAAGATCATTGACAAAGTCAACAAGGGCGGGAAATCCTTCAAGTACGCCGGCACAACCGATGCCATCCGTTCCGGAGTTCTTATTTCAGGTCCGGATGCAGATATAAACTGCTCTGTCGACACTCTCATCGCCGATTGGCGTTCAGTACATGAGATCGACGTTTCCGATATCCTGTTCAAAGAGGAGGAATAATAATGCCCTCTCAAGGATATCAGTATGCTTCAGGTAGAATAGCCGCTCTGGACTCAAGGCTGCCTTCCGAGCAGGAAGTCAGAAACGCGTCTTCCGGAGGGCTTGATAATCTTGTGCGTCTGTTTTCCCAAGCTGAACTCCTGGAGGCTTCCGCACGACCGGATTCCGTCGATACCCTGAGGAATCTGTGCGAAACAAAACTTCGCGATGAGCTCGGCGAACTCTGTCCCGACCGCAGATTGTTTGAAGTGCTGTGGATGGACGGAGACCTCATTAATCTGAAGCTTCTTATCAAACTGCGTTTGCTCGGTCTTCCGCTTGACTCGGAAACTCTCGCGCTCGGCACTGTTCCCGCTCAGGAAATCGTGCATGCAGTTGAAGAAAAAGACTACTCCTGTTTTGATGATCTTCAGAAAGAGATTCTCGATATAGACAATAAGGTCGAAAAAGACAAAGACATTATGGCGGCATGCGCTGCACTTGATGAGCTGTTCATCGCCAGGCAGAAATCCGAATCAGAAAAGCTCGGATATGCTCCTGTGGCTTCTTTCTATGAGACGAAAGCGGAATATGCGGATATTCTTACCGCTCTGCGCTGTCTGTCTCTCAACATACCAAAGAAGACGATGTACTCTCTGCTGATCGGCCCAAACAAAGACAGGATAATAGGATCCTATGATGATCTTCCGGATTCTCTTGTTTCTGTCGCCCCATTAAACATACGAGAAGATATTCAGGCATACTTGCTGGACCGTGATCTGTCAAAACTGTCAAACAGGATCAAAGCAGTCGGTACGGGTTCCCTTTCCGGTTCCTTTGCCGCACTTGAAGGTCCTGCCGCACTTGTTGCGTATGTTTCAAAGGTCAGATCCCTTCTCACTTCCATATCATTGAAAAAAGAAACGAGGTCCTGATAAATGAGTAACGGTATAGCTGCTGTCGGAGATCGCGGTACAGTGATGATATGGAGAGCGATAGGCGCTGAAACGGTCTTCTGTGAGACCAAGGAAGAGACCGAACGCGCAATAAGGAAGCTGGCAAAACAGGATTATGCCATCATATACATTACAGAAAACTGTGCCAAACTTATACCGGACACAATAGAAAAATACAAAATGAGCAAAACACCTGCAATCATTCCGATCCCCGGAAGAGACGGCAAGACCGGATTTTCCGAGGAAGCTCTGCACAGGGTTGTGGAGAAGGCTATCGGTGCAGATATCTTATTTAAGGAGGAGAATAACTGATTATGGATGCTCCTGAAATGCAAGTCATTTCCGGCAAGATCGTAAAAGTCGCCGGTCCGCTGATAGTGGCCTCCGGTCTCAAAAACAGCAAACTTTACGATGTTGTCCGAGTCAGTGAGAACAAACTGATAGGAGAGATCATCGAACTGCGCGGTGATATCGCTTCTATACAGGTTTATGAAGATACGGCAGGACTCGGACCCGGAGAACCGGTTTTTGTAACCGATGAGCCTCTTTCCGTTGAACTCGGACCCGGCCTCATCGGAGGTATTTACGACGGTATCCAGCGTCCCCTCACAGCCATAAGGGACATCGTCGGGGACAGGATCACCAGAGGTGTCGAAGTTCCGAAAATATCAAGAGATCTCAAGTGGACATTCGTTCCTTCCGTGGAAGAAGGCGCCGAAGTGTCGGGAGGAGATATTCTGGGTCACGTCCAGGAAACCGACGCCGTAGATCACAAGATCATGGTTCCTCCCGGAGTCAAGGGAAAGGTCTCATGGATCTATTCCGGCGAGTGCACCGTGACGGAAACAATAGCAAGGATCGCCACAGATGCCGGATATGAACACGAACTGTCAATGCTTCAGAAATGGCCTGTCCGTGTTCCCAGACCTTATGTGGAAAAAATCGCTCCGACTGACCCGATGATCACCGGTCAGCGCGTTATCGATACACTGTTTCCCATCGCCAAGGGTGGTGTAGCTGCTATTCCGGGTCCTTTCGGATCAGGCAAGACAGTCGTTCAGCATCAGTTGGCAAAGTGGGCTGATGCAGACATCATCGTATATATCGGCTGCGGTGAGCGCGGAAACGAGATGACGGACGTTCTCAATGAATTCCCGGAACTGAAAGATCCGAGAACAGGATCGGCTCTCATGAACAGAACCGTCCTTATCGCAAACACATCCGATATGCCGGTTGCCGCACGTGAAGCATCCATCTATACGGGAATCACTATCGCCGAGTATTTCAGGGATATGGGATACAAAGTCGCCATCATGGCTGACTCCACCTCCAGATGGGCCGAAGCCCTCCGTGAAATGTCCGGACGTCTGGAAGAGATGCCGGGTGATGAAGGATATCCCGCTTACCTCTCATCCCGTCTTGCAGCCTTCTATGAAAGAGCCGGTGTTGTCAGCTGCCTCTCAGAGCACCAGCCGAGAGAAGGTGCCATTACGGCTATCGGTGCTGTTTCACCTCCGGGCGGCGACACATCCGAGCCTGTCTCCCAGGCGACCCTAAGGATCGTAAAAGTTTTCTGGGGCCTCTCTTCCGCTCTTGCATATCAGAGACACTTCCCGGCCATTGACTGGCTGACAAGTTATTCCCTGTATAAAGATTCCGTCGGGCAGTGGTTCGATGAGAATATCGGAGATAACTGGAGCGCCATGGTCACAAAAGCGATGGCCATACTTCAGGAAGAAGCAGAGCTCAATGAGATCGTCCGACTGGTCGGTGTCGATGCTCTGGGATATGATGACAGACTGAAACTGGAAGTCGCGAGATCCATAAGAGAAGACTATCTCCATCAGATAGCTTTCGACTCGGTGGATACTTACACCTCTCCTTCTAAACAGTACTCAATGCTTAGCGTTATCCTCTCCTGGTACCAGCAGTCGCTTGACGCGCTGCACAATGGTGCAGATTTCCAGGATATTCTCAAAATGCCGGTCATCGAGCAGATCGGACGTATGAAGGGTATTCCGGAAAATGAATTCAAGGACAGGATCGAAAAGATAGAGGCTGAACTCAAACGCGAAGTTTCCGATCTGACCAAGGAGGATGCCTGATGCGTAAAGAATATAAGACAATTAAAGAAGTAGTCGGACCCCTTATGCTGGTAGACAGTGTTGAGGGCGTCAAATATGACGAACTTGTGGAGATCGAGCAGGCCAACGGCGAGATCAGGCACGGCAAAGTCCTTGAAGTAAACCGCGACAGGGCTCTTGTTCAGCTCTTCGAAAGTTCGCAGGGTCTCAAGCTGACCACCGCAAAGGCAAAATTCCTCGGTCACGGCACACAGCTTAACGTCAGTCGTGATATGCTCGGAAGAGTCTTCGACGGAATGGGCAATCCTATTGACGGCGGAGCCGCTATCATTCCGGAAAAAACACTCGATATCAACGGTGCTCCCATAAATCCTGCGGCACGTGACTATCCCGCGGAATTCATCCAGACAGGTATCTCGGCAATCGATGCTTTGAATACGCTGGTCAGAGGGCAGAAGCTTCCGGTGTTCTCCGGTTCCGGTCTGCCTCATGCTCAGCTCGCAGCTCAGATAGCCCGTCAGGCAACTGTTCTCGGAACGAGAGAGCCGTTCGCCGTTGTGTTTGCCGCAATGGGCATCACTTTTGAGGAAGCAAACTACTTCATTTCCGACTTCAGAAGAACAGGCGCGATCGAGCGTGCCGTCATGTTCATGAACCTCGCCAACGACCCTGCCGTTGAGAGAATCGCAACTCCGCGTATGGCTATCACATGCGCAGAGTACCTTGCATATGATCTTGGAATGCATGTTCTCGTAATCCTTACGGATATCACGAACTATGCCGAGGCTCTCCGCGAAGTCTCCGCGGCAAGAAAAGAGATTCCGGGACGACGCGGGTATCCGGGTTATCTGTATACCGACCTTGCTAGCCTCTATGAACGCGCAGGAAGAATCAAAGGCAATCCTGGCTCTATCACACAGATCCCGATCCTCACAATGCCTGAAGATGACAAGACCCATCCTATTCCGGACCTTACGGGATATATCACGGAAGGGCAGATAATCCTCTCAAGAGACCTGAACCGCAGAGGTATCACACCTCCTATCGATGTTCTCCCGTCACTGTCCCGTCTTAAAGACAAGGGCACCGGTAAGGGCAAGACCCGTGAAGACCACTCCGATACGATGAACCAGCTGTTCTCCGCATATGCAAGAGGAAAAGAGGCCAAGGAGCTCGCTGTCATCCTCGGCGAGGCCGCTCTTTCCGATGTGGATAAACTCTATTCCAAATTCGCCACAGAATTTGAAGAGCGCTACGTATCTCAGGGCTGGGAGACCAACAGAACCATCGAAGAGACTCTCGATCTCGGATGGGACCTCCTTTCCATTCTTCCGAAATCCGAACTCAAACGTATCCATCAGGAATATATCGACAAATACTATCCAAACAAGGAGTGATTTGAGTCAATGGCAAAAGTCAATCCTACCAGAATGGAGCTTACGCGCCTCAAAAAGCGCCGCGCAACAGCGGTCAGAGGCCACAAGCTCCTGAAGGACAAAAGAGATGAGATGATCAGAAGATTTATTCTTCTTGCTCAGAGAGAACAGAAACTCAGGATCGAATGCGATAATGGGTTAGCTGAGTGTGCCGTTCGCTTTGCGGACGTCGGAGCATCCATGGGACAGGCTGCCGC
Organism: Oscillospiraceae bacterium; assembly: GCA_017512745.1. Classification (GTDB taxonomy): domain Bacteria; phylum Bacillota; class Clostridia; order Oscillospirales; family Ruminococcaceae; genus RGIG5675. The sequence continues at coordinate 81,475 of JAFWEV010000025.1, forward strand.
CACAGAAGCTCTTATCTATCCCGTTAACAGCGCTGCCATCAGCGTTGGTGAGCAGAATATCATGAGTGTCCGGGTTCCCACCTTCAAGGTAGTGCAGCAGGCCTCAAAAATCAGTCTCTCCTACTCCATGGCAACTACCCCTCCCGAGCTGGATGACGCCGTTCTTCAGCTCAGCCGCCTTCTCAATCAACTTATAGAGCTTGCTGAGACACAGAAAGCATGCGAGATGCTCTCAGATGAGATAGAGAAGACCAGAAGAAGAGTCAACGCCCTAGAGCATGTCATGATCCCCGAATTGGATCAGCAGATCCGCGAGATCACCATGAAACTCGATGAGAACGAGCGCGGTACCCTGTCCAGGCTCATGAAAGTCAAAGATATGATCCAGGAGGACGTTGGCTGAGCACGTCAAACCGTCAAACATTTTTAATAAATGTGTGATATATTAAACTTACATTTTTGAAGGGAGCAAGCAATATGGATTATAAAGACATTGAAGATGCAGTCGAAAACACTGTTGAAAAAGTAGCTGATGCAGTCGAAGACAGCACTGAAAAGGTCGCAGATGTTCTCGATGAACATATCGAAGTAGCAGAAGACGTAGCAGAAGACGTAGCGGATGCTCTTGAGGATTTCGTTGAAGAGGCAATACCTACTGTGGAGCCGGAGAAACCGTCATTTGTTGACGATGTTGCGGATACCATTGAAGAGGGAGCTTCCAAAACAAAAGAATTTGTCAGCAATGCTTATGACAAGGCAAAGGATTATTCCGGCATTGCATATGAAAAGGGCAAAGCTTTCGTGGGCACTGTCGCTGAAAAGGGCAAGGGATATGCTTCGACCGCTGCTACATTTATCGGTGATGCGGTTCGCGATCTCAGAGACGCAACAAAAATGAGCGTTGCAAGAACAAATGAGAAATCTGCTCTCAAGCGCAGTTATGAAGACCTCGGAAAACTCTATTACGAGGTAATGGCTGACAAGGCTGAGGGAGAATTCCTCGTATGCTGCAATAATATCAAAGCTTCTCTCGATAAGATCGCCGATCTCACAGCTCAGATCGAAGCTATCCGCTCCAAGACAAATGTCCAGGTCGTGGATGCAACAGATGCTACTGAGGAACTCGATGAGATCCAGGCTGTCGTTGAAGGCAAGTCAGAAGACACCGAAGAATAATCGCAACAAACGTTCCTGGAAGGTGCTGATTTTTATCAGCACCTCTTTTCTTATTTAAAAAAGGAGACCATCCTTTCAGATGGTCTCCTTTTGTCATATACCGTTCGCAAGATTACCACACGTAACTGTAGTTCATATCAACTCCGCCGGAAACTCCGTCAACCGTTCCGACCGAAGTATACTGCCACATATTGTATCTGCCTGCATAGCTGGACTTTGTTCCGCCTGTATAGTGAGCAAGCCAGATATAATAATTGGAGAACTCAGACGGATAGACCTTGTATTCCAGGTAATATTTGTTTGCGTATACCATTGCGCTGTATCCGCTGGATCGGCATGTATCACAGAACGCCACGCAGATCTTTGTGAGATCAGATCTTGAAAGTGAATTCGTTCTGGCATTAGGTGCAGCATACTCCACATCGATGACTATCGGAAGCTCTATGGAATATCCTGAAGATCTGACAAGACTTATACATGCACTGGCTTCCTCTACTGCCTCGGCAGTGTTTATTGCCTGTGAGAAGAAATATACACCGACCTTGAGTCCTGCAGCTTTTGCTCCGGCAATATTAGCCCGGAACATATCATCCTCAACGATCTTTCCTGAACCGTATCCTCTGAATCCGCATCTGATGATTACGAAGCTGACTCCCGAGGCCTTTACCCTCGCCCAGTCGATCGAATTCTGCCACGTGGATACATCGATTCCGATCGTGGCTGTCGCGTTCTTCTGAAGCGCTCCGTCGTTATCGAAGTAATATGTGATGCCGTCAATGATCTGCTGACCGGTAACCTTATTTCCGTTCTGGTCGTAGTAGTACGTTTTACCATCCTGGTCATGCCAGCCGCGATACTCCGTTACTTTTTCCGTGGTTTTGATCTCGATAGCTTCGATCTCGTAATCCTTTGTATAATTCGCAAGGTCTCCGAATGATTCCGGATAGTCGTTTCCGCCAAGTCCTACGGAACCTTCCTGCGGCTGCTCTTCGCTGCTGGCAGGCGGCTCTTCCGAGATCGGTTCAGAACTGACAGGAGGCTCGCTGCTTACGGGCTCTTCAGAACTTGCAGGCGTCTCCGAGCTTGCAGGTGTCTCCGAACTCGCAGGGGTCTCCGAGCTCGCAGGAGTTTCCGAGCTCGCAGGAGTTTCCGAGCTTGCAGGAGTTTCCGAACTCGCAGGTGTCTCTGAACTCACAGGCGGCTCAGGAGGAGTGCTGCTCTCCTCGATCTTTTCAAAATTGGCGAGAACCGTAACCGATGTAGCCGGCATAGAGAAGTTCAGGGCAGGATCCGTATGGCTGCCGCTCAGAGATCCCTCTACTATGGTCCATGCGCTGAACCTATATCCGCTGTTTGCCTCAGCCGTGATAGTGATCGGAGTTCCTTCTTTAACTTTATCGCCCGAATTGAGAGATCCTGTTACAGCGGCGATCTTACCGCCCTCTCCTGCTGACCACTTGAACACATATCCGTCAGTCGTCGGCGCAGGGGCTTCCTTATATACACGGTAATAACCGGTCATATATCCATCGGCATCTATTTCAGGAACATAGTCGGATACCGTGCCGTCTCTCTTGAGAAGTCTGCCGTTGCTGTCGACCCTGCATTTGTACTTCACGGTCGTCACCGGCTTTTCAACCTCTTTGACCTCATTATCGACATGAGGTGTGGTATCCGTAACTTCAGACACCCCGGGATCCGCTCCGGCTCCTGTATTGCCGCCGTAGTTCGGGTCATCCTGTGATGCGACGATCTGTGATGAGTCAACGATCTTCTCATTGATGTTTGCGATCATCTGTCTTGCAACTTTCGGAAGGACGTCCACCTCGATGTTTTCGGCACTGTATCCGGCGATCTCAACGAGCTCGACCGTATATTTGCCCTCGGCAATGCCGTCAATATACATTGATCCGTCCATGTCGTCATCGGTATAATACTGAATCTCATCATCAGGAGAAGTAACGGCAAATTCAAAGGCAATTCCCGTGATCCTGTCGCCGTTCTCATCCTCTACCCTGATGCTCATATCCTCCTCAACAGAGGTTCCGACCATTGTTACATTTCGTTCGCTGGTGAGCACAGGAACATCTGCCCGAGTCTCGGCGATCTCCATCTTGTGATAAGCGGTAAGATCTGCAAGGAATGAAGTTGCATTGAGCGTTGGATCTGCCGTGCTTGCTCTCACGACTCCGCCGTAATAGAAGACCGCACTCGTGCACATCAGAAGAAGAATACAGGCAGCTATGGGCTTTCTCCAGTCAACTCCGCCGTCTTTGCCGGTCAGTTTGGCAAGCCAGCCTGATTTTGCCGCTGCCTTCTTTGCCTTTTTATCTTTCTTTCCGCTTGCATGAAAGACGGTTGCTGCGCTCTCAACAGTTTTTTCTTCAGAGCTGTCCGAATCGGGCGATACCTCTTCCATGATCTCCGGGACACTCCCGGATGTCTCTGCAATTTCTTCTATGCCTGCGGCGCTGGCAAAGACAGCCTCCGCACTCTCAAGTTCTCCTGTCGGGAACATGTCGGCCGAAGCATTCTCGCTGTTCTCTATGTTTGTGAACTGGAAAGTTTCCCCGTTTGCAGGAGAATCCAACGTTTCCGCTGAGTTACCGTTTTCATCCGCATCAAACAGAAGAGTTGAAAAATCTTTCTCTAATTCATTATTCCTATCCATCAACTATCCCTCCGGACCCTTGCGGTCCAAAAAGTATTGAATAATGCTGATTCTATTAAGAATATCTGTTCCAAAGGTAACCTAAACACGCCTCTGATGTCACAGATTAAGTAATTATAATATATATACATTTAATTGTCTACAGATTTCGACCAGAAGTGTAAAGGTTTTTTCATTTACAATCAACCCTCTATGGATGGATATGCCCATATAAATACCATCGTGGGCTGTTCATTTTTCATTTCCGCAGTGTATTCCTCCTGCGTATTATATCTCCTGTCGTCCATAACTACATGCCATTCTCTTGGGGATGCGGTAGACCACTCTCCATCTTTGGTCTCGTATCTGATATCGATCACTGAGAGATATTTCCGGGTATATTCCGCAAACTGGGAGGTTCCGAATCTGTCTCTGGAATTGTCGACTGCAAGATAGTATTCATCATTCGTTTTGCTGTACTCAAGATAATTGACAATAGGGTCTCCCTCGATAGTGAGTGTGACAATTATGACTGAAGCATTCTCCCCTTTCTCCACTTCTTCAAGAAACGCTGTCCACTTTCCCCAGTTTCCTACCGTGTCCAGAGATGCTGTGATGACATCATCTGACTTCAGATCCTCTTCTGTCATAGATTTAAGCTTCTCCTCTATCTCCTCACGACTTGGAGGTTGTATCTCCCCCGACTCTTCTTCGGAAGATTCGGTGTTGCTGATACTCTCAGAAACGCTCTCTGTCGAAGGATCTGTCGCTGAGGTGTTCGTTTTTCTGTCTGCGCAACCGCATAGCAATAGAACAACGCACACAAATACCGGTATCCATTTCTTCATAATGATGTTCTCCTTCGTTGATCTCTGTAATCAGTTAACGTAATCATGGTGTTATTCTCTCATTTTCTCTTTTCGATTCATCTATGTTTACTTTTCATGCCTCAGATTCTATAATTAATAGGCTATTTGGTCTCAGAAATGTTCCACGTGGAACATTTACGGGAACACAGAACACAATGTTCCACGTGGAACATCTGAAAGAGGTACCCCTTTGGGAAAGATTATTTCGGTTACTAACCAAAAAGGCGGTGTAGGAAAAACCACCACTGCTGTCAATCTTGCTGCTGCGCTTGGTGCCAAGGGCAAAAACGTTCTCCTCGTGGACATCGACCCGCAGGGAAACGCGACCAGCGGTGTAGGCATCAATAAGAGACTTATAAGGAATTCCTCGTATACTCTGCTCATGGGAAGAAGCGGCATCGACGATACCATCTTGGCGACAAAGTATTCCGGTCTCTCCATAATACCTGCAGATATTAATCTGGCGGGTGCAGAACTTGAGCTGGTCTCTCTTGATAACCGCGAATATCGTCTCAGAACAGCTATAGTAGAGAAAAGAGATTATTATGACTTTATCATCATCGACTGCCCGCCATCTCTCGGTCTTCTGACTGTAAACGGGCTTTCAGCATGTGATACGATAATAATACCGATACAGAGCGAGTATTACGCTCTTGAAGGCCTTGCTCAGCTGCTGACGACAGTAAGACAGATAAAGCGTCTTTACAATCCGACCATTGAGATCGAAGGCGTTCTTCTTACCATGTTCGATTCAAGGCTGAATCTGACCATGCAGGTCATGGCGGAGGTCAAGAAGTATTTCCCGCAGAAAGTTTATTCGACTGCGATTCCCAGAAATATACGGTTGTCCGAAGCTCCCAGTCATGGCAAGCCTATAAAGTATTACGATCCGTCATCCCGTGGAGCAGTATCCTACGATATGCTTGCGGATGAAGTAATCGCGAAGAACAGTCCTCAGGTACCTTCTGTACCCGAAGCGGCTGAAAACACATAAGGAGGACTGTGAATGGCAAAAGAACTCGGCCTCGGAAGAGGTCTCGGAGCCCTTTTTGCAGATGATCCTGCAGATAGCGGCAACGTTACAGAGATCCCTCTTGCAGAGATCCAGCCCAACCGGTCTCAGCCCCGCAGGGATTTTGATGAAAAAGCTCTCGCTGAACTGACCGAATCGATCAGGAACTACGGTGTGATTCAGCCGATCCTTGTAAAGCCGATCCCCAGCGGCGGATATATGATAGTAGCCGGCGAAAGACGCTTCAGAGCCGCAATGAATGCCGGGCTTTTCTCGATACCGGCTGTTGTGCGCTCTATGAGTGAACAGGACTCTTCTGAGATCGCGCTTGTCGAAAACCTTCAGCGTGAAGATCTCAATCCCGTCGAGGAGGCAAGAGGTATAAAGCAGCTCATTGACGAATACGGATACACTCAGGAGGAAGCTGCATCCAGGATCGGATCGTCAAGGCCTTCTGTCACTAACGCGCTTCGCATCCTGTCATTGCCGGAAGATGTCATTTCCATGCTTGAAAGCGGAAGCCTTTCAGTAGGACATGCTAAAGCTCTTCTCTCATTGCAGGACCCGGCTCTCATCTCCACCATCGCGAAAGAAGTTGCGGAAAACGGATATTCCGTAAGGCAGACCGAAAAACTGTGTAAAAGCGCAGGTAAACCGCGATCTATTAAGCCGAAGCCTCTTGATCCGGATGTGACAGAGGTCGAGCTTGCGCTTAAAAACGATCTCGGCGTCGAGGTTTCGGTAAAATGCAATAACGGCAAAGGATCTTTGACGATAAACTTCTATTCGAAAGAACAGTTATACGATTTTGCAAATAAATTAGGCAGAAAGGACACCTAATACAATGATAGATATTAAATTAATAAGAACTGATCCTGACCTTGTCAGAGAAAATATCAAAAAGAAGTTCCAGGATGAGAAACTTCCCCTCGTAGATGAGGTCATTGAGCTGGACAAGCAGTTCCGTGCAGCCAGAACCCGCTGCGACGAGCTTCGCTCACAGCGCAACTCCATCAGCAAACAGATAGGCGTTCTGATGGGACAAAAAAAGCGCGATGAAGCTGAGGAAGTCAAAAAGCAGGTCCAGGACATAAACAATGAGCTTGCTTCCCTTGAAATCAAGGAAGAAGAGTATGAGGCAGAGATCAAAAAGAGAATGATGGTCATTCCTCAGATAATTGACGATTCCGTTCCTATCGGTAAAGACGATTCCGAAAACGTCGAGATCGAAAGATTCGGCGAGCCCGTTGTCCCCGATTACGAGATCCCTTATCATATCGATATCATGGAGCGTCTTGCAGGCATTGATCTCGATTCCGCAAGAAAAACCAGCGGCAACGGTTTCTATTATCTGAAAGGCGATATCGCCCGTCTGCACTCCTCCATTCTCAGCTATGCCAGAGATTTCATGATCGGCAGAGGCTTTGAATACTATATCCCTCCGTTCATGATCCGCGGCAATGTTGTCAACGGTGTCATGAGCTTTACAGAAATGGAAAACATGATGTACAAGATCGAAGGCGAGGATCTTTACCTTATAGGCACAAGCGAACACTCCATGATCGGAAAATTCATCGATTCCATTCTCGAAAAAGATCAGCTCCCTCAGACGCTCACAAGCTACAGCCCCTGCTTCAGAAAGGAAGTCGGTGCTCATGGTATCGAAGAACGTGGAGTATACCGTATCCATCAGTTTGAAAAGCAGGAAATGATAGTTGTCTGTGAGCCTGAGGACAGCAAAAAATGGTACGACGTCCTCTGGCAGAATACCGTAGATTTCTTCCGCAGCATGGATATACCGGTACGCACGCTTGAATGCTGCAGCGGAGATCTCGCAGACCTCAAGGTCAAGAGCTGCGACGTTGAGGCGTGGAGCCCCAGGCAGCAGAAGTACTTTGAAGTCGGCAGCTGCTCAAATCTCGGTGATGCACAGGCTCGCAGACTCGGAATCAGGATCCGCGACAAAGAGAAAGGCACGTATTTTGCGCACACCCTCAACAATACATGCGTTGCTCCTCCCCGTATGCTCATAGCTTTCCTTGAGAACAACCTCCAGGAAGACGGCAGGATCCGCATTCCCGAACCTCTCCGTCCATACATGGGCGGTCAGGAATACATCGGCTGATCTGATCAACAGTAAAAAAGAAACACAGTATTCCAATACTGTGCTTCTTTTTTCAATACATATATTAACAGGCTGCTGACACATGTCTCTGGTATCTACAACTTTTGCAATTCTTGTAATACTCGCTCTGCTGATCCGTTATCTGGTTCCAAAACCGTATAACCGCATCGGTCTTCTTCTGTTGAGCTATATTTTTGTATACAGCTATTCAGCCGGATCTTTGGTAGTTCTTCTGCTGATCTCCTGCGCCGGTTATATCGGGCAATATCAGGTAGAAGATCCCGGAAAAAAGAGTCCGAAATATACTATATGTATAATTTTTATATTATTATTGCTACTTGTATATAACTATTTCGGTTTTTTCTCAAGACTGATCCCCTCTGCGGGCGCTGCTTACAGTGCCTTTAAGGCATCGCCTTTCGGGTTGTTCATTCCGATCGGGATCTCTTTTTACGGGCTCAGTGTAATAGGATCGATCGTTGATTCAAAGAAAGGTCTGTACAGCGAAAAAGATATCCTAACATATTTCCTGTTTGCAGGCTGGTTTCCGCAGATCCTGTCGGGTCCTATAGCAAGAGCAAGAGATCTCTGTCCTGCTCTAAAGGATCTTTCTTCATTTGATTATGACAACCTCCGGAACGGACTGATCCGGTTTGTTTCCGGTGTTTTCATAAAATATACGCTGGCAGATGTGCTCTCAACGGCCGTCCTGACACAGTACGACCCGAAGGATGTCCTTATAGCTACCGGATCCGGGCTGCTCTTTGCAACAGTCTTCTATACGGTGCAGATTTATGCCGATTTCGTAGCATATACCTGGATGGTCAGGGGGCTTTCCGAAATGTTCGGGATCATGCTCAACATAAATTTCAATGCGCCATATACATCATTCTCCGTAAGGGAATTCTGGCGCAGATGGCACATCTCGCTGTCATCATGGCTCCGGGAATATGTCTACTTCTCTCTCGGCGGTTCACGCAAAGGTACGCTCCGGACATGCATCAATACCCTCGTAGTATTCTTTGTAAGCGGTCTGTGGCACGGAGCCTCTTTCAACTACATTGTATGGGGTCTGCTCCACGGCCTGTATATCTCGCTCGAGATCCTCCTCAGCGGTCCCAGAAAGAAACTGGACGAAAAATATCCGAAGAATGTGATCATAAAGGGCTTTGAATGGCTCATCACATTCTGTCTTGTTTCGTTTGCCTGGATATTCTTCCGCTCGGAGAGTCTTAATAACGCTTTTTATATCATTTCGAAGCTTGCCGATTCCATATCGCTGTCAGAGATATTCTCAGCAGGCTTCTTTACACGTTTTCAGGTCTCAAATATCCATTGGATTGTGGCAGCTGCAGCCTTCCTCGTTCTGGTAGTCTCAGATATCCTCCAGAACCTCAGGGAGAAAGACCTTCCTGCACTGATAATATCCGCTCCGCTCTGGGCAAGGATAGTTCTCTGTTATCTTATGGTCGGTTCTGTTCTCTTCTGGGGCGCTGTCGGCAGTTCTCAGTTCATCTATTTCCAGTTCTGAGGAGAAGGAAGATCATATGAAAAAAGTAATCAAACTAATATGTATTATTCTTCCTCTGCTGATTTTTGTCGTGGGGGTGAATGTCTATGTTGATCCTGCGAACACTTACAGGACCATTCCGGTAAGCAACAAGATCATCTCCGCTTTCCGGAGCGATCAGAACATGATCATCTCTGAAAACTACAGCGACCGGACACTTATAAAAAAGATCATTCTTGAGACAGATCTATCCGCCCCGACTATCGTGATGGGGTCAAGCCGCGGTGCACAGATCTCGTCGGATATTCTCGGTTCGGAATCTCTAAACACTTCTGTTACAGCCGCCGCTCTCGAAGACATTGCGGCTATTTGGCAGATGTATCTCGATTCGGGGAAAGCAGACGATCTTGAAAACGTTGTTCTGTCCATAGATCCATGGATCTTCAACGAGAACAACAACGAAGCCCGATACCAGTCCTACTATTACAGTTATGCAAAACAGTTCTTCCGTTCCTGCGGACTCGATCTCAACACGAAGAACTACCTACGCTATCTGGGGCTCGGCACAAACTGTATTTCCGTAGCCTATTTCCAGGCATCTGTGAAAGCTCTGCCCGGCCGGATCGCTCAGGATCCCATCGAGCTCTTTGTCCCGACCGATATGCCTCAGGCAATGGGCTCTCCCGTTCTGAGAAGCGACAACAGTTATGTATATCCCATGAATTATGAATACGCTGAACCGACTGCAGTATATGACAGAGTCTCATTGGCTCTGAGGGGAATCGTCGATACTTTTGAAGAGGCAAAACACCCCAGTGAACGTAACACTGTTGTGTTCGAGAACCTGATTCTCTCGATGCAGTCAAAGGGAATAAATGTGTATTTCGTGATCTCGCCGTACAATCCATATGTCTGGGATGCTATGGCGGCTGATCCTAAACGATATTCTTTTATTTTCGAAGTTGAAGATTATCTGAAAGATTTTGCCGGAAACAACGGTATCCCTGTTGCCGGATCTTACGATCCCGGAGCATGCGGGTTCTCCTACGGAGAGTTCATGGATGCTCTCCACATCAACTCAGCCGCGACAGCTATCCTCATTGACGGTCTTCTCAAGCGCTGATATGATTTGTCCGGTGATATTTCCAAACCCCTCTTCTTCAGGAAAAAGCCGGACTTTGTTGATTATTTAGTTGAAAAACCTGTTGACAATCACCGACCCTTCTCATATAATTGTTTTTACTTTGTGGCGGCATAGCTCAGTTGGCTAGAGCATTCGGTTCATACCCGAAGTGTCACCGGTTCGAATCCAGTTGCCGCTACCACAAGGTGGCCCGTTGGTCAAGTGGTTAAGACACGGCCCTTTCACGGCTGTAACATGGGTTCAAATCCCGTACGGGTCACCATTAGAGAACAACCTTTCACAGGTTGTTCTTTTTTTGTATATTAATTCGCATCATCTCTCCTGCATGATATAATTATCTGTAAGGAGCTGCTATTATGGACAACAACGGTAAAAAGAGAAAACTTCTGTTTCTTACTCCAGAGCAATGGGGTTATGTCATTGTCGGCATAATCATATGCACTTTCTATCTTGCCCTCAAAAACATCGGTCTTATCAACCGATATGTTTCGCGCGGGCTTGAGATCATCAGTCCGGCCATCTCCGGCGCGGTGTTGGCTTATCTTCTGAACCTTCTTATGGAGCCTCTGGAAAGAAACGTTTTCGGGAACATAAAGAAACCGGCTGTAAAGCGCGGGCTGGCTATGCTGCTTACAGTGATCATCGTCCTCGTGATCCTGGCTGGCCTCATATATATGCTCGTCCCGCAGTTGATAGCCAGTATTTCAAAGCTGTATCTGAACCTCGAATCGTATATGAATACGGCCTATGATCAGGCATACAAGATCGCAGCAAGGTTCAACATTGACGAGGAAACCATAACCAAAGTGATCGGTTCATGGGACAAGATCGTTGACTCGATCACATCCTGGCTCGGCAACGCGATCCCCAAGATCATTAGTTATTCCCGTCAGGTCGGCTCAAGTTTCATCAAGACTATAATTGCATTCTTTGTTGCTTTATATATTCTGGCAGACCGCGACAACATCCTAAGAAGAGTCAAATACACACTTCTCGCCTTTTTGCCCACCCCCACCTATAAGAGGCTGGCATATTATGTTAAGAAGAGTGATACCGCTTTCGGCGGATTCATCAAGGGTAAACTGATCGATTCCCTTATCATAGCGATCATAACCCTCATATTCACGCTTATTTTCAATATCCCATATGCGGTACTCATAAGCACCATAATCGGTATGACAAACATCATTCCGACGATCGGACCACTTGTCGGTACCATCCCATGCGCATTTATTCTGCTTCTCATAAGTCCTCTTAAGGCTCTCACTTTTGTGATATTCATACTGGTTCTACAGCAGATCGACGGCAACTACATCGGACCCAGGATCCTCTCCAGTTCGGTCGGGATCTCCCCGCTGTGGATCCTCATTGCAGTATTTGTCGGAGGCGAGCTGTGGGGGCTTAAGGGAATGATCATCGGCGTTCCCCTCTTCTCGGTCCTCTTGGATATTGCCCGCGAGATCGTTGAGAAAATGCTGAAGCGCAAAGGAATATCCATCGATGAGGGGAAAGAAATCCAGATCTCTGAGAATGCTGCAAAGGAGACAGACAAACATGAGTGATGAGATTCTTACGATTGGAATCTGCGGCGGCACCGGAAGCGGCAAAACGACTCTTACAAACGCTCTCAGACGCCGTTTTCCAGATGATATCTCAATCGTCTACCAGGATAACTATTACAGACGAAATGATGAGATGCCTCCGGAAGAACGCGCAAAGCTGAACTACGACCATCCGAGCGCCATTGAACTCGATCTCATGGCCGAGCAGATCCGCCAGCTCAAAGAGGGAAAGTCAGTTCTCTGTCCCGTATATGACTTCTCTATAAACAACAGGACCGATGAGACTGTAGAAATTAGGCCGACAAGAGTCATTATTGTCGAGGGGATCCTCATTTTCACTTCCAGAGAGCTGAGAGATCTCCTGGATATCAAAGTGTTCGTCGATGCTGATGCAGATGTCAGGATCCTGAGAAGACTTTCAAGAGACATCACGGAGCGCGGAAGGACTATAGAATCCGTCATTAATCAGTATCTTACGACCGTCAAACCCATGCACGAACAGTTCGTTGAGCCGAGCAAGAAATATGCAGATATCCTGGTGCAGAACGGAGGGCTGAACAAGGTCGCCGCGGAACTTCTTATAGGGCGCGTCAAAGAGCAGCTCGGAAAAGACCCTCTGTACATCGTTGACTAAAGACTAAGCGATAACAAAAAAAACGGAAGCACTGATGCTTCCGTTTTTCATTATGCAATTATTTCAGTTGCCCTGAACGAGCTCTTTCTGATGCTCGACATTGTATCTGTGCTCTTCCTTTATGCTCCTGAGAAGCTCAGGATCACAGATCAGATCTATTGCCGTATTTACGAGAGCTTTGGCAGCAAGCGGAATGAACGCAAGTCCCTTTTCGGAGCACGACGCTTCAACCATACCCTGAGAATGTCCAGGCACAGGAACATCCGTGATGCTGATCATCGGCTGGATAGCGGGGCATTTCTGGGAAACGTTTCCGACATCGCTCGATCCGGGCATGACTTTGAGGGTCTGCGGCTGGGATTTGTATCCGAGCTCATTGAAGTTCTTCTCATACAGAGCGTCAAGGCTTGGTGTGAGCACCATGTTCTCAACAAGGTTCTGATAGAGTTTCATGCTGGATTTTGTTCCGGTCTGAAGCGCTGCGCCTTCCACTATCTTCTCGATCTTGGCATAGACATCGTTGAGCGTATCCATGGATGCGGCGCGGATAAAGAATTTTGACTTGGTATAATCGGGAATGACATTCGGGGCCTGGCCTCCGTCAGTAATGATCCCGTGGATCCTGACGTCAGTCGTCAGCTGCTGACGAAGCAGCGCTATCGCATTGAAGACGAGGATCTGAGCATCGAGAGCATTGAGTCCCATCTCGGGAACCGCTGCCGCATGCGCAGGTCTTCCCCAGAATTCAATATCTACAGGCGCGTTCGCAAGCAGTCTCATCGACAGGATATTTTCCGGGCCGCTTGCAGGGTGGGCACAGAGTGCGGCATCGACATCATCGAAATAACCTTCTCTGGCAAAACTTCCTTTTGCGCTTCCTTCTTCTCCGCCTTCTTCGCCGGGTGTACCGTAAACTCTTATCTCTCCGCCTATTTCATCGATGACAGATTTGAGAGCCACACCGGAAAGAGCAGAGGCAGCGCCAAACAGATTGTGTCCGCACCCGTGTCCGAGCCCCGGCAGAGCGTCATACTCCGCGAGAAAAGCAATGACCGGACCGGGTTTGGAAGATTTGTAGCTAGCAGCGAACCCTGTTCTGTGTCCCGCCGCCGGAAGTTCTATCTCAAAGCCCTCTTTTTCCAGCTGTTTGCTGAGTGTTTCGGAAGCAAAAAACTCATAGTTGCTTACCTCCGGCTTCGCATGTATGGCAAGTGCGATATCCTGATAGACCTTCGCATTTTCTTCTGCAGTTTTGTCCGCTATCTGTTTGTACTCTGTCATTGTATAAACCTCTTTTTGTTCTTATCTCAGTCCGCGATTGCTTCCATAATGCCCCTGGCCAGCTGGTCGGCACATGATGTCGGTCTGTAGCCGCATGTGTTTCCAAGAAGTCTGTCAGCGACTTCCTTTGCATCTGAACCTTCTATCAGCTTGGATATAGCCTTGAGGTTTCCGTCGCAGCCGCTGAGGAATGCTACGTTGTGAAGCTTTCCCTGATCGTCGAGATCAAATTCTACCTGTAGAGAACAGGTTCCCTGGTTTTTATGCACATAGTGTTTCATTTGTTTTTCCTCCGTTATGTTTTCCAAGTTATTATATGTTATTCCTCCAATTTGCACAAATCCACGAACCAGGTGATTATCCGGATGGTGGATTCGTTTCTCTCAGGATGGAACTGAACGCCGTATATTTTCCTTTCATCGTTCACCATCGCTGCGATCGGAGTTATGTCTGTTTTCCCGACTGCAGTAAATCCGCGGGGAAGAACGGTAACTCTGTCATTATGAGACATGGAAATATCACCGCTGACAGCACTCATGATCGGATGATCCTGAGTGACATAAAGCATCGTGTCTCCAAATTCCGACTGTTCAGCCTTTATGACTTCTCCTCCGAGATAATGAGCCTCGACCTGCATTCCGTAGCAGATACCGAGCACCGGTATCCCGAGGTCGAATATCGCAGGATCACACTTCGCGCACACATCTTCGTCATAAACCGAATCGGCGCTTCCGGAAATTATGATCCCGGAAACACCGTCAGACATGAGCTCTTCATGGGTCACGTCCGATTCATAGATCCTGTATGAAGCTCCTGCTTCTTCAACTCTGTAAGCTATTTTAAGCGAACTGGTTCCGCAATTCAGGACCGCAATCAGCATAAAAATATATAATTCCTTTCCGATAATGACAAAATCAGCTTTTATGATATATAATATCCATACCGTCATGGAGACGTATCGAAGTGGTCATAACGGGACTGACTCGAAATCAGTTGAGCCGCAAGGCTCCGTGGGTTCGAATCCCACCGTCTCCGCCAGACAAGCAGCTCATGAACATATCATGAGCTGCTTTTTGTTGTCGCATTTTCTATTTGTATAAAAATGTATTGTTTATACAATTCGTTAACCAAGAAGTGCCGCTGTAAACTGCATTTTCTCAGTGATCTTAACTCCGAAAGGACATCTTGCCTCACAGCTGCCGCACCCTATGCATTCAGAAGCTTTGTGTGCAAGCTGGTCATAATGATTCTGGATGGACTCAGGTATCTCATCCTGCATACTCGCGAGATCCGAGTACTTGTTTACCATTGCGATATCAATATCCATAGGACACGGTTTGCAGTGCCCGCAGTATGTACATTGTCCGGCATATGCGTGTTTGGGGGCATTCGCAAGCACGGTGGCATAATCCTTCTCGTCATCAGATGCCGTCTCATACTTCACAGCATCCAGAACATGGCCGGGGTTGTCAAATCCTGCCATGATCGATGCCACAGCGGGTCTTGTAAGTACATAGTGTATGCACTGGACCGGCGTGAGAGCAACCCCGAGAGGAGAACGCTTCTCGTCAAACAGTCTTCCCCCGGCATAACCCTTCATTACAGTGATCCCGACATCATTCTGTTCGCAGAGTTTATACAGTTCCGCTCTTACGGGATCCATTCCCGCGAGCGACGCATCATATTCCTCCACAAACAGAGTATTTATATCTTCGCTTGCGGGAAGAATGTCAAAAGCCGGATTTATCGAGAACAGAAGATTTTCAATGAGCCCTTCCGTAACGGCTCTGATCGCAACCTCGGGATTATGAGAACTCATTCCGATATGCTTAATGACTCCATCCGCCTTGAGTTTTCTTACATATTCGATAAACGGACCGTTCACGATCTCCTCATAATCCTTCATTGAATCGACAAAGTGTATCATACCGAGATCGATGTAGTCCGTATCCAGACGCTGAAGGAGATCCTCAAAGGCGGGAACGACCTTGTCCATCTCGCGGGTCCTCTTGTACTGTCCGTCGATCCATACAGAACCTATATGTCCCTGGATATACCATTTCTCTCTGTTTCCGCTTATAGCCTTTCCGATATGCGTGCGGACATTAGGTTCTGACATCCAACAGTCCAGAATGTTTATCCCCTGCTCGGCACATGTGTCGATAATAGCCTTGCATTCCTCATAGTTATGTCTCTCGAGCCATTCCGCTCCAAGCCCTATCTCACTAACTTTCAGGTCGGTCTTTCCGAGTCTTCTGTAGAGCATCTCACAATCCTCCGTAAATGCTGTTTTATATTATCATTATAACCTCAATCGCCGATGATTTCCCGTTCTGCCGCAAATTAGGCAGTCCTTAATGATCACAACTTATGGTTGTTGGAAAGAACAAATTCAGCTTCTTCATTTGTTATCTATATATAATATTTCTTAACCCGCCGGAACATAACTTTATTTATTGATTTATATAGTGTATTATTTTAATGATCCCCTATAAATTATCTTTCTATATTTTTGCGCAAATATATAGCATACTTTGTATTGACAGAGGTGAAGAATATGTCTTTCAGGAGCCAGCTCATTGAATACATGAACCAGGTCGGATGCTCTTCCAAAGATCTGTCTCTAGCATGCGGCCTATCGACATCATCCATAAGCCGGTATCGTTCCGGTGACAGGAAGCCCCCTACAACCAGCAAACATATCCGACAGATAGCAGAAGGGCTCTGCAAGCTTGCCCGCGAACACGGCATAATAGATTTTGAAACTCCAAACCGTGTCACACAGAATCTTGTCAGTTCCATCAACAAATCACCGTTCATCTTCGACTATACCTCATTCAGAGCCAATTTTTCCGAACTTGTCTCCTCGCTTGATATAGATCAGGTGGCTGTTTCAAGGTATCTCGGCTATGATGACGTGTTTGTTGCGGGTCTGCTGCGAGGCAAACGTCAGCCTGCCGAGCCTGCCATGCTCGTTGATCTGATCACAGAATACATCGTAAAGAATCACTCTTCCGATTCAGAAAAAGAAATCATTGCAGATATCATCGACGCTGACACCGCAGACATTGAATCCGACACCGATTTCTACAACAGCCTGCATTACTGGCTCAATACGACACAGAATGATCACAGACGCACTGTGTCAACTCTTCTCGATGCCATCGACGCTTACGACGTCTCGTCGGCCAAAGAATTCTTTGACACCGACAAATTCAAGGGAAAACCTCTTCAGAACGTTTGGCCAACGATCCCGGACGCTGAGTATATCACGGATCCGGAACTCTTCCCCGAAGCGGAACTTGCATTCATTGATTCTCTCAAAGATCTTGAGCCCGGAAGCTCCGCATTTATTTATAACGATTATACGTTCCGCCTGCTCGGTGCAGGAGGAACGGAGCGCAGCGAAAAGTGGAGATACGGTATTGGTCAGGCGCTCAAAAAAGGCGTCAGAATTAACTTGATCCTGAACATAGATTCTCCTTTCAAGACTGTTCTTGCAAACTTTGAAAGCTGGCTTCCTTACTTCATGACAGGTAACCTGCTCCCTTACTATGTAAAAGGCTCTCAGAGCAGCATATTCAATCATGTTCTTCTGGTCTCCGACAAATGTGCCGTCCTTGGCGAGTCTTTAATGCGCAAATTCACTTTCGGCACGTACTGCCTGATGAGTGCCAAAGACAGACTGGACGAAATGAAAGAACGTGCGTCCCTGATAATGGAAAAAGCGCTTCCTCTGATCGAGATTCTCGGACAGTCTGCGATTCCCGATCTGGCAAAGAGAATAGTCAGATCAATAACCGATTCCGGAAACAAACGCGCGGTCGTAACTTCTCCGCCGCTGTTCCTTGCCAGTGACAGTTTGATTGATAAGATCATCGACGAGAACAATCTTTCTGAGGAGGAACAGGAGCAAATAAGATATTATTGCAGGGCAGAACGGCTCAACTCCGATGTGGCAACCAGAAACAGTTCCATCGACATGAGCGTTGTAAAGCTGAGCAAAGAATTCTTTGAGTCCTCACGACCGAGACTCCTCGCTTCCGCACTCATCGGAAAAGAGATCAGCTACTCATACGAAGATTACTGTAAACATCTGGAGCAGGCAGAAGAATATGTCGCCAGGAAAAAGCGCTTCAGATTGACATATATCAAGAGTCCATACACCAATATACATATCCTCGTTCACAAAGGAAAATTCGTTCTGGTGACTAAGACAAATGATCCCGTCACATGTTTGGTAATGAAACATCCGAAACTCTTCAAGGCGATTGAAAGCATCCTTTTCCCCGAAAACTGATTCTTAAACAAAAAACCCGGGTCTGATCGCGACCCGGGCTTTTTTGGCTTAACTCTATTATTTCCCAAATAGGGAAAGCATGTCTGTTTTCTCAAACATTGGTTATTCACAGATCGGAGAACAGATCTGCCTGATATACTCCGTCCGCGAGCATCTTTTTAAATCCGTCGATGACAAGCGGCTTGTCTTCCTGATATGTTATACCGAGCCATTTGTCATGCGTCGGAAGGACTTTGACCTTCAGTGATCCGTTCTTGAGAAGATCTCCTACATGTGACGGAAGTAGATATTCCGCTTTAAGGGGATTATCCCCTATATTCTCGAAGAAATCCCTGAATCCCGCATCGAGTGAATCCATGAGGCAAGGTCTGAATCCCCACATGTTCATGGATACGTTCGTATTCTCATCGAATTCCTTATCCCCGGCTTTTGCGCCTGTTGCGGTCTTTTCGATATCCGATGTCTCTACGATATCCGTAAGATATCCGTCCTCACTGACCTTGCATACGCCTCTTGTGACTGTCCCGTGATCACTGAGGGTGTTCTTGATAATGAATCCCGCCATACAGCAGACTCCGTCATCTTCATTCTCCGCTATAAAATCGTGTATCGATCTGAACGCCTCTTTGCCGTAATAATCATCCGCATTGATGACCATGAACGGCTCGGAAATGACATCCTTCGCAGCAAGGACTGCCTGTCCCGTTCCCCATGGTTTGCCTCTTCCCTCCGGCACGGAATATCCTTCCGGTATGGCATCCATTTCCTGGAATACATATTCCAGTTTTATGCCCTTTTCATCGCAAACCTTCTTTACTCTCTTATTTATGATTTCAAGAAAATCCTCTTCTATCTCTTTTCTGATGACGAAGACTATCTTGTTGAATCCCGCCTCAATAGCATCGTGGATAGAAAACTCCATTATTATCTCGCCGTTGGGCCCTACTCCGGCAAGCTGTTTTATCCCCTGGCCGAATCTGGAGCCGATCCCCGCTGCCATTATCAGTAATGCTGTATCCATATTTACCTCCGAAGATGGTTGTGTTAATTAGAGTTTAACCGAATAGCCCGCCATCTTCAACCTGAGTTGTTTTGTTAACACTTTTTTGTTAATATATGAATCTGCTTTTTCATTATCATCAAGGATTCATTTTACATTTTTATGCGCAAAGAAAAAAATCTTGCACTGCTGCGTCTTGCGGCAGTCATTGTGATAGTTACGGCTGTCGTTCTTGTAGTCTTCATGTTTCTGAAAACCATGATGCCTGGTCTTATAGAGGCTATCGAGAGCGGTAGGGAAGACGCGATAGAGAAATATCTCCGCAGTTCTGGCCGGTTCTGGGGCATAGTCAGCCTTTTTCTGCTGCAGTATATCCAGATAATGTCCATTTTCCTTCCCGGAGCACCTATACAGATAGCCTCCGGTATAGTATTCGGAACATGGATAGGCTTCCTCACCTGCTATGTCGCTTATAATCTGGCGAACCTCTCTCTGTTCTTCCTTTCCAGACGGCTTGGAGACTCGATAAAACAGATCATCGCTCACGACACCCAGAAGGACTCCAGAATAGAAAATCTCCTGGTCTCTCCCGGAATAGGCGTAATAATGCTTTGTCTGATCCCCATAGTCCCCAACGGACTGGTCCCGGTATTCGCTTCAAGGACCAATATCACTTACAGGAGGTTTATAATGGCAGTCGCAGTCGGCTCGGTTCCGACTCTGCTAGTGCTTGCAGCTGTCGGAAATCATCTTCTGGTAGGTGACTATCTCGTCTCCATTTTCCTCTGCATAGTTCTCGGCACCTTTGCCGGTATGGTGTATCTGAATCAGAATAAAATAATCGAGCTTGTCACCGCTTTTGAGAGTACAATAAGAGGTGACCACTCAAAAGATACGGAAGACAGGAATCAGGATTAGTGTTCTCATTGTTCAAAAAAACCAAGGATCGTGTCCTCATCGTCGGTCTCGGAAATCCGGGAAAACAATACGAGAGATCACGCCATAACGTTGGTTTCATCATGATCGACCGTTTCGCCGCGTCACTTTCATGTGACATCAGGCGGAACAGATTCAATGCGCTCTGTGGCGAGACAACCGTTGACGGTCGAAGCTGTATCCTGATGAAGCCTCAGACCTTCATGAATAACTCCGGCGAAGCAGTGCTGGCTGCCGCCAGGTATTACGATATCGGACCGGAAAACATCATAATTCTCTGTGATGACATATCCCTCGATCCGGGGATCATAAGGATCCGCCCATCCGGCTCGGCAGGCGGACACAACGGTCTCAAGAGCATCATAGCCATGCTCGATTCAGATCAGTTTGCAAGAATAAAGATCGGTGTCGGCGCAAGGCCGAACCCCGACTACCCTCTCCCCGACTGGGTCCTCGGAGCCCCGTCCCGCGACGACCAGCAGCTGATCGATTCCCGTTCCGATGATGTCGGCGACGCCATACGTCTTCTTGTCAGAGGCGAACTCAACGAGGCGCAGAACAGATACAACCATAAAAAATAATCGGTGCAGTTTTGATGGAATGGCTTTCTCTGATTGAAAATACCGAAACATTCAAAACGTTGGCTTCGTCCCTCTCAAAGGGCAGCAAGTCAGCGCTTTTTGGCGTTCACCCGTCCCACAGAGCAGCTTTTGCCGCCTCAGCAGCAAGAACTCTCAGACGGCCGGTCGTTGTCCTGACCGCGACCGATTCTGAAGCAGCTCATATATCCGAGGATATCAACGTCATATACGGGCATTCTGTGGCGTATCCGTCCAGGGACTATGTTTTTCCTGATGCAGAAGGAACATCACACATGTCGGAAAGAGTTCGGTTGTCAGCCCTCGGTTCTCTTGTATCCGGCTCAGCTTCCATCGTGTGCTGCTCTGTCGAAGCGTGGATATCCAGAACTATTCCGAGAGACCGCTTTTCATCTCTCACCACTGTAGTCAAAACGGGCGATACTCTGAACACAATAGTTTTTGCGGAGCAGCTGCTAAAAGCAGGGTATACGAGAAGCGACATAGTAGATGGGCGGGGATGTTTTGCGATCAAGGGCGGAATCATCGACATCTTCCCCTGTGACAGCGAACAGCCTTACCGACTCGAGCTCTGGGGGGATTCCGTAGAGACGATGAGGATCTATGACAAAGATTCCCAGAGAAAAATAAAAGACATCCAGTGCATCGTGATCCCGCCGGCAAGCGAAGTCATAGCTTCCGGTGAGGACGATGCCTCAAAGATAGAGAAAAGTTCGGCAAGACTGAGATCTCTGGAATACTCGGGTCTTGCATCGAGAGATGCTGAGCTCATACGCAACAATTCCAATCCACCCTCTCTCGACAGATACCTTCCCGCTCTGTACGATGAGTTCGCTACGGTCGGAGACTATGTTCCCGGCTGTGTCATGTTTGTATGCGATCCGGTTTCCGTCGCAAGTCATGCGAAAGATCTCATGACCACACAGGGCAATATTTTTCAGGAAATCCGCAAGAGAGGTCTCTGCGCGTACAGGCGTCAGGACTTTTACACGGACTATGACCCGGATGCCCTTCCCCCTTGCGTATTCACAGATGTGTTTGCAAGATCCATAGGTGATGTCCGACTCGATTCCCTGAACAGCATTACAGCTCTTCCCGTGCCTAAAGTATCCGGGGGATACTCTTCTGTAATGGAACTCGTCACCGGCTTCCTTGCATCAAATGATGCCGTTCTTATTTTTGCTCCTACGGAAAAATCCGCTGATATATATGTGCGCGATCTCACGGCCGAGGGCATCAGCGCAGCAAGGCTTTCCAAGAAAACTGTGCCCGTCGCCAGGACCGTATATGTCGGAGTCGGTACTTTCTCTGGAGGCTTTGAATATCCCGAGGCGAAACTTGCCGTCATAGTTCTCCAGGGTAAGATCGCCCAGAACGAGAAGCGTCTCACAAGGAAGAAGGCCGAGAAGGCTGACAGCGAGATGTTTGGTTCTCTCGAAGATCTCAAACCAGAGGATTATGTGGTACACCGCAATCACGGCATAGGAAGATATGAGGGTGTCGAGCGTATAGACCACTACGGAATGGTCAAGGATTACATCAAAATTCAGTACCGTGATTCGGACACTTTGTATCTGCCGGTCGAACAGCTCAACATGGTTTCCCCCTACATCTCCGTCAAGGAGGACGGCCCGGTAAAACTGGCAAAGCTCTATTCCGGAGAGTGGCAGAAGACAAAGCAGACCGTATACCGTTCCATCAGGGAAATGACCAAAGAGCTCACAGAGCTGTATGCCAAGCGCGACAGAACGGAAGGCATAGCCTTCTCTCCCGACGACGATTGGCAGAGTGATTTCGAAGCCCGCTTTATTTATGACGAGACAGACGATCAGCTGACTGCTGCAAGAGAGATTAAGAGCGATATGCAGCGTCCCCGTCCGATGGACCGCCTGCTGTGCGGAGATGTCGGTGTGGGAAAGACTGAAGTTGCACTCCGTGCCGCCTTCAAATGCGTCAACGACTCATATCAGTGCGCCGTTCTGGTTCCGACAACTATACTGGCCTGGCAGCACTATTCCACATTTATCGAGCGTATGAGCCCCTATCCGATCAAGATCGTCATGCTGTCCAGATTCTCCACACAGAAAGAGATCAAGGCAGCAATTAAAGGTATCAAAGATGGGACAGTTGACATAGCGATAGGTACTCATCGCCTGCTTCAGAAAGACGTTGAGTTCAAAAGACTCGGATTGCTCATCGTCGACGAGGAGCAGCGTTTCGGCGTCTCGCACAAGGAAAAACTTAAGCAGGATTTCCCGAATGTTGATGTTCTGACTCTCTCTGCGACACCGATCCCCCGTACGCTCAACATGGCCATGTCGGGGATCAGGGACATGAGCGTTATCGAGCAGCCTCCGGAAGATAGGCAGCCGGTCATGACATATGTCATAGAGTTCGATCAGGCGACTGTCGATGCCGCCATAAGCAGGGAACTGGCAAGAGGCGGTCAGGTCTATTATCTTCACAACAGGGTGGACACGATAGAAAAAGTCGCCACAGGTATTATGGAACGCTTCCCCGATGCAAGGGTCGAAATAGCTCACGGGAAGATGAGCGAGCAGCAGCTTTCAGGTGTTTGGCAGCGGCTCATCAACAATGAAGTGGACATCCTGGTCTGCACAACGATCATAGAAACAGGCGTCGATGTCCCGAACTGCAATACCCTGATCGTCGAAAACTCAGACCGCATGGGTCTTTCACAGCTTTACCAGATAAGAGGACGCGTTGGCCGCTCGGCGAGAAGGGCATACGCCTATTTCACCTTCAAACGCGATTATGTCATGAACGAGATAGCGGAAAAACGGCTCTCTGCCATAAGGGATTTCACGAGCTTCGGTTCCGGCTTCAAGATAGCAATGCGCGACCTTCAGATACGCGGAGCCGGCGGCATTCTGAGCGCCAGACAGAGCGGTCATATCGCCACCGTCGGATACGAGACATACCTTGAGCTTCTTGAGCAGGCCGTGGCCGAAGAAAAGGGCGAAGCCCCGAAAAAGCCCAGAACGGAGTGTGTCATCGACCTGGCTGTAAATGCGTACATTCCTGAGCGCTTTATCGAGGATGAGGCAACAAGGATCTCCATGTACAAGAGAATTGCGGCTATCACCAGCAGTGAAGACGCCGCTGATGTGAGAGATGAACTGTCCGACCGGTTCGGTATGATACCGGCAAGCGTATCGGCACTCATAGACATCGCCCTGTGCAGATATATAGCGTCCGACGCAGGATTTTATGAAGTCAGAGCAGACAAAGACCATGTCTATCTCTATAAGGACGGACTCGATACTTCTCTCGCCGGAAAGGCTGCCGAAATGAGCCCGAGAAAGCTCATGTGGGTCCCAAAAGGAAAAAGCTATGTTTCGGCGACATTGCTCGACAGTGACAATCATGCTGCTGCAGCGCTGGAAACTGCCCGCATCCTCAGCGAGCTCGGAGCCTGATCGGTTTCCTTGAAAACGGTATAGTGCTTTGATATAATTCTTAGTTGCAGTATCGTTCCAAAAACTTTAGATACAAAGGATTTTCTTAAGATCCATGAGAAAGAATCTGATATTCAAAACCGCAGCCGCAGTTCTTTTTACGACCATATTGCTGTGCGGATGCTATAACCCGTCAACGGTCATGAGCATCGACGGAACAAATGTCGCATGCGGGACATATCTCATAAGGCAGCTTTCCGAAGCGGAGAACGCAGTCGCCAAACTCACTGACGAGCAGGGGTCCGCAGTGTCGCTTCAGGACGCAAGATCCATGTCACTGGAAGGCACTCCCTTCGACCAGTACGTCAGGGAGAAAACGATAGAGTCCTGCAAGAGATATATTTTTACCGAGCAGGAATTCTCCAAGTACGGTATCACCATCCCGAACGGCGTCGCATATTATTACGATTCGTACTGTCAGAATCTGTGGGCCGAGTATTCAACTTTTTATATGAATAACGGCATATCCTATGACACTTTCCTCAATAATACTCTTAACGGATATAAATACACTCTGGTCTTCTCGTATCTTTACACGGATCCTCAAAGCCCGATGTGCATTCCGGATGATGAGCTGTCACAGTGCTTCAGAGACAATTACAGAACGATCTCCTATATAAAGCTTCCCGACTCCAACAATGACTCTTCCGACTTCAGCGCGGATCAGGTCGCCGAGATCGAATCCCTCGCTGACGGTCTCGTTGATGATCTGAATGCCGGAGCCGAAATGGAGGATCTCTTCAATGAGCGTTACAGCGAAGCTCTCGCAATAGGGCACTACACCCTCAGCGTTCAGGATTCTGTCGTGCAGGCAAACCTCTCGTCCGATGTTCTCGTTTCCCCTCTTACAACCACGGAAGATCCCGTTCTTCTCAGCACGGTCCTATCTTCTCCTATAAATACCAACGGATGGGTAGTCGGATCAAACGGAGTCACCTACATATATTCGATCGGGGATCACGTCACAAGCGATACGGCATGGAAAGATTACAGCTCCTATCTGGCTGAGATCCTGAAAGCCGATGATTTTGAGGCGTATGTACAGAGTAATATGGCGGCTATGAGCGTTCAGCTCGATGAGAAAGCCGCAGATTACTACTCTGTAGCTAACATCAAAACTGCTGACCGGTAACCTATAAGCACAGTACAGCGTCTGCCTGCCAGACGCTGTTTTATTGAAAGAGATGCCATGACTTTTATCACTGATACAGACATAACCAGATATGAGGATTTTGTGAGGAATCACCCCACAAAGTCCCATTTCATGCAGAGCGCAGCATGGGGTGAGCTCAACAAAGAAGCCCGAGGCATGGATTACCGCCTTGTTTCCCTCGAGAACGACAGCGGTGATATCTGCGCGGCCGCTCTGCTTCTCATAAAGAAGCCTCCCGTTTTTCCGGCATATATCTACTGCCCGAGGGGCTTTGTTCTGGATTATCACGATTCCTCCCTTCTGAGAGAATTCACAGAACATGTTGTGGCTTTCGGCAGATCCATCGGCGCGATGTACATCAAGATCGATCCCGACATAGAGCTTCGTGAGATCCTCCGCGACGGATCATCCGATCCCGATGGTCCGGACGGGACCTATGCAAGGAACAACATCCTTGCTTGCGGGTTTGTGCCGAACGGGGACAGAAAAGTCTTCGGCGGAAGACAGCCACGATTCACTTTTCGCATAGATCTTACCGGGACTGAATCGGAGATCAGGAAAAGAGTTACCGGAAATGTCATGAAGAACATCCGCAAGGGCAATGAGTATTACCCCTGCAGTATACGTATCGGTGACGAAAAGGATATTCCCGACCTCCACCGCCTTGTGACTCTCACAGGCGAGCGGGATGATTTCGTGGGATACTCTCTTCAGTACTATGAAGATCTCTACAGAGTGCTCGCACGACATAACATGGTAAAGCTCTATGTCGGAACTGCATATCCTTCCGAGATCAGGGACTCTCTGATAAAGAGAAAGACCGACATAGAGAAAGCTCTTCTCACATATAAAAAAGAAGCCAAGATAAACGAAGCTCATATCATGCTCGAAAGACTTGAAAATGAGATAGCTCTGTTTTCCGGATATGCCGAAAAGTATCCGGACGGAGAAGTCATAAGCGTTCATTTTGTAGTGAAATACGGAAAGCACGAGTGGGCGGTCCACGCCGGGAGCGCCGGTGTCATGAACGAAACTTTCCTCAACAACCGCGTTTATTGGCAGAAGATCATGGATGCAAAGGCTGACGGAGCGGAATGGATCGATCAGTTCGGTACCGTGGGGGATCCCGATAACAGTCCTCTCAGATCTCTGCATGAATTCAAGCGTCAGTTCGGCGGTCGTTATATGGAATTTATAGGAGAATTCGATTACATCCTCAAGCCGTTCTGGTACAAACTGTATTACGAGATGCTTCCGAAGGTAAGAAGTTTCCGAATAACAGTAAAACAGGCCTTTCACAGATAATAGCCGCATCATAAAACCCTGGCAGCGTTAAGCTTCCAGGGTTTGCTTATTATTTCAGTTTGTCAGGCCCTCTTGAAGAGCGGTGAGAGCGGCTTGTCCGAATATATTCTTGCGATTGCCTCCGCAAAGAGGTGTCCAACCTCGAGGATCTGCATTTTATCCAGGATCTTCTCAGGGGGAAGATGGATGGTATCCGTAAATACCAGTTCGTCGATCGGGGCATTCTCGAGATCTCTTATGGCGTTTCCGGAAAGAACAGCATGGGTGGCAGCAGCTGAGATTGTTCTTGCACCGGCGTTTTTTATAGCCTCCGCAGCATGACACAGTGTACCGCCTGTATCGACCATGTCGTCAAAGATAACGATATCTTTGCCGTCAACATCGCCGATGATGTTCATGACTTCGCTTACATTCGCTTTCTCACGTCTCTTGTCCACGATGGCAAGAGGCACATTAAGTGTCGTTGCGAAATTTCTCGCTCTGGCGATAGAGCCTACATCGGGAGACATGACGACGATATTGTCCTGATTCCCCTGCTCCTCGATCTTCTTGAGATAGTATCCTGAAAGGATGGGGGCTCCCAGCAGAATATCCACAGGGATATTGAAGAATCCCTGGATCTGCGGTGCATGGAGGTCCATTGTGAGAACTCTGTCCGCTCCGGCTGCGGTGATGATGTCAGCTACCAGCTTCGCAGAGATCGGATCTCTGGATTTCGACTTTCTGTCCTGTCTCGCATAGCCGAAATACGGAATGACCGCTGTTATTCTTCCGGCAGAAGCTCTCTTGAACGCATCTATCATGATCAGCAGTTCCATGATATGGTCATTTACCGGATCGCATGTCGACTGAACTACGAATACGTCACTTCCTCTGACAGTTTCACCGATATTTACCGATATCTCGCCGTCAGAAAATCTGGACACTTCGCTCTTGCCGAGAGGAAGTCCGAGATATTCTGCCATGACCTTTGCCAAAGCAGGATGAGAATTTGCTGTAAAGATCTTTATGTCTCTTCCGTGCAGGTTCAATGGAAACACCCCCTAAGTGTTGCTGGTCGTTATCTCTTTCCAAAAGAAAAAGCGTGTCCGGAACCTCCGGCCGTGCAGGCTCTGATTAATTCTGACCCGCTAGCCGCGATACTGGACCGCTTCGAAATGGTTGCTCTCTGACAAGAAGCAGGCCGTTCCGGACAGATATCTTCCGGTAAACGCAAGATGCTTTGAGGAAAGACGTACGGGTTTTCCGTCTGCCGGTAAAGCGTTTTTTAAGATGTTCGCTTTGCTCATATAAGTCTCCTAAAGCCGTATCGCTGTTCCTGTCACTGCAGTTCAATTATTGCAGTTTTCATACTGTTTTTCAAGGCAAAAACAAACTATGAGGAAAAATACCAAAAATATCCGCAATGTGCTCATTTTCAAGTGGTTTTTCCTCGCATAAATTTGTATAATAATATATTATATTGTCACTATTCTTATGTGATGATATCACTATATTGTTAATAAGCTCGTTAGTTAAAGGGAGGAAAACCATATGAGCCATAAATACGTTTACCTTTTCTCAGAAGGTAACGCAAACATGCGTGAGCTCCTCGGTGGTAAAGGCGCAAACCTTGCAGAAATGACAAACATCGGTCTGCCTGTTCCCCAGGGATTCACAATCACCACAGAAGCCTGCACAAAATACTATGAAGACGGCCGTACGATCAATGACGAGATCATGGCTCAGATCAATGAGTATATCGTGAAGATGGAAGAGATCACCGGTAAAAAATTCGGCGACTCCAAGAATCCGCTTCTCGTTTCAGTACGTTCAGGCGCAAGAGCTTCAATGCCCGGAATGATGGACACAATCCTCAATCTTGGTCTCAACGAAACAGTTGTCAACACCATCGCAGAGATGTCCGGCAACCCGAGATGGGCATGGGACTGCTACAGAAGATTCATCCAGATGTATTCCGATGTTGTTATGGAAGTCGGAAAGAAATACTTCGAGACTCTCATCGATGAGATGAAGAAGGAACGCGGAGTCAAACAGGACGTTGAGCTCACGGCTGACGATCTTAAGGAACTCGCGAACCAGTTCAAGGCTGAATACAAATCCAAGATCGGCTCGGACTTCCCGGACGATCCGAAGGAACAGCTCATGGGAGCAATCAAAGCTGTTTTCCGCTCCTGGGACAACCCCCGTGCAAATGTATATCGCCGCGACAATGATATCCCCTATTCCTGGGGTACAGCTGTCAATGTACAGTCCATGGCTTTCGGAAACATGGGTGATGACTGCGGTACAGGTGTTGCTTTCACACGTGACCCCGCTACAGGCGAAAAAGGTCTCTTCGGAGAGTTCCTCACAAATGCCCAGGGCGAAGATGTTGTTGCCGGTGTCCGCACACCTATGCACATCAACGAGATGGCAGAAAAATTCCCGGAGGCATTCAAGCAGTTCACAGATGTCTGCTCAACGCTTGAATCTCATTACAGAGACATGCAGGACATGGAGTTCACCGTCGAGCACGGAAAGCTCTATATGCTGCAGACACGTAACGGAAAGAGAACCGCTCAGGCTGCTCTCAAGATCGCATGTGATCTCGTTGACGAGGGCATGAGAACCGAGAAGGAAGCCGTGGCGATGATCGACCCGAGAAACCTCGATACTCTTCTCCATCCGCAGTTTGACGCAAAAGCCCTTAAGGAAGCCCAGCCTGTCGGAAGAGCACTCGGTGCTTCTCCAGGAGCTGCATGCGGAAAGATTGTCTTCACCGCTGAAGATGCAGTAGAGTGGAATGCACGCGGCGAAAAAGTCGTTCTTGTACGTCTCGAGACATCTCCTGAAGATATTACCGGTATGAAAGCTTCTCAGGGCATCCTCACCGTACGCGGCGGTATGACATCTCATGCAGCCGTTGTCGCCCGCGGAATGGGCACATGCTGCGTATCTGGATGCGGCGATATCGTTATGGACGAGGAAAACAAGAAGTTTACTCTCGCCGGAAAAGAATATCATGAAGGCGACTACATCTCCATTGACGGTTCCACAGGTAACATCTATGACGGAATCATTCCGACAGTCGATGCAAAGATCGCCGGCGAGTTCGGAAGGATCATGGGCTGGGCAGACCAGTACAGAGTGCTGAAAGTCAGAACAAACGCAGATACTCCTGCTGATGCAAAGAAGGCAAGAGAGCTTGGTGCCGAAGGTATCGGTCTCTGCCGCACAGAGCATATGTTCTTCGCGGAAGACAGGATCGCGGCATTCAGAGAAATGATCTGCTCTGACACAAAGGAAGAGAGAGAAAAGGCTCTCGAAAAGATCCTCCCGTATCAGCAGGGAGACTTCGAAGCTCTCTATGAGGCTCTTGAAGGTTATCCGGTATGCATAAGATTCCTCGATCCTCCTCTCCACGAGTTCGTTCCCACAGAAGAAGCCGACATCAAGAAGCTGGCTGATGCTCAGGGCAAAACTGTTGAGCAGATCAAAGCGATCATCGACGGTCTCCATGAGTTCAACCCGATGATGGGTCACAGAGGCTGCCGTCTCACAGTAACATATCCCGAGATCGCCGTCATGCAGACAAAGGCTGTTATCCGCGCCGCGATCAAGGTACAGAATGCTCATCCCGACTGGGATCTCCGTCCGGAGATCATGATCCCGCTGGTAGGCGAAGTCAAGGAGCTCAAGTTTGTAAAGAAGATCGTTGTTGAGACTGCAGATGCAGAGATCGCCGCTGCCGGTTCTTCTCTCAAGTATGAAGTTGGAACAATGATCGAGATCCCGAGAGCTGCTCTTACAGCTGATGAGATCGCAAAAGAAGCTGACTTCTTCTGCTTCGGTACCAATGACCTCACTCAGATGACATTCGGTTTCTCAAGAGACGACGCAGGCAAGTTCCTCAACGCTTACTATGATACGAAGATCCTTGAGAACGATCCGTTCGCAAAGCTCGATCAGGTCGGCGTAGGCAAACTCATGAAGATGGCCATCAACCTCGGCAAACCGGAGAATCCGAACCTCCATATCGGAATCTGCGGCGAGCACGGCGGAGATCCGTCATCTGTTGAATTCTGCCATGCAATAGGACTAGATTACGTATCCTGCTCTCCGTTCCGCGTGCCGATCGCAAGACTGGCTGCAGCACAGGCAGAGATCAACAATCCCCGCAAATAATCAACTGTCTTTCAAAAAGAGGTTCGGTCATTGACCGGACCTCTTTAATTTTGTAAAAAAATAACAAAATATTTTTTTCTCCAACTCTTCTCATTTGTTCTACAGTCATAGTAATCTATTGGAAAATAAGCTATAATAAATCCAAATCGGCTTTTTTTACAGCATTAGACGATAATATATTTTGAGAGGGAATAATATGAGAAAAGTCCAAATCACAGAGACTGTTCTTCGCGATGCGAACCAGTCCCTCATGGCCACCAGACTCCCGTATTCAGACTTTAAAGATATCCTGTCCGAAATGGACAAAGCAGGATATTATTCAGTTGAATGCTGGGGCGGCGCGACATTCGATTCCTGCCTGCGCTATCTCGGTGAGGATCCGTGGGAAAGACTTCGCAACATCAGACAGAACATGCCCAACACGCGTCTTCAGATGCTTCTCAGAGGCCAGAACCTTCTTGGCTATAAGCACTATCATGACGATGTAGTTGAGAAGTTTGTGGAGCTCTCCATAAAGAACGGAATCGACGTGATCCGTATTTTTGACGCATTGAATGACTTCAGAAACATCAGAACAGCTTATGAGGCTGCCAGAAAGTATGCAACTCCCAATACTGTTGTCTCGGGCTGCATCTCATATACACAGAGCCCGATCCACACAGTCGAGAAATATGTCGAGATGTGCAAAGATCTCAAGGATATGGGATTTGACACCATCTGCCTCAAGGACATGGCCGGTACAATGAGCCCCTATGAAGCAGAACATCTTATTAAGGGAATCAAAGAAGAAGTCGGCGATATGCCTATCGTTCTCCATACTCACTGCACAACAGGTATGGCCTACATGACAATCACAAAGGCCATCGAGAGCGGCGTTGATGTTGTAGATACCGCAACATCCTGTTTCTCAAACGGAACATCTCAGGCTGCTACAGAAACTCTGTTCTATGCTCTCCAGCAGTATGGCATTGACAGCGGACTCAACGAAGACGTCATCAATAAAGTCAATGACTTCTTCAAGCCCGTTAAGCAGAAATATGTCGACAATGGCACGATCAATCCGAAGAGCATGGCAACCGATTCACAGGCTCTTGTTTACAAGGTCCCCGGCGGAATGCTCTCCAACATGATCGCTAACCTCAAAGACATGAACGCTATGGATAAATTCGACGAGGCTCTTCTTGAGATCCCGTCCGTACGCAAAGACCTCGGTTATCCGCCTCTGGTCACTCCCCTCTCTCAGATGGTCGGCAACCAGGCTGTTGTCAACGTCCTCATGGGCGAGAGATACAAACAGATCTCCAAGGAAGTCCAGAACTACTTCAAAGGCGAGTACGGAATCGCTCCGGGTCCCGTCTCCAAAGAGCTTCAGGACAAGATCCTCGGCGAAGGCAATGAACCGATAGACTGCAGAATCGAAGATTCAAAACGCACCGGAAAAGATTTTGAAGATGCAAAGGCTGCCCTCGGCGATCTCTGCGAAACAGAAGAAGATATGATGAGCTATATCTGCTTCCCCGATCAGGCCAGAAAATTCCTCGAAGACCGCAAGGCAAAGAGGGAGAATGTGGCCAAGTACACAATCGAAGAAGCTTAAGGAGTATTACCATGAACACTGCAACAGTATCCGGTTCTCCGATGGAGCTGCTTCCGGCTCTCGGTACCGCAATAATGGGTTACGCGGTGGTCTTCCTTGGAATAGTCATGCTGATGTTCGTGATCATCATCACCGGAAAGATCATGACCGCACGCAAGCAGCCTGCAGCCGCTCCGGCTCCGGCGATTGAGAAGCCGGCCTCCGCACCGAAGGCGCTGCCTGCTCCGGGTTCTGCCGGCCAGGTTAAACTGTTTGACGTTCCTGATAAAGAAGCCGCTATGATCATGGCGATCGTCGCCAACAAGATGGGCAAGCCTCTCAATGAGCTCCGCTTCAAGTCCATCAAAGAGATAACTGAGGAGGAAAAGTGAAATGAAATATAAAGTCACTCTTAACGGCCGAACATATGAGGTAGAAGTAGACGCTGGTGAAGCAATGCTCGTAGATGAATATGAGGCTTTTGCTCCCGCTCCCGCAGCAGCTCCCGCTCCCGCGGCGGCTCCTGCAGCTGCAGCTCCGGCTGCACCTGCTGCCCCGGCAGCTCCTGCCGTTACAGCAGCCGGTGAAGCTGTCGAATCCCCGATGCCCGGCACAATTATCAGAGTCGAGGTATCCGCAGGACAGGCAGTCAAATCGGGAGACCTTCTCTGCATTCTCGAAGCTATGAAGATGGAGAATGAGATCCTCGCGCCGCGTGACGGAACAGTCGCTCAGGTCGCTGTCCAGAAGGGTTCTACCGTAGATACGGGTTCTCCGCTGGTCGTTCTCGCATAAGGAGGTCCGCATGGATATACTCGGAACCTTAAAAGGCCTTGCGTCTGATTCGGGTTTCGGTCTCTTCTTCGCTGAGGGAGGCTGGAAATACCTCATCATGATCGCAGTCGCCTGCGTGCTGCTCTATCTGGGCATTCACAAGAAATTTGAGCCTCTGCTCCTTGTCGGTATCGCATTCGGATGTCTTCTGACAAACCTTCCCGGCGCAGGACTCTACAGCCCGGAACTCTGGGATGCTTTTCTTGATCCCACAAATCCCGCTTATCACAGTTTCGGAACCATCATGACTCACGGCGGACTGCTCGATATCCTCTATATCGGTGTAAAAGCCGGTGTCTATCCGTGTCTCATATTCATTGGCGTAGGCGCGATGACAGACTTCGGTCCTCTGATCGCCAATCCGAAGACATTCCTTCTCGGTGCTGCCGCACAGTTCGGCGTATTCTTCGCCTTCTTCGGTGCTATCCTTCTCGGATTCACCGGAAACCAGGCAGCTGCCATAGGAATTATCGGCGGAGCGGACGGTCCTACTGCCATCCTCACCGCCACGCTTCTGGCTCCGGAACTTCTCGGAGCTATAGCGATCGCCGCATACAGCTATATGGCGCTGATCCCGATGATCCAGCCTCCGATAATGAAAGCTCTTACGACTGAAAAAGAGAGAAGCGTAGTGATGACTCAGCTTCGTGATGTCAGCAAGACAGAAAAAATTCTGTTCCCGATCATCACATCCTCTTTCATTATCCTTCTTCTCCCGTCAACAGCGCCTCTTATCGGAAGCCTTATGTTCGGAAACCTCCTCAAGGAGACCGGTGTCACAGAGCGTCTCAGCGACACAGCTCAGAACGCCCTGATGAATATAGTCACTCTGTTCCTCGGAATAAGTGTCGGCGCAACCACGGTCGCCACGAGATTCCTGACGCTCCAGACTCTGGGCATCGTCCTTCTCGGACTTATTGCTTTCTCGTTCTCAACGGTCGGCGGCCTTCTCGTCGGGAAGCTCATGTATAAGCTCTCCGGAGGAAAGATCAATCCGCTTATCGGCTCGGCTGGTGTTTCTGCCGTTCCGATGGCTGCACGCGTCAGCCAGATGGAAGGCCAGAAAGCCAACCCGAAGAACTTCCTCCTCATGCATGCCATGGGTCCGAATGTTGCAGGTGTTATCGGTTCAGCCATCGCTGCCGGATTCCTCATCAAGTTCTTTGGCTGATAACAGAATAATAATTGTATTACAGATCACCGAAGCGATTCGGTGATCTTGTTTTTTAACAAAAAACTGTCTGCAGCAAATCATGCCGCAGACAGTTTTCTAAATTCGTATTACTCTTCGGTTTCCTCTGTGAAGTCTTCTTCATCAGGCGTATTATCCGGAACTGTTATATCGTCCTGTTCATCGGATTCGTCATTTCTCTCCGTTCTTGCCACAGTTACCACCCTGTCGCCCTCGCCGAGTCTCATGACCTTGACGCCGCTTCCGTATCTCGACTGAGTCGCAATATCGGATACGTGCATCCTTATGATGATTCCCATCTCGCTTATCATTATGACATCGTCTCTGTCAGTGACGATCTTGACTCCGGCAACCTTGACTCCGCGCTTTGCGCAGTCATAGTTTCTGCTTCCCTGGCCGCCTCTGTTCTGGATATGATAATCATCGGTATCTGTAAGTCTTCCCTTTCCGTCCTCCGTGACGGTAAAGAGCATGTCTCCTTTGGATACGAGAGACATTCCTATGACTTCATCGCCTTTCTTAAGAGTGATGGCTTTAACTCCTCTCGCACTTCTGCCTATCGCTCTGGCATCGGTTTCGTTGAATCTTATAGCCATACCGTTGAGTGTCGCAATGATGACATCATCGTCTCCTGATGACAATCTTGTCGATTTGATCTCATCGTCCTCATCTATGGTGATTCCGATGATTCCGGTCTTTCTTATATTACCGAACAGTTTTAAGCTTGTGCGCTTTATGATGCCTTTTTTCGTGACCATGATCAGATACTTGTCATCATCCATATCACTGACCTTAATGACACTGTTGACGACTTCTCCGGGCATAAGCGGAAGGAGATTGACAATATTCATGCCTCTTGCCGCACGGGAGCCTTCAGGTATCTCATATGCTTTCAGTTTGTATACTCTTCCGAGAGAAGTAATGAAAAGCAGATAATCATGAGTGGAGCAGATGAAGAGATCCTCGACGAAATCTTCGTCCTTTCTTGTGAGTCCGCTTATTCCTCTTCCGCCTCTTCTCTGACTCTTGTACTCGTCAGCCGACTGTCTCTTGAAGTAACCGGCATGGGTCGCTGTGATCATACATGCCTCTTCGGGGATCAGATCTTCAATATCGAGTTCTCCGCTGATCGCGGCGATCTCGGTCCTTCTGTCGTCTCCGAATTTTTTCTTTGCCTCTTCAAGGTCCTCTTTTATTATTCTCACAACATGAGCATCGTTCGCCAGAATATCTTCATAATCAGCGATCTTGTCATGAAGTTCTTTCAGTTCGGCATCTATCTTGAGTATTTCAAGTCCGGCCAGCTGTCCTAATCTGAACTGGACAATTGCCTGTGCCTGAGGCTCATCAAAGTCGAACTTGTCCATGATGGCCTGTTTGGCTTCGGACTGCCCTCCCTTGCATGCTCTGATCGTTGCAATGATCTCGTCGACTATATCTACAGCTCTTCTGAGACCTTCCTGGATATGAGCTCTTTCTCTTGCCTTTCCGAGATCGAATTCTGTCCTTCTTCTTATTACGTCTCTCTGGAAATCTGCGTAGGCCTCCAGCATCTCCTTAAGGTTCAGGACCTTCGGCTCGCCGTCCTTTATAGCCAGCATTATGACGCCGACCGTATCCTGAAGCTGAGTCAGCTGGTATAGATGATTCAGAACTATCTGAGGATTCGCGTCGTGCTTGAGTTCGACGACTATCCTCATTCCTTCTCTGTCGGATTCATCTCTGAGGTCTCTTATGCCCTCAAGCCTTTTATCCTTCACGAGATCGGCGATGTGCTCTATCAGCCTTGCCTTGTTGACCATGAACGGAAGTTCTGTGACTACTATCCTGTAAAATCCGTTCTTTACTTCTTCGATCTCTGCACGGCCTCTCAGAATGATCCTTCCTCTTCCGGTCGCATATGCTGCCCTGATCCCGGATCTTCCCATTATTATTCCGCCGGTGGGGAAATCGGGTCCCTTGATATATTCGCACAGATCAAGAGGCTCACAGTCGGGATTATCCAGAAGATATCCGATCCCGTCTACAAGTTCTCCGAGATTATGCGGTGGAATGTTTGTAGCCATTCCGACGGCTATACCCGTAGAACCGTTCATCAGCAGCTGAGGAATTCTGGACGGCAGTACTGTGGGTTCTACCATTCTTCCGTCGTAGTTCGGAGTGTAATCCACCGTATTCTTGTCTATATCCATGAGCATCCAGTCTGAAAGCGTGCTCATTCTGGCTTCCGTATAACGGTATGCTGCCGGAGGATCTCCATCTATAGATCCGAAGTTTCCCTGAGGATCCACAAGAGGATATCTCATCGAGAAATCCTGTGCGAGCCTTACCATTGCATCATATACGGACGCGTCACCGTGCGGATGATAACTTCCGAGAACGGATCCTACCGTATCCGCAGACTTGTGGTACGGTTTGTCATGTGTAAGACCTTTTTCACCCATGGTGTAAAGGATCCTTCTGTGAACAGGCTTAAGTCCGTCTCTTACATCAGGAAGGGCTCGCGAGACTATAACAGACATCGAATAGTCGAGGAAGCTGTTTTTCATCATCGGCTCGATATCTACGTCCGTTATCTTGCCTTCCGTGTAAAGTTCGTTTTTAATTCCTTCTTCTACCATTATCTATTTACTCCCAAACCTTAGACATCGAGATTCTGTACGTATTTTGCATTCTTCTCGATAAATTCTCTTCTCGGAGGAACTTTGTCGCCCATCAGTATCGTGAAGACTTCATCAGCTTTGGCTGCGTCATTCAGATTCACTCTTATGAGTGTTCTGTTCTCCGGATTCATTGTTGTTTCCCAGAGCTGTTCCGGATTCATTTCGCCAAGGCCCTTATATCTGTTGATCTTGCATCCGTTGCCCATTTCAGCCACGAGCTTGTCTCTTTCTAGATCGGAATATGCATATCTTACATTCTGTCCCTTTGCCACCTTATACAGAGGCGGGTTAGCAAGGAATATATGTCCTTCTGTAAGAAGAGGCCTCATGAATCTGAAGAAGAACGTGAGCATCAGAGTCCTGATATGCGATCCGTCGACATCGGCATCAGCCATTATTATGACTTTACCGTAACGGAGCTTCTCAAGGTCGAGATCGTCCCCTATTCCGCATCCGAGCGCCGTGATGACGGGCTGAAGTTTATCATTGTTGTAGACCTTGTCCATTCTGGACTTTTCAACATTCAGCATCTTTCCCCAGAGAGGAAGTATCGCCTGATATCTTCTGTCTCTGCCACTCTTTGCCGATCCGCCGGCTGAATCTCCCTCAACTATATATATCTCAGTGAGTTCTCTTTCCTTGCTGGAGCAGTCCGCCAGTTTTCCGGGAAGGGATGCAGACTCGAGAGCGGATTTTCTTCTGGTGAGCTCTCTTGCCTTTCTCGCAGCTTCTCTTGCTCTCGCTGCGCCTACGGCTTTTTCAAATATCGTCCTAGCCTCCTGAGGATGCTCCTCAAGATAATCGGTCAGCTTGTCATAAACGAGGTTGTCAACCAAAGGTCTTATCTCGGTATTTCCGAGTTTTCCCTTTGTCTGTCCCTCAAATTCCGCTTCCTGAAGCTTTACGGATATGACGGCAGTCATTCCTTCTCTTACGTCATCTCCCGTAAGGTTCTTGTCCTGCTCCTTGAGCAGATTGTGCTTTCTGCCGTAATCGTTGAATGCCCTGGTCAGCGCATTCTTGAATCCCTGTTCGTGTGTTCCACCGTCTATCGTTCTGATATTGTTTGCGAAGCTCAGGATTACTTCGTTATAGCTGTTGTTATACTGGATCGCCACTTCGGCTTCACTGGTGTCATTTTCCGTCTTTGTTTTGAAATATATTACTTCATCATGTATGACATCCGCGGAACGCTTTTCGTTTTCAAACATTACAAAGCTCTTTATTCCGCCTTCGTAACACATCTCTTTGTATATCTCTTCCTCACCTCTGACATCTTTCAGGGTGATCCTAACGCCTGCATTCAAAAAAGCCTGTTCTCTCAGTCTCTCTTCGAGGACTTCATAACTGAATTCGATCGTTTCAAATATCTCGCTGTCGGGTTTGAATCTGACCATGGTTCCTCTGTCGGATGTATCACCCACACATGTAAGATCTGATACCGTATTTCCTCTTTCAAATCTCTGGGTATATTCTTTTCCGTCTACAAAGACCCTGAGTTCAAGCCATTCGGACAGAGCGTTTACGACAGAAGCGCCGACACCGTGCAATCCGCCTGAAAAATGATATCCTGACCCTCCGAATTTTCCTCCTGCATGGAGGACTGTATATACGACTGTAGCAGCCGGCAAACCTGTTTTTGCCTCGATGCCGACAGGAATTCCTCTTCCGTTATCCCTGACAGTGATTATATTTTCCTTGCCTATCTCCACATCAATGTCCGTGCAGTATCCGGCAAGCGCTTCATCAATGGAATTGTCCACTATCTCGTAAACAAGGTGATGAAGACCCTGCGGACCTGTACTTCCTATGTACATTCCGGGTCTTTTTCTTACTGCCTCAAGTCCTTCAAGAACCTGTATATCCGAAGCATCATATTTGTTGTTGTCCATATCTGCCATACTTCAGCTCCTTATCTTGATCTTACTCTTATATTTCTGGTACTCACGCCGGAGAGGATTATCCTGTCCGAACCGCCGTCTGAAAGAACTATGAAACTTCTCGGTATATCCGGAGATCTGTTTTCAAGCCTGTTTTCTTTCTGAGCCCTGTTGAGCGTACCTACGGTCTTTTTTGAAACGGTCGAAGTATCCATATCGAATACTCCTATGAATTCTTTTTCGTTTACCGGTACCCCGCACATGTTTATATACATTCGGATACCTCGCCTTTACTGACTTCAAACATTTTTGTTATTGTTTTCTGTTTCAGGATATTTGGATCGCAGCAGGTTATCACTGATTGAAATCCTTTGAGTTTTTCTATGAGTCTGTCCTGTCTTGTAGAATCAAGTTCTGACAGAACATCATCGAGGAGAAGTATAGGTTTTTCTCCCGTTTTCTTCTCCATATATTCCGCTTCCGTCATTTTGAGAGCTAATACAGCGCTTCTCTGCTGTCCCTGAGATGCATATACTCTCATATCCTGACCGTTTATGGTCATATAAATATCATCTCTGTGAGGGCCTGCGCCGCAATATCCCCTTATAACGTCTTCCTTCTGGTTCTCTTTATAAGTTTTCAACACTGTTTCTACGCTCAGTTCATTACTGTCAGCGAGAGTTGAAACATATTTAAAGTCCACTTCTTCGTCGGAAGACGATACCGATCTGTAGTATTCCGAATAGTCCTTCACTATCTCGGAACAAAGATCGTATCTCATCTTTGTTATCTTATATCCCTCTTCCGCAAGCTGCTGATCAAATACTTCAATAAGATCATAGGCCGCAGCAATGCTTCTCATATCCTTGAGAAGATTGTTCTTCTGTATGAGAAATCTTGTGTAAAGTTTGAGTGACGCCAGATATCCCGGAGAAATCTGGCACAGCAGTGTATCCATAAATGTTCTTCTGATCTCAGGCGCTCCTTTGACCAGGGAAAGATGTTCCGGAGAGAAGACAGAGCACAAAAAACTGCCCGCAAGTTTTGAAGCCGGACCCTGAGTTCCCCGGTTCAGACTTGCTCTTCTTCCGTCATCGTTAATTTTTAATTCTATCTGCTGTTTTCTGCCGAAAGCTTCAAATTCGTCTTTAATGATGGATACCATCTCATCATTTCTGATAAGATCCCTGTCCTTGCTTTTTCTGAACGATTTGGCGCCGGAAAGAAGAAATATACTCTCAAGAATATTTGTCTTTCCCTGTCCGTTCATTCCGAAAAGAACATTGACGGAATCGCAGAATTCAAGTTCCGCATGTCCGATATTTCTGTAATTTGATATTTCGTGGCGGTATATCCGCATATCATTCGGTCCTTATTCTTACAGGAAGGACCAGGAACAGAAATGAATCTCCTTCTTTCGGAAGGACTTTCATAGGAGCAGTGGGTCCGTTGAGTTCAAACCATACTTCATCGGATCCGCTGTTCTTGAGCGCATCGAGAAGATATCTGGCATTGAATCCTATTTCAAGATCATCGCCTTCCTGCTCGAGACTGAGCTCATCATACGAATTGCCAAGAGATGTTTTGCAGACTATGCTTATATGTCCGCTTTCCATCTTTATTCTGAGCGGGCTCTTGAATCTGTCTGTTATGAGAAGCAGCGCTCTCTCGATGCAGTCTTCCATCTGATCTACATTGACAAGAACTCTTGTCTTACATCCGTCGGGAATAGATCTCTTATAATCTATGAATTCACCTTCAAGAAGTCTTGTGAGAACAGTGTATTTCTCCATTGTGAATACAGCGTATCTTCTTGCCGTAGATATCTCTATTTCACCGTCGCTGTTTCCAATCAACTGACATACTTCATTGAGAGTCCTTGCCGGAACCACAAAACTTCTTTCATCCGTGTTTATAAGTTTTTTGTTTGCAACTGCAAGCCTGTATCCGTCTACAGAAACAAGTGTCAGCTCATTGAATTCGAGGAAAAACTTAATTCCGGTATGAACCGGCTTCTGATCGTTCTGAGCAACGGCATATATGGTCTTTCCGACCATTTCCTTAAGATCCTGACCAAGGATATTCATATGATTTTCTGCATTTGCTTCCGGAAGTTCCGGATAATCTTGCGCCGGAAGACCCGTAATATTGAATACGGCATTTCCGCCCTTGACCGTAACAGCCAGATCGTCGTTTATCTCAAATTCAATTTCATCCGCATTTATCTTTCTGACGATCTCTGTAAGAAGCTTTGAACTTACAACAGCCTCTCCTCTTTCTATAACGTTCGCTTTTATTCTTGAAATAATAGCCATTTCAAGATCGTATCCTGTTAGTTCGATCTCATCAGCATATGCAACTATATGTACACCTTCAAGTACACTCAGGTTTGTTGTGCTGACAATAGCTTTTCCTACACCGCTGAGTGCAGTGTTGAGTTCGCTTCTTTCACATACGAATTTCATTATTTTGCCTCCAAAAAAATATAAACAAAAATATAAGAATAGTATTAGTAGTAGAGTCGGTTGATTCTGTTGATAACCGCTGTATGCAGGGATAATACTGAATAAACGGATATTTTTTATAGGTTGATATTTCACTTAAAACATGTTGAAAGACTTATTATTTACAATCGATTGTTTATCAGTTGAAAACAGGATTGTTTATAAGTGTTGAAACTGTTAATTTCTGGAATTTGTGATTATATCCTCAACCATATCCTTGAGTCTCGGATCATTATCCATCATCTGACGGACTTTTTTGAGGGAATGGGTAACGGTAGCGTGATCCTTTCCTCCGAATTTTTCTCCGATAGACTCATGGGTGAGACCTGTAACTTCTCTGGTGACATACATTGCTATCTGACGGGCATTCACTATTTCAGCATCTCTCTTCTGTGATTTGATATCATCTTCTGAAATATCAAATGTCCTGGATACTTCGGTAATTATTTTGTCTACGGTTACGGGAACAGGTCTCTCATCTCTCATGATATCCTTTATGGCATTCTGCACATCGGATATTGACGGAGATGAGTTTTCCATAATTCTGAGAGCCGAAAGTTTTTTAACTATTCCTTCTAACTGACGAATATTGTCTTTTATATTGTCAGCAATATACTGTGCGATATCATCAGAAATGGGATAACCGAGTTCTTCGGCTTTTCTCTTGAGAATGGAAACTCTTGTCTCATATTCAGGAGGAGTTATATCCGCCATTAATCCCGATTCAAATCTCGTCTGAAGCCTTTCGGTGAGTGATTTGATCTCCTTCGGAGGACGGTCAGATGTAAGTACTATCTGTTTTCCCGCTGTAGTCAAAGCATTGAAAGTATGGAAGAATTCTTCCTGCGTACTCTCTTTTCCGCCGATAAACTGGACATCGTCAACAAGAAGGGCATCAACCGTTCTGTATTTATTATGGAAAGATTCCGTACTGCCCTGGCTTATTGCCGTGATGAGCTCGTTTGTGAAGGTTTCAGACTGGATGTACATGACATTCATATCCGGTCTTGTCTTTGCAAGTTCATTCTTTATAGCAAAGAGAAGATGTGTTTTTCCGAGTCCTGATCCTCCGTATATAAACAGAGGATTGTATGCTGCGGCAGGATTGGATGCAACAGCCTGTGCGGCAGCGTGGGCAAATCTGTTTCCGGGTCCTACAACGAAGTTTTCAAAAGTATTTGTCGTGTCGCCTATTGCGGCCAGGTTCTGACTGAGAGGAATATTTTGGGAAACAGACGAAATACTCTCTATTTTTACTGTGATCGGAAAACCCAGGAGTTCCGTAAATCCATTCTGAAGAAGATTCAGATATCTCTCCTG
The DNA here is from genome assembly GCA_017512745.1 of Oscillospiraceae bacterium. Taxonomy (GTDB): domain Bacteria; phylum Bacillota; class Clostridia; order Oscillospirales; family Ruminococcaceae; genus RGIG5675. The sequence continues at coordinate 124,346 of JAFWEV010000025.1, forward strand.
AACGGTATTTTTGAGCCAGTCTGAGGTTATCGAGAGCGTTATGACATCGTCAGCCATCGATACGGGTTTGAGAGGTTTGATAAATAGGCTGTGAGATGTCTCGGACATATTGGCTTTGCAGTATTCTGAAACTATCTCAAAGCACTGTTCTAATGATTCCATAAAACACCTTAAAATAAATGATTTTCTTATTAATATACATTATTTAAATATAAAAAAATTATATCACTTTAGACACATATGAACAACTGTAATATTGCCCTTGAAAACTCCTGACTGCATGGCTGAAAAATGCCTGAAAAGGCCGAAAAAATCGGCTTTTTCCTTAAAGTAGTTTTGCTTGACAGTTTTACATGCGTAATATATACTTGCATTTTGCAAGACTATCGACACTTGCTTATTTTTGTTGTACTTATTTTTAAATAGAAGGGACGAAAAAATCATGAAACCCACATTCCATCCGAAAAAAACACAGCGTTCAAGAGTTCACGGATTCAGAGCTCGCATGAGAACATCAAACGGCCGCAAAGTTATCTCACGCCGCCGCGCGCAGGGAAGAGCTAAGCTCAGCGCATAAAACAGAATAAAGATAACAGAGAATGAATAAAGAGCGACATACGCTCAATCGCAACTATGAATTTCAGAGGGTATACCACAGAGGTAAAAACTTCGTATCGCCCATACTCGTAACCTACGTCTTCAAGAAGAGAGACGGCGGTATAAACTACGGTATATCAGCAAGTAAAAAGATCGGATGCGCGGTAGAGCGCAACAGAGCCCGAAGGATAATAAGGGCGGCAGCTCTCAATTGCTTTAAAGATATTGAGGGCTCTTATGATATTGTTTTTGTTAGCCGAAGAGCTACAGTAAACGCAAAATCTACTGAGATTCAGACAATTATGGCAGAACAACTCAAAGAGGCGGGAGTCTTACAGTAATGGGAAAGATAGCGGTCTTTCTTATACGACTTTATCAGAAGTACATCTCACCTATGTTAGGAAATAACTGTAGGTATACTCCCACATGCTCTCAATATGCCATAGAGGCCATACAGATACACGGATTCCTGTACGGATCGTGGCTGGCCTTCAAAAGGATACTTAGGTGTAATCCATGGGGAGGACACGGATATGATCCCGTTCCTCCGAAAAAGACAAAAAGAATCTGAAACAATCGGAGAATCCAACATGAAAAAGAAGAAAATACTTCTCGCAGCGGTAAGCATACTGATGGTACTGGCGCTTACAGCGTGCGGAGCCACGACGAGTTCAGAGGCGTCCACAACCTCAAGTGCCGCACAGCAGTCGATGTTCGGTTCCATCTGGGGAATCATAGCAATACCGCTCGGCTGGATAATGAACTACTGTTATATCCTGTTCAACGATATTCTCCACTTCCCTCTCGCATACGTATTCGCACTCTTCCTCTTCACGATCATCACGAAGGCGCTGATGTTCCCGCTGTCACTTAAACAGCAGAGATCTCAGGCTTCGATGTCAGCCTTCCAGCCGATGATGAACGAGATCAACAAGAAGTATGCAAACAATCCGGAAAAAAGAAACGAAGAACTGACGAAGCTCCAGCAGGAATACGGATATAATCCGACAGCCGGATGTCTTCCTCTCCTTATACAGTTCCCGATAATCTTCGGTCTTGTCGAAGTCATCTACAGACCTCTTACATACATGATCAGGATACCGACAGCAGTTCTCAATGCTCTTGAGACTGTTGTAACGGCATCTTCATCCAGAGGACTCGAGACGGCAGTTATCGAGGCTGCAAAGACAAATCCCGGAATCTTTGCGAATGTGACCGCGGAGGGATACACAGCTGCACAGATGGCCGGATATATCCAGAAGATTACCGATCTCGACATGAGCTTCGGTTCCGTAAATCTTTGGGAAAAACCGGTACTGGGATTCAACCTTACACTTATCATCCCGCTGTTCTCAGTAGTGACAATGATCCTGTCTTCGATCATTTCAATGAAGGCGGCCGGATCTTCCGAAAGCGGTCAGAATACCCAGATGCTCACGACAACGATCATGATGTCCGTGATGTTCGCGGTATTCTCATTCATGTACCCCATGGGATTCAGCCTGTACTGGGGATTCCAGAACGTTGTAATAATCGCCCAGTCGTTTATCCTTCGCAAGATAGTGAACGTGGACACGATCAAAGCTGAAGTTCAGGCAAAGATAGAAGAAAAACGCAAAGAAAAGAAAAAGAAGAGCATTGTCACGACGACAGACAGTGACGGAAAAGAAGTACAGAAGGAAGTTTCCGGACAGGAACTTGCAAGAATGAGACTGCAGCGCGCCAGAGAACTCGACGAAGAGAGATACGGCGAATCAGACAGAGCTGCGCTCAGCGGTAACAGCAAGTACGATACCTGATCGCGGATAAACGGGCTTCCTTCAAGTCAACAAGAGGGGATCTTACAATCATGCAGGAATTAATCGCGACCGGGAAGACGGTCGAAGAGGCTGTTGAATCAGCCTGCAGAGAGCTTGGAAAAGCCAGAGACGAAGTCACTTACGAGATAATCGAAGAGCCGAAAAAGTTCTTATTTTTCTCTTCACCCGCCAAAGTCCGGGTAAGGACAGTTGAAGAACTGTTCAATGTAAAGGATCTGCTCAGCGGATCTTTCGGAGGCGAGAAGAAGACTGTCCAGAAGGAACAGCCGGAAACAAAAGAACAGCCGAAGAAAAAAGACCAGAACAACAAAAAGAAAGAAAAGAAAGAACAGCCGAAACAGCAGCAGAAGGCAAAGGTACAGGAACCTAAAGAAAAGCCGGAGCAGCCTAAAAAAGAAGAACCGAAGGAAGAAAAGGCCAAGGAGTATATAGAACTCGACCAGCTTCCGGTAGGAGCAAAAGCAGCACTTGAATATCTCAAGGTCATCGCTGACAAACTCGGTGCAGGAGACTGTGAGTATAAAGCCGTAAAGATCAAGGATGGTGTTCTCTTCGAGATAGACGGAGAGAATGCACCGGCACTTATAGGCCGCAGAGGCGAGACCATGGATGCTATCCAGTATCTCTGTCTCCTCGTTTCCAACAGAGCGGGAGAAGATTACTGCAGAATATCCATCGATGCAGTCGGTTACAGATCCAGGAGAGAAAAAGCGCTGAGAGAACTTGCCATAAAAACGGCAAAGGAAGTTCAGAAGACAAAGTATTCCCAGACTCTCGAACCTATGAATCCGTATGAGAGACGTATCATTCACAGCACGATACAGGGAATCGAAGGTGTCAAGAGTGAAAGCATCGGCTCCGACCCGAACAGAAGAGTCATAGTATCTCTTATAAGCGGAGGACTCGGAAGATCAAGAAGAAACGGTAACCGTTCCAAAGGCGGAAGAAGAAACGGCGGACAGGGATACCGCCGCGACAGACAGAACGGGGAGACATCTTCTGCGGAAGAGATCCGTTCAGAGGAAAAGGTCGTCGAAAGAGAGCCTGTTACGATCCCCGAGAGTGAAGGAATGCTCTACGGAAAGATCGATATCTGAGAAGGATATCCAAAACAGAATAATAAAGTCGACTGGTGAAAGGAGTCGCGCATAAGATCATTTGTATCTGCAGATGATCTTTGCGCTCTCCTTTTTGTTTTAAGGAAAGGGAGCAGCTATGGATACGATAGCCGGGATCGCGACCCCTCCGGGAGAGGGCGGAATAGCGATCATAAGGATATCAGGAGACGACGCACTTGAAGTCGCCTCAAAGATATTCATACCCAAAAACAAAAACAGAGCTATCAAAAACGCAAAGGGCTATACAGCCATATTCGGAACAGCCGTTGACGGAGATACGGAACTCGACGAGGCTGTAGCACTGATTTTCCGGGGACCCAGAAGTTATACCGGAGAAGATGAGGTGGAAATACAGTGTCACGGCGGAAATATGGCCCCAAAAGCGATACTGAGAGCAGCGTACAGGGAAGGTGCCCGCCCTGCAGACAGAGGCGAATACACGAAAAGAGCCTTTCTTAACGGCAGGATATCCCTGACCGAAGCGGAAGCGGTGGCGGAGATGATATCCGCGCAGTCTTCCCAGGGAGAAAGAGCGGCTCTCTCGCTGATGAAGGGGTCCCTCTACAGGAAAGCGGAAGAAATGAAAGCGGGACTCATCACGGCGGAAGCAAATATTTCCGCTGCGATAGAATTTCCGGATGAAGCACCGGATATTGACGATGCCGAGATCATCTCAATTCTTTCAGAGACCCGGGACGGGCTTGAAAAACTTCTGAAAAATTACAGCACCGGACTTGCGGTGATGAGGGGAGTTCCTGTGGTTATTGCCGGATCCCCGAATGTCGGGAAAAGCACCATAATGAACCTGCTGTCCGGCACGGACCGGGCTATAGTGTCTCCGACAGCGGGAACGACAAGAGACGTCATAGAGTCAACGATCGACTGTGACGGGATCACGCTTTTTCTGTCTGATACAGCGGGCATCAGGGATACTGATGATGCGGCAGAGGCCGAAGGTGTGAGAAGAGCGCTGGATAAGGTAAGTGATACGGCGCTTCTGATCGCAGTTTTCGATCAGTCCAAAAAGCTTGATGAAGGAGACAGAAAACTCCTTGAGACAGCTGAAGGGATCCCGTCTGTGGCAATTATCAACAAGAGCGATCTTGAGAACAGGATAGAGACCGGGGAAATAAAAAAGAGATTTGCCGAAGTCATAACCATATCCGCCATAGATGAAAGCTCAAGAGAAGAGATAGTAAAAGCCGTACACAACGCTATCGGTGTAAACGGACTCTCACCGGATGCGGGCCTCCTTGTATCGGAAAGACAAAGGAGCTGTGTCGAAAGAGGGCTCGGAGCCGTTAATGAAGCAATTGAGGCGATCGAATACGGGATAACATACGATGCTGTCCATGTGCTGATAGGCGAAGCGATAGAATCGCTTGCGGAACTGTCCGGGGAAAATGTCACGGAGGAAGTGCTGGACGACGTCTTCTCCAGATTCTGCGTGGGTAAATAAACAATGAAAATATACAAAGAACTCAATACGGACATAGTTGTGATAGGAGCCGGACATGCCGGCATAGAAGCGGGGCTTGCTGCCGCAAGGCTCGGATGCAGCTGTGTCGTTATTACACTGTCGCTTGACTGTATAGGGAACATGCCGTGCAATCCGTGTATAGGAGGTACGGCAAAGGGGCATCTCGTTTTCGAACTTGATGCGCTCGGAGGCGAAATGGGAAAAGCGGCGGACGCCACCATGATACAGTGCAGGATGCTGAACATGTCCAAAGGTCCCGCAGTGCATTCTCTCAGGATGCAGAGTGACAGAGCGGCCTACAGAGCATACATGAAGAAGGCTATGGAGGATCAGAAAGGGCTCGATCTCATTCAGGATGAAGCCACTGAGATAACCGTGGAAGACGGAAAGGTGAGATCCGTCAGGACAGCCCTGGGATTCGAAATATTCTGCAGAGCATGCATCATAGCGACCGGCACGTATCTCGGAGGAAAGATCTATGTGGGCGAGGCTCAGAAGGAAAACGGTCCTGACGGGATAGCTGCCGCGAATGCCCTTACGGACAGTCTTGTTGAACTGGGAGTACCCATTCGCAGATTCAAGACCGGCACGCCGGCCAGGGTCCACAGGGACAGTATTGATTTTACGGGACTTGAAGTCCAGCCCGGAGATCCCTCTCCCGTACCGTTCCATTTCGGAGACAATCCGGATGAACTCAACAATACAGGGATATGCTGGATGGACTATACAAATGAGGAGACTCACGAGGTCATAAGGAGAAATCTCGACCGCTCACCGCTTTATGGCGGAGTTATCCAGAGCATAGGGCCGAGGTACTGCCCTTCGATCGAGGACAAGGTAGTGAGGTTCCCCGAGAGAAAGAGACATCAGTTCTTCATAGAACCGTGCGGAGAGAACACTGAAGAGATGTACCTTCAGGGACTCTCGACGTCACTGCCTTTGGATGTTCAGTATGAGATGTACAGGACGATAAAGGGCCTTGAAAATGTGAGGATAATGAGACCCGCATATGCAATAGAATATGACTGCTGCGATCCGCTGTGGCTTGCGGCAACGCTTGAGAGCAAGACTATCAGGGGACTCTACGGCGCGGGACAGTTCTGCGGAACGTCAGGATATGAGGAAGCGGCTGTTCAGGGACTCGTAGCGGGGATCAACGCGGCAAGAGAAGTGAAAGGAGAAGATCCGTTCATACTGCCGAGGAGCAGTTCATATATCGGGACGCTGATCGATGACCTGGTCACCAAGGGCGTGCAGGATCCTTACAGGATGATGACGGCAAGAAGCGAATACCGACTTCTTCTGAGACAGGATAATGCCGACAGAAGACTCTGTGACCTCGGTCATGATATAGGGCTTCTTTCCGATGACAGATATGCGATGTACCAGGAAAACAAAGCGCGCTTTGAGTATGAGACCGAACGCATGAGACAGGACAGGATAAAGGTATCACCTGAACTGAATGCGGTTATGGCGGAGAAGGGTGCGCCGGAAGTCACTCACACCATGACAGTGGCGGATCTGCTGAAATGGCCGCATATAGAATACAGCGACATAGAGCAGTTCGACAGGAATGCACCGGAACAGAAGGATATAACTTACAAGGCAGCTGTTGAGATCAAATATGAAGGATATCTTGCCAGGCTCAATGCCCAGATAGAAAAGGCAAAACGGCTAGAAGATATGGAATTGCCGGATGATTTGGACTATTCTAGTATTACGGGACTGAGGATCGAGGCAGCGGTAAAACTTGACCAGGTCAGGCCGAGATCCCTTGGACAGGCAGGCAGGATCAGCGGAGTCAATCCGACGGATATCAGTGTTCTCTCGGTCTGGCTGTTCAGAAACAAGAGGGCATATCGTCATGATAACAGCTGAACTGATACAGAAAAGAGCATCCGAGCTCGGGATCACGATTGACGGGGGCACAGCCGCAAAGCTGTTTGCTTACTACCAGGCTGTAGAGAGCACGAACAAACAGTTCAATCTCACGGCTATAACAACTCCCGAAGAATTCCTGGAGAGACATATCATGGATTCTCTGGTATGCGCTTCAAGACCGGAAGTCAGCGGAAAAGTCGCAGACGTAGGAACCGGAGCGGGCTTTCCGGGAGCGGTTATCGGAATAGCAAAGGATGTAGATCTTACACTGATCGAGGCGACGCAGAAGAAGGTTGATTTTGCCGCCATGGAACTCAGCATGCTGGGAAGACCGTGCGCAAAAGTCCATGCGCGAGCGGAAGATGCCGCACGATCAGAGTTCAGGGAGACTTTCGACTGTGTGACGTCAAGGGGCGTGGCGGCGCTTCCGGTCCTGCTGGAATACTGTGTTCCGCTCGTAAAGACCGGAGGATATTTCATCGCCATGAAAGGGACAGGAGCGCTTGAAGAAGAGCGTTCTGAAAAAGCCGAAAAAGTACTTGGTGTTGAATTGCGTGAAGTTATACACTATGTATTGAAAAATGGCGCAAAACACGACCTTATCATCTATAAAAAGACAGCTCCGACGGGCGATGCTTATCCCAGAAGGGGCGACAAAATCAGAAAATCCCCTTTATAACGGAGGATGTTAGAGTTGGCTTCAAAAGCTAGATCATTAATACTGATACCCATATTGGCGCTCTCGGCATTCGGAATATATGTGGAACGCACATATACAGATCCTGTCATGGGATACGCAACCGGATGGCAGGCAACCGCGTATACAACCTGTATTCTTGCAATATGTTTTTCCACATTGTTGATCAGCTGGCTTCCGAATACAGGGGGCGAATATGGTATCATGCACGTAAAAAAGGACAGAGTGCTGATACTTATAAGCGGTGTGGCAGCGCTGCTGTCTACGATTTTGAGATTTGTTTCTTTCCTGTCTTCAGGGAAGCAGATGTACGTAGCAAAAGGCGAAGTCATGCACTTCAGGGTCACAATGATACTGACGGTCTTCGGCATACTGTATTTCTTCTGGACAGTGTCTTTTCTCGGAAGGGGATTCGCAAGAAGCAGCCTTCCGCTGACAGTTCTGGCAGGGGCATGGTATGTGCTCAGGATAGTTGAGCTGGAGACCAGAGGATCTCTCAATTTCCACAGATGGAGAGACATTCTCCTCATGATAGGCTGCATGGCATGTTTCCTCTTTATGGCAAGAATGATGAATCTCAGTGTGAACGACAGGAGCCGCTGGCCAAGGGATACATGGGCAATAATTGTTATTGCCGTGACGGCGGTCTTTATGGGAACGATCCCTGCGGCATCGACACTTATTGGAACCGCTTCTGCGGCAGATCTGCTGAATATTCTTTCTGATATCCTCACGGGGATATACGCAATGGTTATACTTCTCTTCAGGTTCGGAGGCCTATTTGTTTATGAAAAAGACGAGCAGACAGAAACTGAATAAGACCCTGGTGATCGTTATTACGCTGGCTATACTTCTGTCCATGACGCTCTTCAGCCTTATTTCCATGCTTGTCTACCTCAAATAGGCGATGGATATAATGCAAGTTGTGATATAATTTTTCTAATGTATTTTTTTAGCGGCATTGATGCGGGAGCAAGATTAAGATGATTTACAAGTCGCTGTCAGCCAAAGCTCTTCAGCTGGCAAAAAAGATCCAAAACAGAGAACTGACGGAAGCAGCTGTTCTTGAGAAACTGTCAAAAAGACAGAGTCTCGAGAAAGATCGTCTTGCCCTCGCCACCATGGCGGAGGAGGACAGGGATCATGAGCAGATGCTTAAAAAGTATACAGGGGTAAGCGGGAGAAAGAGCGGAGCCACCGTTTCAGTAACGCTGCTTATGGCCCGTGTTTTCGGGTACACTTTTACCGTTAAGTTTATCGAGTTCCTTCAGGCAAGAGGCCAGGACAAATACGGACAGCTCATTCTTGAGATACCGGAAGCAAAAGACGCTGCGGAGAGCAATCAGAAGCACAAAGAGATACTGAATGATATGCTGAATTCCGGCAGCATGGATGCAACGGCTGATGCGGCGAGTTCTGTCACCAAGATGACAGTCATTATGAGTGCTGCGCTTGCCGCGATGGAGATCATTCTCCGCGAGCCGAGAAAAGCGGCGGTATACATGATCCTTCCCGGTCTCTGTTTCATCGGAGTGAACTGCATAGAGGCATATCTTTCCGCATTCAATGCAAGAGCCGGAGCTGCGGGCAGAAGGACAGTCAGGATGCTGGCGGGGCAGCTTGCAGCAATGCTCGCGCTGTATCTCCCCGGGCTGCTGATATCAGCCAATTATGTCGGCGCGGTGATCGCGACTGTGATAGTCGGTCTTGTGATAATACTTGTCACATGCGCTTATACATCGATCGTCGAGAACAGCTATTTCTCTCAGAGATTTATAGCTTATGCCATAGGACTCATTGTGGCGGCTGCGGTCCTGACCGGCGGACTTACTGGGATCATACATCTCTTCAGCTGATGAGATAGGGGGACAAATATGGAGTTATATCCTGTTGACGGAAACTATATTCTATCCAACAAAAGAGCTATAAAGAAAAGACTTCTCGAGAAAGGCAATTTTCTCGAGAAAAAAATAGCCATTCTGTCCGGGACGACAGTCGGCGAGATAAAGAATATCCTTGAGTTGTTCCTTCTGGATTACGGCATCAAGCCGGAGTTTCTCGTAGGAGATTACGGTCGTTTCTTTGAAGAGGCGGTATTCGAGCAGGAAAGGCTGAAGGAGTTCGGACCGGATGTCATTTTCGTTCAGAGCGGTATTCACAATCTGGATCTTCCCGGCGCGGGCTGCAGTGTAGATGAGGCTGAGAAAAGACTGGAAACAGCAAAAGGGAAGTTCAGTGCCGTATGGGATGCAGCGGAAAAACTAGGAGCAGTTCTGATCCAGAACAACTTCGAGTATCCGAGAATAAGACCCATGGGTAACTTTGACGCCGTGGATGTGTCCGGAAAAGTCCGGTTTGTTGCAGAAATGAATGCATTTGTGGCAGAGAGGGCAAGAACGCATAGAGGATTCTACCTCAACGACATAAACTATCTGTCTGCCTGGTACGGGCTCGACAGATGGAGCGATCCGTCGTATTACAATTCATACAAGTATCAACAGGCACCTGAGGCAATACCGTATCTCTGCAAATCCGTTGCGGACATCATAAAGTCCATTTACGGAAAGAATCAGAAAGCTCTCATGCTGGACCTTGACAACACCCTCTGGGGCGGAGTCATAGGGGATGACGGTGTTGAGGGAATTGCCATCGGAACGGAAGCGCCCGGAGGCATCGCATACCTGGATATGCAGAAATATGCCAAGGAACTCACAGGCATGGGAGTCGTTCTCGGCGTGGTGTCCAAGAATGAGGATAAGGCTGCAAGAAGCGGATTTGATCATCCGAGTTCTGTTCTCAAGACTGATGACTTTGCCGTGTTCCTCGCAAACTGGAACGATAAGGCGGGCAATATCCAGTCGGCTGCAAAAATGCTCAATATCGGAGTCGATGCCATAGTCTTCGCGGATGACAACCCCGCTGAGAGGGAGATCGTAAGAGCCGCAAAGACAGGAGCGGAGGTGCCGGAGCTCGATTCGCCCGAGAGATTTGCGGAGACCGTCGCCAGAGGTGGTTACTTTGAAGTCACATCTCTTTCTGATGATGACAGGAGAAGAGCCGAGATGTACAAGCAGAATGCCCAGAGGGCAGCGGAGCTCAGCTCTTTTGCCGATTACGGCCAATACCTTGATTCGCTGGAGATGACCGGATATATAAAACCGTTTACCGAAGGGGCGCTCGAAAGAGTCACTGCACTCGCCAACAAGACAAATCAGTTCAATCTCACGACTAAGAGATATACTGCCGAAGAGATGGAAGAGAGGATGAAGAGCGAAAGATTCATAACTCTCAGCGGAAGACTCGAGGATAAATTCGGAGATAACGGAATAGTAACGGAGATCATCGGAGACATAAGCGGCGATACGCTTGACATAGAACTCTGGATCATGAGTTGCAGAGTTTTCAAAAGAGAATTAGAATATGCTATGTTTGATGAACTTGTAGCCGCCTGTAAGGCTAAAGGCATCAGAAAGATAACAGGTTCCTACTACAGGACCGCAAAGAATCCCATCGTCGCCGAATTCTACGGGGAACTCGGATTCACCAAGACAGAGGGCGATGATGATCACAGCAAATGGGAATACACTATTCCCGATGAATACGTAAACAGAAATACCCATATGGAGGTCAAAAATGACTAGAGAAGAAGTTATCGAGAAAGTCCAGGATATTTTCAGAAACAATTTTGACGATGATGAGATCGTACTCACCGATGAGACTACAGCAGCGGACATCGAAGACTGGGATTCACTTGAACAGATCAATCTGCTCAGCACCATTGAGAGGGAATTCAAGATCAAGTTCACGGTCGGCGACGTGGAAGGACTCGCAAACGTGGGCGCCATGATCGACGTCATAATGAAAAAACTCGCATAAGAAAATCAAACGCCTGAGCTACAGCCAGGCGTTTTGTGATAATAACAAAAAACGGATTTCTTAACAGTTTGTTCGAATTCATCGTTTACAATGGCTCCTATCTTTTAGGAGGTAATCAACTTGAAGAGAAAAATATTACTGATAACTGTCCTGACTCTCATTCTGACATTGATAGTGACAGGCTGTTCAAAATACGGAATAGATACGGATGCGGATGAACGCAGTGTTCCCACTATCAACAGCGGGATATCCGGAATACCGGATGGAAGCAGTTCTGAACCTGTGTCGAGCATCCCTGAGGAACCTGCGCACAAATCGGAACCTCCGGAATTTGACGTGAACAATATACAGATCAATAAGATGCTGGATACGGTCAAACCGTTCGGCGTATATCCGGAAGAGTTCGAGGACGCCTCGACTCTCTCTGACTACTGCATCTTCTTTACGGTTGCCGAAGCGTGCAACATGAAGTTCGGAACTGATGAGTTTACAGGTGTCGACACCCTTTCATTCGACAGCTTCTACAAGGAAGTTGAGAATTATTTCGGAGGCAAGGCAGCTCTTTCCGACAAATGGACCGGAAACGACTATACACCGTATGTGCTCGATACGGAGAACGGAACGATCACAAGGAACTCTTCCGGAAGTGTAGGAAGCTACTATTTCACGTACAAGGTACTGGACAACAAGGATGGCTCATATGAGCTGTGGTTGATAGATCTTATGGATCCGCTTTTCTACAGCGATGTTGAGAACAGAGTCAAACTGGATGCTGGCGAAGAGGTTGAATGGTCTGAAATAGAGGAGATAGCAGACCAGATGGCGACGAATGTATACACGCTCACTATCGGCGACGAGGGATACTATCTCTCGGGGTTCAGATATATAAATTACAAGGATATAGATCATATAGGGTTCTGAGATCAGCAGAAAAATGAAGGGGGCATATCACCAAGGTGTGATATGCCCCCTGTACTATTATTCGGACTGTTTATTTGAGGAAGCCGTTGATGATCTGTTCCTCTGCCTGCTGCTCGGTGAGACCGAGGGTCATGAGCTTGATGATCTGGTCGCCGGCGATCTTTCCGATCGCGGCCTCATGGACAAGAGCGGCTTCGGTGCTGTTTGCCTCTAAGGACGGAACAGCAAGGATACGGCCTTTGTCCATAATGATGGAATCGCATTCGGTATGCCCGGAGCATACGGCGTTGCCGACAATCTTTGCGTCGAATTTCTGGAACGAAGTATCTCTGGCGACAGATCTCGAAACGACATCGGCGCTGGAACCGTCACCGTTGAGATTGACTACGTATGTGCTCACTGCGTTCTGCTCGCCATGTGTCATAAGTCTTTCGCGGACTACAAGCTTTGCGCCTGCCGCAAGTTCCGCGGTTGTGACGCGCTCGGTGGAATCGACGCCTTTTATCTGGACCATCTCCATCTCGCAAGTGCTGCCTTCATCCATATATACCTCGGTTCCGGGGTTGAGGATACGCTTACCGGTTCCGTCTCCGGATCCGTAGTGCTTCTCAACATATCTGACCTTGGCATTCTTTTCTATATAGAATCTGTGGATACCGTCGTGTTCTGAATCCTGGATACCGCAGTTGTCTATACCGCATCCGGCGACAATGACAACGTCACAGTCCTCCCCGATATGGAAATCGTTGTACACGATTTCCTTGAGACCGCTCTGAGTCAGAACGACAGGGATATGGACACTTTCATTCTTTGTTCCGGGTTTTACGTAAATATCGAGACCTGCGCCTTCCGGCTTTGGGACGATTTCAATATTTGCCGTAGACTGTCTTCCTGCGGATTCTCCGTTGGAACGGATGTTGTATGCTCCGGTCGGGACTTTGTGCAGATCTGCGATTTCCTTAAGGAGTCTTTTCTGTATTTCATCAAGAGGTTTTTTAAACGGGTACATTAATGGGACTCCTTTCAGCTGAGTTTATAGCAGGCGTTCACAGCAGACGATGTTCCTATGAGAGAGGGGAGGATCTCATCCTTGGGTCCCTACTTCTCGATCTTTCCGTCGGCAAGCACGACGATCTCATCGGCTATCTCGAGGATCCTCTCCTGATGAGAGATGATCATGATGGAGCTGTTTTCTATCGATGCGCGCATCTGTTCGAAGATCTGGATCATGTTCTGGAAGCTCCAGAGATCAATACCGGCCTCCGGCTCGTCAAAGACGGAAAGTTTCGTCTGCCTTGCCATGACGGTCGCGATTTCGATCCTTTTGAGCTCTCCGCCGGAAAGACTCGCGTTGACTTCTCTGTTTATGTAATCCTTGGCGCACAGCCCGACTTCTGCAAGGTACTGACATGCATCGGCAATGGAGATATCCTTTCCCGTTGCAAGACGGATGAGGTCAACGACCTGTATTCCCTTGAATCTCACAGGCTGCTGGAAAGCAAAGCTTATGCCCATCTTTGCCCTGTCGGTCACAGATGTGTTTGTTATGTCCTGCCCGTCGAAAAAGATAGAGCCTGATGTCGGCTTTTCTATTCCGGCTATGAGCTTTGCAAGGGTCGACTTGCCGCCGCCGTTCGGCCCGGTAACAACAATAAGCTTGTTGTCAGGGATAACGAGATCTATGTTCTGAATGATCTCTTTATCGCTGCTGTCATCGTTGACGCTGAAAGAGAGATTTCTTATTTCGAGCATGGTATACTCCTGAGACAGTTAATTCCCCCTCCGGGAGGGGGAATTAAAATATAACACCTAAAGAACGTATTTTCAAGATGCTGGGTGCGTCAGTCGGCTTTTTGCGGCGCTTCGAGAAGTGCCGAAAGAGTGTCTCCGACGAAAGTTCTCACACAATCGGTATATTTCGGAGTATCCGCGAAAAATGAGACTGCGTGTTCCGCGCTGTCGAAAAGCTCTATCCTGGACAGAGGATTTCTGGCGACTTCAAACATATCCACACTGTCGCTTACGGGAATCGATTGGTCCTGCATGCCGTGAATGAAAAGGATCGGAAGTTCGGTCTTCTCCACGGCGCTGATCGGGGAACAGTCCTCAAGAGATCTTCCGTTTCTCAGCTTGTCGATAGCATCCACGGTGAACAGAACAGGTTTTGTGAGAAAACCCGGCATCTCCTTTTTATAAACATGCAGAAGCTGCTCAGAGAGATCCTTGAACCCGCAGTCAGCCACAACGGCGAAAACGGAGCCGGGAAGATCTTTATCTGCCGCGGCGAGCAAAACGGTGGCGGCGCCCATGGAAACGCCATGAAGCAGGAATTTGGCATTCGGACGTTCTTTTGAGAGCTGTTTCAGCCACAGAACAAGATCCTCCGCCTCATCGGGCCCCATTGAGTAATAATCTCCGTCGCTCTTTCCGTGTGCTCTGAGATCAGGAGCGAAGACATCTATATCCATGGAAGAATACATGTTCGCGAGAAAGCCGAGCTCTTTTGCGCGGCACGTCTTGCCGTGGATCAGCACTGCCGTCACCGGCGACGGGGCGTGTTCGCAGTCCAGCTGATACCCATAGAGTTTCAGACCTGTGGGAGTCACGATGGAATGCTCTTTTGTGGGCTGTTCATCCCACCACATAGCCCATTTTTCCGACTGCATCCTGTACGGAGTGGGATCAAATTTGCGATTCGAAGGCCGCTTCATAGATTTGTCGAAAACTTTTGAACTGAAGCCGACAAAAGCAGCTCCTGCACCGACTACCGCAAGAGAAATAAGACCTCCGATACCTTTTTTCTTCTTTTTATTGCCCATATTCAAAGCCCCCAAGGAGATAATTTGATTTTTGCCATGATTGTAATATAATACGCATACGCGAGCCCGCAAGGGCTCCATATTCCTGCCGTTAGCCCAATTTGCGCGGCAGTTAAAGGCCGGTGCCTCTGTTTGCACCGGCTAGTTTATTATTTGAGGAGTTCCGGAACGGGAACGATGACGCCTGCCGGTGTGCCGGCGTCTACAGTGAAGGAACTTCCTTCAAGATATGTAACATTCTCAAACAGACCGGTGAACCTGTCGAGAGTGGAGAGGACGTCGAATCCGAAAGAATCGCTTCTGAAGTGCATCGGGACGATGATCTTTACACCTGCCGCATCGGTGATAGCCTTGGCTTCCCGGGCATCAACGGTATAGAATCCGCCAACGGGTATCAGGATGGCATCGGCTTCCGAAATGGCGTCGAGATGTTCTTTGGTCGGCATTGAGCCGATATCTCCCATGTGAGCGATCTTGACCCCGTCGGATCCGGTAATTATGAATACATCATTCGGCCCGCGCTTTCTGCCTTTGCATTCATCGTGAAATTCGGGCAAAGCCCGGATGTCCATGGTAAAGGGAGCGCCCGTTATCCGGACAGCTTCCTTGAAGCTGTGATCGCCGTGACCGTGTGTGCATATGACGCGCTCGGCGTCGACATCTATGTCTCCGAGTCCGTCGACAGATCCGGGAGCATACGGATCGATAACGAGCCTGCTCTTTCCGTCATCGAGCAGATAGCATGAGTGGCCGAGCCAGGTAAGCTTCATAAGATAGACCCTTTCAATAAAAACTTAGCATATAATTAGCGTATAAGTTGACTATAATTAATTAATAAATATATAATAAATCGTTTCGTGAAAATATTGCAACATACAAGACAACCAGGAGAAACATATTCCTATGCAGCAGGAAAACATCAGAAATATCGCTATAGTAGCGCACGTAGACCACGGCAAGACGACACTCGTCGATGAAATGCTCAAGCAGAGCGGAACATTCCGCACCAATCAGGTAGTGGAAGAGAGAGTAATGGATTCCGGAGATATCGAAAAAGAGCGCGGAATCACCATTCTTGCGAAGAACACATCCATCGTATACAAAGACAAGAAGATCAATATAGTTGACACTCCGGGACACGCGGATTTCGGCGGCGAAGTCGAACGCGTGCTGAAGATGGTCAACGGCGTGCTTCTTCTTGTGGACGCGGCAGAAGGTCCTATGCCCCAGACGAGATTCGTTCTGGAAAAGGCGCTGGCGCTCGGACACAAGATAATCGTAGTCATCAACAAGATAGACAGACCAGATGCTAGGATCTACGAGGTGATGGACGAAGTCCTTGAGCTCCTCATAGATCTCAATGCATCAGACGATCAGCTGGACAGCCCCGTAATATTCTGCTCCGGAAGAGACGGCACGGCATCGATCCATCCGGACGGACCGTTTGTTGATCTTAAACCCCTGTTCGACTCCATCATAAATCACTTTGATGCGCCGGAAGGCGACAAGGATGAACCTCTTCAGATGCTGGTCAGTTCCATCGACTATAACGATTACGTGGGAAGGATCTGCATCGGCAGAATAGAGAGAGGAACGATCAGAAAGAATCAGAACATCACGATCGCAAACTATCACGGAGACCATGAGCCTTATAACGCAAAGGCGGTTAACATCTATACAATAGAAGGACTTACGAGAACGCCGGTGGACGAAGCGTCCGCAGGCGAGATAATCGCTCTTTCGGGAGCTCAGGATATAACGATCGGCGACACAGTATGCGATCCCGAAACTGTTGAGCCGCTTTCGTTCGTCAAGATTTCAGATCCTACGATCGAGATGACCTTCTCGGTCAATGACAGCCCATTTGCCGGAAGAGAAGGCAAGTATGTCACTTCGAGACATCTCCGCGAGAGACTCTACAGAGAACTTCTCAAGGATGTATCCCTGAGAGTAGAGGATACGGAT
Organism: Oscillospiraceae bacterium; assembly: GCA_017512745.1. Taxonomy (GTDB): domain Bacteria; phylum Bacillota; class Clostridia; order Oscillospirales; family Ruminococcaceae; genus RGIG5675. The sequence continues at coordinate 141,520 of JAFWEV010000025.1, forward strand.
ACCACGGAGAGCTTCAGAGTCGCCGGAAGAGGAGAGATGCATCTCTCTATCCTTATCGAGACGATGAGAAGAGAAGGATACGAACTCGCAGTCGGAGCTCCGAGGGTTCTCTACAAGGAGATCGACGGCGTAAAATGCGAACCGTTTGAAGAAGTTGTTTGCGACGTTCCTCAGGAATATGTCGGAAGCGTCATGGAAAAGCTCGGAGCCAGAAAGGGCGAGATCAAGAACATGGCGCCTGTCGGCAACAGGATGAGACTCATCTATACGATCCCGACAAGAGGACTTTTCGGATACAGAAGTGAGTTCCTGACAGATACCCACGGCGAAGGGATCATGAGCACAGTGTTTGATTCCTACGGACCGATAAAGGGCGAGATCGCAACAAGGAATACAGGATCCCTCGTGTCGTATGAGACGGGAGAGGCTGTTGTGTACGGCATGTTCAATGCCCAGCAGCGCGGCGCACTGTATATAGAGCCGGGCACGATGGTATATGAGGGAATGATAGTCGGCGAGAGCCCGAAGCCGGAAGATATCGTCGTAAATGTCTGCAAGAAGAAACATCAGACGAACATCAGGGCATCCGGATCAGATGATGCGTTAAGACTTGTTCCCTCCAAGAAAATGAGTCTTGAGAACTGTATCGAGCATATTGGAGAGGATGAGATTATAGAAGTCACCCCCCAGAGCCTCAGAATGAGAAAGAAGATCCTCAACAACGCACAGAGAGCAAAGGTCAAATTCGGCAACAAGAATTAAAACTCTGTTAATTTGATTTTTAAAGAATTAAGACTATTATATTTATATTAATTACCCAGAACTCAGAACCAATGTTCGTACGGACATTCTAAAGGAGTTTCATCATGAGAAAGAACGTGCATTCCATTGTGGCAGTACTTCTGCTTATACTCTGCGTTTGCATCATCCCCATAGCATCTTTTGCGGAAGACGAGTCCACATCGTCCGAAACATCATCTGTACCGGAGGAATCCTCTCAGGAATCTTCAGTCCCTGAGCCTCCTCCCCCGCCTGAGACGGTTACGATCAGCGTGCAGCAGATAACCGGAGGTACAATAGCGGTTTCAGCTACTTCGGTCGAAGTGGGACAGTCTTTTACGGCAACACTTACGCTTGATTCCGGCTACGATATCGGAACTCTCCAGTACGGAGATCAGAAGGCATCGGGATCCGGGACCATATCCACGACGTTCGTCGCAAAATCCGGAGTCACTGCTGTCACGGGAACCGCGGAAAAATATCCGGAGATGTCACTTACGGTAACCGGAAACGGCACAGTCACGAGCACACCTGCACAGGGAAAGGTTGCTCCGGGCACAAAGGTCACATTCACTGTAACGCCCAATGCTGGATACATGCTTTCCTCCATAGCCGGTGACAATGCTACGGTTTCCAAGAATGAATCCGCCGGAGTCTATGAGATGACGATGCCGAATTCAAACGTGAGCGTCACAGCGGTATTCGGTGCGGCTCAGCAGTATGCCGTGAAGCTGTCCAATGCCTATGATGACGGGTCAGGAACGTTCACAGTAGGTACAAAAGGCGGTTCGTGTGTTGCGACAGTGAACTCTTCCACGGTCACATCCGCATATCCCGGAGCGGAGGTCAAGATAACTGCGACTCCGGCGACAGGATATCTTGTCAGCAAGATATCCGTGGTCAGCGGCAATGACAGAGTAGCCGTTCAGGAAAACAGCAACGCACTGACATTCACGATGCCTGCAGGAGAAGTCGACGTAAACGTCTACTATGCAAAGGATACATCCGGAGAGCACACGCTCACCGTTAAGTGTGCAACATCCTCTCAGGGCAATGTCTTCATTACCGACGGAACACTCAATACAACAAGTGTAACTTCCGGAAAGTACAATCAGGGTGAAGAGCTCTGGATAGTTGCAAAGGCGGCTGACGGATATACCCTCAATTATATGACGACCAGCCCGTCCACTAAGGCGTTCACCAATTCCAGCGGATCCGAGACATACAGCACGGTCTACTATTATGCATACAAGTTCATAATGCCATCCACGGACATCACCGTAACGGCATACTTCAACGAGGATGCAAAGAAAGAGACGAGTTCTGAGACTACAGAAACATCTTTCACCATTACGACCGGATCTTCGGAAGGCGGAATGGTAACCGTCGGAAACAATAAAGCCGCGGAAGGATCAAGCGTCAGCATATCCGCAGTTCCGGATAACGGGTACAGATTTGTAGGGTGGACATCCACCGGCGGCGGAGAGTTCGCTGATCCCACATCCGAGATGACACAGTTCAAGATGCCCGGAAACGATGTAACGCTTATAGCCCAGTTTGAAAAAGCTCCGGGCGGCGGAGCCTCCGAAACAAGCAGTAACGGGAACAGTTCAAGTACCCCGGCTTCGTCCAATACAGCGCCGAACAGAAACAATGGACAGAAGAAAATACCGTGGCTGGGACTCGGAATCGGAGCGGCAGTCGTTGCGGCTGCTATAGGCGGGCTTGCCGTGTTCCTCAATATCAAAGAGAACAAACGTCCGAAGGACAGCGGAAAGAAGACTTTCAAGAGAGATGAGCAGGAATCGATGTACGATGACGTCAACAATGATGACGGCTGATATCTGAAAAATGAAAAATTGAAAAAATCCATATGTAGAATTCCGTGATCCGACATTCTGTCGGGTCACGGTTTTTTGTTCATCTGCAAAACAAATTCAGAACATGAACGCATCCCATAAAAAAAGCTCCAGCCTATATGGACCGGAGCGTAGCTGACATATAAAACTCAGTTTGTGTAATTGTCGAAATATCCCTGAACGAGGACAACGGGAGTGCCTTTGTCGCCGGAGCCGCTAGTCAGGTCACAGAGTGAACCGATGAGATCGGTGAGCTGTCTCGGGGTCGTTCCTTCAGAGGCCATATTGCCGACAAGGCTGCCCTCTTTCTGCTTGATCCTCTCGGAAATGGCATCCTTAAGAGCTTCGCCGGAGAGATCTTTGAAGTCATTGTCGGCCATGTATTTGAGCTTGAGCTCGTTCGGTGTTCCGACAAGACCGTCTGTGAACGCGGGAGACACTACCGGGTCAGCGAGTTCCCAGATCTTTCCCTTGGGATCCTTGAAAGCGCCGTCGCCGTATACCATAACTTCGACGTGTTTTCCTGTTCTGTCGAAGATCTTCTTCTGAATGTCGAGAACAAGAGGTTTGCAGTCCCTCGGGAAGAGTTTGACGTCGTCCTCGGTGGATTTGTTAGAACCGAGAAGACCGTATTTTTCATTGTAGCCGCTTCCGTTGACAGGAGCGCTGAGGATATCGTCAAGTCCGTAAACTCTTTCGGCACCGGCTGCTTTGAGGAGACGCTTTGTGCGTGCACGCGTGTGGATGTCGCATGTGAGGACATTCTTGGTGTAGTCGAGAATAGCTTCTGCGTGATTTCCGAATATGATCTCAACATCAGCACCGCATCCGCGTACCAGGTCGCCGTAGTACTGAACGTAATCCACACCCGTGAATTCGTGCTTGTTTACGCCAAAGAGCTCACGGTATTTCGCTTCGGAAAGGACATCCTTGTACGGATCAATGCCTGCTGCGTCAAGCTTATCGAGGCTTACGAGCTCATTGCCGACCTCGTCGGAAGGATAGCTCAGCATGATGACTACTTTCTTACAGCCCTTTGCGATACCGCGGAGGTTGATCGCGAATCTGTTTCTCGAGAGGATCGGGAAGATGACACCGACTGTCTCTCCGCCGAACTTCGCTTTGACATCGGCTGCGATATCATCGACAGTGGCGTAGTTTCCCTGTGAACGTGCAACGACTGATTCCGTAATGGAGATAACATCTCTGTCACGGATGGAACGTCCGTCTGACTCAAGAGCGTTCAGTACAGAATCAGTGACAATTGAGGCGAGGTCATCACCCTTTCTGATGATGGGGCAGCGGATGCCCATGGATACTGTACCGATCAATCTTTCACTCATTGTAGTAACTCCTAAAAACTTAAATTTTTCCAACCGAGATATAATAACATTATTCATTATCTGAATTCTATTTGTGAAATAAACAAAGAATAAATGCATTTGTGTTGCATATCCGAAAATATTGCAGAAAAAATATTCACTTCAAAGACAACAAAATAGCGGTGTGATATAATATTAGAAATACCTAAAAAACTCGACCGGATAACGGTCGAGTTTTTGATTTGTCCCTGTGTTTTCAGTATATTCTAGCAGAGTTTTTGTATTTTTCAAGAAGCTCGGGAACCATTGCCATGGCACTGCTTCTGGATATGCCGGTAATGTCCTCCGGAGGTCCGTACTGCAGGGCGTTGAAACCCGCTGTGACATTTCCTATGATACAGGCTTCCAGCGGAGACTTGCCTTCTGTGAGTGCCCACATGCAGGCAGCTGTCGAGGAATTGCCGCAGCCTGTCGGATCGATATCGTCTTGCGGTTCGCGTATAACGACCGCAGGAACGAAATAGCCCTCATCTGCCGTCAGCATATATGCACCCCTTGTGCCGACTCTGTAGAAACACGGAAGACCGATCTCCCTTATGATCTCGATCACCTTTTCTTCCGAATCCGTCTCGAACAGCCGGAAACTCTCAGGCCTGTTGAAGGAATAGTAATCCGACTGCTCTATCGTTTTGAAGAATCTGGGGAGGTATTCGGATGTCATATCGTTGGGACATTCAAACATTGTCTTGTACCCATACTTTTCTCTTCCGGCATATGCCTTTCCATGTAGGCCGTCTATGTCAGAATACAGGTAAAGACCTTTGAGTCCGGGGAGGAACGGCTCAAGATCGGAATACGAGAGATTCAGAGCGGGGTTATGTATTACAGTCCCGCGATCGTCGTCGAAATAAATACTTTTGCAATAATATGTTCCGTCTTCGTTATAAGCGAGCACACTCTGAATACAGTGTTCATCCTTTATGAGGAAGCCTTCTTCCGACATCCCGTTACGGCGAAGCCAGTCGCCGTACAGCGCTTCAAAGTCTTCGCCTACTCCCGCAAGGCAGGCGCAGTCGTCTTCAAACAGTTTGACCCCGTAATAGGAATAGATCGCACAGCCGCCCTTGATGTGCTCGACAAACCTTCCGTCCAGATATTTGAGATTATCCACTATCACAGAACCGGTAATCAGATATTTCATAGTCTTACCCCATTCAATGCATATATTTCTTCTGATTCCATCATAGTTGAGGAGGAAGCATTTGTGTAGACGGAAAGAAAGCAGATATTTTGACCCTGTGTTTGTTCAAAAGAGCCAAAACGGCGAAACGATATGGATAATTAGGTAACAAAAATACGAACAGTATAGTTGATAAGCTTTCCGTTATGTGGTAATAAGAATTATATAAGACAAGGGGGACTTGCAGACGATGGCTATATACTGCATGAGTGACATACACGGAGATTACGAGCGATATAAGAGGATGCTCAGCGAGATAGACCTTATGGATTCGGATCTTCTATTCATAATCGGCGACGTCGTCGACAGGGGTACCGGATCCATGGAGATACTCAAGGATATGATGATGCGGGCCAATGTCATTCCGATGATAGGGAATCACGAATATATGGCGCTCAACTGTCTGGAATTCCTCACCAAGGAGATAACGGAGGAAAGCATAAAAGAGATGGATCCCGGGCTGGTGGAGGGCATACTCCAGTGGCAGGCGGTGGGAGGACAGGCTACCATGGATTCCTTCAGGGCGCTCTCGCGGGAGGACAAGGAAGACATCCTGGAGTATCTCTCCGAATTCACCCTTGTCGAAGAAGTCGAAGCGGGAGGAAAGTCCTTTGTGCTTGCACATTCCGGTCTTCTCAATTTCGACGAGAACAGGGACCTCGGGAGCTATGAACCGTATGAGGTGCTGTTTGAGAGGCCGGATTACGGCAGAAGATATTTTAAGGATAAATACATCGTCTCCGGACATGTGCCTACGCGAAACATAGAGGAGAACCCCGCTCCCGACAGAATCTACATTTGCAGCGGAAACATAGACATCGACTGCGGCTGTGGGTACGGCGGAACGCTAGGCGCCATAAGACTGGACGATCTCAGGGAATACTACGTCTGACAGAATAATACAAATAAAAAAGATCCGGGAATTGTGATATTCCCGGATCTTACTGCGTCTGAGATCATTTGGCCATTTTTTTGTCTTTTTCTATTACAGCCTCGACCGCATCCATGACGATACCTTTGAAAGCTGCGTCCTCAAGGACGGAGACGCCTTCGATAGTGGTTCCTCCCGGAGAGCAGACCTTGTCTCTCAGGGCGTCGGGATGCTCGCCCGATTCGCAGAGCGTCACGGCAGAGCCTTTGACTGCGGCTGCCGCTATCTCAAATGCCTGAGCACGCGGGATGCCGGCTTTTACAGCCGCCATAGCAAGGGCGTCAGTATACATAAAAGTGAAAGCGGGGGAAGCGCCTGCCACTGCTGAGAAGGCGGGGAAAAGATGCTCCTGGATCTCAAATACCGATCCGATAGAGCCGAACACCGCTTTAGCTGTGAAGATATCCTCTGCGGCGAGGCCCTCGTCAAAGCATATCCCGGTTACAGAGCACAGGTATTTTGCATTGAGATTGGGCATTGCCCTTATGATCCTGGACTCGGGCAGAAGTGCCGCATAATAGCTCAGGGGAAGTCCGGCTGCGATGGAGATAACAAGTTTTCCCGAGAATGAAGCGATGTCGCATGAGGCGATCATTCCGCTCATCTGCTGCGGCTTAACGCACAGAACGATCACGTCGGAAGCCTTTGCAACGCTGTCCGCTGAATCAAGAACCTTCATACCGCACTCATCCTGCAGGGCGAGCGCTTTTGCCTTTGTTCTGTTGTATGCGCAGACCGTATCTTCGGAAAAGCTTCCCGAGCCGGTCATGCCGCGGATTATAGCGGCTCCCATATTTCCGGTACCAATAAAACCGTAAACCATTTATCTCACCTGTCCGTTTCCGTAAATATAGTATTTCTCCGAGCAGAGCTGCTTGAGTCCCAGAGGACCGCGGGCATGCAGTTTCTGGGTGGAGATGCCGATCTCTGCGCCCATCCCGAACTCTCCGCCGTCTGTGAATCTTGTTGATACATTCCAGTACACCGCGGCGCAGTCTATAGCGTTCATGAAGCACGCAGCCTCTTCCGGGTCTTCCGTAATGATGGATTCGCTGTGGAACGTGCTGTATGTTCTTATGTGATCTATGGCCTCGTCGAGAGAATCAACTACTTTTATCGCTATGATATAGTCGTCATATTCCTTGCCCCAGTCGCTGTCGGAAGCCGGAACGGCATCCGGAAGGATCTTAAGAGTACGGGAGTCCCCGCGCATTTCCACATTCTTTGTCCTGAGTTTATCCGCTATTTTGGGAAGAGCTTCTTCTGCGCAGGCTGAGTTTATGAGAATGCACTCGACGGCATTGCAGACGGACGGTCTGCTCGTTTTTGCGTTGAAAATGACATTTGCGGCCATGTCCAGGTCGGCGGACGGAGCAACATAAATGTGACATGTGCCGGCGCCGGTCTCGATAACGGGGACGGAGGATTCTCTTTTGACTGCCTGGATGAGTCCCTGTCCGCCGCGGGGTATCAGGAGATCGATGTATCCGTCGAGATGCATGAGATCAATGGAGCTCTGACGTGTGGTGTCCTCGATAAGCTGGACACAGTCGCGCGGAAGACCTGCTTTTTCTATTGCATCGCGTATCAGGGAAACTATCGCAATATTGGACTTTATTGCCTCTTTGCCGCCTCGCAGAATAGATGCGTTGCCGCTCTTGAGACAGAGAGCTGCGGAATCGGCGGAAACATTGGGTCTTGCCTCGAAAATGACGCCAATAACTCCGAGCGGGACCGCTTTCTTCACGATCTTCATACCGTTTCTGTGGGTGAATTCATCAAGCACTGCGCCAACGGGATCCGGAAGATCTCTTACGGCAAGCATGCCGTCGGCGATGCCCTTTATCCTCTCTTCCGTCAGAGTGAGACGGTCGATAAGAGCATTCGTAAGTCCGGAAGCCTTCCCGTTCTCGACATCTTCGGCATTTGCTGTCAGTATCGTCTCCTGATTGGCCATTAGAGCTTCTGCCGCATATGTAAGAGCCAGGTCCTTTGTTTCTGAAGAGGCATTATACAGCACTATTGCCGCTGCTTTTGCCTTTTTTCCCATTTCAGTAAGCATCGTTCTCACCGCCTTTTATAAATGAAAGTGAAGCGACCCAGTCATCGCGGTTGATAACTTCGAGACCGGAAACGCCAGTCTTAAGGGCTCTGAGCACGTCTGACCTGGAGCAGAGAGCTGCTCCGCGGCCGAGATGAGTATGCTCGCATCTTGAGTAGACATCGATGATATCGCCTTTTACAAATTCTCCCTCAACGGCTACGATCCCCGCGGAGAGCAGGCTGCTTCCCCTTGTGGTCAGCGCCCTGGCAGCTCCTTCATCCACATAGAGATTTCCGCAGCTTTCCGCATAGAAGGCCATCCACTGCTTCTTTGCGTGCATCACATTGGATGCGGCTTCAAACACCGTACATTTGATCGCCCCTTCAACAGCCCGTACAATTGCATTCTCCTCTTCCGAGGAACAGATTACGGTTTCCACTCCGGCGGCAGTCGCGATCATTGCTCCGTGCAATTTTGTGATCATACCTCCCGTGCCGTTTGCAGAGCCTGCCTGGCCTGCGGAAGCGAGTATGTCGCTGCCTATATTTTTTACCCTCGGAATATGTTTTGCCTCCGGATCCGTTCTGGGATTGGAAGTATACAGCCCGTCTATATCCGTAAGAAGGATCAGCATTTTTGCGTGGAGCATAGCGGCGACCTGCGCGGAGAGCGTGTCGTTGTCACCGATCTTTATCTCGTCAACGGCTATTGCGTCGTTTTCGTTTATTATCGGGATGGCATCTCTGGAGAGAAGGACCTGCATGGAGTTAAATGCGTTGCTGTATCTCTGCCTGTTGGCAAAGTCATCCTTGTTGAGAAGCAGCTGCCCGCATGCAAGACCCTTTTTCATGAGGTTCTCGGCATACTGCTCCATAAGCAGCCCCTGACCTACTGCGGCAGAAGCCTGCTTGTCCGGTATTGCGCGCGGCCTCTTCTTGAAGCCCAGACGGCGGAAACCTGCAGCGATTGCGCCGGAGGTGACCAGAACGGGTTTGAGCCCCTGCTCATGAAGCATATGGAGCTGATCCGTTATGTCTGTTATCTTTTCCGGGACGATGTCTCCTCTCGAATCGGTGAGAGAAGATGTCCCGACCTTGACTACGATGATACTTCCGCTTTGCATTGATCGACCTCGAGGTTTTTTTTAAGTATATCACATATGTGCTGTAGGAAAAAAAGAAGAAACTCAGGGCGACATCAGGAGATAAGAAAAGCAGTCAATGATGCAGGTTTTCGCTTGTTTAAAGCATGGTATACTTAATTCATCGGCAGAAGGATCCGAACAATACGGAAAAACCGTCACTGTTAACAGAATGAGGATTTGACACTATGAGAGCTTGGGAAAGAGAGAAAGAGATACTGTACGGCAGTATCCCGGTGGAATTCGAGGACGAGAATGCAGTTGTCTGGGAAGAAGCTGCGGAAGGACCGGAGGAGCTGGCCGATCAGCTGGTTAAAATACATTGGAGATCCACAACTCCGGGGTCGAAAGCCAGAGAATCCATAATGACCGCGGCGATCCAGTCCGTGGAAAACAAGGGGATGATCGTCGACGATACGGATGAACTGCTGGATGAGGGGTTCAGAGCCCTTGAAGAAGGAGATATGGTCGCGCTGCACAAGGCGACAATCAGGGTGATGGAGGTCTGTGAGAACGCGAGAAAGGATAATGCCAGCGATTACTGGGACCAGACTTTCTACGATTCGTTCGATGATTATGCAAAGGCAGTCACATTCCCGGAAAAGAAAACGGTCGTTTTTGACGATAATTTTATATCCAGACAGCATGCCGGCTGGCTCGCGCAGATCATCGGAGGAGCCTACGGTACATGTATCGAGGGATACACGACTGACAACATCATGAAAGCGTACGGTATCGTCGACAGATACATAAGAAAACCGCACACATACAACGACGACATCACATACGAACTGGCTCTTCTCTGCGCCTATGACGAGTTCGGAAAAGAGACTACTTCAAAGAATATAGCGGATGAGTGGGTGGCCAGGATCCCGATGGGATGGTCTGCGGAAGATATAGCGCTGACGAATCTGAAAGCCGGGATAAAGCCCCCTCAGAGCGGACTGTTCAACAACCCTTTTAACGAGTGGATAGGCGCTCAGATGAGAGGCGTGGTCTGCGGACAGATATTCCCGGGAGATCCGTATGCCGCCGCTAGATGCGCCTGGCAGGATGCGGAGATCTCGCATGCGAGAAACGGCATTCTCGGAGAGGTGTTCAACGCCGTTATGGCTTCGCTGGCGTTCGTGGAGAGCGACATCCGCAGCATCATAAAGGAAGCAGTGGATATGATCCCCGCAGATTCCGAATACGGAAAAGTGATAAGGTTCGCCCTTGAGCAGTGTGAAACGCATGATGATTATATGGATGCGTGGAGACCTTGTGAATCCAGATATGACCATTACAACTGGATCCATGCATATCCGAATGCGTGCGCGGAGATTATCGCGCTGTGGTACGGGGAACTCGATTTCACGAAGACCCTCACCGTATGCGGGATGTGCGGCCAGGATGTAGACTGCAATGCGGCTCAGATAATAACGATAGTGGCCATAATAAACGGACTCGACAGTATTCCGGATTGCTGGAAAAAGCCTATAGGAGATGAACTCGACACCTATGTGAGAGGGCTCAAGAAGATGAGCATCAGCGGACTCAGCAGATGGACGGCGGAAATTGCTGCCAAATTGGCTGACTGATCCTTTTCTATGTTAATATATGAGCGTCAGGACTGTGTTCTGACGCTCATTATCATATAGGACTTTAGATTTACGATGAAGAAAAGAACCCTGGCTTTGATCCTCTCAATAATTCTGGCGGTGCTCTCTGTCTCATGCGGCAGCGGGAGCGCGGAGAAACTTGACGCTGCCGGCGCAGTGACGAAGGCCATGGCTGACCACAAGCTTACCGGCGGAGAGATATATTCTTCGGCAGATTTCGACGGAGCATATCCGCTTTCGGAGGACTTGCTGGTCTCATACTACGGAAGGGGATACGATGATTATCCGGATATCTCCAAAGTATCTGAATACACGGTGTGGATAAACACCGATGACCCTATGCATCCGATGGAGATGGGAGTGTTCAGACTGCAGGATCCTTCATATGCGGATGAACTTAAAGAATATATAGGCGTCAGGCTCTATTCGGTGACCGAGAACGCAAAGGGATATCCGTCTCTGGATGTCAGGTGCTACAGTGATGCGCTCGTCGGAGCAAAAGACGACTATGTCTGGTACATAGCTGTTCCGGACAGCGCTTCAAAGATAGAAAAACTGTTTACGAACAGCCTGTGAGGCAAAGGTTGAAAAAATCGCCGGGGACAACCAGATATGTATTTATTGCTGCGTATGTGATAATACTTGCGGCTGTCATTTTGGCTGCCTCTGCGCTGGGAGGCGTAAAAGAGATAAAGGACATAACCGTAGCCGGATGTACCGTGTCCGAGACATTCACCGATCATCTCGGAATAGCACTTGCCGGAACGGCGCCATCCGGAACAGTGATCACGGCGGAGACCGGCACTGAGACCGTATCCGCGTCTGTGAGGGGGAACTCTTTCATTCTGAGGCTCAGGATACCGGAACTTGACAGGATCACTGTGCATCTCAAAGCTGCGAGAGACGACGGAAGCACAGTATGCGAGACGGAGTGGGAGGGAACACCGGGAACATGGGTTCCCAATGACAGCTGGGCTGTCGTAACGGGAGAGGATTCCCAGCTCTTCCTCAAAAAGGCTCTTATGGATCCCCAGGGCGTTACCGTTATGGATGACGATTACATGGAGGCACTTGAGGAGAGGATAAGGTCGAGAATAGACACTATACATAAGGATCTTCCCGACACCGAGTTCATATACCTGCTGGTCCCGACGACAGCGACCATGTATCCCGACAGAATACCGTCTGAGTACGCGCTGACCGACGGGGAGACTGCATATGATCAGATGAAGGCGCTGCTTGAGCGGGCGGGAGCGACCGTGATCGACCCGAGGGATGAACTCAGGGAGCATAAAAATGACGATATGCCCATATACTATATGACCGACAGCCACTGGACACAGTACGGCGCATACTTTGCATATGAGAAACTGTTCAGTTATATAAGCAGTAAATATCCTGCGGCGGCGCCGAGAGGTCTCGACGATTTTTCATGGGAACCGGGGCAGTACAGGGCCGGGGATCTCGCGTACTATCTGAGTTTGCCTCAGAAGGATCTTCCGGAACTGTGCTATACAAGGAAACTGCCCCAAGGGGTACCCGAAGAGATTTCGGATATACAGGTCTTCACGGACGACGAGTCGAGATTCTACGAGAGTTTCGGGGTGCTTGCAAAAGAAGTGATAGATACGGGAAGACCGGAACTGCCGAGTGCGCTTATCTACAGGGATTCATACAGTGTGGCTCTCTATGACATCGTCGCCGAGAGATTCTCGAGGACATATATGAGGGGATGCTTCGACTACGGCTGGAAGCCGAACGAGATCCTTGAGGAAAAACCGGACTATGTCATATTCATATACTGCGAATACAATTTCGACGCGATAACAGACAGCTGATATTAAAACACACTCATTATTTGAGACGAGAGGTATGCCTATGGAGCTGACATTTGAAGGGATCAGGGACAGGATTGCATTTGAAAAAGCGGGAATAAATCTTCCCTCATACGACTGCGAAGCGGTTGCCCGAAGAACAAAGGAGGCTCCGCGGTGGGTACATTTCGGGATAGGTAACATATTCAGGATCTTCCTTGGCGGGATCGCTGACGGACTTCTGGAAAAAGGTCTTCTGGACAGAGGAATCACGGGGATCGAGACGTTTGACTACGAGGTCGTGGACCGGATATACGAACCCTTCGACAATCTCGGGATCAACGTGATCCTCAACAGCGACGGGACCAGGGATATCAAGGTCATAGGATCGATAGGCGAGGCTGTAAAATCGGAAAACATGGCAAGGGTAAGAGAGATATTCCGGAGTCCCGATCTGCAGCTCATAACGTTCACAATAACGGAGAAGGGGTATGCCCTTACTTCTTCGGACGGCAGTTACTTCCCGTTCATTGAACGTGATCTGGAGAACGGACCGGAAAAGCCTGTCAGTGCCATGTCGGTCGTCGCCGCAGGACTGCTTGCGAGATATGAAGGCGGAAAACTGCCTGTGGCACTGGTTTCCATGGATAACTGCGCAAAGAACGGAAAGCTCCTCAAATCATCCGTGGAGAAGGTAGCCGAAGAGTGGGTAAATAGAGGATTCGCCCCGGAGGGATTCCTCGATTATATCCGCGATGAGGAAACGGTCGCGTTTGACAGCACGATGATAGATAAGATAACGCCGAGACCGTCAGAGGATATTGCCGGTGATCTTGAAAGACTCGGGCTCGAGAACATGATGCCGTTTGAGACGGCAAAGAGAACATATATAGCTCCGTTTGCCAACGGGGAAAAACCGCAGTATCTCGTGATCGAAGACCGGTTCCCGAACGGGCGGCCGGCGCTGGAAGAGGGATTCGGAGTCTATATGGGCAGCTTTGAGACGGTAAATATGGCCGAACGCATGAAAGTCACCGCTCTTCTTAACCCTGTCCATTCTGCAACGGGACCGATAGGGGTCCTTCTCGGAATAGATCTGTTTGCAGATCTGCTTGAAGATGTTCCCGCAGTCCTGAAGATGGCGAGAATGGTAGCCTATGATGAGGGACTGCCGATGGTGGAAGACCCGGGCATCATATCCCCTCATGCTTTTGTGGATGAACTGTTTGACGACAGGTTCCCGAACAGATATCTGGGAGACACGAATATCCGTCTCTGCACGGATGTATCCCAGGGCGTCGGAGTCCGCTTCGGAGAGACGATCAAGGCGTATGCAAACAAATACGGCTCTGCGGATATGCTGACGGCAGTTCCCCTCGGGATCGCGGGATGGCTTAGATATATGATGGGCATCGACGACAGCGGGGGAAAATATGTCCTTGCACCCGATCCGATGAACGATGAGATCTCGGCAGCTCTGTCGACTGTCAGGATCGGAGAGCCGGATACGCTTAAGGAGCAGCTTAAGAGCATACTGTCAAATGAGAGCGTGTTCCATACTGATCTCTATGCCTCCGGGATAGGAGAAAAGATAGAGGAGTATTTCAGAAGCATGATCGCGGGCTGCGGAGCAGTCATGGATACGGTGACAAGAGTAATAGGAGAATAAAGAGCAATTTATACCAATAAGACGGGACCGATTTTGGGCAAGATTCTGTCTTTACTCGAGGTACCCCTTATGGTATTCTTTTCAAAGAAATTTTCAGATCATTACGGGAGGCATATATGCAGTACAAGAACGCTTTCATATTTGAGCATCCGCTCATCCAGCATAAGATCTCTCTCCTGAGAGACAAGAATACGAACACGAAGGATTTCCGCCAACTCGTCGAGGAACTTGCGACTCTCATGTGCTATGAGATCACAAAGGATCTTCCGATGAAGGAGATCGAGATAGAGACTCCTATCTGCAAGACCAAGACGCATGTGCTCGGCGACAAGAAAATAGCTCTTGTTCCCGTCCTCAGAGCAGGACTCGGAATGGTCTCCGGAATGCAGACGCTTCTTCCGAATTCAAGAGTCGGATTCCTCGGGCTCTACAGAGATCCAGAGACTCACGATCCGGTGCAGTATTACTGCAAGATGCCCGAAGACATCGCAGAGAGCACAGTCATCGTACTCGACCCGATGTTCGCGACAGGCGGTTCCGCCACCGCGGCGATGGAAGTTCTCAAAGGCATGGGATGCAAGGACATCAAGTTCGTCTGCATCATTGCAGCCAAAGAAGCTGTCGAGAGAATGGAAAGAGAGCATCCGGATGTTCAGGTGTTCTGCGGAGCGCTTGATGAGACCCTTAATGATCATGCATATATAGTTCCGGGACTCGGCGATGCCGGCGACCGTATTTTCGGAACAAAATAAGATAAAAAACACTCCGTCTTCCGGATCTCTCAAAGGGTGCGGAAGACGGTTTTTTCTGTAATGGAGGAAATATGGAATATACGGAGCTTATCAGGAAACTCTCAAATGCGAAGGGCGTGTCCGGATTTGAGGATGAGGTTATAGCTATAATCAGAGACTATGCGCCGTCTGATGTAACATTATCGGAGGACAGCGTGAGAAATCTGTATATGGAGAAAAAGGGTGAGCAGGATAAGCCTCTTGTGGTCCTTGATGCCCACACCGATGAAGTCGGTTTCATCGTGCAGAGAATAAACGACAACGGAACGATGTCATTTCTGTGCCTCGGAGGCATAGTGGCGAGCAATATACCGGCACACAAGGTCAAAGTTCTCAATTCCGAGGGCAAATGGGTATCCGGTATCGTTGCGGCGAAGCCGCCTCACTTTATGAATTCCGAAGAGAGGAACAGACTGCCGAAGGTAGAAGAGATGGTCATCGATGTCGGAGCTTCCTCAAGGGAAGAAGCTGTCGGGAAATACGGAATGAGGCTGGCTGCGCCGGTCGTGTTCGATGTGGATTTCGAGACCTCGGACGACGGAGAAGTCATGCTCGGGAAAGCGTTTGACGACAGGATTGGATGCGCCGCACAGCTTGCGGTCATGAAGGAGATCGAGGGAAAAGATCTGAAGGTCTCCGCGGCAGCGGTCTTCTCTTCCCAGGAAGAGGTCGGAGCGAGAGGCGCGGATACAGCCGCAAGGAAACTCAGGCCGAGGATAGCGATCTGCTTCGAAGGGTGTCCGGCAGATGATACGGTCCTTTCTGTCGGGCAGAGTCAGACGGCTATGGGAAAAGGTCCCATGCTGAGACATATAGATATCTGCATGATAACCAATCCGAGATTCCAGAGATTTGCGCTTGATATCGCGGAAAAACACGGGATCCCGGTACAGGAAGCCGTGAGGTCCGGAGGAGGTACGAACGCCGCTTCATATCAGAGAGAAGGGGCGGCGGCTGTCGTCATAGGGATCCCCGTGAGATACGCCCACAGCCACTACGGTTTCTGCAGGCGGGATGATTTCGAAAATGCGGTGCGCCTCGGAGCAGCGCTGATGACGGAACTGGACAAGGAGATCATTAATTCGTTCTGATATCTGCGCCTAAAGCTTCAGAAAGACAACCGAAAAAAGGTGCAAATGTACAATTTGTTGAAAAAAACGACGTTCAAAACAGAAACATATACAGTTTTGGATATATATTTTTAGACACTTCGTATAGTACAATTGTGTTGTCGAAAAGCCTGAAAAGGCTTCGAACACGAGGAGGAAATAATACAATGGCAAACAAAAGCTTCGGACAAAAACTTCTTGGTGTATGGAACACCAGAACAATCGTTACCGTGGCCATTGGCGCTGCCCTTTTCGGCGTGCTTATGAACTACGGCGGAATCCCGGTATTTACCAACACATCACTCACAACGGCTATGATCGTTCCTGTAGTAGTCGGCGCTATGTACGGCCCTCTGCCCGCATTTGTCGCCGCTGGCGTGGGAAATGTCATCGCAGACCTCATCGGAGGATGGGGACTCTGGTTTGACTGGTCAGTCGGAAATGCAGTTGCGGCTCTCTTTGTGGGACTTCTCCCGATATACGGCGCATATATCACAGACGGTGTCTTCGAAGTAAAGCACGCTGTTATCTATGCCATCTGCTGTGTGATCGGAAATGCTGTGGCTTTCGGTGTAGTCACACCTATCCTTACGGCTGTTTTCTACGGCTCTGACCTCAACGTCACATTCCTTCAGGCTATTGCTGCAAGCCTCGGAAACATCGCGGTCGAAGTTGTGATCGGTATCCCGATCCTGTTCATTCTCGCAAAGAGATACAAATCCCGCAGCAATCTCGAAGAAGACGAATAATCCGGAATATGGCTTGACCGTAAGCTTAAAGCTGCGGCCCTAAGCTTACGGGAAGCCTCCGTACCTATTTAAGGACGGAGGCATTTCTATTTTAACGAATGCGAGGAATGTTCTGTGAAAGAACCTATCATCAGCTTTAAGGATTTCGGATTCAAATATAAAGCTCAGAAGAATCCGACCCTTTACGATATCAACCTGGATATTTATCCCGGGGAGAAAATACTGATCCTGGGAGCTTCGGGAAGCGGAAAGTCCACGCTGTGCAACTGCATCAACGGACTAATACCGTTCTCGTATGACGGAACCATAACCGGAAGCTGTACCGTCAACGGAGCTGAGACAAAGAAATCGTCCATTTTCAAACTGTCCGGCAGTGTGGGAACGGTCCTTCAGGACAGTGATGCTCAGTTTGTAGGACTTTCGGTAGGAGAGGATATAGCATTTGCTCTCGAAAACGAGATGATGCCGAGAAAGGATATGATCCCTGTGATCGACAGAAACGCGTCGATGGTCGGGATGCAGGATTTTATCGGACATGTGCCTTTCAACCTTTCCGGCGGTCAGAAACAGAAGGTGGCGATCGCGGGAGTCTTCGGAAACGATGTAGAGATACTCATCTTCGACGAACCGCTTGCAGCACTGGACCCGCAGATGGGGATGACGGCTGTTGACCTTATTGACAATATTTCCAGAGAATCCGGCAAAACGATAATCATTGTCGAGCACAGGCTCGAAGATGTGCTTTACAGACCTGTCGACAGAGTGATCCTTATGGCGGAAGGAAGAATAGTCGCGGATATGAAGCCGGATGATCTGCTGAGATCGACGCTTCTCAGCGAATGCGGGATCAGGGAGCCGCTCTACATTACTGCAATGAAATATGCCGGATGTTCGCTTGAGGGAAACAGGAATCTGTGCGATCTTTCTTCGCTTGAACTTTCTGCGGAAAACAGAGAGAAACTGAGAACCTTCTTTACCGAAGAAAGAGAATCCATCAGGGAAAACAATAACGATCCGGTAGTATCATTCAAAGATGTTTCTTTCTCTTATGAGGGAGGAAAGAAGGTCCTGAGTGATGTCAGCTTTGACATAAAGCGCGGGGAGAGGATAGCGATCATCGGCAGAAACGGAGCGGGAAAATCAACCGCGGCAAAGCTTCTGTGCGGAATAATAAGACCGGACAGCGGAACGATCGAACTTGACGGCAGGGATATAAGCAGTCTCTCCGTAAAGGAGATAGGAGAAAAAGTCGGATATGTCATGCAGGATCCGAATCAGATGATCGTAAAGGACATCATCAAGGATGAGGTTGGCATGGCGCTGGATATAAGGGGCAGGAGCGAAGAGGAAAAGACGGAGATCGTCAACAACGCCCTGAGGACGTGCGGGCTTTACAAGATGAGAAACTGGCCTGTCGATTCCATAAGTTACGGCCAGAAAAAGAGAGTTACGGTGGCGTCGATGATGGCGCTTGAACCGGATGTGTTTATTCTGGATGAGCCGACAGCCGGACAGGACTTCAGAAGCTACACGGACATAATGAATTTTGTGAATACACTCAACAGAGAATACGGCAAGACTATCCTGTTCATAACACACGATATGCATCTGGCTATCGAGAATACGGACAGGGCGATAGTGTTCTCCGACGGAAAACTCATAGCGTCGGACAGGGTCTTCTCGGTGCTTTCCGACAAGACATCATAGAGAGAGCCAGCCTCAAACAGACTTCGCTCTACACACTGGCCAAGAAGCTGGATCTTGATCCGGAAGACACCATAAGACACTTCATAGAGCACGAGAGGACGGTGAAGCAGGGTGAATAACAGACTGGTGATCAACTACACGCCGGGACCGACGATGCTGCACAGGCTGACGGGATTCACAAAGGTCTTTCTGTTCATTGCCATGACCGTCGCCATCATCGCCACATATGACATAAGGATCCTCATTCCGCTGTTTTTAATAAATCTGGCTGAGATGATATCCATGAAGCCGAATTACAAGCCCATAGTCATAATGTTTGCGATCACGTTCGTGACCGTGACGCTCCTCGGGAACGTGATGCTGTTCCTGGTGAGCCCTGATGTCGGGTTCAACAACATAGGCGTGACCAACATGCTGTGGCAGGGATCCGGCAGACTGTACCTCACGAAGGAGTTTCTGTGGTACTGTCTCGTCATCTTTGTGAAGAGAACGGCTTCGTTTGCTTCTGTCATGGCTTTTGCGCTGGCAACCACGCCGTCGGAGTTCGCGTCCGGACTCAACAAGGTCGGCCTTCCGTACAAGGTATGCACGATCGTGTCGCTGGCATACAGGACCATACCGGATATAGCAAACGACTTCATCAACATCAGAAACAGCATGATGATGAGAGGCGTTGAGCTATCGAAGAAGGCGAGTCTTTGGAAGAGACTCAAGAACACTGTGCTGATCCTTGTTCCGCTGATCTTCACGGCTTTCGGAAAGGTCGGAAACATCGCCAATGCAATGGATCTCCGCGGATACGGAAAACACAGGAAGCGCACATGGTACGCTGAACACGAGACTTCGAAATGGGACACGATAATACGCATTCTGGCGGTGATCCTGCTGGCGGCAGCAGTCTACTACATAATCAGATACAGGATAATAGATCCGTGGCCGGCGAGGATATGGTGCCCGTGGGCAGACCCGAACGAGATCGTGTCGGTAAATCAGATAGATACAGTTTTCTTTATGAAATGGTTTAAGAAATAAGAGGTTATATAAATGGCATTTCTCATAATACAGACGGATTTCGGAACTGGTTCGCTTTCTGTCAGCGCGATGCACGGCGTCTGCGCCATGGTGGATTCCGGTCTGAAAGTCGACGACGGAAACAATGATGTCGTCCCGTTCAATGTGCTTGACGCATCGGATTCCCTGATGTATCTCATGCCCTACTGGCCTGAGGGTACGGTATTCGTGTCGGTAGTGGACCCTGGGGTCGGAACAAAGAGGCGCAGCTGTGTGGCGAAGCTTAGGAACGGTCAGTATGTTGTCACTCCCGACAACGGTACTCTTACATATATCAAGGAAAAGGTCGGAATAGAGGAAGTACGCGAGATCGATGAGAGCGTAAACAGGCTCAAAGGCTCCGAAGACGTGCATATCTTCCACGGAAGAGATGTATATGCGTACTGCGGCGCAAGACTTGCTGCCGGAATCATCGACTTCGAGGGAGTGGGGCCTGTATATCCGGTCGCGGAAGTGGTCGAAGCTCCGTATATTCGCGCGGAAAAGAGTCCCGGAAGGGTGTCCGGCATGATAAACGAAGCCGGTGATCATTTCGGACTTATAGGAACGAACATACCGTTTGAGTGGCTTTCGGAATCCGGGATGGTATATGGGGACACAGTTACCGTCACTGTCACCAGGAAGGACGAGCAGATCTTCAGAAGAGAGATGAAACTCGAAAAGACATTCGGATACGTTCCTGTAGGTGATCCGCTGGTATTCAGTTCCGAGATGAGGACTGTCATGATGGCGATCAATCAGGGCAACGCGACAGTGGAGTACGGTCTAGGATTCGGACCGGACTGGAAAATGACAGTCGAGAAGGTGTGAAACGTGATTAACAGATCAGTTGTAATACATTCCGACAGAGGAACCGGTGACACGCTCTTTGCGAAAATTGCGGGGACGATCCTCAGCATTACGCCGGGATGCGACGTAGTAGACGGCTCCCAGGGAATGGAAAAAGACAATGTCAGACAGATATCCGCTTATCTCTTTACCACGGTGCCGTTCTGGCCTGACGGAACTCTGTTTCTGTCATATGTCGGAGACGGAGAGCCTGTTGCGGTAAGACTGAAAAACGGAAGCGTTATTTTAAGTCCAAACAACGGGACAGCAACCATGTGCGTGGACAGTCTCGGGATGGAATCGGCAAGATATCTGTCAAAAGAGGCGTTCGGAGATGATGAATACAGCCTTGCAAGATGCGCTGCGGCTCTGGCAGGAGGAGAAGCATTTGAGGATATAGGACCCGACGCCGGAAGCGGGATGGTGTTTTACTCCATGCCTCGCGCGGATATACGCGAAGGGTATGCCAGAGGAGAAGTGGCGATGCTGCTCAAGACATTCGGCAATATCACATTCAGCATCGGTACAGACGAGTTTGAGAAAACGGGTATACGGACCGGAGACGCTGTAAGAGTCACTTTTACCAGGGACGGAAAAGTGGAATGGCAGGCGGAAATGACATATCAGCCTTCATTCGGATATGTTCCCGAAGGAGACCCTGTGGTTTTCAACGGCAGTTCCGGATATATGGATATCGGCTTAAACAGAAAGAGCTTTATCACTGAATGCATACCTCAGATTCTCGCTGCGAAGGATCCGGGAGAATTCAAAGTTGTTATAGAGAGGATAGACACGTGAAACCATGTATAGTTCTTCAGTCTGACTTCGGGATATCGACCGGACTGCCGGCTTCGATGACGGCGGTAATAGTGAAAACGGACCCGGAGATCAGGATATTCGATCTCTGCCATGAGGTCAGAGAATTTGATATAAGAGAGGGAAGCGAAATACTGGCTTCGACATTTCCTTACTGGCCTAACGGTACGATCTTTGTCTCAGTTGTGGATCCGGGAGTGGGAACCAGCAGAAAGAGCTGCGTCGCTCTGATGGACAACGGCAGCGTTGTCATAACTCCGGACAACGGAACACTGAGCTGGCTCTATTCAAGGATAGTCAGCGTCAGGGAAATAGACGAGACCGTCAACAGACTGCCCGGGTCGGACGATCACCATACTTTCCACGGCAGAGACGTTTATGCATACACTGCCGCGAGGCTCGCATCCGGAATAATAGATTTTGAAGGAATAGGACCGGAGTATTCCAAAGAAGAACTGGTGCGTTTTGCCCTGCCCGTCGCGGAGATCCGGGACGGAGCGGCCTGGGGAGAAGTAACGGGAGCTCACGATCACTTCGGAAACGTGGGGATATCGATCCCCAATGAGATGATAAAGGAGATCGGGATCAGTGTCGGCGACATGTGCCGTCTCGAGATCATAAAGGACGGGTATACGCTTTACGACAGAGTAATGATGTTCCACCACTCATTCGGGTGGGTCGAGCCCGGAGAGCCGATACTCAACGAGTGCAGCAATGATTATGTGGAGCTGTCGCTCAATCAGGACAGCTTCTGCGAAAAGGAGATGCCGGAACTCCTTGATGCATATGACCTCTCCGCATATAAGGTGAAGATATCGAGAATATCGGAGGTAGCATCAAAATGAGACCGGTGATAGCGATGCAGACGGATTTCGGAGTCGGGGGCGGCAGCGCCATGAGAGGCACATGCCTGAAGGTCGATCCCGAACTTGAAGTCTACGAGATAACCCATACCATTGATAAATTCAATGTCCGCGCGGCAGGAAGGAGCCTTCACAACATAGTCCCGTACTGGCCTGAAGGGACAGTGTTCGTGTCGGTCGTGGATCCCGGGGTCGGCACGTCGAGAAGAGCGAGCGTCGCGCTTCTTAAAAACGGCAGCTATGTCGTGACCCCTGACAACGGAACGCTTACCCTTCTCATGGACGAACCGGGAATAGAAGCCATAAGAATCATTGACGAAAAGAAAAACAGACTCAGAGGAACAGAGAAAGTCAGCATCTTTCACGGAAGAGATCTTTTCGCATACTGCGCGGCCAAGCTGGCTGCCGGAATAATAGATTTCGAGGGAGTCGGACCCGAATACCCCGTAGAAGAAGTCGTCAGATATTCCGAACCCGGTTATTCCGTAACGGACGGAAAGGTCTCGGGATATGTTTCGGGAATGATGAGAACATTCGGAAATCTCGAGAGCAGCATTCCCATAGAAGCCGCAGAGAAAGCCGGACTTGCTCCCGGAAGTGACGTTCATGTAGAGGTCATGCATGCAGGAAGGATGTATTTTGACCGGGATGTTCCGTACAGACCGTCATTCGGATGGGTCGAAGAGGGCGAAGAGGTCGTTTACAACAGCAGCGACGGGGTCATCGGTGCCGGCATCAATCTCGGAGATTTCATGAGCAAGTACGGGATCGGATCCGGATCCGGGTGGACGATCGTCATCAGAAAGAGGTAACTAATGGGGTATATAGTATTGCAGACTGATTTCGGAAACGGCGGATCGGGAGCGATGGCAGGCGTATGCAAGATCGTCGACAGGGACCTCAGAGTGTTCAATCTCACTCATGAGGTGCCGAAATTCGATATTGCTGCTGCGGGCAGCAATCTTGCCGAGGTGATCCCTTTCTGGCCTGAAGGCACCGTCTTCGTATCTGTAGTGGATCCAGGAGTCGGAACCGGTAGAAGGGCATCCGTATGTCTTACCGGAAACGGACGGTTCGTCGTGACCCCAGACAACGGGACGCTGGATGAGATCGGACGGAGATTCGGGATCAAAGCCGTGCGGGAAATAGATGAATCGGTCAACAGGTACAAAGGAAACAAGTGGTCAAGGGAGAGCGACATTTTCCACGGAAGAGATATATTCGCCTACTGCGGGGCAAAGCTCGCGTCCGGCAGGATAACCTTAGAGGAAGTCGGCAATGAGTACAGCCCGGAGGAGATAGTCAAACTCTGAAGCGGAGATCCAAGACTCAAGACATAAAGAGAAGCCCTGCCCTGGATCTGAATGATCCAGGGCAGGGTCATTTTGTTTTGCGGGGACAGAAAGACGGTGTCAGCCGAGAAGATCGGCGAGAACTGATTTAAGTTCTCCTGGTTCTATGGGCTTTGACACATGACCGTTCATACCGGCGGCCTGCGATCTTGCCCTGTCCTCGGTGAATGCGTTGGCTGTAAGGGCGATTATGGGAACCGATGAGGCGCGGGGATCATCGAGGCTGCGAATAGCCTTAGTGGCAGCATATCCGTCCATCTGTGGCATCTGTATATCCATGAGTATGATGTCATAAACAGCTCCGGACGATGCCTTTTCGACGGCTTCTTTTCCGTCGCAGGCAATATCAACGGAGAACCGCATTTTCTCCAGCATCATTTTTGCTATCTCGCGGTTGATCTCCATATCGTCTACCAGAAGGACCTTTTTTCCGCTGTAATCCGGACATTTGCCGTCCGGACATAAGGCTTTGTCTTCTTCAACGGGAGCGGAGATCACAAACGACAGATCAACTACAAATTCGGTGCCTTTTCCCTGATCTGTCAGGACTTTTACAGAGCCGTCCATCAGGTCGACGATCTTCTTTGTGATGGCCATTCCGAGGCCTGTTCCCTGAATGCCGCTGATAGTGGATGTGCGTTCTCTTTCAAATGCATCGAAGATCCTGGAGGCAAACTCGGGGCTCATGCCTATACCGGAATCCTTTACGGATATCTCGTAGCCGGCAGTGATGCCGTTGCTTCCGGTCTGTCTCAGAACAGCACTGACCGATCCGTGCTCGGGAGTGAACTTGTATGCGTTGCTCAGGAGATTCGTAAGAATGCGGTTGAGCAGTTTGGGATCGAACATGGCATATCTGTCGGAAACGGAAGAGGTATCAATCGAGTAATCGATGTTCTTTTCACTCATCTGAACGGAGAACATACCGCATGCCGCTGAGAATCTGGAGACGATATCGGCGGGGACGGGATCAAGTTCTAACTTTCCGCTCTCTATACGGCTCATCTCCAGAATGTCGTTTATCAGTTCGAGAAGATGCTGGCCGGAAACGCCGATCTTTTCAAAGTACTGTTTTGATTCCGCCGGAGAGAGATCGGAAGCTCTTGCCAGGTTCGTATATCCGATAATGGCATTGAGAGGGGTGCGGATGTCGTGCGACATATTGGACAGGAATACACTTTTGGCTGCATTTGCCTGCTCCGCTGCAGAGAGGGCTGAACGGAGTTCTTCATTATGGCTGATCCTGTCGGCTATACGGGTCGTGAGCGTGATCATGAGGAACACGAAGATACTTCCTCCGAACAGGATCAGGGCAGTCAGGATGTCCGGATTGCCGAGGATCATGATCAGGATGTATCCGATAAAGAAAAGGAGGATCAGGACAAGGGGCACGAAAAGCAAAAAGCGCTTTTCCGACCAGCGTCCCTGCACGTTGAGCTTTCTTATGAATACGGAATACAGCCCGATATTGACTGCCATCAGGATGCTTCCGAGTATTATCATCGTGTAGATCAGAAAAACGAGTCTGTTCAAGAAAAACTCCGAAAATATAAAAAATATCAGGGTATCGTTACCCTGACATCATTATACAGAAAATAAGGATTTTGAAAAATGTCGTCAGTCTTTTTTAAGATACGGGATGATGATACTTCCCAGCACCAGAAACAGACCTATATATCCGAGAACTCCCAGGCGCTCATGGAGTATCACGGCTCCTAGTATCGCAGCTACTGCGGGATTGACTGCGCAGAGGATCCCTGCACGCTCGACCGAGATATGGCTCTGGGCATAGGGGGTCAGTGTGAATCCGAACGCGCTGCACACCACTACAAGGAAGAGGATCATCCACCACTGTGACGCGCCGTGCGGAATGGTGAAGTGTTCGGTCGTCAGAGCGAATACAAGGGCGAGAGAGCCCATTGTCAGGAGCTGAACGAATCCTATAACGAGAGGGTCGGCTTCCTCTGTCGTGACACGGTCTGTAACGATTATGCACGCCGTATAAAGTACTGCGGCAAGAAGGCTCAGGCCTATGCTGCCGGAGAGCGTTCCGTATTGGAACCCGATGCAGGCGATACCTGCGAAAGCGAGCGCGGCGCCTATCATGGTCCCTGCAGTCGGAAGCTTCTTTACGAGAACCGCCTCCACGAGCGGAACGAGAATGATAGAGACATGTTCCACGATGGAAACGAGAGAGGAGTCAGCTGTTTTCACGGCAGAGAATTCACAGTAGGCCATGAGAAAGAAAGTGACCCCGACGGCGAGCCCGCCCAGCAGACTCGCCCTGTTCATTCGGAGAATCCTCTTCGGCATCAGAACAAAAAGGAGGATGCTCGTCAGAAGGAATCGGTTTGCAATAAGCGTCATAGTTCCCATGTTTTCAAGGATGACTTTGTTTATGACGAATGAACAGGCTCGGGCTCCTACAAGAACGGCAAAGAGTATCTCAAATCCGTATTTTTTCACAGCAGCAAAGATCTCCGATCTGATGATTTAAAAAGTATTATAAGCCAAAGGCTGTATACGGGGAATGCTATTTCTCCTACGGATCGCAGAGAAACAGGTTTTTCAGGTACGGGAGGGCGTTGTTCCCGGATATAAACAGAAACCTGAAAAAATACACAGGCAAACAGCTTGCTGTCCTGCAGATCGGACAGTTGTTCTGCTAGGATGATATTGAAGGAATAAAGATGGAGCCGGGTTATGGAACATATATTATGTGTGGATATGGACGGGGTGCTCGCGGAGTACAAATGGAGCGGGACGGGAGAGGAGAGAAAGGAGGGGCATTTCCTTTCTCTCAGGGCCAACAGAAATCTCTGTGAAGCCCTTCAGGAAATGAGGAAAAGCGGCGCTGAGATATACATCGTATCAAAGATAATGCCGGATGCTCCTTTCTGCCTTCCGGAGAAGAGACAATGGCTCATCAGGGAAATGCCGGATTTGGAACAGGACAGGTTCGTATTTGTCGCGGATGACGAAAACAAATCCGAAGCGGTTGCTGCAAGGATCGGTGCCGGGATCGGGAAGAACATATATCTGTTTGATGATTTCACCGGAAATCTCGTGGAATGGGAAAAAGCCGGCGGCACATCGGTAAAGGCGATTAATGAGATAAACGGCAAAGGAAAAAACTGGAAGGGCAGAAGAGTCGATATACGGGAAGACCGCCCGAAGGAAGAGATAATCAGCAGCCTCGAAAAACTGCTTGCCTAGAACACGGAAACACAATATGCAGCCTTCGGATCATCTGTACGGAGGCTGCTGTTTGTTTATTGCAGCTGATCCTGACATAAACTGGGGCGATATTGCATATTTAATTTGTGCATAATATTGTAAGTTTGTTATATAATACTAATGTGCTTTTTTCCGCCCAAAAACGGATAAACAGCAAAATAACGGCCTGCCTCTTTGCGGGAGATCAGAGCATGAAAAAGTCTCTAATTATAATTGTCAACGTGATCATAACAGCTGCAATCCTTGTCTTCGTTGTTCTCTACTCCAGATCCGAGAGCAGAGATTCTTACCGGAGGCAGATTGAGCACTTTGAAAATATAACTGTAACCATGGAACAGGTGACAGAGAATTATCTGGAAAGCGAGCAGAGGATCTGCGATGTATGGGCCCGCTATATCGACAGCAAGAACATGACTATGGAGGAAGCGGCTGATTTTATCCGCACCTCGCACGTGCTGGACAACACTTCTGCACATCTGATTTCCGTTGACACACTCACAGGTCTCTCCACCCGTCCAAAACAGGGGTCGGAAGATGACTATAAGGTTTCTTATGAACGGATATCTCTTCTGAATGATGTGGGATGGGTCAAAGAGATAGGAAAGTCAGTTAACATGACCCGCGCTTACACAAATCCTATGAACGGCGAGCAATCGCTGGCTTTCTGCAACCTGATCACGCTGTATGATCCGGAGAGCGACTCTTCCGAGACAGCGCTTCTGATGAGAATAATTCCGATATCAGTACTTGAGCAGAAATGGGTTTTCCCACAGACGGAACTGGTGAACGCCGAACTGTCCATGATCGACGCCAACGGAGATTATGTCCTTAACGGATACAGCTTTAAGAACTCCAGTTTCTTCGAGTTCTATAAATCCTACAATCCTACTGATCCCGAATCGTCCGGCAAACTGTTTGACAGGATAACATCCTCGACGGGCTCCGTCTCAATGATCAATTCGCACGGAGAGGAATGCATACTTGCATTCACTCCGATCTCGGCAACTGCCGGGTGGACACTTCTGGGGCTCGTGCCGGCGAAAGATCTCAGCGCGAACACGGAGAACTGGCTTCTGATCGGAGTCGTTGCTGCTGGTTTGCTGATCATGTTCCTGTGTGACATGTTCTATATGATCTACCTGAACAAGCGTTTCCAGATCGCCGCATTGGAAGCCGAATCTGCGAATAAGGCAAAAACAGACTTCCTTTCCACAATGTCTCACGATATACGCACTCCCATGAATGCTATCATAGGGCTTACGACCATTGCCGAAAAGAATCTCGGGGATGTGGAGTCGACGGGGGAGAGTCTTCGCAAGATCAGCCTTGCCAGCAATCATCTTCTGACGCTGATCAACGATATTCTGGACATATCAAAGGTGGAAAGCGGCAAGCTTAAGTTGAGTCCGCTTACTTTCTCGATTGTGGAAACGGTTGAGAATCTTGTAAATATTTCGCAGCCGATGATCAAGGAAAAGAATATCGATTTCAGTTTCCACATAAATCAGATAGAGAAGGAATATCTGTATACAGACCAGCTCCGTCTGAATCAGATCTATATCAATATTCTCTCAAACGCAATCAAATATACGGAACCTGGCGGTCGTGTCAGTGTGGATATGCGCCAGGATGAGAGCACGGTACCCGGTTGTATACGGCTGACTTATGTCGTAGCGGATACCGGCATCGGAATGAGCCCAGAATTTATGGCGACCATGTACCAGCCTTTCTCACGGCAGGTAGACAGCCGTGTAAACAGTATTCAGGGAACCGGTCTTGGTCTCGCTATCACAAAGCAGATGGTCGAACTGATCGGCGGGACGATCGAATGCGAAAGTGAACAGGGCAAGGGGACGACCTTTACTGTCGTACTGGATATCCCCGTAGCTGACAGGCAGCGGGAAGATATGCAGTTTGAACCTATTGATGTTCTGATCGTTGATGACGATGAGATCATGCTTCAGACGGCAGTCGACGCTCTTGAATCCCTCGGCGCATCGGCAGAGCAGGCCAGAAGCGGACTTGAAGCACTCGGCATGATCAAGCACCGGCATCTTTCCGAACGGGATTACGATGTTGTTATTGTTGACTGGAAAATGCCTGATGTGGACGGCGTTGAGACGATCAGACGGATCCGCTCGGAGATTGACACAAGCATCCCGATCCTGCTGATATCCGCATATGACTGGTCGGACATCGAAGATGAAGCAAAAGAGGCAGGAGCAAACGGATTTGTCAGCAAGCCGCTGTTCCGCTCCACGCTCTACGATAAGATCAATGATCTCATCGGAAAAGAGTCCGTATCCCAGGAGCCGGAAGATGATTATTCCGACCTGCACGGGCTGCATATCCTTGTAGCTGAGGATAACAACATCAACTGGGAGATCATATCCGCTATCCTTTCCATGTACGGGATCACTACCGACCGTGCGGAGAACGGTAAGATCTGCGTGGATATGATGCGCAACGCTGCTGAGGGCAGTTATGAACTGATCTTCATGGATATTCAGATGCCGGAGATGAACGGCCTTGACGCGACCAGAGCGATCCGGAAACTGGAGAATCCCTGGGCAGCCTCGATCCCGATCATAGCTATGACGGCAGATGCGTTCTCGGAAAATGTCACGGAATGCCTGAACGCCGGAATGAACGGACATATAGCAAAACCGATCGATATAAAATTGGTTATAAAAGAAATCCGCAGAATCAAGGAAGGAAAAGATAAAAAATGAAAAAGATGATGTGTGTGCTTTTAGCGGCGCTGATGATCCTGAGTATGGCTGCATGCGGTTCAGGCGGTTCAACGAACTCAAGCAGTTCTGACATCCCGGAAAGTTCGGGAAGTCAGGAACCGGCGACGACAGTGGAGGGTTTCCAGCCGTCTCTGGATACTTTCATGAGCTGTAATATCAATGTTGCCGGCGGCTACGACAACTTTGAAGCGCTGGAAGCTGAATTTGACCGCTTTAGCGAATACTATCCAAATGTGGAACTGAAGTATACAAAGGTCGATGATTATAACAACATGATCGGTATGGTCCTGAACGGAAACGATGCTCCTGACATCTACGTCAATTACTCATGGATGTATGGCCGTGAGCAATATAAATCTTCCATCGATCATGCTGAGAATCTGGCCGATTCCGCTCTAGGTCTTGATCTGGAATGCATCCGCAGCAATATACTCCTGAACACGAATGACGGAACGCTTCCGATGGTCCCGGTTTTCTCAAACACTTACGGTATGCTTGTGAACAAAAGCCTTTTTGAAAAGGAAAGTCTGAGCATTCCGACGACCTACCAGGAGATGGTAGCGGCATGTGAAGCATTGCGCGGAAAGGGATATGAAAGCCCGGTGATGGGCTTCACCCAGAAGGAGACGACTTCGCTTTTCACCGTGACTATCTATCCGTTCTTCTGCGGAACCGTGGCGCAAGACGCTGAGGCGGTTAAAAAGCTCAATTCACTTGACGTATCAGCCGGTGAGTATATGCGTCCTTCCCTCGAGAAGATCGTGCAGTTCCTCGACGACGGATGTGCGGATATTGAGACCTGCGGGGCAATTGAAAACAACTATGATGCCGTAATCCTTCGTTTCTTTGAAGGTGATGTGCCTATGATGGTCTGTTCGGGAGATACCGTCTCCGGAACAAAGAAACGGGAAAGCCGTTCCGAGGCGTTTATCGCAAATCCGTTCGATTACACCTTTGTCCCTGTTCCGATGTCTGACGAAGGTGCCAGCTTCCTTGATATGCCGAATCTGCAGTTCTCCGTCAACAAAGACAGCTCGAATCTGGATATGGCCAACGAATTTATGCGGTTCCTGATAACAACACAGGAACTGAACGAGATGGCCCAGAACAAAGGGCTCGTGTCACCGACCAAGGACCTGTCTTTCAACAGCATGTATGCTGCTTTCGGAGCTGTTCCGGAATCCAGGATCCTGTCTCCGGAGGAAATAGGACTGACAGATGATGCTGTCATACAGTTGAGGCAGGCCGTCTATCGTGTCGGAACAGGAGAAATGACCATAGATGAGGCGATTGCCACCTTCGGATCTTTTACGAGCTGAGCGTTCAGTTGGAAACAGATTTCCAGCTTCTGCGATAACAAAACAATAACCCGGTAAATATGGAATTTGAGCCATATTTACCGGGCTTTTTTGATGTGCTATAAGGACTTTATAGTCACAACCCTTTTTCCTCGACTTAGGATGCTCTTGTTTTTTACGCTCAACGATTCTTCTGCGCTGCAGTTTGTCGGGTTGATACGACCTGTGTTGTGTTCTTTTTTAGACAGTGTTATAATCCTTGCAAATCTTATATCGGTCATCGGAGGACAGTACGCCGTAGCGTAGGGGATCGTAGAGCGAAAGCTTTGCAGGCCGCCTGTTGGATAAGATGTCGAGTGAGCTCGGAATGACTGGCTGTTACAGCCTGTTATTGCCGAGTTTTTTTTATGAAAGAGGTATTTATCCAATGACAACTGTAACCCTGACCCTTCTGACAGATGATGACCGCGAACAGTTTATTCTCGATAATCAACGGGCTTTTAAGTATGGCGCAATGATTGAATTCGGGGAAAGAGACGGTCATTTTGAGGAAGACGGTGAGATCATTTCCAGAAAGACTATTGCAGAAAGCATTGATAACGGTGTTGCTTATCGTATCCGTGAAGACGGCAGGATCGTGGGCGGATTAGTACTGCGGATCGACAAAAGGACTCAGCGTAATGAACTGGAACTGTTATTCGTTGATCCTGATGTTCACAGCAAAGGCATCGGTTATGCTGCATGGCAGGAGGTAGAGAAACTCTATCCCGAAACTAAAGTGTGGATCACCAGTACTCCGTATTTTGAGAAGAGGAACATCCACTTTTATGTGAACAAGTGCGGTTTTCATATCGTGGAGTTCTTTAATGCCCGCCATCCTGATCCGCATGATCCGGATGCTGAAGGGTACGGGGTTGAAGAGGCCGATGATAATGCAGGCATGTTTTTATTCGAAAAGAAAATGAGCGTTCCCGACAGCGCGGTCAGTCCTCCGAACAGCAATTCTTAACTATGCAGGGAGAAAAGATAATGGAAAAAACGAAAAGACAGCTGATCGTTCTTGCATTGTTCGTGTTTGTAATATCGCCCATTGTTGTCATAACTGCAGAGAGTCTTTATAAAGAAGGAATTCTTCTAAGGAGATGTTCAAAATCCCGTTTTCATCCGTGTATGCTCTAAAAGGTGTATTAATGACAGCTATTTTTCTAAAAGAGCCAGGCACCTTGA
This sequence comes from Oscillospiraceae bacterium, assembly GCA_017512745.1. Taxonomy (GTDB): domain Bacteria; phylum Bacillota; class Clostridia; order Oscillospirales; family Ruminococcaceae; genus RGIG5675. The sequence continues at coordinate 173,722 of JAFWEV010000025.1, forward strand.
TCAAGCTATCATACTCGTTGATTTCGTGATTTCCTGAAGGAATTCGATCCATTACCTGTATGTAGTATTCTTTGCTGGCCAACCGTGCAATGAAGTCAACTTCTTTCTGCTTGTAAACCTGTTTTCCCTCTTTGTTTCTCTCAGTCAATTCATCCGCAAAACATTTAACATGTTATCCCCGTTCCGATTATATTGCTAACAGCATAGTCGTTTCTTTTCTGTTATCACAACATTATGATAGCTTTTGAGAAGCACTCTCGCGTGTGGTTTTCGGCATATAATACCCCCCGCAAAATGGCTAAAAGCCTTTTACGGGGGGCTGGCGCGCCCGAAGGAACTCGAATCCCCGACCTTCTGCTCCGGAGGCAGACGCTCTATCCAACTGAGCTACGGGCGCATGTGTTTTTATTCAATTTTTGGTGTGGCGCGCTTGGTAGTGTCCGAACAGCTAACCTTCTGATTCGGCGTTTTTTTCTCTAGTGCCTGACCTCCTACTCCGGAGGCAGACGCTCTATCCAACTGAGCTACGGGCGCGTGTGACTTAAATATTATATAAAAAAGCTAACACGATAGAAAGAGAAGGCTAAAAAAGAATTATAAACAATAGGGATTTCTGCATCTGTTGAGATAAATTAAAGTGAGAAGCATGCCCGGGGCATCCATCACGAGGGATCGTCAGCAAACAAATCAGCAAGTCTCTTCAGCAATCTGCCGTGCCAAAGTTTTGTATAGAGGATGTTATTGGGGGCAGGACAATCATCAAAGGTGTTAACACCCAGACTATATGCTTTGAAGAGCTGACCGCCGTGATACATCTGATTATGCAGATATACGAAACAACGTATATCACTGCCCGGATGTTCAAGGGCAAGAGCTTTTTTATATATGTCGCGGACTTTTACTGCGGGATGCGGCTGGGTGTGAGTTCCGGGGAAGATGCCGACAATGCACTCTTTTTCACCGTCATCATTTTCTGTTACAGACATATATATACTGTCTTCAGTCCACTGTTTGAGCTCGATAATGGCATATCTGTTTTTGGACGGCTGGCTCAGAAGAACATCTATTCTGTTAGGGTTCTTCTTTTCGGATTGATCAACAAGAGGGTATTCGATATCGACTTCGATATCTGACGGAAGAGTCGGAAGAGATTCTGTGCTGAGTGCGTTAATGGCCTTTGAAAGGTCTTCTTTCTGCGCTGAGAGAGCATTCCGGGTCTCTTCAAGCCGCCCCTGATCCAGGAAGGACAGGGTCCGTTCCAAAGCTTTCATATCCGATATGGTCTCATAGTTGAGAGCTTTGTTGAGAGACTTTGTTCCGGGGGCGGTTTTCAGCGCTGAATATTCTTCTGATCCCCTGAATGAAGCAAGCGACGTGCTGTTTATGAGCAGATCGAGAGCTTCTATTTCTTTCCCAAGATCGTCCTGCAGGACGAGGCCTTCGGCGACTGTTTTGTCTCTGTAGGTATAAGGATCGAAAAGCAGTTCGGCAAGATCCGGAAGAGAATAGAACCATGAATTCCACTCTCCGTCAGAGGAAGGGTCTCTGGTTGCTTTCGGGTGAAGATACTTGAACATATCGGTACAAAAATTGTTTATATTGTCCTCTCGTGTTGCGATATAGAAGGACTTCAGATCGCCGAAATGAAGGTTACCATCTTTGCTCCGCATAGACTGTTTCTCCTGTATTTTTGTTGTAGCCATTATAATATATCTGAAATCGCCATATACAATTGTCTAGACGCTGAGTTCAAAAACTGCAACAATATAAATACAGATACGGAAGGACCCTGATCTGCGGAATTGTTATACAAATGATTATAAAACGCAAAAATATACTTATTGTAATATTATTGGGGGCGCTGTTTATGGGCCTTTTATTCGGGTGCGCAAAAAAGGAAAAGGGAATGCCGCTGGGAGACAGCAGCATCACCGAATTGAATTTCATCTATGACGGAAACAAACTGTATATGTATGTCCATGCTGAAGACATAAGCCCGGAAGGAGCGAAAGTCTCTATCAATAAGCGTGTAGGTGAAATGAACTATACCGGTCATTCTCATGAAGGAGACCTCAACATCTCCGGAGAACAGGTAGAAACGCTCTTCGAGATCTTTTCGAGATATGATCTCGAGGCGTGGTCACATCTTCCTTCGAGGAGCAGTATATCCGGTGCGGCGAGATCTATTGTTCTGCTGGACGGCGACGACATTGCCTATGACATCATGTGGAACGCAAGATTCCCTGAGACAATTCCTCCTGAAGAGGATATATTCTATTTCGAACTGTTTAATTTCTTCAATGATCTGATATACTATGACCCGGACTGGGCGGAAGTTCAGTCTGATAATCTGGAAGATCCGCGGGAAGATCCGGTATATTCCGAGAGAACTGTCACATGGTTCGGCCATGAGCGGGAGTTGGTGCCGGGGACAGGGTCAACCGGGGGAAATAACTACGGTGCCGAGATCGATTACAGAGATGAGAAGTGGTGGGTTGTTGAAGGCTTTGTCGGTTCATGGACCATGACAGCTGAACCTTCGAGGCAGACCATGGGTATGGGTATAGTGAGCGGGGGTCCGGTTACTCAGGATTCTTCGATGGTTCAATACCCATCAGAGGCGGTGCTTATTATAGGGGAAGACGGCAGTATCAGACTTGAGGTGGAAGATATGGTGTGGACCGGAACGATCGCATCCAGCAAAAGGTATTACAAAAACGAGGTCGGACTTGGTCTGTGTGATCCGAACGGCGGATACAGATCTTTTACAGTTGCATGTGCTTATGAGGAATCCTTTAAAAAGATATACCTCAGCTCTTATCCTGGACCTGTGCCGGAACCTCAGTTCACTCCGATAAATATAACCATGGAAAAAACAGCTTGAAACATGGATAAATAGTGAATTTATACGGCTAAGAGCCTTTTGCAGAGTATGCAGAAGGCTCTTTTCCTGTGAGAAGATAGACTCGACAATATTAAGAGTATATATTTAATTATTAATATATTTAATGTATTATGATAATCCCATATATGTAGGGTGATATTATTGACAAAGTAC